>SUXW01000009.1 GCA_015060765.1 Bacteroides sp.
GTCTTTTTGGGGCTTTTTTGTGTCTTTCAGATGTCTGGGTAGGAGATACAAAAAATCCCGTAAAACCTTGATTTTACGGGATTTGTCTAATTTTGTCCGCCTTTTGTCTTTGGCGTTCTGCGGAGAGAGAGGGATTCGAACCCCCGGTACCTCTCAGTACAACGGTTTTCAAGACCGCCGCGATCGACCACTCTGCCATCTCTCCAAGACTTCATTTCTGAAGCATCGTTTGTTTCAAAAGCGATGCAAAGGTACTGATTTATTTTAATTCCACAAGAATTATAATGAAAAAAAATAAAGTATTTATTATCTTTGCACAGATATTGTAACAACATCTTATAGCAAATAGTAATAATCGAAATACAATTTCACATGAAAAAGAATCTACTCGTAAGCTTTTTGTTATCAATAATGGGAATATTCCCCATTATTGCTCAAATCCAAGAGCCTGTACTTTTCAAAACGGAATTCAAGTCTACATCCGAAAATGAAGCAGAAATCGTTTTTACTGGAGACATTGAGGCTGGATGGCATGTCTATTCAACCGATCTTCCTTCAGGAGGTCCTATTTCAGCGACTTTCAATATTGACCAAATAAAAGGTTTGGAATTAGTCGGAAAACTAACGCCACAAGGAAAAGAAATTGAGAATTTTGACAAGATGTTCGAAATGAATGTCCGCTATTTCGAAGGAAAAGCAGTCTTTATTCAAAAACTGAAAATTACTGGAGCCACCTATTCTATAGAAGGTTATATGGAATATGGAGCTTGCAACGATGAAAATTGCTTGCCTCCTACCGCTGTATCCTTCTCGTATTCTGGAAAAGGGATAGCTCAAGCACCAGTTGTAGAACAGCCCAAAGAAAAACAACCTGCAGCAGAAGAGTCTGTTATTAAAGAAGAAATTACAAAAGTTGCGACAGATACAACAGCAGTCCAACCCAATGCTGAAGGTATCGCTTCCACCAATTATTGGGAGCCCGTCATCGATCAATTGAATGCGTTCGGTGAAGAAACAGCCCAAGCAGCCAACCAATCATGGATTTATATCTTTATCGCAGGATTTTTAGGCGGATTGATTGCCTTATTCACTCCGTGTGTATGGCCTATCATACCGATGACCGTAAGTTTCTTCTTGAAACGCTCTAAAGACAAGAAAAAAGGAATCAAAGATGCATGGACATACGGTATATCCATCGTTGTCATTTATGTAACATTAGGCTTGGCCATCACACTCATTTTTGGCGCCAGCGCCTTGAATTCGTTATCGACCAATGCCATATTCAATATCTTATTCTTCTTGATGTTGGTGATATTTGCAGCATCTTTCTTCGGTGCATTCGAAATTACCTTACCATCCAAATGGAGCAATGCCGTTGATAGCAAAGCCGAACAAACCAGTGGCTTAATCAGTATTTTCCTAATGGCATTTACGTTGTCATTAGTTTCATTCTCGTGTACAGGTCCTATCATTGGTTTTCTTTTGGTTGAATTAGGGACAACTGGGAACATCGTTGCACCTGCCATCGGTATGTTTGGATTCGCTTTGGCCTTGGCCTTGCCTTTCACCCTATTTGCCATGTTCCCGACTTGGTTAAAATCAATGCCTAAATCGGGTGGTTGGATGAATGTAATCAAGGTTACACTTGGTTTCCTTGAATTAGCTTTTGCTTTGAAATTCTTGTCGGTTGCCGACTTGGCATACGGATGGCGCATTCTTGACCGGGAAACATTTCTGGCTTTATGGATTGTCATTTTTGCTTTGCTTGGTTTCTATCTTTTGGGAAAAATCAAATTCCCGCACGATGATGATGACGACAAAGTCAGCGTACCTCGTTTCTTCTTGGCACTCGCCTCATTAGCTTTTGCCGTTTACATGGTTCCTGGACTTTGGGGTGCTCCACTTAAGGCAGTCAGCGCTTTCGCTCCACCAATGAATACACAAGACTTCAATCTGTACAAGAACGAAGTACATGCGCAATTCAAGGATTACGATGAAGGAATGAATTATGCCAAACAAAACGGAAAGCCAGTCATGCTCGACTTTACCGGTTACGGTTGTGTAAACTGCCGCAAAATGGAATTGGCCGTATGGACAGATTCCAAGGTAAGTGATATCATACAGAATGATTATGTATTGATTACTCTCTTCGTTGACGACAAGACACCATTGCCAGCACCAGTCAAAATCACAGAAAATGGAAAGGAAATTACCTTACGCACCATTGGAGACAAATGGAGCTATCTACAACGCACCAAATTCGGTGCCAATGCCCAGCCTTTCTATGTGTTGATTGACAATGAAGGCAAACCGCTCAATAAAGCCTACAAGTACGACGAAGACATCAACGAGTACGTCAAGTTTTTAGAAACAGGTTTGGATAATTATAAAAAATAATCCATGATTGAAAAAGCAGAAAGAGAGCAAATCATTGCTCTGATCAATCGAGAAGTTGTTCCGGCCATCGGATGCACCGAACCGATTGCTGTAGCCCTTTGTGTAGCCAAAGCGACAGAAACATTGGGATGCAGGCCACAGAAAATACAGGTTCTATTGAGTGCCAATATTCTGAAAAATGCCATGGGAGTTGGTATACCTGGAACTGGTATGATAGGTCTGCCTATTGCCATTGCCTTGGGAGCACTCATCGGTAAAAGTGAATATCAATTGGAAGTACTGAAAGACAGTACTCCGGAAGCCGTAGAAGAAGGCAAAAAAATAATCGATTCACAAGCAATTGACATCGCTCTGAAATATGGTATTGAAGAAAAACTATACATTGAGGTCATCTGTGAGGCCGAAGGGAAAAAAGCCACTACCATCATCAGCGGTGGACATACAAAGTTTGTATATATTGCCAAGGATGAGAACGTGTTGTTAAACGAGCAGAGCACCCAATCGTCGTCAAAAGAGTTGGAAAATATAGAACTGACTCTTCGCAAAGTATACGACTTTGCCATGACCACTCCCATCGATGAAATCCGCTTTATCCTAGAAACCCGAAATCTGAACAAGAATGCCGCCGAACGTTCATTCAAAGGTAATTACGGCCATCAATTGGGACGTACATTGAATAGTCAAAATACCAATCTGATGATGGGCAACAATACATTCACCCACATCCTCTCGTATACTTCAGCCGCATGCGATGCACGTATGGCCGGTGCCATGATTCCAGTCATGAGCAATTCGGGTAGTGGCAACCAAGGTATTACCGCCACTCTTCCGGTTGTGGTATATGCCGAAGATCACGGAAAAAGTGAAGAAGAACTGATTCGGGCCTTGACATTAAGTCATCTAGCCGTCATCTACATCAAACAAAGTCTGGGTCGTTTGTCGGCCTTGTGCGGATGTGTAGTAGCAGCTACCGGTTCCAGTTGCGGCATCACTTATTTGATGGGTGGTAATTACGAACAAGTGACTTATGCCGTAAAGAACATGATTGCCAATATCACCGGTATGATATGCGACGGTGCCAAGCCCAGTTGTGCCTTGAAACTTGCCAGTGGAGTATCTACCGCTGTTCTTTCCGCTGTTTTAGCCATGGAGAACAAATGCGTTACTTCGGTAGAAGGCATCATCGACGATGACGT
Organism: Bacteroides sp.; assembly: GCA_015060765.1. Lineage (GTDB taxonomy): Bacteria > Bacteroidota > Bacteroidia > Bacteroidales > Bacteroidaceae > Phocaeicola. The sequence continues at coordinate 3,594 of SUXW01000009.1, forward strand.
AGATCGCAGTATCCGAAACCTGACCCTCATCGGTTCGCAAGGTATGAACGAAACCGACAAGTTGGTATTGGATATCATGACCAACAAACGTTGCAATTAATACAATAGTATAACAGGAAACCGGCCTTTCCCCTTAATGGGAAAGGCCGGTTTCCTGTTATTTACAAACGATAGGATTGTCTGGAACGAAAATCTTTATTCCAATACAAACGGAACTATAGTACGGATATCGGTAGACGAAGAACCAATATACGCCTTAAACTTACCGGTTTCGGCCATCCAATCTTTCTTGCTATCATCGTAGAATTTCAAATCATCGACTGTAACCGTAAATGTAACTGTCTTTTCTTCACCGGGATTCAAAGCAATCTTTTCAAAATGCTTCAGTTCCTTCAATGGACGGACAACACTACACTTATCATCACCGATATACAATTGAACAACTTCCTTGCCGGCTACATCACCTACGTTCTTGACTTTAACTGCGATTTCCAACGTACCATCTTCTGTCATTTTCTTAGCAGAAGCAATCGCCTTACCATATTCAAATTGCGTATAACTCAAGCCATGTCCAAAAGCAAAGGCTGCTGGAATTTTCTTGGTGTCATGCCAACGATATCCCACCAGAATGTCTTCTTTGTACACTTGCTTAATACCGTCGCCCGGATAACTCAATTCATCGAAGGCATGTGCCCCACAATCAGTCAGTTTGACTGGGAAAGAGAACGGAAGTTTTCCACTCGGATTCACCTTACCGCTCAACACATTGGCGATGGATTTTCCTCCCATAGAGCCCAAATACCATCCCTGTACAATAGCCGGAACTTTATCAACCCAAGGCATTTCCACCGCATTACCACTCAGCAATACCAAAACAAGGTTCTTATTGACAGCCTGCAATTCTTCAATCAATTGTACCTGTCCGAAAGGAAGTCCATATTGTTGACGGTCGCCTCCTTCACAATCCTGAAAATGATTCTTGTTCAATCCACCTACAAGAATAACCACATCAGCTTCTTTGGCCATGGCAACAGCTTCTTCACGAAGTTTGTCTTCCACTTCCTTCGAAATTACGTCCGCATTTCCATACATCGGTTTACCCGCCGTATAACCTTGTGCATACTTCACCCGATTGCCATAAATAGCGCGCAAACCATCCAAAGGAGAAACCATATCCTTAACCTTCAATTCTGAAGAGCCACCCCCTTCATTCAATTTACGGACTGCATTATCGCCCACTACAAGAATATTTTGATAATCTTTCTTTAACGGAAGCAATGCAGAAGATTTCTTGGTTACAGGAGCGTTCTTCAACAGTACTATCCCTTCATTACCGATAGCTTCGGCCGCTGCATAATGCGCTTCCGTACAAATAGAGCCAAACGGTTTCTTTCTATTCATGGATGTCCGGAAAATCAAACGGAGAATACGGGCAGCCTTATCATTCACTACTGATTCCGGTATCTGTCCATCCTTAATCATTTTCAGATAAGCCTTTCCCAAATAGTAATCATCGTAACCGAAATCACTTTCACTGGTCAGTCCATTGGTATAAGATCCCATTTCCACTTCAAGGCCGTTGAGAGCCGCTTCCTTGGTATCGTGTGTACCTCCCCAATCGGAAACTACCACACCATCAAATTTCCAATCCTTCTTCAAGATTTGATTCAGCATGCGGTCGTTGTGACATGCATGGGTACCAGCAATCTTATTGTAGGCCCCCATGATGGTCCACGAACCACCTTTCGTGATAGCAGCTTTAAAAGCAGGTAAATAAATTTCGTACAAAGCACGTTCACTTACCTGAACATCGATATGATTACGCCATGTTTCCTGATTGTTCAGAGCATAATGCTTAACACATGCAGCGACTCCATTCTTCTGCATTTCCTGGATATAAGGAACAACCATGACACTAGCCAAGTATGGATCTTCACCCATATATTCAAAATTTCGGCCATTCAACGGAGTACGATAGATATTCACACCCGGTCCCAACATGACATCCTTTTCACGATAAAGAGCCTCTTCACTGATGGATTTACCGTATGCTGCCGACATTACCGGATTCCATGTAGCAGCCAAGGCTGTCAAAGCCGGAAATGCAGTGATACTATCATTAGTCCAATTGGCATGATTCCAATCATTCCAATTGATTTCCATCCGGACTCCATGAGGACCGTCGCTCCAATATAATTCGGGAATACCTAAACGTGGAACACCCGGACTACTGAATTTACTCTGTGCATAACTTAACCGAACTTTTTCTTCGAGTGTCATGCGACTCAATGCATCTTGTACACGAACTTCGATTGACTGATTATCGTCCAAATAAATAGGAGTCTGAGCCATAGCGGTCCCTCCGAAACACATCATCATAGCTAATAAAAAATTCTTTTTCATAGTTACATTAATTTGCATTTATCATTATGGTTGTTGATTTCAAATTATCTGAAACAGCTTTCAGCTCTATATCACCTTTGCTGCCATTGTTTTGAAGTACAACCAAACATTTACCATAAAAAGCCTTTCGATAAGGCGCTTTGAAACCTTCATGCGAAATAGGGCTTCCATTGTCCACCCCAGCAATAAAGGCGGGGCCATTCACTTCGAAATTCACTAAATTATCGGCATTAGGACAAAGATTACCCTTTTCGTCCACGATCTCAACCGTTACAAAACTAAGGTCTGTTCCATCAGCGTGTATTTCCGAACGGTCAGTAGTCAGACGAATTTGTGCCGGTTCTCCAGCCGTATGGATTTCTTTCTCCATCACGATGTTACCGTTCTTACGAGAAACCACTTTAAGAGTTCCCGGTTCATATTTCACTCGCCAAGCCACATGGTATTTATCGGAAGGCATAGTTTTCACTCCTTGTGATTTACCATTCACAAAAAGTTCCACCTCATCGGCATTGTTATAATAAGCCCACAAATCGACCTCCTGTCCTTCTTCCCAATTCCAATGCGGGAACAAATGAAGAACATCCTTATCCGTCCATTGGGATTGATACATATAATAGACATCTTTCGGGAAACCTGCCAAGTCAACAATACCAAAATACGAGCTTCTAGCAGGCCAGCCATAAGGAGTAGGCTCGCCTATATAGTCAAAACCAGTCCAAATATACTGTCCACTGATAAAATCGTTTTCTTGAACCAATCTTAAAGTACCTTCATGATGATTTCCCCATGGCACTCTACAATTATCATACGAAGAGCAAGAGAAGGAAGGATCGTAATAGGGCTTGTCCCAACGTTCGGGACATACAATCGATTGATCACTCGGCATTTTATAATATCCACGAGTCATCAGTCCCGACACACTTTCCGTTACAATGAAAGGTTTGCCAGGAAAATTTTGAGGTACACCCATAAACCAGTCATCATGATAATTGAAACCAATTATATCCAAAGCTCCCGATGCAAACAAATGGTTATATGGATTGGGCTCGTTGCAACCGGCTGTAATGGGACGAGTAGCATCGAGTGCACGAGTCATATCCACCAATTTCTTTGTAAGCAACGAATTGACGGACATTTCTGCACCTTCTTTAGCCAGCATTTCTGCACTGTGTCCAAAATTCAGAATCATATTCGCTTCTTCCAGACTCAACGTATCAGCATTAGCATCACTCCATTGTTCAAGCACTTCGTTACCTATACTCCACATAAAAATGGAAGGATGATTACGATCACGCAACATCAAGTCAGTCAAATCGCGTTCATGCCATTCATTGAAATAACGGGAATAGTCGTGTTTCGTTTTCTTTTTTCGCCACATGTCGAATGTTTCATCCATCACGATAAAACCCATTTTATCACAGAGTTCCAACAATTCAGGAGCAGGAGGATTATGAGCACAACGAATACCGTTACAACCCATTTCCTTTAATATTTCCAATTGACGTTCAATGGCACGAGTATTTACTGCAGCTCCCAAGCATCCTAAATCATGATGCATACAAACACCATTAATCTTTACTTGTTGACCGTTCAAAACAAATCCTTTCTTCACATCAAAAGAAAAAGAACGAATACCTGTTGTGGTGGTATAATCATCTATTTTCTTACCTTCACAATACACTTCGGTCTTTACTGTATATAAATAAGGATGTTCAGTCGACCATAAAAGAGGAGAAAGTAGTTGGATATCTTGTTCAAAAATACCGATGCTATCCTTTTTAACAGGCAATACAGATGATGCCTTACCAACTTGATTACCTTCAGCATCAAACAAACCAGTAACCAATTCAACAGAAGCATCTGCATCCGCTTCATTCTTTATTGAGGTACGGACAGCTACCGTTGCTTCTGTTTCCGACACTTGAGGAGTCGTCACATACGTTCCCCATAGATCAACATGAATCGGATTGCATTTGGTCAGCCATACATTCCGATAGATACCACATCCCGAATACCAACGAGAATTAGGTTGTTCCTGATTATCCACACGTACAGCCAATACATTTTCTTCCCCCATCTTCAGATAAGGTGTCATGTCATATCGAAAAGAAATATAGCCATAAGGACGTTTTCCTAAAGAAACACCGTTGAGAAAAACTTCCGAATTCATATATACACCATCGAAATCAATAAAGACCTTACAATCTTTTAAAGAAGCATCGGCGACAAAACTCTTACGATACCAACCTATTCCACCAGGCAAAGCTCCTCCACCTGTTCCAGATGGATGTTCCTGTGAAAATTCTCCCTCTATCGCCCAATCATGAGGCAAATTCAACGATCTCCATCCGCTATCATCATATCCATTCAATTCAGCTCCTTCCACATCACCCAAATGAAATGTCCAATCCGCATTGAAGGAAATACGATCCCTACCTGTTTTGTCTTGCATTGAACAAGAAGTCAGAACAAGAAGGAAACAACTTATTAAAATATACAATCGATTAATTCTCATAGATATAAACAAAATGTCATTCAGACGGCCAAGAAGAAAGATTCCCTCCTATACAGGCCCTCTGAATGACAATTATTACGAATTATAATTTTACGACCTGCTTGGTTCCGTTATACTTCACCACCTGACCTTTCGCATTCAAATCGAACGGTTGTGCTTTTTCCTTATTAACGACCACCACATTGAAAGTACGTTCCTTCAACATACCGGGGAATTCACCCTGACGATTACCCAAGGTCAATACACCTTCCGCATCATTATATTCCATAGGTATCATAGAGTAAGCTCCCTTTTCGTAATTGTAGTTCACATTTTCGTCTTCATACAAAGTAAATTCACCATCCTGTCCCTGATAAACATACAGAGTGATGTTTTCAGCTTGTTTTTCATCACTATATTGCATATCAGGTCCATAAGGAAGGATAGCACCTTCACGAACATACAATGGTATACGTTCATACGGAGCATCTACTGTCTGCTTACCGCTTTCCATATACTTACCTGTATAAAAGTCATACCAACCACAAGTATTCGGGAGGTAAACTTCACGGCTACGAGCACCATATTCGTATACTGGACAAGCCATCACAGCAGGTCCAAACATGAATTGGTCGCTAATATTATTTACATTAACATCAGCAGTAAAATCCATTACCAACGGACGCATGATAGTATAGTCATTGAAATGAGTCATACCTGCCAGTGAATAGATATACGGCATCATATTATAACGGAGTTTGGTGTAATATACCACTGAGTTATATGCCGGATGACCTTCGGGAGCAATATTCCAAATTTCACGGAAAGGATACTGACCATGAGCACGGAACAACGGGCAGAATGCGCCAAACTGATACCAACGGGTATTCAACTCACGCCATTCCTTATAATCGGCATTTTCACGACCGGTCTTGTTGTATTCGACCTGACCGGCTACATAACGGTCTTCTACAGAGAAACCGCCAATATCCATGGTCCAATAAGGAATACCACTGACGGCAAAATTCAAACCGGCAAAAATCTGAGCTTTCATATCTTCCCAACGGGTACCGATATCACCACTCCAAGTAGCTGTAGAATAACGTTGCAAACCGGCAAATCCAGAACGTGTCAACAAGAATACACGCTTGTCCGGATCTACCCCACGTTGTCCATTATAGATGGCATCGGCATTAACCAATGCGTATGCATTGAAATATTCAGCCGATGGACCTAAGGCTGTAGGGCCACACAAATCCTTGCGATACTGAATATCGGTACAGTCACGGATATTCGGTTCGCTGGCATCCATCCACCAAGCATCGAAACCTAATGGATAATAATGATCCTGCATCTGTTTCCAGAACAATTTACGAGCTTCCGGATGATATGCGTCATAGAAAGAGCCCAAATAACCAGGTCCAATCCAGTCTTTAATACTATCCTTTATAGCTTGTTGATACATCCAACCGTTTGCATCAAATTCTTTATAATGTTCGGTCGATGCATAGAATTTAGGCCATACGGATACCATCACACGACCATTCATGGCATGGATGGAATCAACCATTTCTTTTGCATTCGGGAAACGTGCCAAATCAAACTCATGGCTTCCCCAAGCATCTTCAGGCCAATGAGACCAGTCGAGCACGATGTTATCGATAGGAATTTGACGAGAGCGAAATTCTTTCAATGTAGACAACATTTCGTCTTGTGTCTTATAGCGCTCACGACTTTGCCAGTATCCCATCGCCCACTTAGGCATAACTTGAGCCTTACCGGTCAACGTACGATAACCACTGATTACTTCATCCATATCTTCACCAGCCATGAAGTAGTAGTCAATTTCCGGATTCATTTCGCTCCACCAAGATTGTTTACCTTGTTCCTTATCATTTACAAGCGGCATCACTCGAAGTCCACAATAAGACACACCACCATCGGGCAACCATTCAATCTTTAAAGGCGCTTTCTTTCCTGCTTCCAACGAGCAAGAGAACTTGTAGGCATTAGGATTCCATGCGGTACGCCAACGTTCGGGAACTACCAATTCATTATTGATATACACCTTCATATATCCGGCATAATACAAAATGAACTTGTATTCACCGCTTTCTGACGGTTCAATTTCGCCTTCGTAAAGTATAGTCGCACCTTTGTAAGGGAACTTTTCAGGCAAATTCACCACACGGTCGAGTGTTTTTCTAACCAAATGTTCAAAGTACAAGGAATCTTCACGACGGACAATGGTTTCGGCACCACTTTGTTTGCTCGGTGTATAAGTACCGGTAATGGCACCTTCCACACCTTCCTTATCGTACAATTTGAACACTTCACCCAATTGTTGGTAATCATTGGGGTTACCAAAACGAGCTAATGAATAGCTATCCCACAAAATACCATATCCTTTATTGGATACAATAAACGGAACAGATACCTTAGTATTATATTGGAAAAGTTCTTCATTCTTTCCTTTATAGTTAAATTCATCAGCCTGATGCTGTCCTAATCCATAAAATGCTTCATCATCGGCCGATTCAAAAACCTGTCTTACCGAATATTGCTTCTTTCCTTCCACTTCAATCGGTGCGAAAGATTTACCTCCACCCTTATTTTCAGCTAAAATTACATTGCCTTCCAAATCAGAAAAACGGATTTCACCTGTATTCTTGTTTACTGTAGCCCGTATTTCTGTCGTTACAACAGCAGCTGTACTATCTGTTTCTTCCACCGTAAATGGAGTTTGTTGTTCTTGAGGAACAATAATCAAACTTCCTCTATTCGAAAAATCATTATCTGGTGTGGCCGAAACACGAATCAATTTTTCACCCATCACTTGCAGACGAACCTTCTGCACATCGGTGGGTTGTTCCTGATTAATTTTTACGACAATCCCTTCGGGAGTCTGCTTGACATTCGGTCCAGCACATGCAGCCAGTAACAAACCGGCTAACAAACCTAAAGAAGTGTTTTTCATTTTCATAATTATAATCATTAAACAATTTTATTTTCTGAATGTAAAATTACGCAAAATACAGCAAATGAGCCTTTCCTTATGTTGCAGGAAAAGGCTCATTTGTTCACATAAAACAACAATATGTTTCCACAATAGGTAGCATTTGTTATACACTTTCCATATTTTGGTATGCAGAAGGCAATACACCAAATTCATCCTTGAAGTATTTGCTGAAATATTTAGGATTGTTAAAGCCTACTTGATAGGCCACCTCAGACACATTTTGCTGACTTTCGCGAAGCAATTGAGCAGCTCGTTTTAAACGAATGACACGGATAAATTCAATTGGTGTTTTTCCTGTAATTGCTACCAATTTTTTATACAAATGCACCCTACTCATTCCAAGCGACTGACTCAATTCCTCTACCGACAAATCACTACGAGATATATTGTCTTCCACATATTTCACAGCATTGTCTATCAACTTTTCATCCAATGAAGTTATCACAATTTCACTAGGAGAAGGATCAATCAAAGAACGTTGCGGCGCGGACGCATGCAAATCCATCAGTTTCTTTATCCGCAAAGACAATATATCAATACTAAACGGCTTGGTTATATAATCGTCCGCTCCCACAGTCAATCCCTCTAATTTATATTCCTTAGACTGACAACTAGTCAACAGGATCAAAGGAATACCCGCAGTCCGCTTATCTGATTTTACAAGTTTGCACAACTGATTACCATCCATTTCAGGCATCATAACATCACTAATAATCAAATCAGGCATCAATTCCGGTATCATTTCCCATGCTTCACGTCCATTGACGGCTGTACGTATGCGATAATTCTTTGAGAAGCTATCAACCATAAAGCTTAAGAAATCTTCATTATCGTCCACGATAACAATCAAAGGCAAACTGGTATCTTCATACTTTCCTTTTATAGTAGTAGAATAGGTCTTGAATTCAGGTTCCATAATTGTTTGTGGTTCCTCATTTTTTATGAGTTCAGGAGCTACAATCGAGGCTTCGTCCTTATTTTCAACCGTTTGATTCTCTTGAGTTTTTTTAACGATAACAAAATCTTCATTCACAACCTCTGCAGGTGCTTCATTGATGTGATTCTGTTTTTCATTCCGTATAGGCATTTGAACAATAAACACACTACCACAAGGTACATTATCCATCACATCAACTGTACCTCCATGCAAACGAACAAATTCAGATACAAGACTCAATCCTACTCCACTACCTGTAACATCCACATTTTTCGTTTCTACTTGATAGAACCGTTCAAATATCCGTTTTTTATCTTCATCTTTAATACCTACACCCGTATCAGCGACTTTCAGTTCCAATGTCTTTTGTCCATCACCCTCATCCAGAACATTCATAGAAACATCCACGCGGCCATTTTCCGGAGTAAACTTAAAAGCATTGGAGAGTAAGTTCATCACGATCTTATTGTATTTATCACCATCAAAAGACATGATCAAATCGGGAACAGACGAGAAGAAAGTCAGATGTACATGCTTCTTTTCAGTCATACCTGAGAACGAATTACATATATTACTTGTGTACGATACAATATCCCCTTCTGACATTTCCAGATTATGACCTTTTTCATCTCCACGACGGAAATCCAATAATTGGTTGACCAAATTCAACAAACGAGTAGCATTACGATGCATCATTCCTAACTTATTCATCAAAGCCTCATCATCTTGACGTTCTTTCATCAATAATTCCATAGGAGACAAGATTAATGTCAGCGGTGTACGCAATTCATGACTTACATTGGTAAAGAAATGTAATTTCATATCATTGATTTCCTTGTTCTTATCTGCTTCCTGTTGCATTTGTTGCATTTTGAATTTATTACGCTCACCACGTAACATAAAATAACGGGCAACAAAAACAAGACCCAAGAATAACAAAACATAGATTATATAAGCCCAGGTAGTCAACCAGAATGGAGGTTTAATCACAATCTTCAATTCCGCTTCTTCATCTCCACTATATCCGTCACTATTAATAGCTTTTACTTTCAAAGTATAAGTTCCTGGAGACAAATTAGTGTATGTAACCTTACCGACATTAGTTGTCAACCAATCCGTACTAAACCCATCCAACTTATATGCATATTTCATTTTTTCCGGCAGAACGAAGTTGTCCGATGCGAAATCTATACTAAACACATTTTGTTTATATTTCAATTCGATTTCTCTTTGTGCGTTCAAATTCGTTTCCAAAATAACTTTGTTATCATATTCCTTTCCGACTTTTACCTCTTCATTAAATAATGAAAGTCCAGTAAAAATGACTTTAGGCAAAATCTTATTATACTTAATATTGTCCGGATGAAAATAATTCACGCCATACATACCACCTACAACCAATTCACCATTGGATAACTTGCTCAATGAGCGCATATTGAATTCGCAATTCTGTAAGCCATCCAAATCACTATAAGTATAGAAACGGAAAGAATAATCACTTGATTTAGCGTCAACAGAAGGAATTACATTGGTCAATCCTTTAGCTGTAGCCAACCATATATTCTTATTGTCATCTTCCGTTATACCAGTTATCACCTGACTGGACAAACCATCTTCTTCTGTCAACACGACCAATTTATCCGTCCTCAAATCATATATATTCACTCCACTGCGAGTAGCAATCCAAAGCAAGCCACGACTATCTTGATATATTTGATTCAAGTTTTGTTCAGAAAATTCCAAATTGCCGGATTTAGGTCCATGGAAATTTGCGATTTGACGAGATTCCAAATCGATAATAGACATACCATAAGATGTTGCAACCAACAATTGGTTATCTTTGCTGACCTGAACAGAAGCAATATAGTCAGAGATTAAACCATTGGTCATATTGTATGTATCAAATTTTCCCGTTTTTGGATTAAGGCACTGAACACCTCCGCCTAAAGTTCCAATCCAAATATTACCTTCTTTATCTTCATCGAGCGACCAAATATTGTCATTAACCAATGAATTAGGGTTACCCGGGATATGTCTATAATGGGTAAATTTACCTTTATCATAACAATTCACCCCACCTCTAAATGTTCCAATCCAAAGTTTGCCGTCACGCGCTTTCTTCATTGCAACAATCACATCAGCAGAAATGGAATTGGGAGTATTACTTCTGTATCTTTTATCAATACCTTTAGTCTTATGCCATCGGACCAACCCCTCGTCATTAGTGCCAATCCACAGATATCCATCAACATCCTCAACAACACTATTTACATCACCGACATGGCTTACCCCAAATTTAAAAGTACTTTCATTATAATAGGAAACTCCTTTCTTATATGTACCAGCCCACATGATGCCATTAACATCTTCATACAAAGACACTATTGCATTTTGTTGCAAACTTCGTTCATCTCCTTCAACATGAGTCAAAATCTGATATTCCTTGGTTTGCTTATCCAATATACAGATACCATTTTGGTCACGACCAATCCAGACCAAGCCATTAGAAGATTGACATACACATTGCACCATATCCGTACTGGTACCCAATGCTATCTTTGCAATATCAGTACGCCATTTTTTACCTAACACATTATAAATCCATACACCGGATATAGAATAAATCCAAATATCATCATCATTATCGACATAAACATTAAAGTCGGCATATTTCCCTTGCGGCAACAATGGATCCAATTCCCATTTGATTTTATTATTAGAACGGTCAACACAGATTACTTTACCAGTATTGAAGATAATTACAATACCTTCACTACATTCCGACATGGCTTTCACTTCACCTTCCGGCAAACCGGTATCATGTAATAAAGGGAACAACAAATTAGTCTCCGGCACAAAGAAGTATACACCCTTTCCGTAAACATAGAACCACATATTCTTGTTCTTGTCAATAAAGGTCTTATTGGGGGTACCATTAATCCCCATTTCCCACATAACACTTCGAATATCACGAATAAACTCATCCGTATGAGGATTATACACTGTATAATCACCGGAATTGGTACCAATCCACAAATGCCCGTTCCTATCTTCTTGAATATCCTTAATATAATTACTTACAAAAGGACCATTTTCATCCAAGCTTTGATACACCGTAATTTTATTACCATCATATTTATTCAATCCCGATGCGGTACCAAACCACATATATCCTCTGGAATCTTTATATATGTCCGTAATCAAATTATTGGAAAGTCCATCTTTCACTTCCAAATGTTTAAACATGTAATAGTCTGCAGCATTCAGACAAACCGCAAACATGAACATCACTAAGAAAAACAATGTTTTTTTCATCTTCATAATAGATATTGGCTTATTTTAGTGCAAATGAAAGAAAAAGAAACTAAAATAACAAATTATTCCGTGCAATTTATCATTTTATCCACTTGATTCTTATTATAGTAATAAAAGAGGAGCATTATTTGTTAATGCTCCTCTTTTATCAGTTCAATAAATATTACATTTAAAATGGATATTTTCCACTTGTAGCTCCATGCATCAATGACTCCAAGATTAAATAATCAGACACCGACAATTCCTTTCGATCAAAGATACCAAAATCTCGATACCCATTATCCCAATATATAGGAATCATACCATTAATCTTTGCTTGTTCCGTAATATATCGTACATAATACGCCCTTGACTTCAAATGCAGATCCATTTTTTCACTATCTTTCAAATCTTCACGGCGTATGGCTCCATATTCTCCCAAAACGACAGGAACGCCCCGATCTACAAACATGGTTTTCATTTTAGCAAATAATTTATTGATGTCTTCTTCTTCCCCCCATTCCGCATTACGTTCCGAGCCTTCCTTATGATTGTCCTTTCCCCAAAAATAATAGGATTTCCCCCACGATTCATCCTGACTCATGCCACAGAAATTCCACGGTGTATAACAATGCACTTCCATCATCAACCTATTCGGAACGACATCTTCGGGCAAATTACCATAATACATTTCAGTGCATTCAATATCCGCATGAGGACCTTGAACGATCAACACTCGGTATTTATTACGCTCTCCAGTAGCTCTCACCGCATTTACAAACGATTGCTCATAAGTTTTCAGCACAGCCATTTCTTCTCGTGCCATTTCTTCACCTTGATAACGAGCAATATTAGGTTCATTACACCCTGCAAACAACAAACGTTCATCATAGTCCTTAAAATATTCAGCAATCTGCGACCAATAGTTTACTTGTTTTTGATTGACTTCCTCCTGTTTGCCTATAGTACAATTATTCTCCAACCATCCACTATCCCAATGAATATTCAAAATAACGTACATATCATTCCCTATACAATAATCTACGACCTCTTTCACTCTTGCCAACCATTCAGATGATATCACATGAGTAGAATCCGCATAGCTATCCCATGCACACGGAATGCGGACAGCATTGAATCCCGACTTCTTCACTAAATCAATCAGAGTTCGGGTTGTTTTGGGATTTCCCCAACCAGTTTCTCCCCCATCAGTCAAAGGAACCTCCAATGAATTACCCAAATTCCAACCAATTTTAATTTTCGAAGCTAAAGTGATGGCATCATTCTCCATGCCATACATATCAGATTTCTGTTTACCCACTTTACAGGAAGTAAAAGAAACCACAATCAAATACAATATAAATAATCTGTTTGCCATCTTTACACAATTATATTAATAAGAGTCAATCAGGAGCATTATTATATACAACATCCAATGTATACAATTCATCGTCTGTAAAATATCCTTCGACCATTTTGTAAACGACATCTTCTGCATTATTGATAAATGCCCCAGTTCCATGATTAAACAATCCAAAATTTTCTTTTCCACTACCAGTTGCACCATTATCCCAATAGAAGGGAGCCATACCATAAGTACGTGCAGCCTTACAAACATATTCCAAATAATATTTTCGGAATGATTCGGCACGTTCTGTTGACCGATGAACACTTCCCATTTCTCCTATATAAACCGGAATACCTTTGGATACAAATTTCTCTTTCAACTTTCCAAACATTTTCTTCAAGTCTTCTTCATTTCCATAGTTTGGCTTATTTTTGGCATCAGCTGTATGTCCCCATTCTGAAAAATCTGCATTAATAGCATATTCATAAGGTGAATAATAGTGGACAGCAACCAACAACTTATTCTTTACCCGATCATTCGGAAGAACCAAATGATCCATTGTCAGGTCCGGATCGGCACAATATCCCGTAACGGCCAAATATCTATTCAGATTTTCACCACCCACTTCACGTACAGCATCCACAAACAATTGGTTCCATTCATTCAAAATACGGTATTGTTTTCCTCCATCCTTGCGGTTATCACCCCAGCCCCATCCACCATCATGGATTTCGTTCATGGATTCAAATATCAAGAAATTACCATAGTCTTTAAACTTATTCGCAATTTGGCTCCACAATGATGCATAGATTGTTTTTATCCTTTCGTTTTCAGCATCATTTTTTGCTGCATCTTTAATACTAAGCCACCAAGCACTATCCGCTCCATCATGATGCATATTTATAACAGCTTTCAATCCTGAATTTCGGGCATAACCAACCACTTCCGCAATCCGTCCCAGCCACGATTCTTTAATTGTATAAGCCGGGCCATCGCCAAATTGTCCCATCCAAGTGATAGGGATACGGACAGCAGTGAAGCCTGCTGCAGCCAATTTATCGAAAGTCGTTTGAGTTACCGCAGGGTTCCCCCATAACGTTTCTCCGGAAATTCCGTTATAATGCGAATCAAACTGATTACCCAAATTCCATCCCAAGCCTATTTGTCGTGCCACTTCGGCAGCTTCACCTTCCGCTATCGATGCATTCTTGGCATATTCTTTTTTATTCTGTGTAATTGTAACTTTCAGGGGAGTTAAATTTCCAGAAGCAATAGTTACTACACCCTTACGATCAATAGGCATGGTATTCGGACTTATCGCCAAAGTTAACACCGATTCATTTGCGCCAGAAGCAACCTTACCTTTTTCGCGTATCCAATATCCATTGGAGGCCACTTGATATTCACCTGTTGCTTTCAATTTAATATCCAAATCTCCTCCTGTAACATTCACGACATACGCACTTTCACCAACCAATTGTATACCTTGGGTTCCACTTTGACGAACGACAATACTTTTTCCAATCATTCCAGATTTCACATTGATAGTCGTTTCACGGGTATCCATATGGGGGTTAGGTTCCAAAGAAACGGTATACTTCCGTTTCTGTATATACATTTGTTCTATTTTACACCATGAAGCAGTACATGTGACTTCCACTTCACCTTTCGATTCTACAGAAAAACTTTTAGAACCACCCTGTTCGTCGAATATCAATTCTTGGGTAGAAATAGTAAAGTCATTGGATACATTGAGTTCTTCCTCGTCGCTTGAACATGCAAAAAAGAAAGTAGCCAACATACCGACGAGCCATACTCTCTTTACCTTAATCATTTTTTTCAAATCCATTTCCTTATTATTTTAACAAAACAAAATTAGTACAAGAATTCCAAAAAAAACATCTCCAATGTTATTGTTAGAGGTATCGTTTGTTAATTTATCCATCACATCGTTAAGAATAAGTATATCGCATCAGTATTCATCCGATATCCAACAACTATTTCGGATTCGTGAATGATATTCACAGTAAAAATTCTTATTTTTGCACCATGAAAAGGATACAAACCGATACTCAATATATCCAGCAGTTAGTCAATGAAGGTGAACACATCCACCAGGATTTTAAGTTTGAGATTTCAGACGCCCATAAGATCGCCAAAAGCCTATCGGCTTTTGCCAATACAGAAGGTGGCAGACTACTCGTTGGAGTAAAGGACAATGGAAAGATTGCAGGAATTCGTTCTGAAGAAGAGATCTACATGATAGAAGCCGCTGCAACCATGTACTGCCAACCACCTATGAACATAACGACATATACCCATTCTGTAGAGGGGAAAACGGTTTTAGAAGCCGTCATACAGGAAGCTGTGGAAAAACCCGTTTATGCCATAGACGAAAGCAATAAGCCAAAAGCATATATCCGGATTAAAGATGAAAATATCTTGGCAACTCCCGTCCATTTAAAGGTTTGGAAAAACGCCAACAAAACAAGAGGGGCATTTGTTACGTTTACAGAAAAAGAGCAGAAACTATTGGATGCATTAAAACGAAACGAAGCCTTAACATTAAATCAATGTTGTAAGATATGCAATACCAACCGAAATTCCACATGCAATCTATTGGCCGACTTCATCCGTTTCGGTTTGATTACGCCCATATTTCTTTCTCACAAATTTTATTTCAAACTCAATTAACCAATGACTACATCCATTCTAAATTCCATCAATGACGCATTATGGAGCTATATATTAATAGTTATGTTATTAGGATGCGCATTATGGTTTAGCTTCAAGACTAAATTTGTACAATTCCGCATGCTTGGTGAGATGATTAAACAACTAAGCGAATCAGTTCACAAGCAAAAAGGGAACGAACATCACATATCCTCTTTTCAGGCATTTATGGTATCTTTAGCCAGTCGGATTGGCACAGGGAATTTAGCAGGGGTAGCTACAGCCATTACAATAGGTGGGCCAGGAGCCGTCTTTTGGATGTGGATTGTTGCACTATTGGGGGCAAGCAGCGCTTTCATCGAATCCAGCCTCGCTCAATTATACAAAGTAAAGGGTAAAGACTCCTACATTGGAGGACCCGCCTATTACATGAAAAAAGGATTAAAACAACCATGGATGGGGGTATTATTTGCATTTCTGATTATCTTCACATTCAGTTTTGCTTTCAACTCCGTACAGAGCAACACAATCTGCGCCGCTTTTGAGCAAGCCTTTCAAACCGATCGCCTCACGATGGGTATCATTCTGACATCCCTGTCACTCATTATATTTTTTGGAGGCATCCAACGTATAGCCAAAGTCAGCAGTTTTATCGTTCCTATCATGGCTTTAGGATATATCCTACTTGTACTTTATGTAATTGTCACCAATCTCCATCAATTACCTCAGGTTATAGAAACCATTATCAGCCATGCTTTTGGTTGGGAGCAAGCGCTCGGTGGAGGTATAGGTATGGCCGTCATGCAAGGTATCAAACGAGGATTGTTTAGCAACGAAGCCGGTATGGGCTCTGCACCCAATGTAGCGGCAACAGCCGATGTCACCCATCCCGTCAAACAAGGTTTGATACAAGCATTAGGAGTATTTACTGATACCTTAATTATATGTACATGCACTGCATTCATCATACTCTTCAGCGGTGTACCATTGACAGGAGAAACCAATGGAGTGCAACTAACCCAAGCCGCATTAAACAACGAAATAGGCAATTTCGGAAGTATTTTTGTCGCCATCGCCATTTTGTTTTTTGCTTATAGCAGCATCATTGGCAATTACTATTATGGTGAAACAAACGTCCGTTATATCACCCAAAACAAATTCATCATGATCATTTTTCGCATATCTGCAGGAGGAATGGTACTGTTCGGTTCTTTAGCCAGTCTTGAATTGGCTTGGAATTTAGCCGATATCTGTATGGGGCTAATGACCATCTGTAATTTAATCGCCATTCTCCTATTAGGGAAATATGCTTTCCGCTTGCTGGATGATTATCTGGTTCAAAAACGGAATGGTATCCAAAACCCCATATTTACAAAAGATAAAATGAAAGATATTGAAGAGGATATAGAATGTTGGTAGAACATTTTTTATATCTTTGCAAAAAAATAAATTAAAGCAGAAAAACAATGAATATATTTTCCAAGTTATTCGGCAAGAAACAAGTCGAAGGAGAAGAATCCGTCAAAGTAGGTGGCATGGAAGATTTCATGACCTTGATTCGAGTATATTACCAAGCAGTCATGGCTTCCAACATAGGTATTACCAACATCAATTTCCTCCCCGATATGGCAGTTTTCAAGCGCAGTTTGAAAATTCCGACTCAAAATAACAAATTAGGAATTGCCGAGAAATCACGCTGCAAGAAGATGCTGGTTGACATCTACGGCTTGAGCGATGATTTTTTCAAGGAAATAGACAACTCCATCAAGAAAAATGTTAAGAACGTCAACGACGTAAAAACTTATTTATTCATGTTTCAAGGGTTCAGCCAAGATTTAATGATGCTCATTGGCAACCTGATGCAATGGAAATTCCGCATGCCAGGAGTTTTTAAAAAGTTATTACGTTCTATGACAGAGAAGTCAGTTCATGACATCGTCAATAAGACCGATTGGAAAGACGACAGTGTACACAAGACTTGCATTGCTATCCGAAAATACAAGCAAGCATTAGGTTATTCTGAAAATTGGATGACAGAATACGTGTACAACATTGTATTACTCGCCAAGAAAGAACCAAAGCCTAAAGAATGATAGAAGAACATCCTTTAGAACCATTTCTCCCATCGAATGCAAAGCTATTGATGCTTGGCAGTTTTCCCCCACAAAAGAAAAGATGGAGTATGGAGTTTTACTATCCGAATTTACAAAACGACATGTGGCGTATTTTCGGATTGATTTTCTTTGATAACAAAGAGCATTTTTTATTGCAAGATAAAAAGGCTTTTCATAAAGAACAACTCATTGAGTTTCTAACAATAAAAGGCATTGCACTATTCGACACCGCTTCTTCAGTGCGCCGACTACAAGACAATGCTTCTGACAAATATTTGGAAGTGGTCAAGCCTACAGATGTGGGCTCACTAATCAAACAGTTACATCAATGTAAAGCCGTAGCAACCACCGGACAAAAGGCTACAGAAATATTTTGCAGTCAAATGAATGCCAAAGAGCCATCCGTAGGAAGCAGTGAGTCTTTCTTTTTCGAAGAAAAGTATTTCCGCTTATACAGAATGCCTTCTTCCAGTAGAGCATATCCTCTTGCCATTCAAAAAAAAGCAGAATTTTACAAGCTCATGTTCAATGAATTAGGTCTTTTAGATTGAACAAAACTTCATTTTTTGAGTTAATTAGTTTGATTATTCCAAAAATAACATCTAAATTTGCAGCCGCAAACACGGGAGTAGCTCAGTTGGTAGAGCACCGGTCTCCAAAACCGGGTGTCGGGAGTTCGAGCCTCTCCTCCCGTGCTATAAAGCTGTAAGTCTTCATAGATTTACAGCTTTATTTAATTAAAGAGAAGACTTAATGATATGATAAAGATTTTATTGATTATATCAGGATGCATTTCATTGGCATTAGGTATTATCGGAATTTTTCTTCCCATTATTCCGACAACCCCCTTTTTACTACTTTCTGCCGCCTTATTTTTTCGCAGTTCACCCCAATTGTATCATTGGTTGCTCCATCAAAAATATTTAGGCAGTTACATTCGTAACTTCAGAGAACATCGGGCCATTCCTTTACAAGCAAAAATTATATCCGTATCAATGGTATGGTGTACATTGGTATATTGCGCCATCACCGTTACCGATGTCATCTTGCTCCGAACTCTTTTCATTGCTTTAGCCATCGCTATTAGTTGGCATATTCTATCATATAAAACATTGTAACGTTCTCAACAGATAGCAATTTTTAGCATTTTTCTAAAATTATCTCCAAATTATTTTCAGTTTTGATTCCTAATATCTATATTTGTATAGAATTTGGTGTAGAATGACAGAAGAAGACAAAAAGCTTATCAGTACATTTGAAGCAAAACTCAGGCATTTCATATATCTATACAACCAATTAGAGAACGAAAATGACCGGCTTAAAGAACTTCTTGCAGACAAAGACAAGGAGATAGAAGTACTGAAAACAGGCCAAAAGGAATGGGAAGTCAAATACACCAATTTGAAGACGGCCCGTACAATCAGTTTGTATGATAAAGACATCAAAGAAGCCAAACAACGATTGACAGGTTTAGTGCGTGAAGTCGACAAATGCATCGCTTTATTAAATGAATAAAAAAGGAGTGATTGTATGATAGACGAAAAAATGATGAAAATCAATCTTCAGATTGACTACCAACGATATCCGTTGACCATACGTCGTGAAGACGAGCTGTTATATAGGGATGCAGCCAAGCTGATTGACAATACATTGAACAAGTATCGCAGTCACATGCCAGACATGGATTCAAACAGGCATTGGGCTATGGCAGCATTTGAATTGGCTTTTACAAATATATCCATGAAGGACAGGAATGACACCCAACCTTATAAGGAGAAATTGGAAGAGTTGATGAAAGAATTGGACAGTTGCATCGGTAAGGGAGAATAACAAATCATCATTTGCTAAAGGAAAGATCGCGCACAACCTTTGCTGTCAAGAGAAGAGTTCCTGACAGATAGGTAGTGCGTTTTTATTTATATATTAATAACAACAAAAGAATGGTAACAACAGTAATAGCAGCTGTATGTTTCATCATTGGCGGTGGCTTGGCCTATTTGTTTTTCCGATACGGATTAAAAAACAAATACAACAACATCATCAAGGAAGCTGAAACAGAAGCGGAGGTAATTAAGAAAAACAAGTTGCTTGAAGTAAAGGAAAAATTCCTAAACAAGAAAGCGGATTTAGAGAAAGAAGTAGCAGCCCGTAATCAGAAAATCCAACAGGCTGAAAACAAGTTGAAACAACGCGAAATCGTATTAGGACAAAAGCAAGAAGAAGTCCAACGCAAGCGTAATGAAGCAGAGGCTATAAAAGAAAATCTGGAAGCCCAAATTGTTATCGTAGAAAAGAAAAAGGAAGAACTGGAAAGATTACAATCCCAAGAACGTGAAAAGCTGGAAGCTTTATCTGGTCTTTCTGCCGAAGAAGCAAAAGAACGATTGGTTGAGTCATTGAAAGAAGAAGCCAAAACTCAAGCAGCTTCTTATATCAATGACATCATGGAAGATGCTAAGTTGACGGCCAATAAAGAAGCCAAACGAATTGTCATCCAATCCATCCAACGCGTTGCAACAGAAACAGCCATTGAAAACTCAGTAACCGTATTTCATATCGATTCAGATGAAATTAAGGGACGTATCATTGGACGCGAAGGACGCAATATCCGTGCTTTGGAAGCTGCTACCGGTGTAGAAATCGTAGTAGATGACACCCCGGAAGCTATCGTTCTTTCTGCATTCGACCCCGTCCGCCGTGAAATAGCCCGTTTGGCACTGCATCAATTAGTTACAGACGGACGTATTCACCCGGCACGAATTGAAGAAGTCGTAGCAAAAGTACGCAAGCAAGTTGAAGAAGAAATTATCGAAACCGGTAAACGTACAACCATCGACTTGGGTATCCACGGTTTGCACCCGGAATTGATTCGCATCATCGGTAAGATGAAATATCGTTCTTCATACGGACAAAACCTATTGCAACATGCCCGTGAAACAGCCAATCTCTGTGCAGTAATGGCTTCAGAACTTGGTTTGAATCCCAAGAAGGCTAAACGTGCCGGTTTGTTGCACGACATAGGTAAAGTACCCGATGAAGAGCCGGAATTGCCACATGCTCTTTATGGCATGAAACTGGCTGAAAAGTTTAAGGAAAAAGCAGATATTTGCAATGCTATCGGTGCACACCA
Source organism: Bacteroides sp. (assembly GCA_015060765.1). GTDB lineage: Bacteria > Bacteroidota > Bacteroidia > Bacteroidales > Bacteroidaceae > Phocaeicola. The sequence continues at coordinate 25,009 of SUXW01000009.1, forward strand.
CGAAGAAGTGGAAATGACCAGTTTGTTAGCTCCTATCGTTCAAATATGCGATGCCATTTCCGGTGCACGTCCTGGTGCACGTCGCGAAATTGTCGAAGCTTACATCAAGCGTTTGAACGACCTTGAACAATTAGCGATGTCATACCCTGGAGTAACCAAGACATACGCCATTCAGGCCGGTCGCGAACTTCGTGTCATTGTAGGTGCCGATAAGATTGACGACAAGCAAACCGAAAGTCTGTCAACCGAAATAGCCAAGAAGATTCAAGACGAAATGACTTATCCGGGACAAGTAAAGATTACGGTTATCCGCGAAACACGTGCCGTAAGCTTCGCCAAATAAATAAGATTATTAAAAATAATTAATAAAGGGTGTATCATTTTCACATGGTACACCCTTTTTATTATAAAAAATAATTTCTGCAAAGCTGAAGTAAATTAGACAAAGAACAATGACGCACCCAACACACTGATACAAGCGCCAAGGATTTCCTTGAATGTAACCTGCTGACCGAAAAAGAAATGCGAGGGCCAAAGAATTAATATAGGTGTCAGTGCCATCAGTGTAGAAGCAATACCCGCTTCGGTGTATTGAACCGCCATCAACGAAAAAGCCACTCCTATAAATGGACCGGTAATGGTTGCTCCTATTGCCGCTCCCATTCCTTTACCATCGTCAATCGATTGAGCCAAAGTATGAAGTTTCTTTTGAATCATCATCACAAGCAGGAAACCAATGGTACCGGTTACCGCACGCATAAAAGTAGAAGCAAATGGAAGCATATCCAGCACCGCATCCTCTCCCAAAGGAATGGATGCCTCATAATGATTCATACCTACTTTACTCAAAACCAATCCAACACCCTGTCCGATGCCGGCACCTATTCCAAACAACACCCCCTTCAAGGGTAATTTCAAGGATAATTTATGCGAAGTTCCTTTATTTAGTACAGATATGGAGATACCTGTCAACGTTACCACCATACCCAACAATGCCTGTACAGAAAGCGTTTCATCCAATATTATCCATGCCGCTACAGCAGCTGCAGGAGGAGCCAATGTCATAAAGAGTTGGCCAAAACGAGAGCCAATCAGTATATAAGAATTGAATAAACAATAATCGCCCAACAAATAACCGACGAAACCGGAAAGCGACAACCAGAACCAAGTGGCAGCATCAGTATATAAGGGTATAAAAGAACCGGTAAACCACCACAGAGTCCCTCCAAGCATCAGCAATGAAAGAACCATACGAATGACATTCAACTGCAACGAACCCAACCGTTTACTGGCAACTTCAGCAAACAATGCCGTCACCGTCCACGATACAGCCACCCCCAATGATATGATCTCCCCTATATACAACATTATTTATGCGTAAAAGAAGCTACTTCACTTATTAAAAAACGCTTTTGCACACTCATATCCCTCTTCGTATAAGGCCGTTAGTTTTTTCACATTGGTTTCCATCCGATCGACCTCCAACGGCTTTTCTGGACGTATAACCTCCACCTTGCCTTCCGTCTCAAGGCGTTCTACCAATTCCAATTGATAATTATATAGTTTGTTACGATTACTCAACGCCACCCTTAAACGTGGATATTTCTTATACATGAAGGAAGGAATTTTAAAATCGGACGCTTTCTTTCTATAACCTTTATTGCGAGTCAGCACGACTACACATTTTTCAACTCCCTGACTAAATGCACGTTCAACAGGTATGGAATCAACAATTCCTCCATCCAGCATTGGATGACCGTCGACATGTGCAATGGGACAAACATATGGCAACGTACTTGAAGCCCTAACAATCTCTATAATCCGCTGGGGATCACTTTTCTCTTCCCAATAGCAGGCTTTTCCTGTCACACAATCCGTTGTAACCATTTCATAACGCCCTGGATTCAACGCATAAGCTTCATAATCATAAGGCAAAATATGATTAGGGAAATAATCGAACAACAAGTCCATATCAAGCAGACTGCGCTTCTTGATTAAATATTTAAGACCGATATAATGATATTTATCCAATAAATCGATATTGCTGTATTTAGCTCTTCCTCTTTGATGAGACATATAGGAAAGTCCATTACACGCTCCAGCTGATACACCAATCGCATAAGGGAAGTGAATATCGGCATCCATAAAGTAATCCAATACACCACACGTAAATACGCCACGCATTCCTCCTCCTTCGAGCACCAGCCCCGTCTTATCGTTCATTATCATAAATAATATTTATTTAAACACAAAAAAGTTCACAAAGGTACCTTTTTCAGATTAAAAACAAGTTCCTTTTCAATTATAAATTACTACATTTGCACATTAATAAACCAAAAAGTAACATTTATGTTTCAACCTAATATCTATATCAAACGTAGGAAAGCATTAAGAGACCAAATGCAAGACGGCATCATTCTCTTTTTAGGAAACGTAGAAGCTCCTGCGAATTATCCTGATAACACCTACAAATTCCGTCAGGACAGTTCTTTCCTCTATTTCTTTGGACAATCGCATCCCGGATATGCAGGAATCATAGATTTAGACAATGGAGACGACATCTTTTTTGGAACAGATGTTGATATCGATGATATAATTTGGATGGGGCCTCAACCCAGCATCAAGGAACTTGCCGCCGAAGTAGGTGTTCAAAAGAGCATGCCTTTTTGCAAGCTGAAAGAAACAATAGCCCAAGCTATCCAACAAAAGCGGAAAATCCATTTTCTTCCTCCCTATCGTTATGCAAACATGATGTTGTTGGAAGAACTGATAGGCATTAAGGCATCTATCGTAAAACAATATGCTTCCATCGAATTGATTAAAGCTGTAGTAAATCTACGTTCGGTTAAAGAAGCCTGCGAAATTGAAGAATTGGATCTAGCCTGCAACATCGGATACGAAATGCATACTGCCGCCATGCGCTTATGCAAACCCGGGGTTAGCGAACAATACATCGCCGGTGTATTGGAAGGCATTGCCGCTTCTTATGGAAGCATGGTATCTTTCCCAATCATTCTAACTCAACACGGCGAAACGCTTCATAACCACGACCATAGTCATCTACTTGAAAAAGGACGAATGATGCTAACCGATGCCGGTGCAGAAAGAATCAGCAACTATTGTTCCGACCATACCCGTACCGTACCCGTAGGAGGTATATTCGAAGGCCGCCAAAAGGATATTTACAACATCGTTTTAGCTTGTCATGACAAAGCATTGGATATTACCCAACCAGGCATTACCTATCAAAAAGTCCATCTGGAAGTTTGTAAAGTTTTGACACAAGGCTTAAAAGACATCGGATTAATGAAAGGGAACGTAGATGAAGCCGTAGCAGCTGGAGCACACGCCCTGTTCCTTCCACACGGATTAGGCCACATGATGGGACTCGATGTACACGATATGGAAGATTTGGGTCAGATTTATGTTGGATACGACGAAGAAACCCGTCCTTCTACTCAATTCGGTCTGGCATCCCTCCGCATGGGCCGTCGTTTACAAGAAGGGTTTGTCATGACCGATGAACCGGGATGTTACTTCATCCCCGCCCTGATCGACCAATGGAGAGCCGAAAAGAAACATATAGACTTCATCAATTACGATGCAGTGGAGTCCTTCAAAGACTTTGGAGGCATCCGTTTGGAAGACGACATTCTAATTACTCCCGAAGGATCGCGCTTCCTTGGCGACAAGAAAATACCTATAACCATCGAAGAGGTGGAAACAATAATGAAAGAATAATGATTAACTAACAATAAGATTACTACAATGAAAAGACTATTGACTGTAGCCGCACTAGGATTATGCTGTTTTAGCGGCATGGCACAAGAAGCCAAAGAACAGCCTAAAGAAGAAGGTTTTGTATTTACAACTGTAAAGGAACTCCCCATCACTTCCATCAAGAATCAGAATAGAGCCGGAACCTGCTGGTCTTATTCAGCTATCGCATTTCTTGAGTCAGAACTTCTCCGTATGGGTAAAGGAGAATATGACTTTTCAGAAATGTTTATAGTCCACAACACCTATCTGGACCGGGCAGACAAAGCAGTACGTACCCATGGTGACATTTCATTCTCACAAGGAGGTTCTTTTTACGACGTCATATACGGCATGAAAACTTTCGGTTTGGTTCCAGAAACAGAAATGCGTCCCGGAGTGATGTATGGTGACACCTTAAGTAATCACAATGAACTTACCGCTGTTAGTGATGCTGTCGTTGCAGCAATAGCCAAGGGCAGATTAAGCAAATTACAATCCGATACTGAAGGAAACATGTTATGGGAAAAAGCCATCGAAGCCATTCATGACATTTATTTAGGTGAACGCCCTGAAAAATTCACTTATAACGGCAAAGAATATACTCCAAAGTCATTCTATGAATCAACAGGTTTGAATGCCGATGATTATGTATCGTTGACTTCCTACACACATCATCCATTCTATTCCCAATTTGTTCTTGAAATCCAGGACAACTGGCGTTGGGGACTTTCTTACAATTTGCCTATCGACGAATTCATGCAAGTATTCGACAATGCCATTATGAACGGTTACACCATTGCATGGGGATCCGATGTCAGTGAAAGTGGATTTACACGTAATGGTATCGCCGTAATGCCGGATGACCAAAAAGCACAAGAACTTAGCGGTTCGGATATGGCACGTTGGTTAAAGATGAAACCGGAAGAAAAACAATTGAACACCAAGCCGCAACCTCAAAAATGGTGTACCCAAGAAGAACGTCAATTGGGATACGACAATTGGGAAACAACCGACGACCACGGTATGCTCATCTACGGTATTGCCAAAGACCAGCTTGGCAATGAATATTACATGGTAAAGAATTCATGGGGAAAATCGGGTAAGTACGATGGTATTTGGTATGCATCCAAAGCTTTTGCCCGTTACAAGACCATGAATATTGTGGTTCACAAAAATGCTCTTCCTAAAGAAATAGCCAAGAAATTAGGCATCAAATAAGAGAGATTCTCCTATTTTCATCTTAATACCGTTAATTCCGTTAAATTAATACGGAATTAGCGGTATTATTATTTGTTTTTTTTCTAACTTTACCGATTGAATGGTGAAATATGTACTTTCGTATATTATTCCATTCCCCGAGAGAAGAAAAAAGAAAAAAAATATATAAAATGAATAACAAATGGAATTATCAACCTCAAAGCCAAGAACAGACCGAAGCAGCTAAAGCATTAGCAAAGGAGACTAACATTAGTCCTATACTCTGCAAGCTGTTGTTAGAAAGAGGAATATCCTCTTCGGCAAAGGCCAGACAATTCTTTCGCCCCCAGTTGAACGAACTGCACGACCCATTCTTGATGAAAGACATGGATATTGCGGTCGACCGTCTGAATCAAGCTATGGGAAAGAAAGAACGTATTATGGTTTATGGGGATTACGATGTAGACGGTACTACGGCCGTCGCGTTGGTATATAAATTTCTCCAGCAATTCTATTCAAACATCGATTACTACATCCCCGACCGCTACGAAGAAGGTTATGGAGTTTCGGTGAAGGGGGTAGATTATGCATACGAAACCGGTGTAAAACTGATTATCGTATTGGATTGCGGTATTAAGGCTATTGATGAAATTACTTATGCCAAGAGCAAAGGCATTGATTTTATCATTTGCGACCACCACGTACCCGACGATATCCTACCACCGGCAACCGCTATCTTGAATGCCAAGCGATTGGATGCCACTTATCCTTACGAACATCTGTCAGGATGCGGTGTAGGATTCAAGTTCATGCAAGCCTTTGCCATCAATAATGGCATCGAATTCCATCAACTTACACCGTTGCTCGATTTAGTGGCTGTCAGCATTGCTTCAGACATCGTACCAATTATGGGAGAAAATCGGATTTTGGCATACCACGGATTGAAACAGTTGAATTCCAATCCCAGTATTGGCTTGAAAGCCATCATTGATGTTTGCGGATTGACAGAAAAGGACATAACCGTAGGAGACATCGTATTCAAGATTGGTCCACGTATCAATGCATCCGGACGTATTCAAAACGGTAAGGAAGCAGTAGAGTTATTGATTGAAAAAGATTTCTCTACGGCTTTAGAAAAGGCTAACCAAATCAACCAATACAATGAAACCCGGAAAGATTTGGATAAGGCCATGACCGAAGAGGCCAACCGTATTGTAGAACAATTGGAAGACTTGTCGGAACGTCGCACAATTGTCATCTTCAACGAAGAATGGCATAAGGGAGTGATAGGTATCGTTGCCTCCCGATTAACCGAAATATACTATCGTCCGGCAGTCGTTCTAACCCGTACCGGTGATTTGGCTACAGGTTCTGCCCGTTCCGTTTCCGGTTTCGATGTATATAAAGCCATAGAACATTGTCGGGATTTATTGGAAAATTTCGGAGGACACACTTACGCAGCAGGCCTTTCCATGAAAGCCGAAAACGTAAAGGAATTCACCCGTCGTTTCGAAGAATATGTATCCAACCATATTTTACCCGAGCAGACTTGTGCTGTCATCGATATAGATGCAGAAATTGATTTTCGTGATATCACCTCAAAATTCCATTCAGACCTGAAGAAATTCAATCCTTTCGGTCCCGAGAATCACAAACCTATATTCTGCACCTATAATGTTTACGATTATGGGACCAGCAAAGTGGTTGGGCGCGAGCAGGAACATATCAAATTGGAACTGGTAGACAACAAATCGAACAACGTCATGAACGGTATTGCATTCGGACAAAGTTCACAGGTCCGTTACATCAAGACCAAGCGTTCGTTCGACATTTGTTATACCATCGAAGAAAACACCCACAAACGGGGTGAAGTACAATTGCAGATAGAAGACATCAAGCCCAGTCAAGAATAAAGGCAGATGACTTACAAGGAAATACTCAAACAATATTGGGGCTATGATCATTTCCGGGGAATCCAGGAAGAGATCATAGAAAATATTGGTAATGGACATGACACGTTAGGCCTGATGCCTACAGGAGGTGGAAAGTCCATTACCTTTCAAGTCCCCGCTCTCTCAAAAGATGGAATCTGTCTGGTCATCACTCCACTCATCGCATTGATGAAAGATCAGGTACAGAATCTCAAGAGACGTGGCATCAAAGCTATAGCCGTCTATTCCGGCATGACCCGCGAAGAAATCCTTGTAGCATTAGAAAACTGCATCTTTGGCGATTACAAGTTCCTATATATTTCACCGGAAAGACTGGATACGGAAATATTCCGAATCAAGTTACGGAGCATGAAGGTCAGCATGATAACGGTGGACGAATCGCATTGCATTTCCCAATGGGGCTACGATTTCCGTCCCGCCTATCTGAAAATTTCCGAAATACGTACCCTTCTTCCCGATGTACCCGTTTTAGCGTTAACAGCCACAGCCACTCCACAAGTAGTCGAGGACATCCAGCAAAAGTTATCCTTCAGAGAAGGGAGTCGGGTATTCCGCATGAGTTTTGAGCGCAAGAACCTGGCATACATTGTCCGCCCCACAGAAAACAAACAAGAAGAATTACTGCATATCCTGACAAAGATGAACGGTTCGGCCATCGTATATACCCGGAACCGCAAACGGACACGCGAGGTAGCCGAATTGCTGACCAATCATCAGATCACTGCCACCTTCTATCATGCCGGGCTGAACAACGATGTCAAAGATTTGCGTCAGAAGCAATGGCAAACAGGAGAATATCGGGTCATGGTAGCTACCAATGCCTTTGGCATGGGGATAGACAAGCCCGATGTACGTTTGGTCATCCACATCGACATGCCCGATTCACCGGAAGCCTATTTTCAGGAAGCAGGTCGCGCCGGTCGGGACGGACAGAAAGCCTATGCCGTGCTGTTATACGCCAAGAGCGACAAGATTACCCTGAACAAACGAATCAGCGATACTTTCCCGGACAAAGAATACATCCGCAAAGTCTACGAAGACTTGCAGTATTTCTTCCAAATGGCGATGGGCGATGGATTAGGATGTACATACGCCTTCAATCTGGACGAATTCTGCCGTAACTTCAAGCATTTTCCTGTACAGGCCGACAGCGCATTAAAGATACTGACCCGTGCAGGCTATCTGGAATATACCGACGAACAGGACAACGGTTCACGTCTGATATTTACATTAAGACGGGATGAGCTGTACAAGCTGCAGGAATATGATGCCGACACCGAAAAAGTATTGAACACCCTCCTGCGTTCATACACCGGTTTGTTTACAGACTATGCATACATCAGCGAAGAATCTTTATCTGTCAGAACAGGACTTGACCGTCAAAAGATATACGACACATTGATTATGCTCACCCAGCGACGTATTCTTCACTATATTCCACGCAAGAAAACGCCCTACATCATCTACACCCGGGAAAGAGTAGAAAAAGAACACATCCATCTCAATCGTGAGATATACGAAGACCGCAAGGACAGTTATGCCACCCGCATCAAGGCCATGACCGAATATGCTACAGCAGAAGAGAATTGCCGTAGCCGGATGCTGTTACACTATTTTGGAGAAAAGAACCGGCACAATTGCGGACATTGCGACGTCTGCCTGAAAAAACACGAAAGTGGAATCTCGCAGGCCGAATATGAAAAAATAAGCAATGCTATAACTGATTTATTGAAAGAAAAGCCGTTGCCTATCGCCGATTTGACAGCCACTCTTCCTTTTTCTCCTTCCCATATGGAACAAGTGGTATCCTATTTGGTCACAGAAGAAATCATACACCTCCAAAATGGAATCCTCCATTTATAATCAGCCAATGATTTTATTGACCTTCAGGCAAACTGAATGAAAAACGTTTTTTCGTTTCAAACAATTTCTTCACATCCTCTGCATCGAAAGGCAGACTTCCCCGTCCCAGTTCAGGTACATTAAATGACTTCAAGTTATTATCATAGAAATCCGGATATTCTTGAGGTAACACAAACGGTTTGTGCGCCTTACCTGCACGGTCAACGTAACAGAAATAAGGTTTTCCATACAGTCCGTCATCCCGTTTGCTGGCAAAAACAAACCAACGGCTGTTACTGCTCCAGCTATGATATGTATCCGAACGGTTGCTGTTAACGACCGACAAGCTATCCACCTCTCCCGTTTCCAAGTCCAACATCCTGAGGTCGGCCTCCCTGTGCCAAATAGGGAAAGTACCATAATCCTGTACCGTATACAACAAATAACGGCCATCGGGAGAGATACGAGGATGACATACCGATGAACCCGCCTTCAACAACGTATCTACTTGTTCACCAAACTCACCGGATGCCGCATCAAATGAAATCCGGCACATCACATATTGCAAGCTTTCCAGTTCATCCAACGACTGAATTCGGTTGGCAGAACAGAAATAGATGGATGTACCATCCGGTGAAAAAGTAGGGAATGTCTCCAGCTGCATGGAATCGGCCAGCAGCGGTGAAGAAAGAACCTTGCAGTCGGTCAAATCGGCTACATACACATCCGATTTCGTATCAAACACCTCCAACCGCTTGCTCTCGGCCGAATGAAAAGCCGGGATAATAACATTACTCGAAAAGACGATATGTTTTCCTTCGGGATGAAAGCCGAAATAAACACTGCCGCTGACCATTTCTTCCGTCTTTATATCCAGTAGAGAAAGTTCACCGTTGCGATTCAGTACGGCTCCTCCCCCTTCACCGCGCACATACATCATGCTCAGATTGGCATCCTGATTGCTATAAGTATGGCAATTCATACATCGGTTGCCTACCCTTTCATGGTCGCAAAAGCTACGTTGTTCAAAGTTCTCTATACAGCGTTCCTGTAATTCCAGCTTATTGTACACCTCATAATCCGGTTCTATCAAGCGGTAAGTCAGATAAGGGTCCAGACTATCGGCTACTATATGCCATCGAAATGCCGGATACGCCTTTTTATGGTTTTCATATTCCGCCAAGATACGAATCTCCACTTCATTACCGACATGTTTCTGTAAAAACTCCTTCCAATCATCTTCATCAAACGTCAGCCGGTGATCATCCCCTTCTCCAATCAACTGTCCATCGGCATAAACTTCTATGCCACACGCCGAATCGCGCAACAAAAAATTCAATGGAGCTATATTCACCGGTATAGTCACATCGGTATAATCAGGATACATAGGTACCTGCTCCATACTCTGTTTCACTTCTTTCTGTTGCGAACAAGCAGACAGAAGCAACAATCCCACTAACCATAAAATATGTTTCATTGCTTATCTAATTCATTACCATTCGATTCATCATATTCCTTCTTCATCCTCAGCATTTCCTGATAGACCGGTTCTTTGGCCTCACCATAGACCGGCAAATAATACGTTATATAATCTTGGTAAAATGTTCCCAATTCCTTGACAAGAATATCAGTACACAACAAATAATCCAAAGCGATCTTGTTATTCGGATTAGTTTCCAGCAATCCCATCAGCACCACTCTACAATGATCGTTCAACCGCACCTTATCCTCCTTACAAGCAAAAGCCTTCTTGGCCTCCAGTCTTGCATTCATCCTACCCGGACGATTCTGTTTTGCCCATTTCCGGTAAGCCCAAGTCTTATCCAGCAGGCGCAAATACTTCATGGCAGCCTCCTCATCTCCTGCCACCAGATTGACTTCCGCCAATCGTTTGATCATCCTGACATTCCGATTGTTCGGCGATGAGACACAACCCAACAAAGCAGCCCGTTCCGCCAAAGTCATGTCGCCCAGCAAGAAATAGAACTCGTTCATCAGTTTCATTTCCTGAATAGTCGATTCCGGCCCTATATGCAGCAATGTACCTAAGTCCACCGGCTCTACATTCCCTAATGCCTGAGGCAATATTCCATTCTGCGCCATGGCCATATAATAATAGCAACTTATTACCGGCGATACTTTCTCCATACGGAGTACCCGTTCCGCCAGTTCACCGTAGTTACCAAAATAATACAAATTATCCACAGCCAGATAATCCTCTATTTCCTGATAAGGTTTGGAGAACTTCCCTATCCCCGATGCTCCAAAGCCAAACATCCATCCGGCCAAGACCAACGCCACGACAGCAACACTTCCCTTTATCCACCAACGGAAAGACAGGAACAAGGTACATAAATAAACCAATGCCACTACTCCCAACACACTCATGACTCCTGCCATCCGGTAATCCGGATTAAAATTAAAGACCGCCAGTACACTCATCAGCACAAGAGCCGCTCCAAATGAAAGCCACTTGCAACCGGTTATCCGCTGTAAGGCACGCCTTGTCAGGTCACCTGTCACCAAAAGCAGTCCAACAAATACAGCTGCCCCCACATAAGTGTAATAAAAGAATTGGGTAATGAAATCGCCCGCCAACTGAGCAGCCCAAGCCGGACGGTCCAGATAATCCATTACATAATCCTGCGACCACAAGAACAACTGATTCTGTTCCTTGTAATAAAAACTATATTCATAATGGAATTGGAAGAACCACCATGCTACCACTGCCCAGACAAGGACCAGTATATAGGGAATAATTGAGATTATATTCTTCTTCATTTGACACCTACCTTTATCCGTTCATCCGAATAGATTTCCCTTCCCACAGAACGATAGTCCATTTCCACACTTTTGGATATGAAATCAGGTGTGTTATAAGAGTCGAACAACTCACCATCATACTTCAACGGATTCTGTTGCGGTAATAGGAACGGTTTGGTCACTTTTCCGTCATCACTAACCGATGCTAAATAAAGTCGGGTATGCAATCCATCCCCTCTTCTACTGGTGAAAACAAACCATTTGGAACCACTGTCCCAATTATGCCAACTGTCCGTATCAGCACTATTGGCTACATCCATCGGCTTGGCTTCACCGGTCTTCAAATCGAGCAACCAATTGTCGGCCTCTTTATGCCAAATAGGGAAACAACCATAATCGGCCATCGTAAACATCAGATAGCGTCCATCATACGAAGGGCGTGGATGAGTGGCACTTTTCCCCATCACACAAGCATTGAACACCGTATCCACTTCATTCCCGAATTCACCTTTTTCGGCATCGAAATCAATTCTACAGATATTATATCTGATTTCACGATATCTTTCCGGAATAGGTTCTGCTATAGACGAACAGAAATAAAGACTCTTGCCATCATAAGAAAAGACCGGATATGTTTCATAGTGGCTCTTTGTCATCAAGAGAGAATCCAATAGGATAGCCTTGGATTCCGGGTGATAGACAAAAACATCCGAACTCTGGTCAAAGACTTCAATCCGTTCCTCTTTCACCGCATGGAAACTTTGACTGGTCTTATTGGTACTATATGCACAATAACGCCCCGTAGGATGCCAATAAGGATATACCATCGCCCCTTTGATTGAATCTATCTGAGCCTTCAGCCATTCTCTTTTTCCGTCACTTTTTACCATTGTGGCTCCATGCATTCCACGAACATGGAAAGTCGTCTGGTCCGGGTTGGTTCTGTTTACCGTATGGCAATTGATGCACATACCCGTTACAACCGAATTCTCGATAATGGCCTCTTCCTCGAAATTACTCAAATTACGCTGATAGATTCCCATCTTGCTATATACTTCATATCCCGGTCGTATTCTTCGATAAGTCAGTCCATAAGCTTCCAAGGCATCGCTGCTTACATGCATTTCGAATTCCTTGTACTGCTTCCACTGCCCCTGCTCTTTAGCACATACCACAACCTTCAGCTTTCCTCCCCGATTCTTTTCAAGCAATTCATGCCAATCCTTTTCATTCCAACAGGCATACTCTCCGTTTACATGCATCTCTCCACCCACAGAACCTTTCATCACTACATCGACAGCATCCACCTCCTTCCCTTTCTCATCGAGCACATTGAAATTCAATGGAGCAATACCTACCGGAACGGTAACATCCACATAATCCGGAAAGATGCGTGGCATCTCATCCATCAAAGCTACATCTTGTGGTTTGTCCGTACATGCAAGGACAAAGACCGACATCCATATGGCTATAATTATTTTTTTCATCGTTCTTTCCTTTATCAGTATATTTCCTTCAATTCATTTTGCGTCCTATTTTCCTTACCCAAATCATTGAGAAGCAAATAATGAAGTGCATTGTAACAATACGGTGGTTGGTTCAGCAATTGACGGTCCCGACCGGATGCATAGATACGCACAAAATCTGCCGTCGTATTCAACACGTGCGAATCAACGCTATAAGGTATTTTCCTTACATCCGTATTCCGTTGCATCCACTCCCCAATCAGCACTTCCTGAAAAGCACGCGGTATGCTTTTGTATCCCACATACTGTCCCAAAGAATAATACTTCATGAACTTATCCAAATCACGTTGGAGCAGCACATAACAAATCAGATATTCATACGCCATCCTGTTCTTCTTGTTTCCTACAAACAACAATCCGAACATCTGGTCCATTTCCATATCGCTGAAAAGGAAATCCTCCCCACCGAATCTGATTTGCCGCAACCATCCATACAAGGGATGCTTATCCAACGATTGAGGATTCTGAATCAGTTCCAATGTCTCGTCCGCCCATTTCTTATAGAACAAAGTATGTTGGAACATACGCAGATATTTGGCAGCTACCTCATACTGGCCATTCACAATCTCGCATTGCACAATCCGTTTGGAGAAACGTCCGCTTTTTCTATAATTCGGAATCGCTTCCTGCGCCTCATACATATAACGATGAGCATCATTGACCATTCCCATCTTGAAGAAAATTTCCGCCGTCATAACCGGAGAAGACATGTCGCGATTAAAGGTAGGAATAAGCCCTTCCGAACCATTTTGATAATATTCAAAGATACGGTCGGCCAACAATCCCTTTTGGCTCAATGCCAGATTGACGGCAGCTACCGTCATCGGTGTCTTCGTATCACATTCTTTAGCCTTCGCCAAGACATCACTCCATCTTTCCGTACGTACTAAAAAATCATATTCAATCAAATCGTATTTCACCTGATTGAAAGACATTCTTATCAAACCGGCACCCAACAGAACCATCCCCATAGATACCAAACCTGGCACCCATTTTTTCGAAGAGGAAGGCAAAACGGCATAAATGCAAGGGATGACTACCGTCAAGAGTGATACAATAACCAGTTTCTGGGAAGAATAAACCGGATAGCGATAATATTCCAATCCTGCAAACAGACGCTCCAATGGATATTGAACCACATAAGCACTTCCTATAACCGACAATAGAACAACCAACAAAAGAGGCATAAACAGATACCACTGCCCTCCCTTTCGACGGTTCATCCATTCATGAAAACATACATAGATCACCAACAGGAACGCTATTGGTCCAAACAACCAATAAAAGACAGGACCTCCCACGATGATATATATCCACTTCGTCCACACCCTACCGTCGGTCAGGTGATAAAGCAACATCATTCCCAATGCAGCGACCAGTGAAACGGCAAAAGCCAGCATCACATTCTCGTCACCCATTACCGCCCACAATGCCAAGGCCGGCAAAAAACTGAGCAAATACCAGGAACCGTCCGCACCGTTCTTTTTCCCCAGCAACCATGTCAAACCTTGAAAAAGGACAAAGACCATACTCAGCCCGATAGCACCAAACAACGGAGCATGATTGAACTGAGTGATGAACTCTCCCACATACGAAGCGAGACCACCGGGCACCGCTATCCTTTCCATTGCATAATCGGATGTCCACAAAAAGAGCTGATATTCTTCCTGGAAACTCAATACACTGACATAAAGGTATCTCCAGAAACCAAACACCAGGATGCCAAAGAGTACAGACATCCCCACTTTTCCGTATTTTTCGATGAAGCGTTTCATATAATCATCAATCTACATACACCGTAGTAATGGTTCCGTCCGGCATTTTTTTCTTATAGCTTGTAGGGAAACGGCCCGACAAGAATTTCTGAAGAGGACCTTCTCCCATTCGAGCTGCCAGTTCACGGGAATGTTTCCGATAGGCACGCTCCAGACTGTCCACCTTGACCTGCAATTGTTCCACCATGCTCATATCTCCGTTCTCCTTAGCCATTTTAGCCTGCTGGCGATACGGAGCCAATCGTTGGAAATGCTTCATGGTATATTCTTTCCATCCCTGCAAAGAATCATTCTGCGGAGTACCTTTACCGCTACTGATCGTGTCGATATTGACTACCAGTTCACCCGGTTCCATCACCACCAACAAATCTTCCACACCCATCCGATGTCGGTAATCGATACGGATCACCTTCATTTCACCGCATTCCGATTCAAATTCAAACTTTCCGTCGGCTATCACAACCGAGTCGACCGTTTCCATGGTTGCCGGTCCTTCAATCGGTACCAAAAAAATCTTCTTACCGTTGAAACGGGGATTCACCGTACCCTGTACCTTACACAATCCATTGTTTTCCTTGGGAGCATTACATCCCGTCCATCCCCAAGCCATCAGGGCGACAATAACTCCTATTCCTATCTTTTTCATATTTTTCATTATCTGATTGTTACTTGAATTCTTTTGTCTGACTCTATATTTTTTCTTGTAGTCCTTACGTCAAATTCCACTTCTTCACTCGTAAAGTCGGGAACATTATACGCATCAAACAGCTCATGATAATACTTCTTGGGATTTTCCTGCGGCAACAGGAACGGTTTGGTTGCATTCCCGTTTTCATCCATACCTGCTATATACAGACGGGTATACATACCATCCTGTCGTTTGCTGCTAAACACAAACCACTTGGAATTGGAACTCCAGTTCGGATAACTTTCCGTATGCTCGCTGTTCACCGTATCCAACGGCTTGGTTTCCCAGTTAGCCAGATTCATCACCCACAAGTCAGCATCGGGTTGGGCTATCGGGAAATTACTTCGGCTACATTGCACATACATCAACCATTTTCCATCGTACGACGGACGAGCCAATACATAGCTTTTATCGGTCTTCTCACCGTTCAAGAGCGTATCAGCCTTTTCTCCGAAGCGACCTGAAGCCGCATCAAAGGGAATGGAAACCAGCGAGCATTTCACCTTTTCGTATTCAGCGGGTACATTGCAAGCCTGCGAAGTACTGTAATACAAAGTTTTGCCATCCGCACTGAATGCCGGAAAGATTTCCAGCCAATCGGGAGTTGTCAGCCTCTTGTCGGCTATCAATTCCTGTGTCCGGGTATCCAGCAGCACTACGTTGCTATACAAATGATAGACCTCTATGGGTTTCTGTCTGCCCACGAAGAACGATTGGTGGACCGAATTGGCCGCATAGGCCACGTAATTCCCATCCGGATGCCAATAAGCATAACTTCCAGCCGCACGGGTACTGTCGGTCTTGGTATTATACCATTGCTGTACTCCTTCTTTTTGTATCAGCGTTCCTCCTCCTTCCCCTCTAACCTGCATTGTTATGTGTCGGGGATGAGTCCGATTGGAAGTATGGCAATTGAAACATCTTCCCGGAACCGCCATTTCGGTCAGCATCGGCTTTTCTTCGAAGGTATGAATATTCCGTTGATACAGACCGATATTGCCTCCCACTTCATAACCCGGTGGAATCCTTCGGTAAATCAGCCCATAATCATCCAGCCTGTTCTTGCTGATAGAAACGGAGAAATCCCGATATTGCTTCCATTGGCCATCCACCAAGGCACAAACCGTAAATGTCAATGTACCGCCGGCATTCTGTTCAGTCAGTTCCCGCCAATCTTTCAAATCAAACGCCGCATATTCTCCCGATGTCTGTAAGGATCCGTTCCTGCTACCTTTTACAACCACATCCACCCGTTCTGTCTTATCCTCCATCACATAAAAATTCAAGGGAGCGATACCAGGCGGAATGGTAACATCCATATAATCCGGATAGATTACCGGGAAGGCATCCACTTTTTCCGGATTCGTCACACGAGGAGTACAAGCTACCAGGAATAACATCCATAACCATCCCAACCATTCTATTTTCATCTTCATCGGTTGCCTCCTTTCTCGTTCATCATTCTTTTGACATAAGCCGCATAGGGTGAACCGGGCACATTCCCTTCGGCCTGAATGCACTTCATTACATCCTGATACCCCATTGGCATGGAAGGATAGCCTCCATATTGCTGTACCCAGGACATGTATTGACCGAATCCCTGCACGTTTCCTTTCAGCAACATGCTACCCATGAAATAATCAAGTGCCATTTTATTATCGGGATTGCCCACAAACAATATTCCCATCATTTTCTCAATCTCCTCGTAGTTATACAGGAAATCATTCTTGAAACGATATTTTCTGACTTTCCCCAACACCCTATCGTTATCAATCAGGGTTTCATTACCCAGCATGGTTTCCATCCGTTCGGCCCAATCCCTATAAAACAACGATTTCTTCAATAAATCGATGTGCTTTTGGGCTATCGGGTAATTACCGTTCACCAGGTGGCATTCTATAATTCTTTGAGTCAGCCGTCCACTTTTCCGGGCATTCAGAATGGATTCCTGCAAATCCGAAGCATACCTCAAGCAAGAATTTACCATTCCTAATTTCCAAAAGACTTCCATGGTAGGGAAAGCCGACATGTTATCGCGCATACGAGGCATTATCAGTGCATCCTCCCCGCTTTGATAAAAGGTAAACATGCGGTCGGCAAGCTGTCTTCTCTGCGCCAATGCCAAATTCACGCAATTGGAGCTGAATGCAGTCTTCACCTGATGCTTCTCGGCCCGTTGAATAATTTCCGTCCATTTTCCTTCTCTCACCAACTTATCCTGCATCAGCAGTTCATGCAAGTCGTCATCATAACTCCTACCAATGGATACAAAGGCAATCATAGCGACCAGAACAAGTTGCATGCCCCATAACCAATTCCGATGACTATTCATTTTTTCCAGCCATCGGGCCAACAAAAGCAAAAGCGGTACCGAGAGAACAACCACATGCTGCATAGCCGGAGTCTGCTTGGGGATGAAATAATAGTTCAGTCCATTCATGACACTCTCCAAAGGCCATTGCTGGAGCATACTGACAGAAGCGAGCCACTGAACGGCAAGCAAATACAATGCAGTCCATCCCCACTTCCATCCAAATACCAACATCCTACACCATACATATACCCATGCAGCAGGTCCCACCAACCAATACAGCAACGGTATTACACATACATCCGCCACTCTACAACGGTTGCCCATGCCCACCGTAACAAGCAAAGCAAACATCCATGCCACTGGGAATGAAAGGAGTACATGAATATCGCCCATGTATGCAAGCAGCAATACCGGGGGAACAAGAGACAAGATAAAACCATTCCGTCCTACGCGGGAAAGAAGGATTCCTACAAGATATTGTATAATTACAAAAAGAAGAGCCAGCAACAAAGCGCCTACCCATGGAATATAGTAGAACTGAACGATAAATTCGCTCACATAATCGGCCAGTCCACCGGCAACGCTTATCCTTTCCATCAGATAGTCGGCCGTAAAAAGAAACAATTGGTTCTGTTCCTGATAATTCATGGTTTGCGGATAAGCAACGTTCCAAAAAAGGAACACTCCTATCCCCAAGAACAAAGAAACTGCCCAACGAATATACCTGCTAACAATCAATTCTTTCATCACCAATCATAGATTGGTGCAAATTTACGATTATTTATCGTATGATTCAAATCAACCATTTAAAAAGTGGCACTTTGCGATGCATAAAGTGGCACTTTACACAGTACAAAGTGGCACTTTACCATGAGTTCCTCCATTCCTGCCAAAACTCCCAAAAACATCTTACACCTTACAATTGTAAAAAAAGATTACTCTCCCCCTATTAACCTATCTCCAAGACATACCAATATCCCAATGTATAGCATATTTCGGCTGAGTTCTTTCTGGAGGCAGGTTGAATTCTTCCAATATAAGTTGATAGGCTTGTGGGTATTCTTCTAACCACTTGCCTACTGCAATTTCAAACGTATCGGTATTTATGTTATAGAAAACTCGTCCTCGCGGTTTATCTTGATAGGCTCCTATATAAGGACCTTGTCCGTTGTTCTGATATTTTTGTATCCTGAACTCCTTTTTCCAGACATCTTCATGCATTTCCGAGCAAGTAATTCTTCCGTCTGAAGCATTGGCTTTAGTATAGTCGCTCAATCGATGTGACACTACTCCAAATAGTGTATTATTTGCCCTGTTGTACCAAAAGAGACCTACTTTAGGCTCGGTATCTTTTCCTCTATTGGCTGCCATCAGAGCCATTACGGAGGCATAATCTTCTTCAGAGAACGCACCGAGTTTGAATGAAACATCAGTTGTTGTTGCCTCCGACGTTTTGTCCGTTATGATGGATGCAACCGTTAAGGATTCAACATCATAAAAATAGTACAAGTATTCGTTGTAGGATATTTTCCTCTGCCAAAGACCTTTCAGCTTACCATCAAGAGCAATAGGTTCGCCAAGACCTTTATCAGGATGCTGCAAAGCATCTTTGAGAATAGTCTTTATCTTTTCTGCCTTTACGGAATCCGATTCCTTTATTTTCTGAAAAGATTTAAGTGCTTGAGGTGCAAATTCCAGCTTCATCGTTATAACGAATCTATATCAACCACAATACGTTCTCCTTTGCTGAGCTGTTCTATTCCAAGTTCGATATCATTGGATACACCAGCAGTTTCCAAGGCTTTTTCCGTAGCCTTGATGGAGTTATATTCTTCCAATGAAATGAGTACAGCAGCTGTGGTGCCTCTGTTTATAAACAATGTACCATTATCATTAATAATGGCATCAATATATGCCTTGGCATTCGCTCTAAAGTCTGTAATATTAGTGACTGTCATTTTAACCTCCTACTTTATGTCGCAAATATACGTACAGAATTTTGTACACACAAATTTCCTAGTCTATTTTTACATCATTTTTGCAATATACAAGTAAGCTTTATAAAGTAGGAGAAAAAGAAGGAAAGTCGCTAAAACTATGATTAAGTTAAAACGGAGTCAACATAAAGCGTTAACTGACATGCGTTTTCCCTGTTTGCAACCTCTGTCGCTACATTCACAGTACATCGCCGCTACCTTCACAGCACATCGTCGCTCCGTTCAAAATACTTCGTACGAATTTATTTCTATGATTATCAACTATTTACAAACCAATCACACAAATTATTCTTCGCCATGTAGGGAAAAATCGCTCCCTACATGCTCCTTACATGCTTCCCTACATGGGTAACATCCTGATTATAATAGCAATAGGTCAAATCATGTAGGGATGTAGGTAAATTGTAAGATGCAACCATTAAGAATTCGGCATCATAAAAAAAAGATTGGGCAAGCCCTTTGGCCTGCCCAATCTTGTAATATAGAGGGAAGAAATTATTTCTTCTTGAATGCCCACCAAGTAGCTTCACTCCAACTACCTGTACCAGGAGCTGCGTAAACCAACTTCAAGTGTTCATTGTCTGCCTGAAGAATTTCGAAATCAGTCGGTTGGTTACCACCCGAATTAATTTGGAATGGGAACAGGATAGAACCGGCTGTTGTACTGAGTGTACCATAAGCCCAAGATGCTTGTGAACCATCTACAGTAGGTTGAGTACGTTCACCCATACCCCAGTTCTTGATTTCGAACTTACCGCTACGGATTTCAGTACCGTTGGCATCGTATGACTTGATGGTACCAGCCTTCCAGTCGAAGGTCATGTAAGCGTTCGGATCTTCTTCACCGGTAGCTTCACCTGTATTGGAGTGACCCAACTGACCAGTCAAATCAGCCGGAGGACAACCCCACCAAATACCATTACCATCCTTTGCAAAAGTACTACCTTCACCTGGAGCATAACCCATGTTACCCCAAGCACCACCGTCACCGCGGAATTCAGTATCCCAAGTCCAGCTCTTTGCACCAAAGTCTGTCAAAGCAGCTTCAGGATCGGATACGCTCTTGAATGCCCACCAAGTAGCTTCACCCCAATTACCTGTACCTGGAGCCGCATAAATCAGCTTCAAATGGCTTGCATCGAGTTGCATCAATTCAAAATCAGTCGGTTTCATTCCACCGCCATTAATTTTGAATGGGAACAAGATGGAACCTTCAGTAGTAGTAAATGTACCGTAAGCCCAAACAGCTTGTGCGCCATCGATAGAAGCTTGGTTACGTTCACCGTTCCAACCGGTTACAGAGAACTTACCTTCACGAATCAAGTTACCATTGGCATCAAAAGTTTTCAACTTACCGTCATCATAGAATTCCATATAAGCATTCGGATCTTCTTCACCGGTAGCTACGCCAGTATCTGAATGGCTCAATTGACCAGCCAAATCTGCCGGAGGACAAGCCCACCAAATACCGTTACCACCACTTACAAAAGAATCTCCGTCGCCAGGAGAGTAACCCATGTTACCCCAAGCACCACCGTCGGCACGCCAATCAGTATCCCACTTCCAGATTTTCTTGCCGTAAGCATCACTGGCCAACAAGCGCATTTCCGGAGAAAGTTCAGTCATTACGTATACAGTAGCCTGTTTTTGTGCATCAGTATAAGAACCGTCTGCATTCATGGTACGTACAAAGAATGTCTGGTTTGAATCAGAACCACGCTTAGGAGCGATTTTAAATGTACCACAAGGAACACCTTGAGACAGGATGTTTTCATTACCATCCGAGTCAAGATTATATACAGTTACAACTGTGGACGGATTGGTTTCGAAGGTAAAGTAATTACCATCGGCAGCCGGATTACCAGCTTCGTCTGCTTGAGTGAAAGAAAAACTTTCGCCCAAAGCTTCAGCAGTATAGGTCTTTGCGTTATTGCTGTATGAATCCTCAACAGGATCACAAGCAGTCAGCAATGCAGCAACACCTAAGATACCTAAAGTTATCTTTTTCATAATCTTCTACTTTTTTAATGTTTGAATTATTTCCAAGAAGCGAAGAAGCCTTGCATACCTTCCCAACCCGGATTTTGTTTAAGCTGACCGTTAGACAGGTCTACTTCAATTTGCGGAATTCTGAAATATCCGTTTGTAGCTTTATAACGGGCTACATAACCATCACCTTGGTCTTTCATGACAGTTTCAGTACCCTTGTTATAAATCTTACCGCCAACTTGCTTGGCCAGACATTCTTCAGCAATGTGCCAACGGCGCATATCGTCCCAACGCAAACCTTCGAAAGCAAGTTCCCAACGACGTTCGTTCTGAAGAGCCTGCAAAGAATAAGATACAGAAGGCAAACCGGCACGGGCACGAACCTTATTGATACCATCGGCTGTTTCTGTCAATTCTGATTGCATCAACAGAACGTCAGCAAAACGGATCAAAACAAGAGGCTGGCAGTTTGAAGCCTGGAAGTGTCCCAACACACCGTCGCTGCCATACAATTTTGCATTGAATGAGAAATACTCACCACCATTACAACGATAAGGATTAATCTTCTTCTGGTGATAACCGGTCATTTCCATACCACTATCACACTTGCCATAATCGTAATTTGAAGGGAATGTCAAGACAGAAGCTTCGTAACGCTTGTCAGTAGGTTCAGCCTTCTTCCATTCATCCACAAAGTTAGGAGTAACAGGGCCGATACCCCAACCGCCACCAAACGGATAAACACTCATAGCATCATCCTTATTGTAACGAGTATCTGTACTTGGGTCATTAGCACGAATACCAAAGAACAAGCACCATTGGTTGGTCATGTGAAGTTGAGAGTCCCATGCACCACGGAAAGCATAGTTTACAGAGAAGATAGCTTCTTTGTTGTCTTCCGACCACTTTTCGCCAAGGTCTGACAAATAGTCATAGTCGGCAGCAGTTTCAGGATTCGAATATGCCCACAAAGAACGATAGTCTGCAAGCAAATCATGACCGGAATTGTTGATTACATCGTTCAAACATTCCACTACATAATCCTTGGTAATTTCAGTCACTTCATAACCTTCTACTGGAGTCATCGGCATAGACGACTTGTTGAAGAAACCAGTGTAATACAAGAATACACGGCCCAACAAAGCTTCAGCAGCCCAACGGGTAGCTTTACCGAATTCAAGTTTTGACCAACCGTCGAAAGTATACGAAGGCATGATTTGAGTAGCTACATACAAGTCGGAAGCAATTTGTTTGAAAATTTCTTCCGGAGCCTTTTGTTCAGGTGAAGTCTGAGCTTCTTCCACACCTTCCGGTGCTTTTTCCAACAAAGGAATGTTACCGAAGCACTTTACCAAATCAAAATATGTGAAAGCACGGAGGAACAGAAGTTCACCTTTGGTTTGGTTACGAAGATTTTCATCGGTTACATTATCAACCGCTGCAAGCGCTGCATTGGCACGTGAGATAGCAGCATAACCAGCCGACCAGAATCCTTCAAATTGAGTGTCGGAAGTATACATAAAGTGTTCTACGGCTTGAGTTGGGGCATCGTTTTCACCACCACCACCGTACATTTCATCCGAAGCCAGGTTGGCAGCAGCAAAATACTTTTCAGAGTTGTTGCCATAATCGCCTTGCCATTGCTGATAGAAAGTTGCCTTATATACAGACGATACCATCTGCGCAACGTCTTCTTCCGTTTTAGGGTAGTTACCCGAGTCTTTACCTGTGTAGTTTTCTGAATCCAGAAAATCTTCACAGCTGCTGAACATCAATGCTGCAGCAAGACCTAACATATATATCTTTTTCATATTATAGAATCGTTTAGAATTTAACATTTACACCAAACAAGTAAGTTCTCGGACTTGGATAGAAACCGTTGTCAATACCAGAGCCCCAAGAAATGCTGGTACCACCATCTGAACCAATTTCAGGATCAAGACCAGAATATCCAGTAAATGTATACAAGTTCTGAGCCTGTACATAGAGACGGAGTTGACCGAACGGACACTTCTTCCACAAGCGCTTGAAGTCATAACCCAATGTTACATTCTGAATCTTCACGTAATCGGCGTCTTCCAACCAGATGTCTGAGAATGTCATCCAGTTTACACCGTTCATATTGTCAAGCTTAGGCAAGAAGTTGCTGGTACCTTCACCTTTCCAAGAGCCATAGAGAAGTTTTCTGTTATAGTTGGATACAGTACTTTCACCCTTGTCCCAAGTACGTACAATCTGTTGGCCAAATGCACCGCTACCAGTAACAGAGAAATCGAATCCCTTGTATTCTGCATGGAGATTGAAACCGATAGTCAAATCCGGATGAGGATTACCGATTTCCACTTTATCCAACTTGTTTACAAGACCGTCACCGTTAGCATCCACAAAAATCAAATCACCAGGAACTGGAGTTCCGTGCATTTCGTCTACGTTAGTCTTCAACCATTCGTTAATCTGAGCTGTATTTTGGAATACACCTGCTGTTTTCATACCCCAGAAGTAACCGATAGGCTTACCTACTTCCGCACGGAAGATTTCACTTTCTTGCTGATGAAGCACTGAAGCCGGACCGTGGATGATACCTTCTGTATTGGCAATGTGAGTTACTTCGTTCTTGTTGGTTGCCAAGTTGAATCCAGCACCGTAAGAGAAGTCCTTACCAATTCTGTCGTTCCAAGTCAAACCAATTTCAATACCGGTATTCTTCACGTCACCACCGTTGATGTAAGGAGCTGAAAGACCCCATACAGCTTGGATAGGAGCCTGCACGAGCCAGTCTTTAGTAGTCTTTTGATACCAGTCGAAAGTGAATCCTAAACGACTGTTGAAGAAACGAGCATCGATACCCAAGTCAATCTGTTCGGAAGTTTCCCAAGTAACATCTTCATTCTTCAAGATATTTGCATAACCACCGGTAGTCTGTGTAATCTTGTTGCCTACACCGAAATAGTAACCGTTCAAGTTATCGAAAGCAAATGAAGTCAAATATTGGAAGTTAGAGATACTTTGGTTACCGTTCTGACCCCAAGAACCACGGATTTTCAAGAAATCCAACCAGCTTTGAGTCTTTTCCATGAACTTTTCATTGGTAACAACCCAACCTACAGATGCTGATGGGAATGTACCCCAACGATGACCTCTCATAAAGTTGGAAGAACCGTCAGTACGCAAAGTGAACTGTGCCATGTACTTTTCAGCGTAGTTATAGCTTGCACGGCCGAAGAAAGAAGCCAACGACCAGTCACCCTGAGGATCACCGGAAATAGAAATGTCTGACAAATTACCCGGTTTGGTATTGCTAATGAAAGCTCTGTCCCAGTCATCACCGAAAAGAGACTTATGAGAAGTGGTACTCATGTTCATACCATAAGCATTCTTTTCAAGGGTATTACCAACAATGACATTCAAGTTGTGCTGACCGAAATCGGCTGTATAAGACAATGTATTTTCAAGTGACCAACTTGACCAAGTGCTCATGCTCTGTGAAATTTCTTCCTGAACAACCGGTACAGAACCGTTGTTGGCTACCTTACCCATTTGTCTATAAGCTGAATTACCAGTCTTATAACCAAACTGTGAACGCCAAATCAAGTTCTTGATAGGCTGAACTTCCATATAAGCAGTCATGTTGATGTTCCATGACTTGCTCAAGTTCAAACCTTGGCTAGTTTGAGCCACTGTTGCCAACGGATTGGAAGCACCACCCTTGGTCCATCCTTCTGCGTTCATGGCATCGTTACAGTAATAATTACCATTGGCATCGTATACTGGCAACAAAGGATTACCTATAAGCAAATCGTGAACGTTATTCCAATACATATTACCAACAGAAACACCGTTCTTGGTAATGTGGCTGAAAGTTACGTTTTCACCAATCTTGATTACATCGAAATCCTTGTTCTTCAACAATACGTGTTCTGAATTAAGACGAACATTGTAACGTTCGTAACCCGATTGTGCTTCACCACCCAAAATACCGTCTTGGTTAGTGTATGCAAAACCCATAGAGAACTTGGAAGTTTCAGAACCACCAATAAGGTTAATAGCATGATTCTGAGTCATGGCACCTTTGTGGTAAGATTCTTCAAGCCAGTTGGTTCCTTCCCAAGTACCATCCATAATAGATTGATACAAGGCAGCAGGAAGCACTTGATTCCAAGGCTTGATGGCATTACCACCATTGAATGCCTTCAATTCTTCTGCATACATATATTCCTTGGCGTTCAAGGCGTCGCTCATCTTTGGCAAATATTGGAAACCTACATATCCGTCGTAAGAAATCTGCAACTTACCTTCCTTACCTTGCTTAGTAGTAACAAGAATTACACCATTGGCAGCACGGGCACCATAAATAGCAGCAGAAGCAGCATCCTTCAATACGTCGATACTTTCGATATCTGATGGGTTCAATGCAGTAATGTCACCACCAGCGATACCGTCGATTACATAAAGAGGAGCCGAGTTACCAGTAGTACCGATACCACGGATATTAACTTTATAACCTTCACCAGCCTGACCACTGGATTGAGTAATCTTAACACCAGGGCTCTGGCTCTGCATAGCTTGAAGAGCATTGGTTGTATTCAATTTGGCAAGGTCATCACCCTTTACCTGTACAGTAGCACCGGTCACCAATTTCTTCTTCATGGTACCGTAACCTACTACTACCACTTCATCCAATGTTTCGGTATCTTCTACCAACTTAACATTGATTGTGCTCTGGTTACCTACCACCACTTCCTGAGTAGTATAACCGATGAACGAGATAACAAGAGTTGCACCGGGCTTTACATCGAGAGTAAAGTTACCGTCAAAATCGGTAATCACACCGTTAGTGGTACCTTTTTCCAATACGTTGGCACCGATAACGGGACCCATAGCATCGGTTACTGTACCTTTGATTTTTTTGGTTTGCTGCACTGCATGTACGGCGTCGGCCGATGCAGCATAAAGTGAAGGAGCATATCCCATGCCGAACACGGAGCATACACCTACCAGCAGCGCTGTTTTTCGAAAATTCAAATTCATACTTGTATTTTTCTTAGTTAATTTTATGGAGATGCACTTTGTACATTTTCCGAGTAGTAAATCTTGTAAGGAGAGCCCTATTATATTAATATAGGTATATTCCTTAAAAATGAGGGTTGTTTTTCAGTCAGTATTTATATTCTCATAGGCTATTGAAATGTTATTTTTTTAAAGGTTCAACAATTTATTTGATTCATTTTCTATTTTTCACTTCACAATACATTTTGGTACATGCAAAAGTATATATTCCTAAAATATAATACTGATACAATTTTGCCCGAGAATGATACTATTTAAACATCGGGAACAAAAAGTAAACAATGAGTATGATATTTGCTAAAAAGTGATTACTTTTGAATGTTTTTACAAAACCAATAAATGTTTATACGAAAAATTCAATCATGAAAAACTTCACCTTATTCATTATGCTACTGCTGGGCACACTCAGCATGAATGCTCAAAAATCGTATCAATTAAGTTCTCCCGACGGGAAACTGACTGTAAACGTGTCAACTGCTACCGACGGCCAACTGGTATGGTGGATACAGCACGAAGGTACCCAAGTACTGCTTCCATCGGCACTTGCCATGGAATGTTACTCCGAAGGCAAATCGGAAAAGCCATTCTATTTAGGAAGAAATGCCAAAGTGAACAGAGTTACTCGTCAGGAAACAAACCGCACCTTCCCCACTCCTTTCTATAAGAAAGCGGAAGTGAAGGACCACTACAAACAAATGACCTTGAAATGCCGGGGCGGTTACCGTGTGGAATTCCGTGCCTACAACGATGGAGCCGCTTATCGCTTTGTAAGCGAACTGCGTAAACCGTTCATCGTTAAGAACGAAACGGCCGATTTCAATTTCGCAGCCAACCACCAGGCGTTCATCCCCTACGTAAACGATAACCGCAGCGGCGAACGTTACTGCTACTCGTTCGAATCGTATTACGACGAAAGCAAACTGTCGGACATGTTCGCCGATTCTTTGGCCATCACTCCTTTGATGGTTTGCCTGGAGAAAGGAAAGAAAGCGGTGATTATGGATGCCGGTGTAGAAAGTTATCCGGGATTGTTCCTGAAAAAGAATACCGATACACAAACCGGTCTGGTTGCCGAATTCGCTCCTGTTCCATTGGAAGAAGTCATTGGCGGACATGCACGCCTGAACCTCATCCCTACCCGCCGTGCCGACTACATAGCCAAGGTTGATGCTCCGCAAGCTTTCCCATGGCGTGCCGTACTGGTTACAGAACAAGATACCCAGCTGGCCGACAACGACATGGCACAACGGTTGGCCCCTGCCTGCCGCATCAGCGACACATCCTGGATTAAACCGGGTAAAGTAGCATGGGACTGGTGGAACACTTGCAACCTGACCGGTGTGGACTTCGAAGCTGGCATGAATACACCGACTTATAAAAAGTATATCGACTTTGCAGCAGCCAACCATTTGGAATACATCATCATAGACGAAGGATGGAGTGGAAAGGAATCGATGCTGGAGGACTTGAATCCCAATATCGACCTGAAGGAAGTAATAGCATACGGAGTAAAGAAGAATGTGGGAGTCATCTTGTGGGCAAGCTGGAGAAATGCAGCCAAAGATACCGAAAACGTATTCAAGCACTATGCCGATATGGGAGTGAAAGGTTTCAAGGTGGATTTCTTTGACCGCGACGACCAACCGCAGATTCTCTCCGTACAACAGATAGCCGAAATAGCTGCCCGCCACCAACTGTTGCTCGACCTGCACGGATTGAAGCCCAACGGTATCCAACGGGCTTATCCCAACATCGTGAACTTCGAAGGAGTGAAAGGATTGGAAAACGCCAAATGGGAACCCATTGTGAACGGTGCACCGCTACACAATTTCCCTCGCTATGATGTCAGCGCACCTTACTTGCGCCAGCTCATCGGTCCGTTGGACTATACTCCGGGAGCTACCGTCAATGCTACACGCAGCGACTTCCGCGCCATCAACGACCATCCGATGAGTCAGGGTACCCGCGTTCACCAAATGGCCATGTACACCGTATTCGAAGCACCGTTGCAAATGCTGGCCGACAGCCCCAGCAACTATGAGAAAGAACCGGAATACACTTCGTTTATCTCTGCCGTCCCCACCGTATTCGATGAGACCGTGGCTCTGAATGGAGAAGTGGGCGAATACATTACCATAGCACGCCGCAAAGGGGATACTTGGTTTGTTGGTTCCATGACCGACTGGACACCACGCGACCTTGTCATCGACCTATCATTCCTGGGTGAAGGCAACTATGAAGCGGTTATCTTCAGCGACGGAGTAAACGCCGAGCGAAACGCAACCGACTATAAGAAAGAAATACGTACCGTAAAGGCGGGCGACAAGCTGAACATCCATCTGGCAGCAGGAGGCGGTTGGACAGCCCGCATTACACGTAAGTAATCACATCTATAAAGAATAAAGGATATGAGTTTATTTTCATCGCTCTTCGGTGACAACAAAGATACCGAAGCACAGAAAAAGAAGGATTTCGACATTTTGAAGTACGACGGTATCCGGGCACAACGCATCGGGAAACTGGCCTATGCCATCCAATGTTTCAAGGAAGCCATCGGCATTCAGGAAGATCTGGAGACCATGAACCATCTGGCTACAGCCTACACTCAAATGAACCAAATGGAAGAGGCTTGTGCCGTAGTCATGCGAATGACAGAAATCGCTCCCGAAGATCCTGGTAATTTTCTCACTTTGGCCAACCTTCACTACATGATGGAAAATTATCAGAAGATGGACGAAGCTTGCAAGAAAACACTGAAAATTAACGAACAGATTCCTGTTGCTTATTATTTATCGGCCAAAGCCGCCATCGGCCTGAACAATGCCATTCAAGCCATTGCCATGCTTACCAAAGCCTTGATGCTGAAAGAGGATTTTGCCGAAGCATATTTGCTACGGGCCGAAGTGCTATGGAGCATGAGACAAGCCAAAGATGCGATGGAAGATATAAACAAGTTACTGGAAATGGACGAAGAAGACGAATCGGCCTTGTTGCTGAAAGGAGAAATTATGGCAATAACCGAGGATGCCGGAAAAGCGATGGAAGTAATCAACCTGGTACTGACGATGAATCCGTTCAACGAAAAGGCTTATCTGTTGAAAGGGAACTTACTGCTTGCCCAGAAAGCGACCGACGAAGCCATCGCCGTATACGATGAAGCACTTGAACTAAACCCCAACTTTGCACAAGCCTACCACGAAAGAGGACGTGCCAAATTGGCTAAGGGTGATAAGGAAGGCTCGATGGAGGATATGAAAAAGGCCATCGAATTGGCTCCCGAAAGTAGCGTCAATATCAGTGGGCAATACAACAATTACGATCACTTGACAAAAAACGTTCCGTTTTAAATAAAAAAGAGGGAAAAGCCGCAGCTTTTCCCTCTTTTTATATTCGTCTATACGCTTCAGCCAATTGCTTCATGGCTTGTTCCAATACGCTTCGTGGGCATCCTACATTCAAACGCATAAAGCCCTCGCCTTCCTTCCCAAACATTGCCCCATCGTTCAACAAATGTGCCTTGTCCACAAAGAATTGCTTCCAAGACAAAAGGAGCAGTAGTAAAGTCCATATCGGCCACCCACACAGGGATCAAGTTGGTCTGTCCCCAGACCTCTTTCAATCCTTCCCACTTAATGGCCGCGGTATGGTTTCGGTCTATTATTTCGTCGAAATTATATTTCATACTACTCTTTTATATAATTCTTATTTACGCATATACTTTTGAGATCCGATAAAGTAAGGAATCAATCCTACAATAGGTACTAAAACAGTAGAGATTACAAGGCAGGTTCTTTTATCCAGACCTCCTAAGTAAAATAAGAAATGGGTGCCCACCATCGCCAGCCCCATCAGGCACAAGGTGTTGCGTGTAAACTTGCCCAAGCCTTTCAAATCCAGCTTCGCCTTTTCTTCGGGCTTCAAGGAATTGACTCCTGCAATCAGATTGGGATATTTGGCACAAAGGAAGCCTATCAACACAAAGAACAGGCCCATCAAACAAATGATAACATCAGGTGCTTCCATAACGTTTTATTTTGGAACAAAAATAAACATTTAATCATTCTATAGCAAATAATATAGTATATTTGCGAAGTATATAACAAATGGAGCTATGATAAAGCAAGATTACCTCCTCCGAATGATACAGGAAATCATTACCCTCATCGTGAACATGTTGTTGAACAAACAAAAAGTCCGTCCACAACAATGGGTGGAATATGACACGCTCACCCGACAGATATTGGGCGTATCATCGGAAAAGTTGAGCGAACTGAACCCCGAAGAGATTATGGAACAATATAAAGACGATGAAAACCGCATGGGAAAGATAGAACTTGCCGCCATGACAATCCTGAAAATAGCCGATGAAACCGGAGACGAACACTTGGTGCTCAAGTCCAGACTAAGACAAAACGGATTATCTTTATTGGAGTACATACAAAACAATGGGAACACGTTTTCCCTCCAAAGAGTGGCACTTATCAACATGCTTAAAACAGACTTTTCTTAAAAAACAGTTCATCCTTGAAAAAAAATCTTCCTTTTTGCTTGTTTTTATTAGAAAAGTATTACATTTGCATCGTGTTTAACAACAAAAAAGAACAATTTTACATGAAAGCGTTGTACAATACATATTTTTACTTCTTTTATTACTTTTACTTTAGCAACAAAGTGAAGCGGGAGTTTGTATGTGTACGTTAATAGAATATTAAGAATTGAATAACAACGAAATCCCGCTTCGAAGAGGCGGGATTTTCTTATTAATAAAAGAAACCTATGAAGAAGATAGCCATACAGGGTATACCGGGCTCTTTCCATGACATTGCCGCCCATCAATTCTTCCCTAACGAAGAACTGGAATTGATTTGCTGCGACACGTTCGAAGAAATATTCGATCACATGAAGGAAGACAGCAACGTGATTGGTATGCTCGCCATTGAGAACACCATTGCCGGTAGCTTGTTGCACAACTACGAACTGCTTCGCGATAGCGGTGCCACCATTGTAGGCGAACACAAGCTCCGCATCAAGCACAGTTGCGTATGTCTGCCGGAAGACGATTGGGATACTTTGACCGAAGTGAACTCACACCCTGTAGCATTGGCACAATGCCAGCAGTTCTTGAAACGCCATCCCAACCTGAAGATAGTAGAAGCAGACGATACAGCCAAGAGTGCAGAAGTCATCAAAAATGGAAATATGCGCGGACATGCCGCCATCTGCTCCAAATATGCCGCCGACCTATATGGCATGAAGGTACTGGAAGAAGGCATCGAAACCAACAAGCATAACTTTACACGCTTCTTGGTGGTAACCGACCCGTGGATAGCTGACGACCTGCGTGAACGCTCGAAGGTGAACAAGGCAAACATCGTGTTCTCACTGCCTCACAACGAGGGAAGCCTCTCGCAAGTGCTCAGTATCTTCTCGTTCTATAAAATCAACCTCACCAAGATACAATCCTTGCCCATCATCGGACGCGAATGGGAATATCTGTTCTATGTGGATGTAATCTTCAACGATTATCTGCGTTTCCGTCAAAGCATCGATGCTGTATCACCCTTGACTAAAGAACTTAAAGTATTAGGAGAATATGAAGAAGGAAAATCAACCTTATAATATCGTGCCGGCCGACCGCCTGTCGAATGTAAGCGAATACTACTTCAGCCGGAAACTGAAGGAAGTGGCACAAATGAATGCCGAAGGTAAGAATGTCATCAGTCTGGGTATCGGAAGCCCAGACATGCCTCCATCGGAAGAAACCGTCAACGTGCTTTGCGAACAAGCCAAGCGTGCTGATGTGCATGGATACCAACCTACCGTAGGTATTCCAGAACTTCGAAAAGCGATGGCCGATTGGTACAAGCGCTGGTACCATGTGGACCTTGACCCGGCTACCGAAATCCAACCACTTATCGGCTCCAAAGAAGGTATTCTGCATGTGACATTGGCTTTTGTGAATCCGGGTGACCAAGTATTGGTTCCCAATCCGGGATATCCTACCTACACTTCACTGAACAAGATATTGGGAAGCGAAATTGTGAATTACAACCTTCGCGAAGACAACGGTTGGCAACCCGATTTCGAGGAATTGGAAAAGATGGACTTGAGCCGTGTGAAACTGATGTGGACCAACTATCCCAACATGCCCACCGGTGCCAACGCTACCATGGAACTGTATGAGAAGTTGGTGGATTTTGCCCGTCGGCACAATATTGTGATTGTAAACGACAACCCCTACAGTCTCATTCTGAACAAGAAACCGTTGAGCATCCTCAACGTATCGGGAGCCAAGGAATGTTGTATCGAGTTCAACTCCATGAGTAAGAGCCACAATATGCCGGGTTGGCGTGTAGGCTTGTTGGCTACCAATGCCCAGTTCGTACAATGGATATTGAAGATAAAGAGCAACATCGATTCGGGCACCTTCCGCCCCATGCAGTTGGCTGCTGCACAAGCTTACAACAATAGCATCGAATGGCACGAAGAAGCCAACATCGGTGTATATAGCCGCCGTCGTCAACTGGCCGAAGAAATCATGCGGACATTAGGTTGCACCTTCGATACCAACCAAGTAGGTATGTTCCTCTGGGGACGCATCCCCAACTCGTACAACGATGTGGAAGAGCTGACCGAAAAGGTGCTTCACGAAGCCCGCGTGTTCATCACTCCGGGATTCATCTTCGGAAGCAACGGTAAGCGACATATCCGCATTTCACTTTGTGCCAAGGAAGACAAACTGGCCGAAGCTTTGGAAAGAATTAAAAAAATTATGAAATAAAAAAAATTAAATACAAGTCTTATGGAATTAGAATTACAACCTTTAGCATTACCAGGAGTTCCCGAAGAACGTCCTATCGTCATAGCAGGTCCTTGTAGCGCCGAAACCGAAGAACAAGTCATGTCTACAGCCCATTCATTAGCCAACCGAGGAACCAAGATATTCCGCGCAGGTATCTGGAAACCTCGTACCAAACCGGGCGGTTTCGAAGGAATCGGTGTGGATGGTCTGGCTTGGATGAAGCGTGTGAAGGAAGAGACCGGTATGCTTGTATCCACCGAAGTAGCTACCGCCAAGCACGTATACGAATGCTTGAAAGCTGGAATCGACATTCTTTGGATTGGTGCACGTACCACCGCCAACCCTTTTGCCGTACAAGAGATAGCTGATGCGCTGAAAGGTGTAGACATTCCTGTATTGGTAAAGAATCCGGTTAATCCCGATTTGGAATTATGGATTGGTGCTTTGGAACGTATCAACGGAGCTGGTTTGAAACGTTTGGGAGCTATCCATCGTGGTTTCTCTTCTTACGACAAGAAAATCTACCGTAACCTTCCGCAGTGGCACATTCCTATTGAATTGCGCCGCCGTATACCGGAATTGCCTATCTTCTGTGATCCAAGCCACATCGGCGGTAAGCGCGAATTGGTTGCTCCACTCTGCCAACAAGCCATGGATTTGGGCTTCGACGGACTGATTGTAGAAAGTCATTGTAACCCGGATGCTGCATGGAGTGACGCTTCCCAGCAAGTGACTCCCGACGTATTGAACTATATCCTCGATTTATTGGTTATCCGTGAAGGCAAACAAAGTACAGAAAGTTTGAGTGAGCTCCGCAACCAGATTGATGAATGCGATAACCAGATTATTGAGGTATTGGCCAAACGCATGCGAGTATGTCGCGAGATTGGTACATTCAAGAAGGAACATGATATGACCATCCTTCAGACTGGCCGATACAACGAAATCCTTGATAAGCGTGGTGCACAAGGTGCACTTTGCGGTATGGGTTCCGAATTCATCAAGAAAGTATTCGAAGCCATCCACGAAGAAAGTGTACGCCAACAGATGGAAATCATTAACAAGTAAATTATGAGAATATTGATTTTAGGAGCCGGAAAGATGGGTTCCTTCTTTACCGATGTATTGAGTTTCAAGCACGAAACAGCTGTATTCGATGTAAATCCACAGAAATTACGCTTCATGTACAACTGTTATCGATACACCACATTGGATGAAATCAAGGAATTCAAGCCGGAACTGGTTATCAATGCGGCTACAGTGAAATATACATTGGACGCATTCAACCAAGTACTTCCCGCTCTACCGAAAGACTGTATCATCAGCGACATCGCTTCGGTAAAGACCGGATTGAAAGAATGGTACGAACAATGTGGATTCCGCTATGTGTCCACTCACCCGATGTTTGGTCCTACCTTTGCCAACCTTGATAAATTAAGCACCGAAAATGCCATTATCATCAGTGAAGGGGATTACATGGGCAAGATATTCTTCAAGGACTTGTATCAAAACCTCGGATTGAACATTTTCGAATATACATTTGAGGAGCACGATGATACGGTTGCCTATTCCTTGTCTATCCCGTTTGTTTCGACCTTTGTCTTTGCAGCAGTCATGAAACATCAGGATGCACCGGGTACTACATTCAAACGTCACATGGCCATTGCTAAAGGGGTATTGAATGAAGATGATTACTTGTTACAGGAAATTCTCTTCAATCCACGCACTCCTGCCCAAGTAGAAGGCATACGAACAGAATTGAACGAACTGCTCGACATTATCAGCCGGAAAGATGCAGAAGCCATGAAAGCTTTCCTAACCAGAATCCGACAAAAAATCAAATAAACAAAGGGCGCCGATTGGCGCCCTTTTCTTGTATTAAAACCATCCCATCAAACTACGGAGGTATGCGGTCAACTCTCCCGCCATCTTTTCCTGTTGCCAAATGCTGGGATGATAATCTGCTCCATATCCTAATTCTCCTGTCTGCCAAGACAGATCAAAACGATAGACTTCCTTATCGCCTGCGATACGGGCTTCGCGTACCACATTATCCAAGGCGTATTGTACATGTTCCAACCGTTGGCCGGTCAACATAGAGCCCGACAAAAAGACAATCTTGGCATTGGGGTAATAAGTACGCAATCTCTTATAGAAATTCTGATAACCGTTTTCCAGAAAATCACGGTCGTACGGATCGGTACTCACATCATTCGTTCCTAAATTGACACATACCACATCCGGTGTGTATCGAGAAAAGTCCCATCTTTCATTTTTCACACCAAACAATGTCTGGTTATACATGGAAGGCATATTATCCTTGCTTCCGGTTTTCGGTCCTGCATAATTGCGATAGATACCGATACCACTACGGGCAACAACCAAATGTTGTGCCTTCAAATTACGTGCCGTAATGGCAGCATAAGTATAATAATGGTTTTCGGTTTCATCACTGAATCCTTCCTTCGGATCAGTCGATTCAACCCCATAGCCGCATGTAATGGAATTACCGATAAATTCAATTCTTCTTTGAGGAAGCTCGGGTGCCCTTAACAATTTGGCACCTTCATCCAACAAGAATCCACGAAATTCCGGCATTCGCTGATATCCTTCGATGACATACATCAAGCGGACCGTATGTACCTCATCACGAAGACATGTAGCCAAAGTTACAACAGAATCTTTCGGAGCATTAAAACCAACCTTAAACGGTTTTCCATTATCAATTTGTGCCATGAAATAACCACTCATCGGTTTAGCTATCATTTTAAGGGAAGTTCCATCAAAACGAGCATTGATCTGTACACCCGGATAGGTAAAAGCAGGCGAATCAGGATTCTTGAAACTGACACGTCCCACATACTGAATGTTTCTGTGACTTGCTTTTACAAAGGTTCCCTCGGGACGGATAACTTGTGCTGAAGCATTCAGGACAAGCATCATTAGCATCAACAATAAAAATGTATTCTTTTTCATCATTCCAACTTATAAATTGCGTACAAATATACTTATTATTTCATCGGCATACCCTATCTAAAGGATTTTTTATTATCCTATTCATCCGACAATCACTATTTTTAGGTATTTTCTTTTGCCTGGAATTTACTAACTTTGCTGCAAATTCCAAGTTTAGGACAATGAACGAACAT
Source organism: Bacteroides sp. (assembly GCA_015060765.1). Classification (GTDB taxonomy): domain Bacteria; phylum Bacteroidota; class Bacteroidia; order Bacteroidales; family Bacteroidaceae; genus Phocaeicola. Next base: position 61,829 of record SUXW01000009.1, read on the forward strand.
ACAGTATACAATGCCGAGGACAAAATGAGTGACCTCATAAACGACAACAGTCTTCTACTGATGGCTATGAGTCGATTTGGTATCTCATTGGGATTCGGTGAAAAATCCGTAAAAGAGATATGCGACCTACAAGAAGTGGATTGCGATACATTTCTGGCCATTGCCAATTTCATCAGCAAGAAAAGAACGGATTCTTCCAACATTTCCCTTGCCTCACTGATTCATTACCTGAAAAGAGCACACAATTATTTTCTTGAATTCAATTTACCAACCATCCGCCGTAAATTGATTGAAGCCATAGACTGTTCGAGTACCGACGATGTAGCTTACTTGCTTTTGAAGTACTACGATGAATATGTAATGGAAGTGCGTCGGCACATGGAATACGAAAACGATACGGTTTTTGAATATGTGGAAGGATTATTACAGGGAAAGCTCCATCCCGACTATACCATCGCCAATTTTGCAGAAAAGCATAACCACATTGGTCCCAAGTTGAAAGAATTGAAAGATATCATTATCAGATATTACCCTGAAAAGGAAAACGATTTGCTCAATTCTGTATTGTTCGACATCATCAATTGCGAACAAGATTTGACTACCCATTGTATGGTGGAAGATCAATTGTTTATACCTACCGTCAGCCAATTGGAAGAAGATCTGAAAGCAAAAGCCGAACTCGAAATTGAAAACAAATCACCGAAAACAAGTGATCAGGAAAAGGCTGAAACATTAAGCCAAAGAGAAAAGGAAATCATAACTTGTGTAGCCAAAGGCATGACCAATAAAGAAATAGCCGACTCCCTCTTTCTCTCTATCCATACCGTTACGACTCACCGGCGCAATATAACCAACAAACTTCAGATTCATACGCCAGCGGGACTCACCATCTACGCCATTGTCAATAATCTGATAAAGATCCAAGATATAAAGGATACGATTCAAAAAACAGACTTTTAAATGAAAAAGATTATCCATATTCTATTTACAACTATACTATTTTGCCTCGTTTCGTGTCAAAAGGAAACAGACAAAATGCAAGCATATGCAGAGAATTTCTTCAAACAATATCCTGAAGCCACACTGCAAGACATTTATAAAGGAAGTTTTCAGGATGTATTCGGACCGGCACATATGCTGACCGACCATGACGCGGTGAAACGATATATTATCCGTGAACTGGAAGGTGCCGATGTCCTGGAAGGCGCATACTACGAGCCTTGCGGTTGGAAAGGTAGATTCTATCGGGTAAATCTAAAAGCTATCAAAGACCAAAAGATTACAGCCGATGAACTGACCGATGCTTTCATGGCAAGCGCCAATGGTATCGATACGATGCTTACACAAACATTCATCACAGAATGGCTACAGTTTCAACAAATCGTACGTAAAACAATACCGAGTTTGCAAAACTTTACCGAGGATTCCACTCTATTGGCCAAACTACTGGAAGAAGGTAATTATGTGGTACATCACAGTCACGCATTCAACGAACATTACCACCCTCATTACCGCATTATCCGCAAAGACATTTTTGAAGAAAAGATTTTACCGAAACTAAAATAAGTTCATCCTTTTCATTAACACATAATCTTCTCATATCCCCAACGGTCGCCCCGTGGATAGTGGACGATACCACAATAGATAAAGCCGCACTTATCCAAAACTTTGTGCATATAGAAATTGTCGTAGTTGGTATCTACCTTGAAACTATGTATGTTTTTCGATAGAGCCAATGCTATGATTTCCTGAAAGAAACGTACGGCTACACCTTGCCGTTTCACTTCGTCGGCTACAGCCAAACGATGCAAGACAACGTAAGGTTGTTCACTTAACCAGTTTCCATCAATATGGTCGTATGCAGGTTCCCCATCAAAAACAATGGCACCGTAAGCAATCACCTCTCCTCCATTCTCCAACACATAGGCATATCCTTTGTCAATATCTGCCTGCAGATGCATCGGCAACGGGTAGCTTTCATCCCATTGCTGCTTGTTCTCCCGATACATCTGCGCCTTCGCTTGAAGGATAATATCCCACATACGGGGTAAATCGGTTGTTGTAGCTAGTCTTAATATCATAGTTGGAAGTTTTGACAAATGTATAAAGTATTTCCATCAAACAAGAAAAAAAAGCATTTTTTATCAAAAACTCTTGCCATTCCAAATTCTTTCTCTACCTTTGCAATGTTTTGTTTCCGCAACCTCCCCTTGCGAGGAAACGGATGAAAAGGGAATCAGGTGAAAGTCCTGAACAGTCCCGCTGCTGTAAGCCTCATCCTTTAAGGATAGCGTTTACTTACATCTCCAGCCACTGCCTATTTAGTTAAGGTGGGAAGGCAAAGTAAACAGAGGTAAGTCAGAAGACCTGCAAAACAAAAGTCACGCTTCGTGCTTTCGAGGAAAGAGCAAGAAGAACGCGCAAATGTGAATACTTTAATTTTTTGGTTTATGAAGAAACTGAACCCAGCCAATCGTGTATGGGTATGTTGGCTCCTTATGGTCGCACTGTTTCCTATTTCGGGCTATGCCCAAGAACAGAAAGACTCCATTGCGGACAAAGTGCATCAACTCGACGCCGTTACCGTAACAGCCCGACGTATGCCTGCCAAAATCACCTCGACCACTTCCGTGCAAGTGTTCAGGAAAGAGGATTTGAAGAACCTTGGTTTACAAAACATAGGCGATGCTGTCAAACGTTTTGCAGGAACCAATGTACGCGATTATGGAGGTATCGGTGGATTGAAGACTGTCTCGGTACGTAATCTGGGAGCGGCGCATACTGCCGTAAGCTATGATGGAGTAGCCATCAGTAATACACAAGCCGGGCAAATTGATATAGGCCGTTTTTCGTTGGACAATGTCTCGTCCCTCTCTTTAGCCATCGGTCAAGATGAGAACCTTTTGCAATCGGCACGGCTTTATGCTTCGGCCGGCGTGCTGAACATCGAAACCGAAAAGCCCCGTTTGGAAGATGGAAGAAATACCTTTACCCAGATACAGATGCGTGGCGGTTCTTTCGGCTATCTCACTCCTGCCCTCCGACACTGGCAGAAGCTGGGCGAACGAACTTACTTGACGATAGACGCCAACTACCTGCATGCCGAAGGTGACTATCCGTTTACCATCAAGGAAGGAAACTACATCAGCAATGAAAAGCGCATCAATTCGGACATCGAATCTTATCAAGGCGAAATGAACCTCTTTCATACATTCAAGGATGAAAGCGAACTGAGCGCCAAAGCTTATTACTACCATTCCAAGCGCGGATTGCCCGGTGCGGTCATCCTATACAATCCTGAATCGGATGAACGCCTTTGGGATGAGAACTTCTTTGCACAAGCCCGATACAAGAAGGCGTTCAATCCGAAGTGGACATTTCAGGCACAAGGCAAATACAACTATTCATGGAACAAATACGAAGATACAGGTGTAGAGTATACAGGCGGCAAACAAACGGACACCAACCGTCAATATGAGTATTACCTTTCCGCATCCGTACTGTACAAGCCACTACCAAGTTTGAGTGTATCCGTTTCGCAGGATGGTGCCATCAACCACTTGCATACGAACGGCCTCCATTCGCCGGAGCCCACCCGATACACTTCCTTGACCGCCCTGAACGCCCGCTATCAAGGCAAACGTTTGAAAGTGTCCGGTACGTTGGTAGCGACATATATCACAGAAGAAGTCAAGGCAGGAAACACCCCCGACGACCGCAAGCGCCTATCGCCCACTCTGTCGGCCTCCTGGCAGCCCTGGAAAGAGGAACAGTTCTTCGTTCGCGCCTTGTACAAGAACACCTTCCGTGTGCCGACCTTCAGCGACCTCTATTACCTCCGCGTGGGGAACACGAACCTGAGACCGGAAAAGGCGACGGAATACACCATCGGCTTGACTTGGAGCGGTACACCCTTCAGCTTCACCGATTTCGTATCAATCACCGTGGACGGATACTACAACGAGGTGAAAGATAAGATTATCGCTTTCCCCAGCACTTATGTATGGAAGATGCAGAACTATGGAAAGGTACACATCACCGGGATTGATGTGACACTGGCCACCGCCATTCCGTTCGGTCGGGAAGTCAATCTGAACCTGTCAGGCAATTACTCCTGGCAGAAGGCACTCGATGTAACCAACAAAGAGGCCAAGAACTACAAACACCAGCTTCCGTACACCCCCGAACATAACGGCAATGTATCGGCCACGTTCGAAACGCCCTGGGTGAACATCGGGTATACGATGAGCATGGTGGGCAAACGCTATTACATGGCACAAAACATCAAAGCCAATGAAATAGAAGGATACAACGAGCATACGGCCACCCTCTGGAGGGAGTTCAAATGGAAGAAATGCGGATTGCGTCTGCAAGCCGAAGTCATCAACCTGACGGATGCACAATACGATGTCATCAAGTATTATCCCATGCCGGGACGCTCGTGGAGACTGACAGGAACATTTAATTTTTAAAACCATAAAGAAATGAAAACAAGAAGTATTTTAATGACAACACTCTGCTCGCTGATGATTGGTATGAGCTTCACCGCCTGTAGCGATGATGATGACGAACCGGAACCGATTATCGACCCTGTAGATTATCCGGCTTACATCCTGAATGAAGGAACATGGGGAGGGAATAATGCCAACATCTCCCGTTTCTTTCCTTCCTATAACACATCGACAGAGAGTGACTATTATAAGCAGGTAAACGGAAAACCATTGGGTGACCTTGCCAACTCCATCATCGAAGAAGACGACAACATCTACGTCATTGTAGGTGGTTCCAAATACGTTGTCCGTCTGGACTTGAATTGTGAAGAACAAGCCCGGTATGCTTTCCCGCAAGGTGAAGGCGAACCGCGTTGCATAGATGTGGAAGACAATTACATCTATATCACCCAGCACGGAGGACAAGTGAGCAAGTTGGATGCACAAACACTGGAATTGGTTGCAACCTTCAAGGGTGGCGACAATCTGGAAGGTATCGTTGAGAAAGACGGCAAACTCTATGTAGCCAATGCATGGAGGCTTGAAGGTTCGAACAACTATATCTACAACCAGGAAGTGCTTGTCATCGACGCCAAGACCATGACTAAGTCCGGCAGCATTCCAGTTGTAGAGAATCCGGTAAAAATATACGAAATCAATGACCGGATTTATGTCATTTCAGAAGGCAACTACACCACCATACCAGCAGCTCTTCAAGTCGTTGATACGAAAGCCGGCACTTCCGAAAGCATTCTCAATGATGTGGACAAGATTACCGAAGGACACAATGGATTGATTTATGGTATCTGCTCCACTTACGATGAGAACTGGAATTCCGTCAATTCGTTCTTTACCTACAACCCGAAGAACGGAAATGTCAGCGAAGCTTCATTCTTACAGGATGCACCGAGTTCATTCAGTTCAACCGTCATCTATTTGTTGGAAGTGGGCGGTGAACAGGATTTCATTTACGTAGGAACCAGTGACTATGTGACCAACGGCACCATCTATAAGTTTGATGCAAGCGGCAAACTCATCCGCTCGTTCGACTCGGGTGGCATCAATCCCAAATCAATCGTGTTTGTGGATTGACGGAAAACGCAACCCGCAACCCGCAACCCGCAACTTTCATTGAAAATCGAAAATGAAGAAAATCCTACTATCTGCCCATATAGTAACAATCGTCTTGCTCCTCACCGCCTGTGGCGGTGGGAGGAAGGCTTCTTCGGTTTCTCTACAAGGCGATACCATTCCTTTGAAATACGCCGAGAACCTCACCTTGGTGAAGGGAGAAGGTTACACGGAAGCCCGTCTACGCAATCCGTGGGACACCACCGCATTACTCCACACCTACATTCTCGTAGAGAAAGACAAGCCGTTGCCCAATCGTCTGCCCGAAGGGACACTGGTACGCACCCCGTTAAGCAATGCTTTGGTATACACCGCTGTTCATTGCAACCTCATTCAGGAATTGGGAGCCGTTGAAAGCATTGGCGGTATCTGTGAGCTGCAATACATCAAAGTGCCCGAAATCATCGAAGGTTGTCGGAACGGAAGCATTGTCAATGCCGGCGAAGGAACCAATCCCAACATGGAGAAAATCATCGACTTGCATCCCGATGCCTTGTTATTGTCCCCTTATGAGAACAGCGGGGGACATGGACAAGTGGAGAAGTTGAAGATTCCCATCATCGAATGTGCCGACTATATGGAGACCTCTGCTTTAGGCAGTGCTGAATGGATACGTTTTTATGGTTTCCTTTTCCATCAGCAAGCCAAAGCGGACAGCATCTTCGCTGAAGTCGAAAAGAATTACAATGATTTGAAAGCCTTGGCTGCATCACAACCCATCAAGCCCAAGGTGATGTGTGAGTTGAAAAGCGGATCGGCCTGGTATGTTCCGGGAGGAAGAAGCACTACCGGTAAACTATATCAAGAAGCCGGAGGGGAATATCCGTTCGGACATTACCCCAACAGTGGTGCCGTTCCTTTGAGTTTTGAAACGGTATTTGACAAGGCACAAGATGCCGATGTATGGTTGATGAAGTACAACCAACCCACCGACAAGACATTAAGCAGCATTCAGGAGGACTATTCTCCTTACACTCAATTCAAGGCTTTCCAAAACAAGAATGTGTATGGATGCAATACGGCATACCGTTCGTATTACGAAGATTTTCCATTTCATCCCGACTTGGTTTTGAAGGATTTGATAAAAATCTTTCATCCATCGTTGTTTCCGGACTATGAATTGAAATATTTTAGTAAATTAGCGGAGTGAAAAACAAAGGAACTATATACAGTCTTGCATTATCGGTTCTTATCCTTGTCCTGATAGCGGCCAATCTCTTCTTCGGTTCGGTAGACATTCCCGCTGAAGCGGTGATTCGTTCCTTGTTGGGTCAAGAAGTGGAAAAAGCCAGTTGGAGTTTCATTGTATGGGAAGCCCGTATCCCTCAAGCCATCACTGCCCTACTATGTGGAGCTGCCTTAGCCGGTTCGGGATTGATGTTGCAAACTGCTTTCAACAACCCCTTGGCAGGACCATCCATTCTCGGCATTAACTCGGGAGCCAGCTTGGGAGTAGCTTTGGTCATGCTTGCCTTTGGAGGAACCCTTGCAACGGCAGGCGTTACCCTTTCGGGATTCTTTTCCATCGTTATCGGAGCTTTTGTCGGTTCCATGGTGGTGATGGGACTGATTCTATTCTTCTCTACACTTATCAAAAGTAACATCATGCTCCTTATTACTGGGATTATGATAGGCTATATCACTTCCTCTGCCATCTCCTTGTTGAACTTCTTTGCCACGGCCGAAGGGGTACATTCTTACATGATTTGGGGAATGGGTAACTTCAGCGGAGTATCCTTGGAACAACTTCCTTACTTTGCAGCCTTTACACTCTCTGGATTAGTGCTTGCCATTCTTCTGATAAAGCCGCTCAATGCCATGTTGTTAGGTACTCGTTATGCCGAGAACTTAGGCGTAAACATCAAGCGTACCCGCAACTTGCTCTTGATATCCACCGGTATTCTTACGGCGGTTACTACAGCTTTCTGCGGACCGGTATCCTTCATCGGACTGGCCGTTCCTCACATCGCACGATTGATGTTGGGTACATCCAACCACAATTCCTTGTTACCCGTTACTTTATTGACCGGTAGTGTGGTAGCCTTGTTATGTAACTTGATATGCATTCTTCCGGGCGAATCGGGTATTATTCCGCTCAATGCCGTTACTCCGGTATTAGGAGCACCTGTGATTATTTACGTGATTATTAACCAACGTCGCATCCAATACTTCAACTGATGGAAAAGAAAGTTGTCATCCAAGCACAAGACCTTTGCATCGGTTATCGTACCGGCAAGAAGGAAAAGATGGTTCACGAACATTTGAACTTCCAGCTTCATGCCGGTGAACTGACTTGCCTGTTGGGTGCCAATGGGGCAGGTAAATCCACGTTACTCCGTACCCTATCGGCTTCTCAACCGGCGCTTGATGGCAACTTGTCGCTATTGAACAAGCCTTTGAAAGATTATAGCGAAAAGGAACGTTCGCGCACCATCGGTGTGGTACTGACCGACAAGACCTTTGCCGGTGGACTAACGGTTTATGAGCTCATTGCCTTGGGCCGTCAACCCCATACCGGTTTCTTTGGTCGATTGCACAAAGAAGACCGCCTCATCATCGAAAAAGCCATGGAAGATGTAGGCATTGCCCATAAAGCCAAGAACTATACCGCCGAGCTATCGGATGGCGAACGACAAAAGGTGATGATAGCCAAGGCATTGGTACAGGAGTGCCCGCTCATTATACTCGATGAGCCAACGGCTTTCCTCGATGTAGTGAGCCGTATCGAAATCATGCATTTACTTCATCGGTTGGCCATAGAACAAAACAAGGCCATCCTGCTTTCTACCCACGACATCGAACAAGCCTTGGTGCTGTCCGACAAGCTATGGCTTCTCACCAAAGGAAAAGGATTGCAATACGGAGTAACCGAAGATTTGATTTTGAATCACCACATGGATGAACTGTTCATCCACAAAGATATCAAATTCGATTATGACCACGGCGTATACTACCCTACCGTACAAGGTAACAAAGAGATCATTATCGAAGCATCCGACAAGACTCTTCAGCATTGGGTTATCAACGCTTTGAACCGCCACGGTTATCAATGCCAATCGGCCGAAGCAACTTGCGATTTGCGTTTGAAAGCCATTTCCCACAAGGAACTCCTATTGACAAAAAAAGGAGAAACACTTATATGTTCCTCCTTCGAAGATATGATAAATTTATTACCCCAATAATCTTATTAGTATAACCTTCAAAAAAACAAGAGAAATGAATATAGGAGACAAAGCCCCCGAAGTGTTGGGCATCGATGAAAACGGAAAGGAAATTTTGTTAAGTCACTACCAAGGCAAGAAATTGGTACTCTATTTCTATCCCAAGGACAACACCTCGGGATGCACCGCCGAAGCCTGTAGCCTGCGCGATAATTATGCAGCTCTTCGGAAACAAGGCTACGAAGTGATTGGCGTGAGTGTGGATAGCGAAGCTTCGCACCGTAAGTTCATCGACAAGTACGAACTACCCTTTCCTCTTATCGCCGACACTGACAAGAAGTTAGTGGAAGCTATGGGGGTATGGGGCGAAAAGAGCATGTACGGGCGCAAGTATATGGGAACTTTCCGCACCACGTTCCTCATCAACGAAGCAGGAATCATCGAGCGGATTTTCCTACCCAAGGAAATCAAGACCAAGACACATGGCGAGCAGATTTTGGCTGCAATGAAATAAAGTGTAAAAAGAAGTTTCGTTTAAAAACATTTTTCATAATACGTTTGTCTTTTGATAAAAACAACTAAACTGAGACAAACGTGAAACATTTCTTAATCATGTGGTGGGTGTTCGCAGGATGGACACTCACCACTGTGGCACAAAGCCATACATTTTCCATCAAAGGACAAGTGATTGACCGTTACACTCGTCAAGGCATAGTCTATGCCAATGTATATATAGAAGGACATACAGAAACAGGGACAGCTACTGATTCAACGGGACATTTCCTAATAGATAAGGCGTTACCCGGCATACACCGGTTAGTTGTTTCATGCATCGGATACAAACCGAAGTTCACAACCGAATACATGGTCTCTGCCCGTACCCCCTTTATTGAAGTAGAATTAGAGGAAGATCCCAATATATTGAATGAAATAACAGTTATCCCTTCCCCACTACGAAGAACTACCGAGAGTCCGGTCAGTTTGTTTGTCATCGGTATACAAGATATTGAGAAAATCCCCGGTGCCAATCGAGATATTTCTCGTATCGTACGTTCGTTCCCTGGTGTATCCTTCTCACCTATAGGATATCGGAACGACCTGATAGTACGAGGAGGAGGCCCCTCGGAAAATCGCTTCTTCATGGACGGTATTGAAATTCCCAATATCAATCATTTTTCTACGCAAGGAGCTTCGGGAGGACCAGTAGGTATCATCAATTCCGATTTAGTACGTGAAATCAATTTTTATACAGGAGCATTCCCGACTAACCGTTCCGGAGCCTTGAGTTCTGTACTCGATTTTAGTCTGTTCAACGGGAACCCCGAACGGCAGGACTTTAAGGCTACACTCGGAGCCACAGAAATATCACTAAGCGGAAGCGGACATTTCACATCCAAGACCACCTATCTTTTCTCCATCCGCCAATCGTATCTGCAATTGATGTTCAAGCTATTAGGATTGCCCTTTCTTCCCAACTACATCGATGGACAATTCAAGATAAAGACGAAACTGACCGATAAGGATGAAGTCATGTTTATGGGATTGGGAGGCATCGACCGCATGAAACTGAACACTGATGAAACAGGAGAAGAAAACGAATACTTGTTAAGTTATTTACCCGTAGTACATCAAGATACGTATACCATAGGTGCATCATACAAACATTATGCCGGTCACCATACACAAAGCATATTTTTCAGCTACAACTATCTGAACAACCGCATGACCAAATATGTAGACAATGACGAATCTTCTGAAGAAAATTTAATGTTACGATTACGAAGCACCGAGCAAAAAACTTCACTACGTGTAGAGAACCGTTCGGCCTACGGTCAGTGGATATGGAAACAAGGGGCGGAAGTGAGTTATTCCCAATACACCAACCACACCATCCAACGTTTTTTTGCCAACAACACAGCCTCTTGGATTGACTATGAGACAGACTTAGGCTTATGGAGTTGGGGAGGCTTCCTTTCTGCCGACTATGCCTCACCTAACCAACGTTTCACTACTTCTTTTGGGATTCGCGCAGATGCCTCCAACTTCGGGAACATGAGCAACCTGCTGAAACAGCTTTCACCCCGTATATCGGTCAACTACACCTTCAACAATCATTGGTCGGCTGGAGGAAGTGCAGGAATCTATTATGAACTTCCTCCCTACACAGCCCTTGGATTCAAGAACAACAAAAATGAATTGGTAAACCGTTACCTGAAATATCAACGAGTAACATCGGGTAGTTTAGGTATCAACTGGAGACCAAACAACCAATTGATATTCTCTATAGAAGGATTCTACAAACGGTACAGCAACATGCCGTTGTGCATTCTCGACAACATACCCTTGGCTTGTAAAGGGAACGACTATGGTATCTTCGGCAACGAAGCACTGACCTCTACTGCACAGGGAAGGGCTTATGGAGTAGAACTGCTTGCCAAATGGCAAGTACCCGACAAAATAAATGCAAGTGCATCACTTACCTTGTACCAAAGCGAATATCGGAACAACAAGGAAAGCAACTATTTCCCTTCGGCATGGGACAACCGCTATATTCTGAATATAAGTTGCATTTGGGACCTGCCCCGCAAATGGAGCATTGGTGGTAAACTGAGTGTCATTGGAGGCACCCCATACACTCCCTACGACATCGATCTATCGTCCCGAGTCGAAGCATGGAACGCACAAGGAAGGCCCTACTACAACTATTCACTCTATAATACCGAACGGATGGCCAGTTATGCCCAACTCGATATTCGAGTGGACAAGAACTACTATTTCAAAAACTGCCGAATAGGGTGGTACATCAATCTACAGAATGTAACGAACAGTAAGTTAAAACAACAAGATGTCATTCTAAGCACCGGAGAAATAAAGAATCCAATGGATCCTCTCCCCTCCCAACGTTATGTAATGAAAACCGTCCGTCAAGAAATAGGCAACATCATCCCAAGCATTGGAATTACAGTAGAGTTCTAAACCACAAAATAAGTGGCATGACGGTTGGCAATGTACAAACCGCATACCGATGCTTGCGGATACATTGCACCATTCTCCGTAAGACGTATATTTATGGAAGACAAACCTATGAGTTCGTCCAACAAAAACATCGTTTTCTGATTGGGAAGTGAAGGATACCCTACGGCCGGACGAATGCCTTGGTAGTGTGCTTGAAACATTTCCTTCAACGTAAGTTGTTCCTGGGGAGCATAACCCCATATCGTTTTGCGCACCCGCTCGTGTACCCATTCACTGGCTGCTTCCACCAATCGATCACCCAAACTTTGCATCAGCAAAGAATTATAAGAATCACCTTGTTGTTTTAAGTCTTTGAGTTCCTCTACGAATGAAGGAGAGACGGTAATAGCAAATGCACCAATATGATCATTCATGCCTTGTGGAGCTACATAATCACAAAGTGAAAGATAATAGCCTTTTGTATTTGGGATGCTTTGACGAGGAGTAGGAATAACCGTTTGTTTCTGTACGCTTCCGCAACAAGAACAACCTACTATATGATTTACCACAATGCTATCCTCCATACCATATGCCTCAAAGAAACCTACACGCGCACAAAGATGGTGCTTATGTTGTATTGCATCTAGCAAAGCATCCGCTTCACGCTGGATATCTTCAGCTTCAGATGTACCCAAACATACCCCCCAAAGGTTATAGAAATGTTTCCAATTAATATAGGAACGTATTTCGCTTATCTCAATATTCTCCCATGTACGCACACCTTTATAAGAAGGTTGAACCATAGTTTCATCTTTCCACGAAATAGGAAAGCGTTTGCCCAAAGTATCTTGTGAAGAAGGGGAAGTATTCACCTTTCGTTGCATTTCTTGTCGAAGTTGCTCCTGCTCATAGCGAAGGCAAGCAATAGCACGTTCCCGTTGGCTACCTGCCAACTGCATAGCCAATATGGGATTTTGAGCAGCATCCTTTACATGAAACACCGGACCATCGTACAACGGAGCAATCTTCACTGCTGTATGTAGGGCTGAAGTAGTAGCTCCACCAATAAAGAGAGGAACAGAAATACCAGCCGTCCGAAGTTCACAAGCCACATGACACATTTCATCAAGCGAAGGAGTAATCAATCCACTCAAACCGATATAATCCACCTGGTGTTCAAGAGCAGCTTCCACAATCTTTTTGGCCGGCACCATTACACCCAAATCAATGACTTCGAAATTGTTGCATCCCAATACAACACCAGCTATGTTCTTACCGATATCGTGCACATCACCTTTGACGGTGGCCAACAAGTACTTACCATTGGTAGCCATTCCCACTTGTTTAGTTGCTTCGATATGTGGTTGTAGTATTTCCACGGCTCGTTTCATGGTGCGTGCGGTTTTCACTACTTGAGGTAAAAACATCTTACCTACACCAAACAACTCTCCTACCAAGGTCATCCCTTTCATCAAAGGGCCTTCGATAATGGAAGCGGGTGTAGGATATATGTTCAACGCTTCTTCCAAATCAGTTTGTAAGAATCCTTCTTCTCCCTTTTGTAATGCTGTAGCTAATCGGTCTTCTAAAGGAACAGTCCGACGATCGATCTCCACTTGCAGATTGATTTCCTCTGGTTTATTTCTGTATTGTTCGGCCAAAGTAATCAAACGTTCCGTAGCATCTTCTCGTCGACAAAGAATGACATCTTCCAATACATCGAGTAATTCTTGAGGGATATCACCATACATCACCGCAGCAGACGGATTGACAATGGCCATATCCATACCGGCATGGATAGCATGATACAAAAAAACCGCATGCATTGCTTCACGCAAATAGTTATTCCCACGCAAAGCAAAAGAAAGATTACTCACTCCCCCACTCACCTTGGCATGAGGTAAGTTTTCATGGATCCATTGCGTTGCACGAATAAAGTCGAGCGCATAAGTATCGTGTTCCTTCATACCCGTAGCAATGGTCAGTATATTGGGGTCAAAAATAATATCTTGAGGAGGAAAATTAAGTTTTTCAGTCAATAAACGATAAGCACGTTCGCAAACTTCTATCTTCCGTTCATACGTAGTAGCCTGTCCCTCTTCATCGAAGGCCATCACAACTAAAGCAGCACCCAAATCGCGTACACGGGCTGCTCGTTGCAAAAAGATTTCTTCGCCTTCCTTCAAAGAAAGGGAATTGACAATGGCTTTCCCTTGAATACATTTCAAGGCAGCCTCAATCACTTCAAAACGGGAAGAATCCACCATCCAAGGTAAGCGAGCTGTTTCCGGATCAGAAGCCATCAAGTTCAAGAAATGCGTCATTTCTTCTTGAGCATCAAGCATGCTATCATCCATGTTAATATCCAGAATCATGGCTCCATCGCGCACTTGTACTCGGGCAATAGATAAAGCTTCATCGTAATTCTTTTCTTTGACTAAACGCAAGAATTTTCGACTGCCTGCTACATTACATCGTTCACCTACATTAATAAACGAACCATTAGCTTTAAAACCATCCCATCCAGCTAACCAAGGTAATAATTTTTTCCCATCTTGCGGACAACGAATAGTCTTTATTGTGGAAGCCACTTCCGTTATAACACGAATATGTTCAGGAGTAGAGCCACAACACCCACCCACTATATTAACCAATCCTTCTTTCATGAAACGCCCCATCTGTTCAGCCATCTTCTCCGGTGTTTCATCATATTGCCCCATGGCATTGGGAAGCCCCGCGTTGGGATACACACTAATATAATAAGGTGCAATAGCAGACAATTCTTTGAGGAAAGGCAACATCTGTTCAGCACCAAAGGAACAATTTAATCCCACTGAAAATAGTTCTGTATGACAAACTGAAGTCAAAAAAGCATCCAATGTCTGACCAGCCAACATACGGCCTGTCGCATCGGCTACCGTTACAGAAAGCATCACAGGAACTTTTCTTCCCAATTGTTCAAATACTTCGCGTGCAGCAGTCAATGCAGCTTTCGCATTAAGAGTGTCAAATATGGTCTCAATCAGCAGACAATCAACCCCTCCTTCCAACAACGCTTGTATCTGTTCTATATATGCCAATCGAAGTGTATCAAAATCCATGGCCCGATAAGCAGGATTTTCCATATCAGGCGACATAGATGTCATCTTGCCGGTTGGTCCTATTGAGCCCGCCACAAAACGAGGTTTATCAGGAGTGAGGACAGTCATACGGTCGGCTTCCTTCCGTGCTATTCGTGCCCCTTCCAGATTTAGGCTACGCACATATTCCGTTGTCTGATATTCAGTTTGAGAGACCACTTGTGAATTGAACGTACATGTTCCAATAATATCAGCACCAGCTTCCAAATACTGACGATGAATATCCGCTATCACATCAGGACGGGTAAGTACCAGCAAATCATTATTGCCTTCCAGTTTTACCGGATGGTCCTTGAATTCTTCTCCACGAAAGTCAGCTTCTGTCAGTTGGCAACGTTGAATCATGGTCCCCATAGCTCCATCGAGAATCAAAATCCGTTCGCTAACTATTTCCTCAATCGTCTTCATATTTATATTTTAATAAACAGCTTTAGCAATAGCTTCTACCCCAGCAGCTGCATTCATAGAATAAAAATGAATACTAGGAACATTGGCCGCTTTCAATTCTTTGGCTTGAGCTATGCCCCATTCTATACCCAAAGCTTTCACTTCGTCATTCGACCGGCATTTACGGAGTTCTGTTGCCAGTTCAATCGGCAAATCAATATGAAAAGTCTTGGGCAACAATACTTGTTGCGTCAAAGCAGTAAGTGGTTTGATACCAGGTATGATAGGAACGGTAATGCCAGTCTCGCGACAACGCTTTACAAAATTGAAATATTTTTGGTTGTCGAAAAACATCTGAGTCACCACATATTTGGCACCGGCTTTGATTTTCGCCTTCAAACATTCCATATCCATATCCATATTCATGGCCTCTTCATGTTTTTCCGGATAACCGGCCACTCCATAAGAGAATTGTCCTCCGAAAGGGTCGTGTGTAGAACCATCCAACATCAATCCATTATTGAAGTCTTCTACCTGTCGACAGAGGTCGATGGCATGTTCATGTCCTCCATCAGTTGGAATAAAACGGTTATCCCCCTTAGCCCGATCACCTCGAAGTACCAATAAATCCGTAATACCCAAATAAGCCAAATCTATTAATTCATACTCCAATTCCGAACGCGAAAATCCACTACAAATTACATGTGGCACCGTAGGGATTCCGTAACGTTCTTTCAGTGTAGCAGCAATGGCCACCGTACCTGGACGCATACGTTCGGTAGTCCGTTGGAACACGCCTTCCGAAACTTCCTTATACACCACTTCGGTGCGGTGAGTAGTAATATTGATGTAAGCCGGATTGAACGGCAATAATCGTTCAATCGTTTTAAATATCTGTTCTATACTTTTTCCCCTCACAGGCGGAAGCACCTCTATAGAAAAAGCCGTTTCATGATTGGATGCCAAAAAATCCGCTACACTCATTATAACATCATTTTATTCTTTCAACAAATAAGCCTTGAAACTTTCAAAATCTTTCGACATTTCAATGCTTTGCTTGGTTCCCTTCATAAAAGCCTGCAACTTGGCCGGTATTTCCACTTCGTTGCCGATAATACCTTCCACTGTTTCGAGGAATTTGGCTGGATGAGCTGTTTCGAGGAATACCCCTGTTTCTCCTTCTTTTAAACCTTCTTCCAATGCCCGATAACCACATGCCCCATGTGGATCGAGCAGATAACCAGTTTCCTGATAGGTTGCCTTTACCGTTTCACGAATTTGTTCATCTGTATAAGTAGCTCCCGAGACTTCAGAACAGATGGCTTTGTGACTGTTTTCATAAAGAGCCAATACACGGGCAAAATTACTGGGATCGCCCACATCCATAGCATTGGCAATGGTTGCAACAGACGGACGTGGATTGTATTCGCCCGTCTGTAAATATTGATAAAATATATCGTTGCGATTGTTTGCTGCCATAAAACGCTTTACAGGTAGTCCCATACGTTTACCAAAAAGACCAGCAGTAATGTTTCCGAAATTTCCACTGGGAACACAAACCACCAAATTATCGGCTTTACCCGCTTTTTTCAATTGAGCATATGCATAGAAATAATAAAATGCTTGCGGCAAGAAACGAGCCACATTAATGGAATTGGCCGATGTCAGTTTCATGTGAGCATTCAATTCGGCATCCATAAAAGCATTCTTTACCAAAGCCTGACAATCGTCGAAAGTACCATCCACTTCCAAAGCCGTAATATTCTGCCCCAAAGTAGTGAACTGCTTTTCCTGTATTTCACTCACTTTTCCTTTCGGATAGAGTACATATACATGAATACCTTCCACACCCAAGAAACCGTTGGCCACCGCACTACCAGTATCACCCGAAGTGGCTACCAATACATTCACTTGCTTCTGTCCTTCTTTCTTGATGAAGTAACCCAACAGACGAGCCATGAAACGACCTCCTACATCTTTAAAGGCCAATGTAGGACCATGAAACAGTTCCAAAGAATAAATATTCTCCTTTACCTTTACGGCTGGAACATCAAAACTCAATGTATCATATACGATCTGTTTCAGAGTTTCTGCCGGCACATCTTCGCCAAAGAAAGCATCGGCTACCTGATAGGCTATTTCTTGAAAAGATAAATTTTCGATATGGTCATAAAACGATTGTGGCAGTGCCTTGATGACTTCCGGCATGTACAAACCTTTATCGGATGCCAAACCTTTTACTACCGCTTCCTGAAGAGAAGCTTCGGGTGCTTGATGATTGGTACTATAATACTTCATTGCTTTTATTCTATTTCGCGCAGCACGCAGACTGCATAAACTCATTCATAAATTCATTTTCTTTCATCACTCCATAGATACCTTCCATACAAGACACTTCGTCGAAGGTCTGTACGCTATCGGGGGTTATACCCGGATAGTAAATCAGGAAGGGTACAGGCTCGGCTGTATGAGTACGGAGTTCACACGGAGTAGGATGATCGGGAAGCACAGCTATCGCTACGGGTTCCTCCCAATCTTTCACAGCTTCGTAAATGGGACCTACAACCCGTTTATCCAAATCCTCGATGGTACGTTGTTTCAATTCAAGATTACCTTCATGTCCAGCCTCATCACTGGCTTCTATATGCAAATACACAAAATCATCGGTCTTTAAAGCCTCAAGAGCTGCAGCCACCTTATTTTCATAATTAGTATCATACAGACCAGTAGCTCCTTCCACTTCCATGCAACGGAGTCCGGCGTAACGTCCAATACCTTGAATAAGATCAACTGCCGAAATGACGGCTCCTTTACGAATACTTGGATACATTTCCGACAAAGTCTTCATTTTCGGTCTATACCCAGGACTCCAAGGCCAAATGCTATTAGCAGGATCCTTTCCTTCGGATATTCGTTTTTGATTAACAGGATGATTGGCCAATAATTCCTGCGATTTCAATATCAATTCGTTTATCAAATCGGCTGTTTCCTGCGCTTCAGGAATTTCGGCCTTTACCATCAACGGAAGATATGGTTTCATGGGTACATCATGAGGCGGAGTACAATGAATGCGTTTATTGCCACCTTTGATAACCAATAAATGACGATATTGGATACCTGTATGAAACTGTACCCGTTCATTACCCAACTTTTCCTGCAAGTACTTCACCAAGACATCGGCTTCTTCCGTACTGATGTGTCCGGCCGAATGATTTTTAATGTGATCTCCTTCGATGCAGATAATGTTGCACCGAATAGCCATATCGCCGGGTTGAAGTTCCACTCCCATGCTAGCAGCCTCAAGCGAACCTCTTCCTTCATAAACAGTAGGAAGGTCATATCCCATTACTGATAAGTTAGCTACCTCGCTTCCCGGGTGAAAACCGTCGGCTACAGTAACGAGTCGACCGGTTCGTCCCATCCGTGCCAATTTATCCATATAGGGAGTATCCGAATGCTGGAGCAACGTTTTTCCACCGAGCTTTTCCGAAGCCCAGTCAGCCATTCCATCTCCCAATATAATGATATGCTTCATCATTCTTTTTAAATATTCGCTATACCGATAATATCTGCAAATACACCGGCTGCTGTTACACTGGCACCAGCACCATATCCTTGAATCATCATCGGATATTCATTATAACGTTCAGTTGTTAGCAAAATGATATTGTTGCTACCTTCCAAATTGTAGAACGGGTGAGTTTTTTCTACTTCCTGCAAAGAAACGATACCCTTACCATTTTCCAATTTGGCTACAAAACGCCAATGTTTTCCTTGTTCTTCCAACTGCTTGCGACGTGCTTCGAAGTCAGCATCGAGTGACGGAATATTCTTCCAAAAATCATCCAACGAACCATCGAAGAATTCATTTGGTACAAACAAATGCTTTTCCACTTCTTCTTGTTCCAAACGATAACCGGCTTCGCGTGCCAGAATCACCAATTTACGGATAACATCCTTGCCGCTGAGGTCGATACGTGGATCGGGTTCCGAATACCCCTCTTCCTTGGCCATGCGGATGGTTTCACTGAATGGTATATCGGCACTGATCTTGTTGAAGATAAAATTCAATGTACCACTCAATACCGCTTCTATCTTCAAAATCTTGTCACCACTATTTATCAAGTCATTCATCGTTTTGATGATGGGAAGTCCGGCACCTACATTGGTTTCGAACAGGAACTTCACACCACGTTTACGAGCAATCTGTTTCAGTTCACTATAATTGGCATACGATGAAGACGCCGCAATCTTATTGGCCGCCACCACTGATATGTTATTGGTCAGAAAGTCTTTATACAATTCAGCCACCGCAGCATTGGCGGTACAATCCACAAACACAGAATTGAAGATGTTCATTCCCACAATCTCATCGCGAATGATTTGCGGACTTGACGCCCCTCCTTTTTCATCGAGTAAAGTACGATAATTGGCCAACTCAATACCATCGCGATTGAACAAAGCCTGATGTCCGTTGGCTATCCCCACCACATTCAATTTCAGTCCACGTTCCTGCATCAATTTCTGTTGCTGACCGCTGATTTGCTTAATCAGGCTATCACCCACAGTTCCAGTACCACAGATAAAGAGGTTGAGTACTTGATATTCAGAAAGGAAGAATGAGTCATGAATCACATTCAGTGACTTACGGAGCGACTTGGCTTCCACCACAAACGAAATATTAGTTTCGGATGCACCCTGCGCACAAGCAATCACACTAATACCATTGCGTCCCAACGTACCAAACAATTTACCGGCAATACCAGGTGTATGTTTCATGTTTTCACCCACAATGGCGATAGTTGCCAAATCCTTTTCAGCCGTTACGGGACTGATTTCTCCCATTTCTATTTCTTTGGCAAATTCTTGGTTCAACACCTCACAAGCCAACGGTGCATCTTCATTACGTACACCGATGGAAGTACTGTTTTCCGATGAAGCTTGTGATACCATAAACACACTGATACCATTTTGTGCCAAAGCCTTGAAGATTCTATAATTCACCCCGATTACACCCACCATACCTAAACCCGTCACGGTGATCAAACTGGTATCGTTGATGGATGAAATACCCTTGATGGCTTTCACATCGCTTACCTGTTGCTTGATGATGGTACCCGGTGCATCCGGATTGAATGTATTCTTAATGAGGATAGGAATGTTCTTGTGACAAACGGGATAGATGGTAGGCGGATACACCACTTTGGCACCAAAGTTGCACAATTCCATTGCTTCTACGTAACTCAATTCGTTGATGACGTAGGCACTGCTGATGACACGGGGATCGGCTGTCATGAAACCATCCACATCGGTCCATATTTCCAGAATATCGGCATCCAAAGCAGCAGCAATGATAGAAGCCGTATAATCCGATCCTCCACGCCCCAAATTGGTTATTTCACCCGTATTCTTATCAGTCGAGATGAATCCCGGTACTAACGACACTTTAGGAATTTCATCAAATGTTTCCTTTACCAAAGTTGTGGTAAGGTCGGAATCGAGTATATGTTTGGAATGTTTTTTCTCGGTTTTGATGAACATACGTGAATCAAACCACTTCGCATCGGTTATCAATGTGGCAACGATAAGCGAGGACAAACGTTCACCATAGCTCACAATAGTAGCAGAAGTTTTAGGCGACAAGTCACGGATAAGATAAATACCTTGAAAAATATCCTTCAGTTCATTGAGCAGTTCGTTCACCTTATCGAGCAGTTCACTACGCTTGTCACCTGCCGGTATCACGGTATACACCATTTCTATGTGACGGTTCACTATATCACGGTATTCCTTTTCATAGGCAGCATCTCCATCGGCTGCCATCTTCGATGTATTTATCAGTTTATCGGTAATACCACCTAAAGCCGATACTACCACGATAACAGGTTCTTCTACCGCTTCTACTATCTTTTTTACGCTTAAAATGCTGTTCACGGATCCTACGGACGATCCGCCGAATTTCATTACTTTCATGCTATTGACATTTATCAGCAAAGCCATACAACAGCTTGCTGTCAGATTGACAAAATAAAATTTGATTGATTATTTGCTTACATCCGTAAGCGTGTATCACGTAGAAACACATATACTATCCCTAACCCCGAGGGGTCATCGTAGTGGTGGTCGTCATCGTCCACATTCGCATGGTAATATGTAGATAGCACATTGTCATTTCAAAGATTGCTCTTCTTTAGTTTTTTATTAGAACGATGCAAATATAAGAACAATTTTCTATATCACACAAGTTTTTATTGTTTTTTTTGTCAGAAAGTTGGACTCTATCAGAAGTTGGACTTCTTTTATTTTGTTTTTTTCTTCTGTACCTCCAATAAATGAAAGGAAAACACTACCTTTGCAACCTACATCCTAAATCAAAGAAATATGGCCAAGGAAAAGACTGTCTATATCTGCACCCATTGCGGACAAGATTCACCCAAATGGGTAGGAAAATGCCCGTCGTGCGGACAATGGAACACTTATGTAGAACAAGTGGTTCGTAAGGAATCTCCTGTTGCCCGGCATGGAGCGGCCATTCTGGAACCGACTCAAAGCAAGCCATTGACACTAAACGACATCCACGGAGGTGAAGAGCCACGTATCAACATGCACGACGAGGAACTGAACCGTGTCCTTGGTGGAGGTCTTGTACCAGGCAGTCTTGTCTTGTTGGGTGGCGAACCGGGCATCGGTAAATCCACACTCATCCTTCAGACAGTTTTGAAGCTCAAGAACAAAAAAGTACTGTATGTCTCGGGTGAAGAAAGTGCACGCCAATTGAAATTACGGGCCGACCGCATTACCAACCAGGCATCCGATTGCCTCATCGTGTGCGAAACCTCGTTGGAACAAATCTACGTACACATCAAGAATACCCGTCCCGATTTGGTCATCATCGATTCCATACAGACAATCTTTACAGAGAGCATTGATTCCTCACCCGGCAGCCTCGTGCAAGTACGCGAATGTTCGGCCTCTATCCTTAAGTTTGCCAAGGAAAGCAATACTCCCATCATCCTCATCGGTCATATCAATAAAGAAGGAAGCATTGCCGGACCGAAAGTGTTGGAGCACATTGTAGATACCGTACTGCAATTTGAAGGCGATCAGCACTACATGTACCGCATACTGCGAAGCATCAAGAACCGGTTCGGCAGTACTGCGGAACTTGGCATCTACGAAATGCGCCAGAATGGATTAAGACAAGTGAGCAACCCTTCCGAACTACTGCTGACCGACGAACACGAAGGGATGAGCGGTGTAGCCATTGCCTCAGCCATCGAAGGAGTACGACCGTTCCTCATTGAGACACAAGCCTTGGTCAGTTCGGCGGTATATGGTAACCCGCAACGCTCGGCAACCGGTTTCGACCTCCGCCGAATGAATATGCTCCTGGCCGTACTCGAAAAGCGTGTAGGTTTTAAGTTGGCACAAAAAGACGTATACCTGAATATTGCAGGAGGATTGAAAGTAAACGATCCCGCCATCGACCTTTCCATCATCAGCGCCATCCTTTCGAGCAACATGGATGTGGCCATCGACCGCGACATCTGCATGGCAGGTGAAGTGGGACTCAGCGGTGAGATTCGTCCCGTGAACCGCATCGAGCAACGCATTAGCGAAGCAGAGAAATTAGGATTCAAGCGCATCCTGATACCGAAGCATAACCTGCAAGGACTGGATACCAAGAAAATGAAAATAGAAATCATCCCTGTACGGAAAGTAGAAGAAGCCTTCCGTACTTTATTCGGGTAAACTATGATACAAGAATACCAAATCAGAATTCTGCCAGAGCAGGCAGCCAACGAGCAAAGCATCAAATTGTTCATCAGCAAAGACAAGGGAATTGACGCTCGCACCATCAAAGCCCTCCGCGTACTGAAGCGAAGCATTGATGCCCGCCAACGTACCATCTACGTGAATCTGAAAATACGTCTGTACATCAATGAGATTCCACACGATGAGGAGTTTGTCCGCACAACCTACAACCCTGTGGAAGGCAAGCCGGAAGTCATCGTGGTAGGTGCCGGTCCCGGAGGCTTGTTTGCCGCCCTACGTCTGATAGAGCAAGGTCTCCGACCGATTGTTGTGGAACGGGGAAAGAACGTACGCGACCGCAAGGTGGACATTGCCCGCATCAGTCGGGAGCATAAAGTAGACCCCGAAAGCAATTACAGTTTTGGCGAAGGAGGTGCAGGTGCCTATTCGGATGGCAAGCTCTATACCCGAAGCAAGAAGCGCGGCAATGTAGACAAGATTCTGAATGTATTCTGCCAACACGGAGCAAGCACTTCCATTTTGGTGGATGCACATCCACACATCGGTACCGACAAGCTTCCGCGTGTCATCGAGAATATGCGTAACACCATTCTGGAATGTGGCGGTGAAGTACATTTCGAGACCCGCATGGATGCTCTCATCATCGAAAAGGAAAAGGTAGTGGGTATCGAGACCAACACAGGAAAAACCTTCCGAGGACCAGTCATCTTGGCTACCGGACACTCTGCACGGGATGTCTATCGCTGGCTGCACAACAACGGAGTACAGCTCGAAGCCAAGGGGATTGCTGTGGGTGTACGCTTGGAACATCCATCGCACTTGATTGACCAAATACAATATCACAACAAGAATGGCCGAGGCAAATACTTGCCGGCTGCCGAATACAGTTTTGTCCATCAAGTGGACGAACGAGGCGTATATAGCTTCTGCATGTGTCCGGGAGGCTTCGTGGTGCCTGCCGCCAGCGGTCCTCACCAGATTGTAGTGAACGGCATGAGTCCCAGCAACCGCGGCGGCAAATGGAGCAACTCCGGCATGGTAGTAGAACTTCGTCCGGAAGACTTGTTGAATGAAGAACTAAAAACGAAAAATGAAGAATTAGGTATAGAAGCCAATGGCGAAGGCCCCCTTGCCATGATGCACCTCCAAGAAGCACTCGAAGCCACTTGCTGGCAACAAGGGAATATGCGTCAGACTGCTCCTGCCCAACGCATGGTGGACTTTACCCGCAAGAAATTGAGCTACGACCTGCCGGCTTCTTCGTATAGTCCGGGGTTAATCTCCTCTCCCCTCCATTTCTGGATGCCCAATTTCATCAGCGAACGGTTGAGCAAAGGATTCCAACAATTCGGCAAGAGCTCGCACGGATTCCTGACCAACGAAGCCGTGATGATAGGTATGGAAACCCGTACTTCGGCTCCCGTCCGTATAGTAAGAGACAATGAAACATTGCAACACATCACCGTCGGCGGTCTTTTCCCTTGTGGTGAAGGAGCCGGATATGCCGGTGGCATTGTATCGGCCGGAATCGACGGCGAACGATGCGCCGATGCCGTTGCCCATTATTTAGGATTATGAACCATATGCCCGAAATAGCCATCATCGACCCGAACACCCTATCGTGCATGGGGCTTCAGACACTGTTGGAAGAAATCATTCCGATGGCCACCATCCGCGTGTTCCATTCTTTCGGTGAACTGGTAGACGATACCCCCGACATGTATGCCCACTACTTTGTGTCGGCACAAATTTACTTCGAGCATACCGCCTTCTTCCGCGAACGGCACCCCAGAGCCATTGTTTTGGCCGGAGGAGAAAACCTTCCGCAGCTATCGGGAGTCCCCACCCTCAACATCCATCAGGATGAGAAAGCATTGGTCAAGTCCATTCTCCGGATGCACGAACGGGGACACGGACACCACGGAGGCAAACATCCGCAACCGATGGAGCACGACCTTTCCACCCGCGAAATCGAAGTGCTGGTACTCATAACCAAAGGATTCATCAACAAAGAAATAGCCGAGAAACTGAATATCAGCCTCACCACCGTCATCACCCACCGCAAGAACATCACGGAGAAACTCGGCATCAAGTCGGTGCCCGGACTCACCATCTATGCCGTGATGAACGGGTACATAGAAGCCGACAGCATTTAAAATCCTCATTTATTAGGATTGCACAGATAGTTTGCTTGTTGTTACTTTGCAGCCGAATTATACAAAGAGACAATGAAGAAACATCTGTTAATAGCAACGGCTATTCTAATGACCGGCCACGCATGGGCCGGCAACATCAACACCCTGTCCGACGATACCACCAAAGTAATCGACCTGGAAGAAGTGGTAATCATCTCCACCCCCAAGGAGACCAGCAAGCTGAAACAGCTGCCGGTATCGGTATCGCTCCTCTCCCAACAAGATATGCAGGCGCACCAAGTCACCTCATTGAAGCGCATCAGCGGATTGGTGCCCAACCTGTTCATCCCCGACTATGGCTCGCGTCTTACCTCGGCCATGTACATCCGAGGCATCGGTTCGCGCATCAATACCCCGGCGGTAGGCATGTATGTAGACAACATTCCATACCTCGACAAGAGCGCATTCGATTTCAATTTCTATGACATCGAGCGACTGGACATCCTGCGCGGACCGCAAGGCACCCTCTATGGCCGAAACACCATGGGTGGATTGGTGAAAGTACATACCCGTTCCCCATTCTCCTACCAAGGAACCGATGTGAAACTGGGTTATGCCACCGGCGACAACCACCGCAACCTGTCGCTTACCCACTACCACCGCATCAGCGACCGTTTCGCTTTCTCGGCAGGCGGATACTACGAAGGTTCCGACGGATTCTTCACCAACTCGTTCCTCGACAAGAAAGTAGACGAAATGCAAGCCGGAGGCGGACGCATCCGTGCCGTGTGGTTGCCCGGCGACAACTGGAAACTCGATTTCAGCATCAATTACGACTATACCGACGAAGGCGGTTATCCTTATTACTATACCGGCAAACTCGGTGGTGAAGAAGACCGCAAGGACTTGCTTGATAAAATAGCCTACAACCGCGAGAGTTCCTATCGCCGCAGTCTGCTGAACACCGGCTTGAACATCGAGCACCAAGCCCGCCATTTCATTTTCAATGCCGTGACCGGATTCCAGCACCTCGACGACCGCATGTTCATGGATCAGGACTTTTCACCGCTCGACACCTATACCCTGGAACAAAAGCAACGCATCAACAGCATCAGCGAAGAAATCAGTTTCAAGAGCAAGCCGGGCAAGCGCTGGCAATGGACCACCGGCGTGTTCGGATTCTACCAAAGCATGAACGTGAACAGTCCCGTAACCTTCCGCAAGGACGGTATGACGATGCTCAACCAGATGCTTGGCAGCGTTATCCCCGGCAAGATTGAAGTGCCGATGGGTCCCGTGATGGCAATGAACATCCTGCCGTCGCTGAACATCACCTCCCCCGAAATGCCGATCGATGGACACTTCAAGACCCCGCAATACAACCTCGCCTTCTTCCATCAGTCGCAATTCCGCGACTTGTTTGGTGCCGAAGGGCTGTCGTTCACCGTGGGCCTCCGCCTCGACTACGAAAAGATGGAGATGGACTATAATACAGGAACCTCACTCGACTATACCGTAGGTATCAAGGGCGAAATGATGCAGATGGGACAGGTTATCCGCGAGATTCCGATGATGCCCGCCACACCGCTCACCGTAGAGTCGCGCTACCAAGGCAAACTCTCGAAAGACTACCTCCAGCTGCTCCCTAAATTTGCCTTGCAATACGACTTCAACCACGGCAAGAGCAACGTCTATGCCAGTGTGAGCAAGGGACACCGTTCGGGCGGATACAATTTCCAGATGTTCTCCGAGCTGCTTCAATCCAGCCTGCGCAACGACATGATGCGCCAGAGCAAGGAAGAAATCATGAAGAACGTACCCGAAAACTACGTGGGACTGGTAGCCGACAAGTTTCCCGATGCCGGCGAGAACCCCGATGCCCAGTCGGCCGTGGAGTACAAGCCGGAATATACGTGGAACTATGAAGTGGGCACGCACCTCAACCTGTTCGACGGCAAGTTGCAGGCCGACCTTGCCGCCTTCTACATGAGCACCAAGGACCAGCAGATTTCCAAGATGGCCATCAGCGGATTGGGCCGCATCACCGACAATGCCGGCGAGAGCGAAAGCTACGGCGTGGAAGCCAGCTTAGTGGCCAGCATCAACCGCCACCTGCTGCTGAATGCCAGCTACGGATACACCAAGGCCACTTTCGTGAAATACGAGTTGGGCGACCCACTTTCGAGCGCCGAACCGGCCGTGAACTACAACGGCAACTACGTGCCCTTTGTGCCCATGCACACCATGAACGTAGGCGGTTCGTACTCGTTCTTCTTCGACGACAGTTGGGCGCAGAGCCTTACCTTCGGGGCGAACGTCAACGGTGCCGGAAAGATTTACTGGACGGAATACAACAACGTTTGTCAGGATTTCTACGCCAGTCTGAACGCCAACGTATCGCTGAAGACCAAGGCCGTACAGATAGACCTGTGGGGACGCAACCTCACGGACAACGACCACACCACCTTCTACTTCGAATCCATGGGCCGCGGCTTCGAACAGCGCTGCAAGCCCTTGCAAGTGGGTGTGGATGTAAAGTGGAATTTCTGATACAGAACTCCACCGAAGAATACAAAAACGGAGGCACAGAGTCATTAAAAGATTCTGTGCCTCCGCTTTATTACATGACAAGAAAAAGAATCACTCAACCTCTTCCGAAGCCCCCTCTTCCTCCTTCTTCGACTTGGCCGACTTGGTAGAGCGGCTGGCAAGCATCGCCTGAGCCTCGGATATCATGACATTGAGGCGGTCCACAAACTCGGCATAAGGTGCTTCACCGTTCACTATAACCAGCGCATTCACACGCTGCACCAACGACTTGTAGGAGGCATCGGCCGCCATACGCGCCTCCTTGGCCAATCCCACCACGTAGGTAGATTCCTCCTTGGTCTTCTGCGCACGGAGGTCCTGAAACTGTGCCACGGCAAAATCCATGGCATCCAGCCACGGTTCAAAGTAGAGCATCTCCTTGGTTTCCTGCGGCAAGGCTGTGAGGTCCTGCAACAAGTTGGCATAGCGTCCGTACTCCTCGTCGAAGCCCATGGTAGTAAGTATGCCGTATTTCTGGAAGATGGCCACCAACTTGGCACCCGCTTCGGCCATCTCGGCATTGGGATGGTCGGCCATGGCCTTTACATAGGCGTAGGCAGCGCTCCAGCGCTTGTCGGCCTTGGCATCCGCTTCGTTCACAAGAGCCGTGTACGAGTTCTTGTCGCTCTGCTTCAGTGCCGCATCCAGTGCATTCACCGTTCCGCGGTAAGCCTCCACCATGGCCTTGTCGGTCTCCAGGGTGAGCAATTCCAGGGCGAGGTCGCGCACGCGGGTTTGGAAATTGAAATCTTCCTGCATGTGCAGGCGTGTAATGTCAAAGTTCTTAATCTGTTTCATAGTCTTTTTTGTTTTTAGAATTAAAAATTACTTATTTGTATTGTCGGGAATCCCGACGGTCTCGTCAAGTTGTTTCCGCTGATTTCGGAAGTTCCGGCAGTGCCGTCAAGTGCTTTTTGACGCTTTCGGGACTTCCGACGACTCCGTCAAGCCGTTTTTGGAGGTGTCGGAAGTTCCGAAAGGTTTGTCAAGCGGTTTTTGGTGCGGGATTATACGGGGACATAATCATTATTTCCCGATTTATCCAATATCAACGGCTCATTTTCAGCAGTACTTTGTTTATAACGCCAATCACCAAAGTCACTGGGCAAAGCTGTGTTCATAGCCTCCATGGCGGTTTCCCAAGTAACGGTTGTACCATCCACCTCTGTCGCAGTCTGTGAATTTTCATCTTCACCGATGCCGTTCGTAGCTCCTGTGCAGTTCCAGTAGCAGGCGGTGATGATGCCAGTATCATAATTATACCCCACTACACCACCAATATAAGTTCCCTCATTTGGAGCGGTAGCACTCAATGCGCCCGTGTTGTAGCAGGCGGTAATGATGCCACCATCATTGTTGTACCCGGCAATGCCGCCAACGTAAGAATCCACGCCTTTCACCGTAGCAATATTGTAACAACCCGTCACCGAGCCATAATTGTCTATCACAATACCGCCAACATTGTAATTAGAAGAGAGAGTAGTGACACTGCCCGACACACTGCATCCGCTGATAATGCCCCTGTTTTCACAGGCAATGCCACCGGCATACATGCCACTGATATCAACAGTCTTCAGATGAAGATTCTTCACCACACCGGTTGGTCCGATATAAAATGGCGCAGCTTGATGTTCCTCACCCGAGGCTATCTTTATCCCTGTAATAGAATATCCGCCACCATCCACAGTGCCGGCTATCCATAATTCACTGGGCCAGTTGCTATCGTTGGTTTCGTTGTAATCGTTGTCATAATCAAGACCAGCGTTGGTCCAATCAATATTGGCAGTCAGGGTCAGGTTTACGTTAGGATAAGTTCTCACAGCCTCTATCCACTTCTCCAAATCAGCAACGTTGCCGGCAGTGTGGTTCAGCAGAACATTTTCCGCCCCATCGGCGTCCATCGTTCTGGCAGCGGTGTAATAATAGCCGGCCTTGATGCCCTCATTGTTGATGATGAAGTTATCACGCCATGTTTTGTAATAACTGCCATCCTCGGAATAGGCGGTTATCGTAACTTTAGTATCGGCTGCCAATGGAGGCAGATAAGCATAGACTACGTAGTTGCCGGCACCGTCGGACACAAGTTCATCAGTAGGAATACACACGAGATTAGGAGAAGCTTCGACTTCAAAGTCAGGACTCTCTCCCGTCACATCCACTTTTCCGTCTGAAAAACATTCAACCGACTCGTGAGCAAAAGAGATTTCCACATCATTTACCAATTCCCCCTGAATACCTTTCAGCGTGAACTTCATCACCGCCAGCATGTGTTGGAAGTGGAAGTCTCCTTCGGCCGAACGCTTGGCGTACATCAGGTTCATGCTTCCGTCCAACTGTCCCGTCTGGTTATAAAAATCAAACGGTATGGCTTTGGCAGAAACATTCAGTTCGTTCTGTTCCGTATTTTCATTCCATTCACCCCACATTTCGGGATCCAACGCGGGATAGTAGGCATAATAGTCCGTTCCTTCTGCGAAAGTAAAACCATTGGGGCCTGCAAATTCACTTCCCTCCGTTTGGGTGAATGTTACGGGCTCGGCTTCTTCTGCGGTCATTACCGAGAAGCTCTCGCCGCTCTCTTTCCATGATACTTTCAGTCCGTTTTCACCTTGGTCTTCGAAAGCCAGTCGGCTACCGGTACCGTCGGGCACGTAGGCATTGACAGTGACGCATTGTTTCGCCACCAACTCGTCTTGTTGCAACAGTTCATCCCAATTGCTGCATGCGGCAAGCATCCACGCACTTGCCACTATTCCTAAGAAATGTTTCGTCTTCATTGTTACCATTGTTTAGGGATTAATCATTCATCGTAGTTGCCACCGTACTCATAACCGTCAGGACTTCCGGCAAATCCGCGTTCCACTTCCACTTCTATCACTTCTACTCGTGGGGCTTCGTAAGCCGCCATTGCTTGTTTTTCTTCTCTTTTCATCTTTCAATCGGTATTTAGTTATTCATTATTGTTCAAACGGAGGGAAAAAGAAAAGCCGTTGGTTGGCAGGGCTATCGCTCCTGCCAACCAACGGCATTCCTCGTCCGGGCTTCGCCCGTCCGTTATATGTATAGTATAGCGCTTGCTTGCTTGCTTGCTTGCTTGCTTGCTAATGATTTATTCGACATATACAAATTATTTAGCGGTTATTTTTTGTTTCACCCAATCTTTCCATACTCAATTTCGTGCTTCAATAATCCATAGTTATAAGCAGCACTTTGGTAATAAAGGCCGGTTTCCAATTGGTTTATCTTTTCATACAATTGAGAATTGTATATCAACTCCAATGCCGCCGGCAATTCCAAATGATAATCTTCCATTAAAAAGACTGTCATTTGGTCTATTGTTCCATTAATTAGAAATTCTTTTTGAGCCTGAGTCGTCATATGCGTTTCAATAATTTGATTGCCTTATCCGTTCCAAAGAAAAACTGGCGATTCAACTTCTTATATTCCAATTCACGTACTAATTCTGCGATTGTCAAAGTCCCTTCATCATATCGACCAATAAGATATGCCACCCCATCGTCGGCAATAGGCCCCACCACAATATCATAGTCGTGATGAAAAGAAGCCTTCCGACTTCTGTTTTTATGAATGAACGTAGCCCATTCCTCTGTAGGATAATCGAAAAGAAGTACATTCAAATCGGCAGAGGTTAACATTGTTTCATCAAAATCATATTCCTGCAATATAGGCAAACCTCCAAAAAGTTCGGTTTTCTTTTTTGCCCACGCTTCGGCTTGTTCACGAATGTCGGTCAGATAGAAACCTTGACCAAAGTCCTTATAAGCCTTAGATTTTGCAATATCTATCTGCTGGAAATCCACATTCGTCCCGTGATAAAGTTTCATACCAACAATCCTCCATTCTTTTGGCAAACCACGATTAAGTCGTCCACCGTATCATCAATGGACTGCAAATGTTCCACTTCATAGAACTTGTCCAAGAAATCGATGCCCTGAAAACGATACAAATAACGGAATGCAGCTTGCACCGACAAAGCAAAACGAACTGCAAAAGCACGTATACATGCATTGATATAAGGAATCTTATACTTGCTTGCCATCATTATTCCTTTTTTTTTATTCATTCAACTGCAAATATAATGGAAATCCCCGAAACGCTTTCACATTCCGGGGATTATTTCAAAATTATTTCACAGCCAAAACCTTCATCTGGCAAAACTTACAATCAAACTCCAAACGGAACCGCTTGCCGTCCGAACTGACTAAATAATAGGGCTCGCGGAAAGGCGACTTGCCACGCTGATGCACCGGGCACCAGCCCATGCTGTAGCGCAAGCAATGCTTGCAGAACATCAGTACGGCATCTGTTGCAGGTTGCTTCTCGAAAGCAGGAGCCATCTTCGCCACTCCATGATGGCGATAGAACCGGGCGGCCCCTTCGTTCATCACATTGCCCAAATAAGTGAGTTCCGTTTGTGGAAACGGATGATGGGTTTCGGGCATCGAAACAATTTCCTGACGGTAGTTCATGCGCCGGGCAGCCAACAATTGTTCTACGGCTTCCCTACGGAGTTCGGCCAACTGCGAGGAGGGAATAAACCAATTGTCACGCAGTTCCACATCGATGCGTTCTGCCTCGAACGGTGTGTTGCCCAACTTGGCCAACTGCGCCTTGATGTTATCGGTTTGCGGCGTGCGGGCCAATTCCTTTTCTTTCTCCAATGCGATGCTGACGCTTACATCGTCCTCATCGGTCAGGGTAAGGGTGAAGCCGAAGTTGTTTTCTTTCAGCGACATGTCCACGCCCAGTTTCCGTTCGGCCGATTTGCGTTGCATCAGCTTCTCGAATTCCTGGTCGAAGTTACGATAAAGCACGGTGCGCTGCTTGATGCGGGGCATCTCACCGGCCGGAAAGAGTTTGTTGTTCTCCACGCGATTGATGCGGAGTCCTTTCAGTTTGCCCCGTTCATCGAGGTAACAGATGCCATCGCCGTTGCTAAAGGGTTTTACACCCGCTACAACGATATAGTTACCGCGAATCTCCTTCACATACCCCATCTCCTCGCCCAACGACTTGGGGGTATCGAATGAGAAGATGTCCTTGTTGCGCCCGAACAGGAAATAGTTGGTGAAGCCGCGGGTAAAACTCTTGTCCAATTGAGGTTTGAAAGCCAAGCGTACACTTCCCGAAGAGGCGCGGATGTATTCCTTGCGCCGCTTAAAGATGGCATCCAACCGCTGGCGATAGTAGGCGGTGACATTCTTTACATAAGTCACATCCTTCAGGCGGCCTTCAATCTTGAGCGACGAAGCACCCGCATCCAGCAGTTTCTCCAACTCTTCACTTTGGTTCAAGTCCTTCAACGATAGCAAATGCTTGTCCTTGACAATCATCTTGCCATCGGCATCTACCATATCGAAGGACAAACGACAGAACTGGGCACACTCTCCCCGATTGGCACTTCGCCCGAAACAATGCTGGCTCACGTAGCACTGACCGCTATAGCTCACACACAAGGCACCGTGCACAAACACTTCGAGAGGTGTCTGGGGTACAGCCTCGTGTATCTTTCGGATTTGTTCCAACGAAAGTTCGCGTGCCAACACCACTTGTCGGAAACCCGCATCGGCCAGGAACTTCACCTTTTCTACATGGCGGTTGTCCATCTGCGTACTGGCATGAAGGGGAATAGGTGGAAGATTCAAGCCCGGCAATCCCATGTCCTGCACAATGAGCGCATCCACTCCGGCCCGGTATAAATCCCATATCATTCTTTCCGTTTCGGGCAGTTCCTCGTCTTTCAAGATGGTATTGAGGGTGACATAAATACGCACACGATAGAGGTGGGCATACTTTACCAGCTCGGCAATGTCCTCCAAAGAATTGCCGGCGGCAGCACGGGCACCAAAACGGGGTGCACCGATATATACGGCATCGGCACCGTGGTCAATCGCCGCGATGCCGCATTCCAAATTCTTGGCCGGAGCCAAGAGTTCAATCTTACGTTGCCTGATCATTGTATCTGATTGATGTCGAACGGAGTTTCCTGATATACATAATAGTTCAACCAATTGGAGAACATCAAGTTGGCATGACCACGCCAACGCACTACCGGGCCAAGGTCGGGATTGTCTTCCTTATAGTAGTTCTTCGGCATGTCAATCGGAAGTCCCTTACCCAAATCGCGCTTGTACTCCGTATCGAGCGTATAAGGCGAATATTCCGAATGTCCGGTGATGAAGAACTCGCGCCCGTTACGTGCCATCACCATGTATACTCCCGAGTCTTCCGATTCGGCCAACAGGGTCAAATCGTTTACCTTCAGAATATCTTCCCGACGGATTTCCGTGTGGCGGCTGTGCGGTACAAAGAACTCATCGTCGAAACCTCGGAAGATGGGCAGTCCCTGTACATTGATGCGATGTTGGAAGATGCCGAACATCTTCTTGTCGAGCGGATACTTGGGCACTCCATAGAAATGATACAAACCGGCTTGGGCTGCCCAGCAGATATACAAAGTAGAAGTGACATGCGTACGTGCCCAGTCGAACACTTCCGAAATTTCTTCCCAATAAGTCACTTCCTCGTACGACATCTGTTCTACCGGCGCACCTGTAATGATCATTCCATCGAACTTCTGTTCCTTCAAAATCTCGAAATCGTGATAAAACGCCTTCATGTGCTCTATCGGTGTATTTTTCGAGGTATGGCTCTTCAGTTTCATAAAGGTAATCTCCAACTGAAGCGGCGTATTCGAAAGCAGACGCACCAAATCGGTTTCCGTCGTTATCTTGATAGGCATCAAGTTGAGGACGACTATCTTGAGCGGACGGATATCTTGAGAAGCAGCCCGTGAATTGTCGATAACGAAGATATTTTCTTCCTTCAACAATTCAATGGCAGGCAATTTATCGGGTAAATTAAGTGGCATAGGTTCTTGTTTTAACAATTAGATTGCAAAGGTAGTGATTTTTATTTACTTTTGCAGAAATAACGAAAGATTGAAAAGAAAATGAGAACACACGTAGTATATTTCAGCGCCACCTACACCACGCGCACCATTTGTGAACGGATAGCCGGTCATTTGTCGGAAGAAAACATCGCCTACGATGTAACCAATGATGAATCTTTAGAAGATATTTCCATTCCCGAAGAGGATTTGCTGGTTATCGGTATCCCCGTCTATGCCGGACGCATCCCCGAGATAGCGGTTGACCGCCTCAACCGATTCAAAGGAAAAGGAACGAAAGCCATTGCCGTTGCCGTTTATGGCAACCGCGATTACGAAGACGCATTGATTGAGCTGACCGATCTGGTACAGGCTAACGGCTTTCAAGTGATTGGTGCCGGTGCATTCATCGCCCGCCATTGCATCTTTACCGAATTGGCTTCGAACCGTCCCGACGAACAGGATATGGAAGTTATCCGCCGCTTTGCCGAACAATGCCAAACCATCCTGTCTTCTACGGCCCAACTGCCAATGATTGAAGTAAAGGGCAACCGTCCATATAAGCCCAATGGGCATGCTTCTGCCCGTCCCACTTCGGATGAGACCTGCAACCATTGCGGCAAATGTGCACGACTCTGTCCCACTCATGCCATTTCGTTGGAACAACCTCCGTTGACCGACAACGACAAATGCCTGGCTTGTGGACGATGCCTGGTTGTCTGCCCCACCGGAAGCCGCAACTTCCGAGGAGAGAAGTATCAGGAGATGGCGATTAAGTTCACCACCTCCTTCAGTGCAAGACGCGAACCGGAATTATTCTTTGCAAGCGTATAAATAAAAAAGAGTGAGGGCATGCCACGGCACGCCCTCACTCTTTTCATGTTCACTTCCTTTTACAGTTCGTTCTTATAAATTGTTGCCATAACCTTCTGGTATTGGTTTTCCAATTGCATATAAGCCTGCAGGTTCTTGTAGATACTTTCCGCTTCAACAAAATACTCTATCAAAGAAAGTTGTCCTTCTTCCAAAGCTTGTTTCAACAAGCCTAAAGTGCGGTGCATCAAAGGCACATCGTAAGCCTTGAGTGCTTCCTTCAACTGTTGCATCTCGTTGAAGAGCGACATCAGTTCGTTTTCTTTTTCCAGCAAGGCATCTTCTTTCAAGAGTTGGGCGCTCATCGCTTGCGCCTTGGCTATCTGCACTTTCTTCCGATTGGAGAACAATGGAATGGAACCGCCCACAACAAAACCATTCATCGACATTTCACTATCGGTGTTCCGACGAAAACCAGCCTGTAGTTTAGGCAACCAGTTCTGTTTGTCGACCGACACTTGCTTTTCGGCAGCACGTACGGCATAGCCCAAAGCCTGCAAGTCGAGGTCGGACGCAATCACTTCATCGCGAAGTGTGCTATAGTCATTAATCTCTTCCACTTGCGGATAGACGGTAGCCGAAAATTCCAAAGGCATGTTTCCATTCATGGCAAGCAATGTATGAAGAACCGTGCGGTGAGCCGCATTGTTCTGTGCCACTTCGGTCTTCACGTTCATGGTTTCCATTTTCACCTTGTTCACTTCCAACACATTGGCATCGCCTGTCTGCAAACGCTTTTCGTACATAGCCTGCAAATCGTTGGCATTCTTCATGCGTATCTGCATCAGTTCGTCTGCCTGATTCAGTTGAATCAAGTCAAGACAAAGCAGCTTGGCCTGCAGGAGAATATCCCGACGGGCAGCCTGTTGCTGGAGGTCGATGGCTTCGTTTTCCAACGTAACCTGTCGGTTACGAGTGATGTATTGGGTAGGAAAATCAAATCCTTGTGACACGACTGTTTCCGTACCATGTCCCGGTCCTGCTCCATTCTTATAGAAAGAACTATACGAAATGGTCGGATCGGGTAAATTGTTCTCCGTACGGTTCTCCATTTTCTGTGCTTTGGAAAGTTGGGCCTGCGATTGCAATTCCTTGTTGTTCTGCTCAATGCTCTGCAGCACTTGTTCGATGCTTTGCGCCTGCATGGCCAAAGGAAGAGCCAATGCAATGCTTAATATGTATTTCTTCATAATCTGTATTTTATTCCACCACGGAGTACACAAAGTTCCACGGAGTTTTATTATTTACTCTGTGAGTCTCCATATACTCTGTGGTGAGTTAAATTCATTTCTTCTTACGATTCATCAGTTCATACACTATGGGGATGATGAAAGCATTGAGGAAGGTGGAGGTCAGCAAACCACCCAAGATTACTTTCGCCATCGGACTCTGAATTTCGTTACCCGGCAAATCGCCACGGAATGCCAATGGAATCAAGGCCAAGGCCGAGGTCAAAGCCGTCATCAAGATCGGATTCAAGCGGTCGAGCGATCCATGGATAATGCTTTCGCGCAATGTACCTCCTTCGGCACGCAGGTTGTTGTAACGGCCAATGAGCAACATACCGTTACGGGTGGCGATACCAAACAACGAGATGAACCCGATAATGGCCGGGATACTTACTTCGCCACTGGTTATCATCAAAGCAAATACACCACCAATCAAGGCCAACGGCAAGTTCAGAAGAATCACCGCACTCTGTGCTGCATTCTTGAATTCGGTGTAGATCAGCAGGAAGATAACCACAATACTCATGAGCGAAGCAATCAACAACGTACGACTGGCTGCCTGTTCG
Organism: Bacteroides sp.; assembly: GCA_015060765.1. Classification (GTDB taxonomy): domain Bacteria; phylum Bacteroidota; class Bacteroidia; order Bacteroidales; family Bacteroidaceae; genus Phocaeicola. The sequence continues at coordinate 99,171 of SUXW01000009.1, forward strand.
CTTTCGAACTGACCTCCCAATTCCACGTGATAGCCTTCGGGCAACTTCACTTCGGCATTGATGCGTTCCTGGATATCGTTTACCGTACTACGAAGATCGCGACCGCTGGTATTGGCTGAAATCACAATCTTACGCTTTACATTTTCGCGGCTCACACTATTCGGGCCCATCGAAGAAACCACATCGGCCACATACGTGATGGGCACTCGTTGTCCGTCTTCTGTATCAATCATCAGGTCGCGAATCTTTTCCATTTCATCGCGCACTTCGTTCTTGGCACGTACGATGAGGTTGAACGCCTTGCCTTGTTCGTATACTTGCGATACGGTTGCTCCCGCCATGTTCACTTCCACAAACTCACCGAAGGCAGGAAGGCTGATGCCATACTTGGCCAACATTTCGCGCTTAGGGATAATCTTGAGCTGCGGACGTTCAATCTGTTGTTCCACATTCAAGTCGGCCACGCCTTCCACATCGCTGATGGCGCTCTTGATTTGGTTGGCATACATGAACATCTTGTTCAAGTCATCGCCAAACAACTTGATGGCGATGCTGGCTTTTGTTCCCGAAAGCATGGCATCGATACGGTGACTGATGGGCTGACCGATTTCGATGTTGGCACCCGAAAGCGTATTCAACTTATCGCGCACTTCGTGCATCATTTCATCACGCGAGCGATTCTTCAATTCGAACGGTGCCTCTATTTCACTTCCGTTCACCCCACGAGAATGTTCATCGAGTTCGGCACGACCGGTTTTACGGGCAACCGTCTGAATTTCGGGAATGGAAAGCAGCAGCTGTTCGGCACGGCGTCCCAAGTTGTCGGATTCTTCGAGCGACACACCCGGCATAGAGGTGATGTTGATGGTGAGTGAACCTTCGTTGAACGAAGGAAGGAACGAGCGTCCCAACGTAAAGAAACATCCCAAAGCAATGACAAACAATGCCACAATGCTCCCCAGTACCCACTTATTATGATTCAACGCCCAGTTCAAGGCTCCTTCATAGTGTTTCTTCAGCCATACGGCTACAAAGGCTTCCTTGGGAAGCTTGTCGCCCTTTTCCTTACCCAACAAATAGCTACAAAGCACCGGAGTCAATGTCAAGGCTACAATAGTAGAAGCAAACAAGGCCACAATAAAGGCAATGCCCAATGGCACCAACATACGGCCTTCCATGCCACTCAAGAAGAACAAGGGCACGAAACTGGCTACAATAATCAACGTTGAGTTAAGGATAGGCATACGCACTTCCTTCGAAGCATCGAACACCACTTCCAAAACAGGACGACGTTCGCCTTCGGGAAGCATCCTGTTCTCACGCAAGCGTTTCCATACGTTTTCCACATCCACAATGGCATCGTCCACCAAAGAACCGATGGCAATAGCCATACCACCCAAACTCATGGTGTTGATACTCAATCCCATGTAATGCAAAGTCAAGATAGAAACCACCAAAGCCAAAGGAATAGTTACCAATGAAATGAGCGTGGTGCGTACATTGGCCAAGAAAAGGAACAATACGATAATGACAAAGATACCACCTTCGTAAAGCGAAGACTTCACATTGTCGATAGAGCTATCGATAAAACGGCTCTGACGGAAGATATCTGTAGACACCTTTACATCGGCCGGCAAATTCTTCTGCACATCCTTCAAGGCGGCTTCCAACTTTTCAGTCAGTTCGATGGTGCCTGTCTGTGGCTGCTTGCTCACGGTAAGGAGCACGGCAGGTTTTCCTCTTTCCGAAGCCAAGCCCAATTTGGGTTCTTGTGAGCCAATCTTCACATCGGCCACATCTTCCAGGGTGACGGGCACTCCGTTTACGGTCTTGATGACGGCACGCGCCATATCGGCCACATTGGTGGTGGAGAGCATACCGCGCACAATGTATTCGTTGCTATGTTGATAGATGATGCCCCCGTTTACATTCTGATTCATGTTTCGGGTTACGGCCATCACTTCGCCCAGAGTTACACCATAGTGCTTCATGCGGGCAGGGTCAATCAACACCTGATATTCCTTGATGTCACCCCCCAATACAGACACTTGAGCCACCCCGCCTGTAGAGAGCAGACGCGGACGGATGGTCCAATCGGCAATGGTGCGAAGGTCGAGCATCGAAGTGCTGTCGGCGGTCAGCCCTACAATCAACACTTCGCCAAGGATAGACGATTGCGGTCCCATAGTAGGATTACCCACGTTTTCGGGCAACTGTTCACCTACTAACGAAAGCTTTTCGCTAACAATCTGACGAGCGAGATAAATATCGGTATCCCAATCGAATTCCACCCATACCACCGAGAAACCGTTGGTCGACGATGAACGTACACGGCGCACATGCGTAGCCCCATTCACGGTTGTTTCGATAGGGAAAGTCACCAATTGTTCCACTTCTTCGGCCGCCATACCGTTGGCTTCGGTCATCACCACTACGGTAGGAGCAGTCAAGTCGGGGAACACGTCGACCTCCGTATGAAATGCGGTATAGAGTCCACCAATCAGCAACAGCACCGATGCCAAAAGCACCGTAATGCGGTTGTGGAGGGAAAAATGTATAATTTTGTTCAGCATAATGATCGGATTTAGTGTTCATGACTATGTGCCGGGAGTGCATTGCTGGCCGATGCCAACTTCACATGATAAGCCCCCTTCACCACTACTCTATCGCCTGCATGGAGTCCTTCCAATATCTGTACTTCCTTGCCGTTGCTGGCACCAATCTTCACTTCCTGCTTCTTGTAGCTTTCAGCACACTTCTGCAGATAGACAAAGTACAAGCCTTGTTCTTCGGTCAATGCTTCGACGGGGATGGCGAGTGTGTTTGGCAATTCCTTTGACATCAAGAACACTTCTACAAACGAGCCCGGAACTACATCACCCTTATTATCGAAACTGAAAGTTACCGGCACATAATAAGAACCGTCGCCCGATGCCTTGCCATACGAAAGCAGTTTGCCGTTCAAAGCACTGAGTTCATACACCTGATTGTCGTATGGAGTCTTGAAATTAGCCGATGAGATAGTGTTCAAATAACGATAATATCTTTCCGATACATCAGCACGCAAATACAAGCGATTGTTTTGAGTAACGGTAAGAAGCGGTTGGCCCACGGTTACAAAATCGCCTTCCTTCACCAATAGATTCTTGATGTATCCACCGATAGGAGCTGTAACAGCCACACCTTTGGTAGACTTGTTCTTCGACAAGGCCTCGTAACTCAAACGAGCGTTTTCATAGGTTTCCTTGATGGCATTGAATTCTTTTTGTGAAATAATCTGGTTGCCCACCAAACGTTGGGCGCGGTCGTATTCGGCCTTGGCAGTTTCGTAAGCGATGCGTGCACGTTCGGCAGGGTCACCATCCTGCAACTTATCGGCACTAATGCTCAAAATGGTGGCACCTTTTCCTACACTGGCACCATCGGTCATGGCACGTTGGAAAGAGACTACACCCGATACATTGGCCACCACTACGCTTTCGGCACCTTGAGCGGCTTGGATTTGTCCGCTGGTGGCAATCACTTGACGAAATCCTTTGGGTTCGATTACTTCAGACATTACACCGGCTGCCTTTGCCTTTTCAGGAGCCAAGATGATTTCATCGGGATTATTGCCATGTCCATGAGCTGCATGGTCATGATTATGCACCTTATGACCTTCAGTAGTGTGGTCATGGCCTTCGTGGTTATGTGCGGCGTGGTTGTGACCTTCGTGATTGTGAGCCGCATGATCATGGCCTTCGTGGTTATGGCTGGCATGGTTGTGACCATGTTCTTCGGTTGCATGATTATGACTTTCGTGGTCGTGGCCTTCGTGGTTATGACCCGACTGACTGGAGCAGGAGCCTAAAAGGAATATCCCCATGACTCCCATAAAGAAAATTTTCTTCATGATGTTATCTGTCTTTTTGATTATTATTCTTACGATACAAACTTACCCACATCGGAGTAGTACACTGATTACCACAGATTTATTAAAAAATCCGCATGACTTTAAGAGTAAAAGTTGTGGTAAAGATTATGCCACTGGAGGTGCACGGAGTCCCATTACGTGCGGATGGCACGTAGCGTGGAGTTTCTCTAAATAATAGGAATGATGTATACCCTCTGTATCTTCCAATGGTAGGGGAATATACAATATATCTGCCAATGTATAGAGCAATTGACAAGTAGAGTAATCGGGTGAAACATCTTCTTCTGCCTCATCGGGAGTAACGCCTTGGAAATTGGTTACACAATGGTCCTCGCAAGCATGGTGGGATTCGGTAGCATGATTTTCCTCTCCTTCTCCGCAATCACATTCGCAAGCGGCCACATCGTTGTGCAGACAAAGAATATGCTGATGATGGTGATGAGGTAACACGGCAGCCGTCAACATCACCATGCTGACCCATATCAAGATCCATGCTATGTACCTTCTTCTCTTCATCGATGCAAAAATACGAAATTACAACGAACAAATCAAAATTATCCAAAAAATAGTTCTATATTAGCGCACAATATATCAATCAAAAATAATCTATCTATATGAAACGTAAAATGATGAAAGTCATGTCAGGCTTGTTCCTGACTTTCTTATTGGCCGCATGCGCCACTACATCGAGAACAAACGATCCATGGGTGAAGATGCAAGAGACCGAAGCAGCCATTCAGCCCACCTCGTTCCCCGATGCCCAATTCCCCGTAACCAACTATGGTGTAACGGTGGATACGGACATCTCCGAAGCACTGACGAAAGCCATTGCCGATTGTCACCAGCAAGGTGGTGGAAAGGTCATCATCCCCGCAGGGACGTATTACACCAAGGCCATCCATCTGCTATCCAATGTAAACCTGCACCTCGAAAAGGGAGCCATCCTCAAATTCTCGACTGACCCCAAGGATTACGAAGCCCAAGTGCATACCCGTTGGGAAGGCCAGGACTGCATGGGATGCTCGCCACTGATTTATGCTTACCAACAGACCAACATTGCCGTAACAGGCGAAGGGGTGCTCGACGGACAAGCCTCGTGGGAGAACTGGTGGAAACTGAGAGCACGCACATCTGCCGAAAACAAGGAGAAGGGCCTCTTTATGGGAAAGGAAAAATTGCAATATTGCGAAGCCAACCAAGTGCCGTTGGCCGAACGAATCTTCACCGTCGAAGACGAGCTCCGTCCGCAATTCATCCAAGTGTATCAGTGCGACCGTGTACTCATCGAAGGCCTCACCTTCAACAACGCACCCTTCTGGATTCTTCACCCCTTGCTCTCGAAGAACATTGTGGTGCGCGGAAACACCTTCGATAGCCATGGACCCAACAACGACGGATGCGACCCCGAATCGTGCGAAAATGTGCTAATTGAAAATTGTATCTTCAACACGGGCGACGATTGCATCGCCATCAAATCGGGCAAGAACAACGACGGACGCCATTGGAACATCCCCAGTAAGAACATCATCGTGCGCAATTGCACCATGAAGGACGGACACGCCGCCGTGGCCATCGGAAGTGAGATTTCGGGCAGCTGTTACAATGTATGGATGGAAGATTGCATCGTAGGAAGTCCGGAGATGGACCGCCCCTTCCGCATCAAGTCGAATGCCCAGCGTGGCGGCATCGTGAAGGGATTCTACATCCGTAACATCGACATCAGCGAATGTAAGGAATCGGTCTTGAAACTGGAATTGAAATACAACCGCGTGAAGGAAGGACCCTACTACCCCAAGTTCGAAGACATCCGTTTGGAAAACATCACTTGCCAGAAGAGCCGTTATGGCATTTGGATTGACGGATTGGAAGACAGCATCTGCGTATCCGATATCGTCATGAAGAATTGCCAGTTGGATGGCATCAAGGAAGCCGAGCTCAACTCCATCGTGGGTGCCGAAAGCATCAGTTACGAAAATTGTACGTTCAACGGACAGGCGTTGTAATCAGATTCTTCACTACGCTCAAGATGACATAATAAAAAAGTGGATATGTTTAAATACACATCCACTTTTTCTATATCATCTCATCGGGAATTACCAAATAGAAACACGCTTTTCTGGAGCGATGTACAACGAATCGTTTTCAGTAATTCCGAAGGCATCATACCAAGCGTTGATGTGCGGAAGGGCACCGTTTACACGCCAACGGCCGAGTGAGTGCGGGTCGCTCTTGGTATAGACACGGATTTGTTCGTCGCGGATGTTGCCAGCCCATACACCGGCATATGCCAGGAAGAAACGTTGTTCGGGAGTGAATCCGTCCACTTCGCTCAAAGGAGCATCCTTGGTAGCGTTCTTGAAGGCTTGGTAAGCCACTTGCAAACCACCGTGGTCTGCAATGTTTTCACCCAGTGTCAATTGTCCGTTGGCCATCAAGCCCGGCAACACTTCAATCTTGTTGAAGAAGTCCACCATCACCTGAGCGCGAGTGTTGAAGCGTTCGGCATCTTCGGCGGTCCACCAGTCTTTCAAGTTACCTTCCTTATCGAACTGACGGCCCTGATCGTCGAATCCGTGAGTCATTTCGTGACCGATTACCACACCGATGGCTCCGTAGTTGAAGGCATCGTCGGCATTCATGTCGAAGAACGGATACTGAAGGATACCTGCAGGGAAACAGATTTCATTGGTAGTTGGGTTGTAGTAAGCATTCACGGTCTGCGGAGTCATGTGCCATTCGTCGATGTCCACCGGCTTGCCAGCCTTGGCCAACATTTCCTCAACGGTAAAGTCGCTTGCACGCTTGATGTTTGCCCAGTAAGAGTCTTTTTCTACATTCAACTTGCTATAGTCTTTCCACTTGTCGGGGTAACCCACCTTTACATAGAAGCTGTTCAGCTTTTCCATGGCCTTGGCCTTGGTACTGTCGCCCATCCATTCAAGGTTCTGGATGCGTTCGCCAAGAGCCACCTGGAGGTTCTTCACGAGTTGGGTCATGCGTTCCTTGGCAGCTGCAGGGAAGTACTTTTCTACGTACATCTGACCCACTGCTTCACCCAACACACCGTTCACGGTACCCACGGCACGCTTCCAACGCGGTTGTTGTTCCTTCTTGCCCGAAAGCACCTTGCCATAGAAAGCAAAGTTCTGTTCGTCGAAGTCGGCGCTCAGATAACTGGCTGCGCTATCGATAAGTTTCCATTGCAAGTAAGCCACCTGCTTGTCCATCGGCAACGTATTGATGATGGCCACGGCTTCTCTGACGGGTTCCACTTGCGATACATTGAGCGATGTCACGCCCTGTACACCAAGCTTGTTGAGGTATGCATCCCAATCGAATCCGGGGATTTCCTTCTTCAGTTCGTCCAGCGTCATCATGTGATAGTTGGCCGCAGGGTTACGTTGTTCTACTGCACTGAACGATACCTTGGCCAGACGAGTTTCAATTTCCATCACGGCCTCCATGCTCTTGGTAGCCTGTGCTTCGTCCATACCGGCAAGTTGGAACATCTTCACAACGTGCTTCTTGTATTCTTCGCGGATGTTCTTGGTAGCATCGTCTTCGTCCAAGTAGTATTCCTTTTCGCCAAGACCGATACCTCCCTGATAAAGTTGGAAGATATTGTTCTTGCTATCCATGATGTCGGCTCCTACATAGAACTGGAAGTAGGCGCTTCCTTGCAATTCCACCATGGCTTCGAGCACTTCGGCTGGAGTCTTGATAGCGGCCAAGCGGTCGAAATCGGCCTTGATAGGAGCCATACCTTCGGCATTGAGCTTCACGGTGTCCATGGCCAAGTTGTAGAGGTCGGCAATCTTCTGCGCTACCGTACCTTGTTCATGCTGACCGGCTGCAATTTCGCCGATAAGGCCATTAAGTTGTTCACGATTGGTTTCTGCCAAGTAGTCGAACGAGCCGAAACGAGAGTATTCGTCGGTCAACGGATGGGCAGCCATCCAACCACCACAAGCATACTGATAGAAGTTAGCGCCACGTACTGCGGTAGTATCCAAGTTTTCGAGTTTGATTCCAGAAGTCATTTTAGCCTCCTTGTTTGCACATCCGGCCAGTGTTGTCATCGCAATCACCGCTACCGGTAAAATTTGTTTTACGTTCATTGATATATGTTTTTGATTCTCTTTCTTTTTACAGGTTGCAAAGGTACGAATTTATTTAAGAATGAAGGAAAGTGTAGTCAAAAAGATACTTCAACCCTCGAAATCCAACGGGAGCAAACCGCCTTCGTTGAATTGGTCAAAATCAGAACTGAACAGACGGTCTTGGATGATGCGGTATTTCTCGAATTCCGACTCTGCAAATGCCTTCGCAAATTCTGTCGTAATGGTCCCAGCATCCGTCAACACGGCATTACCACCCGCTTCGAGAATGATATCGATACGCTTAGCCCAATCTTCCATCGTCATCGGGATATGACGTTTGGCCATACGTTCTGCCATATCGAGAGTGGCATTAACCAAGCGTCCCATGTCCTCCAGCTCCATTTCGTTCAGATAATTCTTGGCAATCGAAACATCGGGCTTCACAATCTTTCCGTCGGGCGCATTCTCCCACGTGGTGAGTCCCATGTGCTCCTTCTGGGAATCTGCCCGCTTCACAATCAGCTCGGCAGCCGTATTCCCATGTACGGCATAGTGCATCTTGTTCTGAACCTTCTTGAAAAAGAGACGGGTGGTAGGCGCATCACGGTGATAGTCGATGGCCGTGGCATAAATATCGGTCAGCTTTTGATAGAAGCGCCTTTCGCTCAAGCGGATTTCACGAATCTCGGCCAACAAATGTTCGAAATAATCCTCGCCGATGAACGAGCCGTTTTCCATGCGCTTCTTGTCAATCACATACCCACGGATAGCAAACTGACGAAGGACATAGGTACACCACTGACGGAACTGGGTAGCACGGACAGAGTTCACCCGATAACCTACAGAGATGATGGCATCGAGGTTGTAGAACTGAGTCATTCGTTTCACTTCTCTGTCTCCTTCCATTTGAACTACCGAAATTTTCTCGGTAGTTGCCTCCCTATCCAATTCACCTGAAGTAAAGATATTCTTCAGATGCACTCCCACATTGTCCGTCGAGCAATCAAACAATTCCGCTATTGCCTTCTGCGTAGCCCAAATGGTTTCGTCTTTATACACCACTTGAATGCCATCTTCCTTACCTTCCAACTGAAAGATAAGAAACTCGGCCGTACTATTCCTTATTTCAAACTTTTTTGCCATCCGTATCTGTCTATCGTGATGCACAAAGATAAGTTTTCTTTTTCATTTCCTTGCAAAAACAGAGAATGAAATGTAATGAAAAGTCAGTAGGTGTTTTATATATATAAAAACAAGGTGTAGTCAGTGAGTCAGTAGAGTTTGTATTTTTTTGACTACACCTGCATCTCATCCAACTCCATCATGGCGGTTTCCCATTCTTCTACCACGCCATCGAGTTGTTTCTTCAGTTGTTGGTACTGCTCGTATAGCTTCATGTCCGAAGCGCCTTCGGGAGTAGCCATTTGCGCCTCTACTTCAGCGATTTGAGATTCTATCTGTTCGATGCGCTTTTCGCAATCGGCCACTTGCTTTTCCAGCTTCTTTATCTTCTTGTTCAGCTCCTTCTGCGCCTCGTACGAGAGTTTGTTTTCACTCACGGGTACCTCCTCTTTCTTGCTCACCGAAGCCGTTGGCGATGCAGAGAGCTGCAATTCGTTGAGGTTTTCTATTTTCTTCTTTTGCAGGAAGTCGTAGATACCGCCCATGTGCTCGCGTACCACTCCCCCACCGAATTCGTACACCTTGGTCACCAGTCCGTCGAGGAACTCACGGTCGTGCGACACGACAATCACCGTGCCATCGAACTCACGAATGGCTTCTTTCAGCACATCCTTGGAGCGCATGTCAAGGTGGTTGGTAGGTTCGTCGAGGATGAGAAAGTTGACGGGTTCAAGCAAGAGCTTGATCATGGCCAAACGGCTCCGTTCGCCTCCCGAAAGTACCTTCACTTTCTTGTCGGATGCTTCGCCCCCAAACATGAATGCACCAAGTATATCACGGATTTTCAAGCGGATATCACCCTTGGCTACATAGTCAATGGTATCGAATACGGTCTTGGTTTCGTCCAACAATTGGGCTTGGTTCTGAGCGAAATAACCTATCTGTACGTTGTGTCCCACGGTGAGCTTGCCTTCGAAAGGTATCTCATCCATGATGCACTTCACGAGGGTGGACTTTCCTTCGCCGTTCTTGCCCACAAAGGCCACCTTCTCCCCTCGCTTGATGGTGAGGTTTACATCGTGAAAGACCACTTGCGCGCCGTAGGCTTTCTTCACGTCCTCGCAAATAATGGGATAATCGCCCGATCGCATGGCGGGCGGGAACTTCAACCGCAAGGACGAATTGTCTTCCTCGTCAATCTCAATGGGGACAATCTTTTCCAGTTGCTTGATGCGGCTCTGTACCTGCACGGCTTTAGTAGCCTTGTATCGGAAGCGTTCGATGAAGTCTTCGGTGTCCTGTATCTGCTTCTGCTGGTTTTCGTAAGCACGGAGTTGTTGCTCGCGGCGTTCCTTGCGAAGCACCACAAACTCATCGTACGCCACTTTGTAATCGTAAATGCGTCCGCAAGAAATCTCAATGGTGCGGTTGGTTACGTTGTTGATAAAGGCACGGTCGTGCGATACGAGCACCACGGCACCGGCATTCACCTTGAGGAAGTTTTCGAGCCATTGGATGGATTCGATATCGAGGTGGTTGGTAGGTTCGTCGAGCAGAAGCACATCGGGACGTCTGAGAAGCAGTTTGGCCAACTCGATACGCATGCGCCATCCGCCACTGAACTCGGAAGTGGGCCGATGGAAATCGTTGCGACTGAATCCCAAGCCCATGAGGGTGCGTTCCATTTCGGCCTGATAGTTCATTCCACCTATCATCTGGAAGCGCTCGTTCTCGTGTGTGAAGGTCTCTATCAGTTTTTGATAATCTTCCGAATCGTAGTCGGTACGGTCGGCCAGTTCCTGATTGAGACAGTTGATGCGTTCCTGTAGTTCAAAAAGGTGGTCGAAGGCCATTTCGGCCTCTTCCAATACGGTACGAGTATCGCTCAACACCATTACCTGAGGCAGATAGCCTACGGTTATCTCCTTGGGCATAGCCACAACACCCGATGTGGGTGTCTGCAACCCAGCCAATATCTTGAGCATGGTAGATTTGCCTGCTCCGTTCTTGCCCACCAAGGCAATACGGTCGCGCTTATTGATGACATACGATACATCTTCGAACAAAGGAGTGACTCCAAACTCTACCTTCAAATTGTCTACCGAAACCATTTTCAATCTTATCTATTCAACGTGGATGCAAAGATACATCTTTTAAAACAAAACAGATGTAAAAAAACAGCAGATTAATCTATCATTTTTCTTAACGAATCAGGCAAGAACAAAAAAGATGTTAAGAAATTAGCAAAAACAAGAAGATTATTTGCAGATAACAGAAAAAGCCGTACCTTTGTAATGTGTTTTTCATAGTATTAGATTTAAGGTTAACAAAAGGTTGGAGCAAGGCGTTGCTCCTTTTTTTTTGCCCTTACCTCTCGTAGTCTTATCAGCCATACTTAATCATAAAAAAAATGTCATCCTGAACTTACGTCCAGAATGACATACTAAATTATTCCAAATACGCTTTTACTCTTCTGTATAGCGCTCTATGGTTTGAGCACGGTCGGGACCTACCGAAATAATCTTGATAGGAGTTTCAAGCTGTTCTTCCAGGAAGCTGACGTATGCATTGAATTCTTCAGGGAATTCGTTTTCGCTTGTCATCTTGGTCATATCAGTCTTCCATCCCGGCAATTCGGCATAGACAGGTTCCACACCTTCGGTAATGTCGTAAGGGAAGTAATCGATTTCTTCGCCATTCACTTTATAAGCAACACAAGCTTTGATAGTATCGAATCCGTCGAGCACATCGCTCTTCATCATGATGAGTTCGGTTACTCCATTTACCATGATAGCATACTTCAAAGCTACCAGGTCAATCCAACCGCAACGGCGTTCGCGACCGGTTACCGCACCGTATTCATGACCCAAATCGCGGATGGTCTTTCCGGTTTCATCAAACAGTTCGGTTGGGAAAGGACCCGAACCTACACGAGTACAATAGGCCTTCATGATGCCATATACATGACCAATCTTGTTGGGACCGATACCCAAACCTGTACATGCACCGGCACAGATAGTGTTGGAAGAGGTAACAAACGGATAGGATCCGAAGTCTACATCGAGCAATGTACCTTGAGCACCTTCGCAAAGAACCGACTTACCAGCCTTCAACAAATTATTAATTTCATGTTCGCTATCCACCAAATGGAATTCCTTCAAATATTCGATGGCATCCAACCATTCCTTTTCCAATTCGGTAATATCGTATTCAAAATTCAAGCTCTTCAATATCTGTTCATGACGAGCCTTTGCCTTGGCATATTTTTCTTCAAAATTGCAGAGGATATCGCCTACACGCAAACCGTTACGGCTCACCTTATCGGTATAAGTAGGACCAATGCCCTTACCGGTAGTTCCCACCTTGGCATCTCCCTTAGCGGCTTCGTAAGCAGCATCGAGCACACGATGGGTAGGCATAATGAGGTGTGCTTTCTTGGAAATATGAAGACGTTCCTTCAAAGGATGGCCGCTCACTTCCAACGCTTCGGCTTCGCCTTTGAACAACAACGGATCGAGCACTACGCCATTACCGATGATATTCACTTTATCGCCTTGGAATATACCCGAAGGAATGGAACGAAGCACATACTTCTGACCTTCGAATTCCAATGTATGACCCGCATTCGGTCCACCCTGGAAACGGGCTACTACATCATAACGGGGAGTCAGCACGTCTACAACCTTTCCTTTGCCTTCATCACCCCATTGCAAACCTAACAAAACATCTACTTTCATCTTTTGTTGTTTTTATATTATTTGTTCTTTTTCCTTCTACGCTTGGCCCAGGTACATTTACTACAGGTACCATAGATATAAAGAGAATAGTGCGAAGCCGTAAACTTCTTCAGTTTGGTATCGGCTATACTCCGCTTCAGAGTCTCGTCCTGAAATTCCGTCACCTTACCACAATCGGTACAAATCATGTGGTGATGGGTTTCATTCTTATAAGCCCGTTCGAACTGGGAGGAATTGCCGAATTTATGCTTGATTATCAAATTAGCATCCACCAACAAGATAATGTTGTTATAAAGGGTAGCTCTACTTACACGGAACTTGCTTTCCGTCTCCATGTAATTGTAAAGCTCGTCAATACCAAAATGTCCTTTGATGGTATATACCGCTTCGAGTATAGCATAACGTTCGGGGGTCTTGCGATGCCCGTTCGCCTCCAGATACTCCGTCAGCAATTGTTTGACCGTCTCCTTTACATTCTCTTCCATATCGTATTCGGTTCGGATGCCAAAGGTAAATGTTTTTATCCTAACTTGAAAGTTTACGGGCAATTATTCTGCGGCAAATTTTACATCCTCTTTCAAGGCAAGGACCTCCATGTATGCAGAACCATCGAATGTTTTCAAAATTTTTGCCAGTTTATGGGCATTTTCTTTGGTTTGCCAAGCATATTTGGCCAACGAGGTACAAGCCGACCGACGTACCAACGCGGAGCTGTCGACTATAGCGGTGAGTGCCTGATCAAGGAACTCGTTTTCAGCTCGTTCGTTCAGACGGCCTCCATTCATCAGCAAACGTGCCATGAGCATGTATCCACACAATTGGAAATATTCTTCCTCGCGTGCCATCCACTCGAATGTTTTCTCTGATGCATACGGCAGGTATTGAAAAAGATTCATCACCGTCAGTTCGGCCATTTCTGGATAACGCATGTCTTCCACCCAGATATCGGCTATATCGGGATAGAACGTCTCTACGGGTTGTAGCAAGCCCGCCATGATTTTGCACTCACGGATATTTTCTTTCCACAAGGTTTGTGCTACCTCGTGGTTTTTCTCGAACTTGGCAGCTATTTCTTTAATGCGGGGTACTTCGATACCGAAATTCAATTTGTAGTCGAGCCCTTTCTCGCGCATACTTTGAGAAACAACCCCGTTCATGAACAAACGGAATTGTTTCTTTATCTCTCTAATGGTTTCTTGCGTATCCATCAATTTCTATAAGGAAGGGTTGCATAATCCTGACTATAACGGAGCATCTGTTCGGCATAACCTTCTTCATAGCTGACGGTTACATCGGTGATATTGCCTTCTGCATCGGTTTCAGCCTTGTATACCGGATTCACAAAACCTTTGTATGGAGCCAGATGGAGCTTTTCATAACGTGCCAAGACTTCGCGATGCAATTCGGGGTCTACCTTTACGGCATAGTTTTCGACCAACTGACGGGCTGCCTCGAAATCGCCTTCACTCTTGATGCGTTGGATTTCACCCAACAACTGACCGAACAGAGCACGCAACTTTTCATAATCGTTCACCTTGACGTAAGTCTTGCCATCTTGCTTCACCAATTCCACGACCTTTTCGGCGGCACCCTTTTCGAAAGCCCACTTGGCAATGAGCTGGCGGTTACGCATATGGGCTTCTTCTACATTGTTACCCAATTCGATACGTACCAGCTGAGTCATCAAACCGTTCATCATATACGAATAATATTCGGCTTTATAAGCATCGTCATGCGGTGTCAAACCTAGTTCACGCATCTTGGCATCGGGCAAGTAATACAAACCGAACAAATCGGCACGAGCTTCTTCGATAGTAGAACCGTAAGCTTTCAATGCATCAGGGTCTACACCCGGGAGCAACTGACCGGAACCATGTCCCAAACATTCGTGAAGGTCGGTATGCAAATCGCCTGTCAAATCGCCGTACTGTTCCAAATAAGCCTTTTCTACATCGCTATATACAAACTCATCGGAGAAACCGTTGCCATGAGCAGCCTTATTGTAAGCATCTGTCAAATTACCGATTGTAACCGATTTGGAACCATGGGCGCTACGAATCCAGTTGGAGTTCGGCAAATTGATACCGATAGCAGTCGACGGATACAAATCACCCGCCAAAATAGCAGCTGTAATCACCTTGGCAGAAACACCCTTCACGGTCTCCTTCTTGAATTGCTTGGCTACCGGTGAGTGGTCTTCGAACCACTGTGCATTGGCGCTGATGGTTTCCGTACGCTTGGTGCTAACCAAATCCTTGAAGTTGACAATCGATTCCCAGCTGGCTTTCATACCAAGCGGATCACCATAGCTTTCGGTAAATCCGTTTACAAAATCCACCCGTGAGTCCAAATCCTTTACCCAAAGAATGGCATATTCGTCGAAAGTCTTCAAATCGCCATCCCGATAGAATTGGATCATCTTTTCGATAACGGCCTTCTGCTTGTCGTTTTCGGCTACACCGGCAGCCTTATCCAACCAATAGATAATCTTATCGATAGCCTGACCATACAAACCTCCCGACTTCCATACCTTTTCCTGAACCTTACCGTCTTCCTTTACCAGACGACTGTTCATACCAAACATAACCGGCATGGTGTCATTGGGATTCTTCATAGCGTTATAGAAATCTTCCGCTTCCTTTTGGGTTACACCTGCATAATAATTGGCAGCAGAAGTCAATACCAAATCTTCACCATCGGCCTGATTCACCCGCTTCGGCATCACTGTAGGATCGAAAATAACGGGGAAAACTTCATCACAGAGGGCATCGAGTGTTTCTCCTTCGGCCAACGGAAGTTTCGATGCATCTACGCTTTGCAGAGCCTGCTTGAAGAATTCGGGAGTGAATCCGGGTACGAACTTATCACAAGCATAATGGTGATGGATACCATTCGAGAACCATACACGCTTCAAGTAAGTTTCCATATTCACGAAATTACTGTCGGCACGATCGCCTTGATAGTCTTGATAAACGGTTTCCAACATCTTGCGGATAATCAGGTTGTATTTACCGTTCTGGTCGAACAGGATGTCGCGTCCTTGAAGAGCAGCCTCCTGCAAATAATACACCAACTTTTTCTGTTCCAAAGGGAGTTCTTCGAAACCATGCACCTTATAGCGGAGCAACTGCAAATCGGCGAATTGCTCTACCGTATAGTCGAATGGTTGTTCACTCTCCTGGTTTGCCTGACTACAACTTGTCATCAACATACCTCCCATAATACTGATCATTACGTATTTCTTCATATATAAACTTGATTTGTAAACATAAAAAGGAAAACAACTGTTTTCCTTTTTATATATAACTAAATTAACTTATCACTTCTTCTTGGCTTCCATGATTGCCTTGCGGTAACCGTTGGGGGTCTCACCTACAATCCGATAGAACGCTGCATAGAACGATTGACGGTTGGCAAAACCTACCATAGCACTGATTTCTTCAATGTTCTTATTTTGGTTTTTCTTGTCTGCCAACAAGCGGAGCGCATCCTTGATACGATACTCGTTCAACAAGCAGGAATAGTTCATTCCGAATCTTGAATTAACAACAGCCGACAAATAGCGTGTGTTAGTTTTCAACAACTTAGCCAAATCTTTAGACGAAAAATTAGGATCCTTATATTTCTTCTTGATGATGACAATATCCACAATCTTTTGATAAAGTTCATCAGCCAATTCAGGTCTAATCATCGTTCTATAGGCCGCATCTTTCTTTTTCTTCTCCCGTAAATTATAAGGTAATTTCTTGGGAGCATTAGTCTTTACAACTTCTTCTTCAGTTTGTTTATAGTTCATCTCTATATCGGATTGGTTAATAATTATCTATATTTTGTACAAAATTGGCCATTCTTTTTTTCATATGCAATTTTTTATGCACTTTTTATTAATTTATTTTATTCTTCACCTCATATTTCGAGGTAGTGGAAGTTTTTTCTATCTTTGCCATGTTTTAATTTTTACCCTAAAAATAAAACAAACATGCTACAAACGCTGAAAACCTATTTCGGATATGATTCGTTCCGCCCCCTGCAGGAGAACATCATCCGTCACATCCTAGCCAAAAAGGATTCATTGGTCCTGATGCCTACCGGCGGAGGGAAATCCATCTGCTACCAGTTGCCGGCCATCCTCAGCGATGGGACAACCGTAGTTGTCTCTCCTCTCATATCCTTGATGAAGGACCAAGTGGAGAGTCTGCAGGCCAACGGTATCTATGCAAGGGCCATGAACAGTGCCAACAACGAAACGGAGAACTTGATTCTACGCAAAGAATGCTTGGAAGGGAAAGTGAAACTTCTCTATATATCACCTGAACGGTTACTCATGGAAATGAATTTCTTGTTGAAGGACATGAAAATTTCCTTGTTCGCCATCGACGAGGCTCATTGCATCTCGCAATGGGGACACGATTTCCGACCGGAATACACCCAACTGAAATCCATCCGCGAACAATTTCCACAAGTACCCATTGTAGCCCTGACAGCTACGGCCGATAAAATTACACGCGAAGATATCATCAAGCAGCTGGACTTGAAGGAACCCGAAGTGTTTATTTCTTCGTTCGACCGCCCCAACCTGAACTTGACGGTCAAAAGAGGTTTCCAACAAAAGGACAAGACTCGAGCGATATTGGAGTTCATCAAACAACACCCGGGAGAGTGTGGCATCATCTATTGCATGAGTCGGGACAAGACAGAAAAGGTGGCCGAAATGCTGGAGAAATATGGCATAACAACCACAGTATATCATGCCGGTCTAAACGCCAAGGCCAGAGACAAGGCACAAGATGATTTTATCAACGACCGGGTACAAGTGGTATGTGCCACCATCGCTTTCGGAATGGGAATCGACAAGTCGAACGTGCGATGGGTAATCCACTATAACATGCCGAAAAGCATCGAGAGTTTTTATCAGGAAATAGGACGAGCCGGACGGGACGGACTGAAAAGCGATACCTTGTTGTTCTATTCATTGGGCGACTTGGTTATGCTCTCCAAATTTGCCATCGATAGCGGGCAGCAAGATATCAACCTGGAAAAACTGAACCGCATGCAACAATATGCCGAAAGCGACATCTGCCGCCGACGGATTCTGCTCAATTACTTCGGTGAGAACATGGAACACGATTGTGGCAATTGCGACGTATGCCGCAATCCACCCGAACGGTTCGATGGAAGCATCATCGTACAAAAGGCTTTGAGCGCCATAGCACGGACCAACCAACAAATAGGCACACGGATGCTGGTGGCCATCCTCCGAGGAAACTATTTCCAAGAGCTCACAGAAAAGGGATACGACAAGTTGAAGACTTTCGGAGCCGGAAGGGACGTACCCCAACAAGACTGGATGGATTATCTTCTCCAAATGCTGAATATGGGGTACATCGAAGTGGCATACAACGAGAACAATCACCTGAAAATCACTCCAAGCGGAGTCAAAGTACTGTATGGACAGGAAAAGGCCATGCTGGTAGTAATCAAACGGGAAGAAAAGACTCCAAACAAAGGAAAGAAGAAAAAAGCAGAAAAGGAAAGCAAACCTATGTTCAATGCCATTACCCTGTCTGATGAAGGGATGGACAAAGAATTGTTCGAAGAATTACGGGTACTCCGCAAACGACTGGCCGACGAACAAGGCATTCCTCCTTATATCATTCTGACCGACAAGACGCTCCACCTGATTGCCATACAACGGCCCACTACCCTCGAAGCATTCGGTATGGTTAGCGGCATTGGAGAATACAAAAAGGAGAAGTACGGAAAAGTATTTGTAGAAGCTATCCGCAATTTCCTCCAATAAGCTATAGCATCATTTCTTGCTGGCTTTCAGCTTATCCTGAAGTTGCGGACGGGGTATTCCCAAGTCTACAGCCTTTTCATAGGCTACGTAGGCCTCCCGTTTTTTGCCTTGAGCCATGTAAATGTCTCCACACATCACATAAATATCGGCATCATGGGGAGTGATTCGGGCCGCATTCTCCAAATCGAGCAAAGCCAGATCCAACGTATTCATTTCCACTTCTATCTCCGCACGGGCTTTCAACAAGGAAGCATCTTTAGGATAATCGGTTACCAACAGATTCAATGCATCCAATGCCTCCCGATAGCGGTGTTCTTTCTGGTTGACCATCACCAATCCCACGCGGGCCGTTTTGTTTCCAGGCTCTTCCTCCAATAAAGAACGGTAATCGGCCTTGGCTTCTGGATATTGCCGACGACGCATGTATATGTAAGCACGGAACTGCAGAGCCTCAATGTTACGTCTGTCCAAATCGATGACATTGCAATAATCCGAATATGCCTTATCCAAATGGTCCATTTCCAAATAAAGGGAAGCCCGATTCAACAACATAGTTACGGAATGAGGACTCTTGTTAATGGCCAACGTATACGATTCTATCGCTTCTTTATTCTTCCCCATCCGCCTTTGGATGGTACCCAGATTGGATAGCAGCATGGCATTGCGCATGTTAGCCGGATCAGTATTCAACGCGTTCTTGAAATATTTTTCAGCTTCATAAAGACTGTCCTTCTCGACCGCATTCATGGCCTTTTCTATCCATCCGTCATAATCCTGCGCCGGAAGAATCCATATAGTCCATATCGCTATCAGTATACAAAAAATCCTTTTCATCGATTGTCTTCTTATTTCAGATGCAAAGGTAAAGAAAATCGGACATAGAATCATGGCGTTTCATCATCTATGTCCGATAAATATTCAGAAAGTGCGTTAATTATGCTTTCTTGATGTAATCTACAATCCAAGCACCCACTTCTTTGGTTCCATACTTTTCACCACCTTCCACTTGAATTTCAGGTGTACGGACATGAGCATCGAGCGAAGCATCCACAGCTTTACGAATCAAGGCTCCTTCCTCTTTCAAATCGAAGTATTCAAAGAGCATAGCTACCGAAAGGATTTGTGCCAACGGATTGGCTATATTCAAGCCTTTGGCCTGTGGCCATGAACCATGGATAGGTTCAAATACAGGTGTACTTTCACCGGTAGAAGCCGATGGCAACAATCCCATAGAACCACTGATAACCGAGCCTTCGTCTGTCAGAATATCACCAAACGTGTTTTCAGTCACCATCACATCAAAGAAAGTAGGTTCCTGAATCATACGCATGGCAGCATTGTCCACATACATATAATCGGTAGTCACTTCAGGATACTGCGGAGCCATTTCCTGAGCAATCTGTCTCCACAAACGGGAGGAAGCAAGTACATTGGCTTTATCGACTACGGTTAGATGTTTGTTGCGCTTCATGGCATATTCAAAGCCGACCTTCAAAATACGTTCAATTTCAGGACGGGTATAGTAATTGGTATCATACGCCTTATCGTTATCCTGATACTTTTCACCAAAATACATACCACCGGTCAACTCACGGATACAAATGAAGTCGGCATTTTCCACCAACTCTGCACGAAGCGGAGATTTATGAATCAAGCACTTGAAAGTTTGTACCGGACGGATGTTGGCAAACAGACCGAGTTTCTTGCGCATGGCCAACAAACCCTGTTCGGGACGCACCTTAGCAGTGGGGTCATTGTCGAATTTCGGATCGCCTACAGCCGAGAATAACACCGCATCGGCATTCTTGCAAGTTTGATAGGTTTCTTCAGGAAAGGGGTCACCCACTTCATCTATGGCATGGGCACCACAAATGGCATATTCGTAGGTCACTTGGTGGCCGAACTTCTCACATACGGCGGTCATTACATCCACACCTACGGTGGATATTTCGGGGCCGATACCGTCACCGGCCAACACTGCAATTTTAAAGTTCATATTCTTTCTCGATTATGTTCAACATTTTCATCGTTGCCTTGATAGCGGCTTCCGTCTGGTCGGCATCAAGTCCACGTGTCTTGAATTCTTTATCCACAAAACTCCAGCTGATGGTGGTCTGAACAAAGGCATCGGTACGTCCTCCAGGAGGAATCGTTACCGCATAATTGGTCAACATAGGAAATTTCCGCCCCAACGTAACCTTGTAAATCTTGCGCAATGCCCGTACAAAAGCATCGTACTGACCGTCTCCGCTCGAGTTTTCTTCGTATTCCTTGCCGTTTATTTCCACCTTAACGGTAGCCATCGGCTTCAATCCATAGGCTAAGTTCACGATATAGCTCTTCAGTTTCACTTTATCGTCTTCCACCCCATGTTTCAACACGTCACTGACAATGTAGGGTAAGTCTTCGGGAGTGACAAGTTCCTTCTTGTCACCCAATTCAATGATCCGCTCCGTTACCTTGCGCATGGATTCTTCATCCAAATCCAAGCCCAATTCTTCCAGATTCTTACGGATATTGGCCTTACCGCTGTTCTTACCCAATGCATACTCCCGTTTCCGTCCAAAACGTTCGGGCAACAGATCATTACAATACAAATTGTTTTTATTGTCTCCGTCGGCATGGACACCGGCCACTTGCGTAAACACATGCTCACCAATAATAGGCTTATTAGCCGGTATCATAATTCCGGAATAGGATTCCACAATCCGACTGACTTCATTCAAACGGCTTTCATCAATATTGGTTGTCGCTTCGAAATGGTCTTTCAAAATGGCCTGTACACTCGAGAGTGGTGCATTGCCCGCCCGTTCTCCCAAACCGTTGATGGTGGTATGCAATCCTTTGACGCCACTCAATACGGCGGCCAACACATTGCTCACCGCCAAATCGTAATCGTTGTGGGCATGGAAATCGAAATGCTTGTCGGGATAATGTTTCTTCATCTTACGCATGAACTCGATGACTTGCAAGGGATTCAAGATACCCAAAGTATCGGGCAACATGAAACGGCGGATACAAGTATCTTTCAAACCGTCCATCAGTTGGAAAACGTAGTCGGGCGAATCTTTCATACCGTTGCTCCAGTCTTCCAAATAGACATTGACCGTTATATCACATTCATCGGCATAGCTCACTACCTTCCGGATATCGTTGATGTGTTCCTCTGGTGTCTTCTTCAATTGTTGGGTACAATGTTTCAGCGAACCCTTACACAGCAGGTTGATGACCTTGCATCCCGTCCGTTGAATCCAGTCTACCGATGCATGGCCGTCACAAAAGCCCAGCACCTCCACTTTGTGTAACAAGTTGCGTCGAGCCGCCCAATCGCATATCATCCTCACGGCTTCAAACTCTCCCTCCGATACTCGTGCAGAGGCTACCTCTACCCTATCCACTTTCAGTTCTTCCAACAACAGACGGGCAATCATCAGCTTTTCATGCGGTACAAACGACACCCCACTGGTTTGTTCTCCATCACGGAGGGTCGTATCCATTATTTCGATTCTTGTATTATTCATTGTTAATATGATCGTTTTTATTACAGGTCGCGGATGATAACAGATACATCATCAACGCGCCATCTCAAAAGCAGAAATCTTGTCCTTATTCTCCAACAGGAAATCAATGTCATCCAAAGCATTCATCAGGCAATACTTCTTATACCCATTGATATCGAAGGTTTCGCTATGACCGGTGGTCAGGTTGGTCACAGTCTGGTTGGGTATATCCACACGTACTTCTGCCTGCGGATTGGCTTCTACGGTATCGAACAACTCCTGTTGAAATTCCTTGCTCACTATTACGGGCAACACAAAACAGTTGAGTAGATTGTTGCGGTGTATATCGGCAAACGAACTGCTGATTACCACACGTACACCATAGCCGGCAATAGCCCAAGCTGCATGTTCGCGACTGGAACCCGAGCCCCAATTCTGTCCGCCAATGATGATTTCATGAATACCCGGTTTGGGGGTTTCAGCATACTCCGCTTGGTTCATTACAAAATCGGCTACAGGCTTTCCGTCGGCATCAAAACGCAGGTCGTGCATAAAAGCATCACCAAAGAATTGTGGATCGCGGGTAGTGCTGGCCAAATAGCGTGCCGGAATAATCAGATCCGTATTACAATTGTCTATCTTGATAGGAAGACAAGTCGATTGTATGATATCAAATTTCTGTTTCATATTGTTTTCAAATTACTAAGGTCTCAATTTTCTTGGATCGGTTACCACTCCTGTTATAGCAGACGCAGCCACTACAAGCGGTGAAGCCAAAATGGTACGTGCACCGGGTCCTTGACGACCTACAAAATTTCGATTACTGGTAGAAATGGATAATTTACCGGCAGGAACCTTATCAGGATTCATGGCCAAGCACGATGAACATGAGGGCAAACGAAGTTCAAAACCAGCTTCTTCCAGAATCTTGTCGATACCTTCGTCCATAATCTGCTGACGTACGAGCCATGAGCCGGGTACGAGCCAGGCCACTACATTCGAAGCCTTCTTCTTACCTTTTACCACAGAGGCAAAAGCACGGAAATCCTCAATGCGACCGTTGGTACAAGCACCTAAGAAACAGTAGTCAACCGGAGTCCCCTCCAACTTCTGACCGGGTTGGAATTGCATATAGTCAAGCATGGCAAGGAACTGGGTACGGTCGGCTTCGGGTACTTCGTCCAATGTAGGGATACACTCGTCGATAGCAATTCCCGCACCGGGATTGGTACCGTAAGTAATGCGCGGAGCAATATCTTCCGCACGATAAGTCACTTCCTTGTCAAAAACGGCATCAGGATCGCTATAAAGTTGTTTCCATGCTTCCATGGCTTGGTCCCATGCTTCCCCCTTCGGAGCATATTCGCGTCCCTTGAGGTATTCAAACGTAATCTCGTCGGGAGCGATGAGTCCGGCACGACTACCCATTTCGATACTAAGATTCGAAAGAGTCAAACGTCCCTCCATACTCATGTTACGAACCGTAGAACCGGCATACTCCACCGCATAACCTGTAGCACCCGAAGTGGTCATCTGCGCCATGATGTAAAGAGCTACATCTTTAGCGGTAGTACCTTGCGGCAATGTACCTTCAATATTAATCCGCATGGTCTTTGGCTTGCTTTGCAGAATAGTCTGTGAAGCCAATACCTGAGCCACCTCACTGGTACCGATACCCATGGCGATAGCACCTACAGCACCGTGGGTAGAGGTATGCGAATCACCGCATACAATGGTCATACCCGGCAACGAAAGTGCCTTTTCGGGTCCTACCACATGAATAATACCATTGTCTTTAGTCCCCATGGCAAAGTATCGGATACCAAACTCCGCACAATTCTTCGCCAATGTTTCCACTTGTTTGCGTCCTACGGGGTCGTCAATGCGTTCCTGTTGGTCGCTCGGTGTGTTATGATCGGGCATAGCCACCACTTGTTCGGGACGGAATACGCCTATATTCTTGTCTCTTAATGTATCGAATGCCTGTGGAGTAGTCACCTCGTGACAGTATAGACGGTCAATGTAAAGTTGGGTGGGACCATCTTCCACTTTCTGCACCACATGTGCATCCCATATTTTATCAA
Source organism: Bacteroides sp. (assembly GCA_015060765.1). Lineage (GTDB taxonomy): Bacteria > Bacteroidota > Bacteroidia > Bacteroidales > Bacteroidaceae > Phocaeicola. The sequence goes on from SUXW01000009.1 coordinate 123,427, forward strand.
ATAATGTATGACCCATAACCTATCTTTTAAACTTATTAATACAATCAATATATGCTTCCACTGACGCAGCGATGATATCAGTATTAGCTCCGAAACCATAATACATCTGTCCGTCATATTCCACTTGCATGTGAACTTTACCCATATCGTCGGAACCTTTGCTGATAGCCTGAATGGTAAATTCCTTCAGTTCCATTCGACGGTCTATAATTTTTTTCAGTGCCTTAATGGCAGCATCCACCGGACCGTTTCCACTGGCAGCGGCTTCAAAGCGCTCGCCTGAGATATTCAATCCTAAACTGGCAACCGAACGTACTCCCACTCCACTGGTCACTTGCAGGAATTCCAACTTGATATGATGATTATCAGCACGATCAGCTCCTGCTAATACTAAAATATCATCATCCGTGATGTCTTTCTTCTTGTCGGCCAGTTTCAAGAAATCTTCATATACCTTATCCAACTTGTCCTGATCCAGTTCTACTCCCATCACATGTAGACGATGTTTCAGTGCTGCGCGTCCGCTACGAGCCGTCAATACAATAGAGCTGTCGTCTATACCCACATCCTTCGGGTCGATTATTTCGTAAGTTTGTACATTCTTCAGTACACCGTCCTGATGAATACCGCTTGAATGTGCAAAAGCATTTCGACCCACAATGGCCTTATTGGGCTGTACCGGCATGTTCATCAAGCTGGATACCATGCGACTGGCGGGATAAATTTTTTGTGTATTGATATTAGTTTCAATATCGATGTCATTATGGCATTTCACAATCATGGCTACCTCTTCCAAAGAAGTATTACCGGCACGTTCGCCAATACCGTTAATGGTCACTTCCACCTGACGAGCACCATTCAATATACCGGCAATGGTATTAGCGGTTGCCATACCCAAATCATTGTGACAATGTGTGGAAATGATGGCTTTGTCAATGTTGTCCACATGTTCCATCAGGTACTTGATTTTCGCCCCATATTCATACGGAAGGCAGTATCCTGTAGTATCAGGTATATTCACTACAGTAGCCCCAGCCTTGATTACAGCTTCCACCACTCGAGCCAGATACTCGTTGTCGGTACGTCCCGCATCTTCAGCATAAAATTCCACATCATCTACATAACGACGAGCATATTTAACAGCAGCTACAGCACGTTCTATAATTTCGTCACGGTTAGAGTTGAATTTATATTTAATATGAGACTCAGATGTACCTATACCCGTATGAATACGTTTGTGCTTGGCAAAACGCAAAGCCTCCGCCGCCACATCAATATCCTTTTCAACGGCTCTTGTCAAAGCACAAATAGTAGGCCATGTCACTGCCTTTGATATCTCAATGACCGAATTGAAGTCACCGGGACTGGATATCGGGAATCCAGCTTCTATCACATCAACCCCCAAAGCTTCCAATTGTTTGGCCACCTGAATCTTCTCCACTGTATTCAATTGGCATCCTGGTACTTGTTCACCATCTCTAAGGGTGGTATCGAAAATAAATAATCTGTCACTCATAATTATATTGTTTATTGTTATATCATTAAAAAAGCCTTTCACACAGGGAAGTGAGAAAGGCTATCGTATATCATTCAATCCTAAATACATCAACATGCACGGCACTCACTTCCCACCAACATCGTTAGTAGAATAATAATACCGCATAGCAAAATATGTAAATAAGCTTGATTCATTTCTTTCTTATAATTTGAACGGTACAAATGTATGGGTTTATTTGATAACAACAAAATAATTTATCGCTTTTTTATTCGAAAATGTAATATTTTTATAGTATATCACTTCATTTAATTGCAAAGTCTCATATAGAGTAACATCTATCCTACCATAACATACTAAAAAACTACAAAAAAAGTCCTCCGACACATTTCTGTATCGGAGGACTCAATCAAAAACGGCAGCTACCTACTCTCCCACCTTAGCAGTACCATCGGCGTGACGGGGCTTAACTTCTCTGTTCGGAATGGGAAGAGGTGGAACCCCCGTGCTATAGCCACCTGAATATCTTATAATCAATGACCATTGACACATCGAAAAGAGTCTATTTCTGTATATCGCTAAAAGTATATAACACCTCTTAAAATGAAAGAAAACGGGCAATTAGTAATGCTCGGCTGAACATGTCTCCATGCGTACACCTGCATCCTATCAACGTCGTAGTCTACGACGACCCTGAGAAATCTAATCTTGTGGCCGGC
>SUXW01000029.1 GCA_015060765.1 Bacteroides sp.
AGGTTTGACGGAGTAAAGTAAGCACTTTTATCCCATTCAGTAGAGCAAGGGAGGGAATTTTCCTCTCTGCTTACTGAAATTATCTCAAACCGATAATTCCGTTGCATTTATTAGTTGAATTTGCAGTATATTATTATAGAATTCCGTCTGTTTAATGATGGGCTCGGTTTCCGCTACGATTTTCCACAACAACCAAACTTGAATTATTTCGTCATCAAGGAAGAACGTTCACAATTTGCCATGACTGGTGACCATAAGGCATTCTGGATTCCGGGTGATTATGACACACAGGAATATGATTATACTGAATCCCGTCTTTCGGAAATCAGAGGTCTGATGAAGGATGCTATTACCCCCAATTCATCGCAAACACCATTCTCTCCAACAGGTGTACAGACTGCATTGATGATGAAGACCGATGATGGCTTGTACATCAATTTGCATGAAGCAGCCTTGATTGATTATGCTTGTATGCACCTTAATTTGGATGACAAGAACATGGTATTCGAGAGTTGGTTGACTCCCGATGTAAACGGTGATAAAGGATACATGCAGACTCCTTGCCATACTCCTTGGCGTACCATTATTGTAAGTGATGATGCTCGCGACATTTTAGCATCACGCATCACCTTGAATCTAAATGAACCATGTAAGATTGAAGATACTTCTTGGATTAAGCCGGTGAAGTATGTAGGTGTTTGGTGGGAAATGATTACCAACAAAGGTTCATGGGCATATACTGATGATGTAGCCAGTGTAAAATTGGGAGAAACAGACTATACCAAGACTAAGCCCAATGGCAAGCATTCGGCTAACAATGAAAACGTAAAGCGTTACATTGATTTTGCTGCAGAACATGGATTCGATCAGGTATTGGTAGAAGGTTGGAACCAAGGTTGGGAAGATTGGTTTGGATGCAGCAAAGATTATGTATTCGACTTTGTAACTCCGTATCCTGATTTCGATGTGAAGATGCTGAACGAATATGCTGCCTCTAAGGGAGTAAAACTGATGATGCATCACGAAACCTCTTCTTCGGTTCGTAACTACGAGCGTCACATGGACAAGGCTTACCAATTTATGGTAGACAACGGATACAATTCTGTTAAGAGCGGTTATGTAGGTGATATTATTCCACGCGGTGAATATCACTACGGCCAATGGATGAATAACCACTATTTGCATGCCGTAAAGAAAGCTGCTGATTATAAGATTATGGTCAATGCTCACGAAGCCGTTCGTCCTACAGGTATCTGTCGTACTTATCCTAATTTGATAGGTAATGAATCGGCTCGTGGTACCGAATACGAATCGTTCGGTGGAAGCAAGGTATTCCATACCACTATCCTTCCATTTACCCGTCAGATTGGTGGCCCGATGGATTATACCCCTGGTATTTTCGAAACAGATTGTAGCAAGGTAAATCCCGAAAACACTTCACGTGTTCGTTCTACCTTGGTTCGTCAGTTGGCACTTTATGTAACCATGTACAGCCCGCTTCAAATGGCAGCCGATCTTCCTGAAAACTATGAACGTTTCATGGATGCCTTCCAATTTATCAAGGATGTGGCTATTGATTGGGATGAAAGCAAGTATCTGGAAGCAGAGCCGGGTGATTATGTTACCATTGCCCGTCGCGCCAAAGGCACTAACGATTGGTATGTAGGATGTACTGCCGATGAAAATGGTCATCAAACCAAGTTGGCACTCGATTTCTTGGAACCGGGTAAGAAATACGAAGCAACTATTTATGCCGACGCAAAGGATGCCAGTTGGGACAAGAACCCACAAGCATATACCATAACCAAGAAAAAAGTAACCAACAAGACCAAGTTGAACTTGAAGGCTGCAAGTGGTGGTGGTTTTGCTATCAGTATTAAAGAAGTTAAATAAGATAAGAACAGGATTCCAATGAAAAATCAAATTTGTTTTTTATTGATGGTAGCTTTTACAGCCTTTTCTCTCACAGCATGCGGGGGAAAAGGTTCGAAAGCTTCTGATGTAGTGGAAACGACAACGGTTGTCCCATTTGCTAAAGGTGCTGATATCAGTTGGTTGCCTGAAATGGAAGCTGATAGCGTTAAATTCTTTATGGTCGATGGAACAGAAGCTGATTGTTATGACGTATTGAAGGAGGCGGGTGTTAATGCTATTCGCTTACGTGTTTGGGTAGATTCAAGTAAAAGTCCTTATCAAGCAAAATGCTGTGACAAAGAAAGTGTTGTAGCTAATGCTGTACGTGCAAAGGCTGCAGGTATGGACATAATGATAGACTTTCATTATAGTGATTGGTTTGCTGATCCGAGTCGTCAGGAGACTCCTGCTGATTGGAAAGATTTGGATGTTGAAGGCCTGAAGATTGCCATTGCCAACCATACAAAAGATGTATTGAATGCTTTGAAAGAAAAAGGTGTTTCTCCCACATGGATTCAGATTGGTAATGAAACACGCCCAGGTATGCTTCATCCTATAGGACAACTTTATAATAAAGATGGTAATATTGAAGGCGGTTGGGCCAACTATGTAGCATTAAGCAATGCCGGATACGAAGCTGCAAAATTAATATGTCCGGAAGCCATTGTAATGATTCATATAGATAACGCTTGGGATACTGAAACGAACTCCTGGTGGTTGGCGGAATTTAAGAAACATGACGGACAAACAGATATGATTGCTTTGTCCCATTATCCGCAAGCACATCATGAAAAGACTTGGAAAGAAATGAATGATTTGGCTTTGAATAATGTAAATACATGGGCTAAGACTTACGGAGTACCAGTTATGATTAGTGAAGTAGGGGTAAAGCCTGAGACTGGTGATGTCGCTATAGAAACATTGAAACATTTTATGGATTTGATGCATAATCAAACTAATGGTAATTGTAAAGGTGTTTTTTATTGGGAACCGCAAGTGTATGGAGGATGGAAACCGGCATGCTATGACGGATTAGGTTGGCCTTCATACGATATGGGTGGTTTTGATAAAGCAGGTAAGGCTGGTGAGATAATGAAAACACTCACTAAATAAAAAATATAAGGTAAGATTTGAATAGGGATAAAAAGATTGTAAGAGATTTGATTTAAGGTTCTAAAAAGTTTTCAATAGGTATTTTTAAGAGATAAATAACTAATTTAATTATTATAAATTTTAATTTAAGTGACATGAAAAAACACTTTATGTTTAAAGTCCTGCTTACACTATTGGTAGGCATGTTCTTGTCAGTTGACGCATTTGCTCAGCAAATAACCGTCAAAGGACTTGTGAAGGACGGCACAGGTGAACCTGTCATTGGTGCGAATGTGCTTGTCAAGGGAACTACAAACGGAACTATCACCGACTTTGACGGTAACTTCCAATTGACCGCGAATCAAGGTGACATTATCGTTGTGTCATTCATCGGTTACAGCACACAGGAACTTCCTGCAGCTGCTAACATGAACATTGTATTGAAAGACGACACTGAATTGATGCAGGAAGTCGTTGTGATTGGTTATGGTACAGCCAGAAAGAATGACTTGACTGGATCTGTAACAGCCATGAAGCCAGATGAAATGAATAAAGGTTTAATTACCAGTGCACAAGATATGATGCAAGGTAAGATTGCCGGTGTTAGTGTTATCAATGGTGGTGGTGAACCTGGTGGTGGTGCTACTATCCGTATTCGTGGTGGTTCTTCGTTGAATGCTTCTAACGATCCGTTGATTGTTATCGATGGATTGGCTATGGACAGTTACGGCGTGCAAGGTATGTCGAATCCTTTGGCATTGGTTAACCCTGCTGATATCGAAAGCTTTACTGTATTGAAAGATGCTTCTGCAACAGCCATTTATGGTAGCCGTGCTTCTAACGGTGTTATTCTTATTACTACAAAGAAAGGACGTAGAGATTCTAAACCAAGTATTTCATACAATGGTAACGTTTCTGTTAGTACTGTAGCCGATAAGTTGGATGTATTGAATGCCGGTGAATATATGGATTTTGTTCAGAATACATTTGGTTATACAGATGAAGAATTCTTGGCAAGTCCTGAATATGCTAACTTGGGTTATTATGATGCTAACGGTAATCATGTATTTGCTGACACAGATTGGCAGAATGAAATTTATCGTACAGCAATCAGTACAGACCATAACATTACTATAGCAGGTGGTTTGAAGAATATGCCTTATCGTGTATCATTGGGTTATACCAACCAACAGGGTACATTAAAGACATCAAGCTTTGAACGTTATACAGCCAGCGTGAATGTTTCACCAAGCTTCTTGGACGACCATTTGAAGGTTAACTTGAATGCTAAGGGTATGTATTCTAAGACTAGCTATGCTAATACCGGTGCTATTGGTAATGCAACTTCTATGGACCCAACAAAACCTGTATATGGTGATACAGAACTTTATAAAAAGAACTATGCAGGTTATTGGCAATGGGCTTCACCGGTTGATTGGAATGACTCGGAATGGAAATATGGTATCAATACATTGGCTCCAACCAATCCAGTTTCTCTACTTTATTTGAACTCAGATAAAGGGGATTCCAAGAAATTGATGGGTAATTTGGAATTGGATTACAAGATTCATGGATTTGAAGATTTGCGTTTGCACATGAATGCAGGTATGGATCTTGGTTCTGGTGAATCTAATAAAGTGAGATCTCCTTATAATTATGACAGTGGTACTTATTATTATGGTAATAAGGGTTGGAATACCATGGATACATACAACCTCTCTTTAAGTATGTATGCACAATATACTAAAGAATTCAACAAGAATCATTACTTAGATGTAATGGGAGGTTATGAATGGCAACATTTCCACAAAGAAACAGATTATTTCTATTGTGGTATGGTACCATCTACAAATAATGATTCTTCTATTGCTGGAAAACCATATAATCCATCAGAAAATACATTGTATAAGACTGAAAACTACTTGGTTTCATTCTTTGGTCGTTTGAACTATACATTAATGGATAAGTACCTCTTTACATTTACATTACGTAACGATGGTTCTTCTCGTTTCTCAAAGGATAACCGTTGGGGCTTGTTCCCATCAGCTGCTTTTGCATGGAAGGTGAAAGAAGAATCTTTCTTGAAGGATGTAGATGCATTGAATGACTTCAAAGTTCGTTTGGGCTTCGGTGTTACTGGTCAGCAAGAAGGTATTGGCGACTATACTTATTTCGCTTCTTATACTCCGAACTCTCAAGGTGCTTATTATCCAATTATTGGTGATGGTGTTACTTATCGTCCGGATGCTTATAATAAGAATTTGACTTGGGAAAAGACTACTACATATAATGCTGGTATCGATTTGGCATTCTTCAACAATCGTTTTACTGCTAACGTTGACTACTATTATCGTAAGACAACAGACCTTATCAATACCGTTTATGTATCAGCTGGTTCGAACTTTGCTGCAACAGTTACTAGCAACATTGGTTCTTTGCACAATCAAGGTGTGGAAGTAGCTATGACATGGAGACCGGTACAAACAGATGATTGGTATTGGGAACTGGGTTATAACTTTACTTATAACCAAAATCAAATTGATGAACTTCTGGCTGCTCAAGGTGATGACTATACCATTCAATACGGTGGTGCTGCAGTGGGTGTAGGCTCAAATGGTATCAAGGCTTGGCGTAAGGGTGAATCAGCTTCTGCATTCTATACTTACCAACAGGTTTATGATGAAAAGGGCTTGCCAATTCAAGGTGAGTATGTTGACCGTGATGGTAATGGTATCATTAATGATGACGACCGTTATTTTTACAAGAAAGCTGATGCGGATGTCTTGATGGGCTTGACTTCTAAGGTAACCTATAAGAAATGGGATTTCGGTATGTCATTCCGTGCTAGTCTGAATAACTATGTATATAATGCAGTTGAAGCTGGTAAATCAAATGTTTCTGCTACTAACATTTATTCAGGTGAATCTTGGCATAATGTTACTAATATGGTATTGGATAAGAATTGGCAGACTGTTAGTGGTATTGATGCCTTGTCTGATTATTTCATCCAAAACGCATCATTCTTGAAGTGTGATAACATTACGTTAGGTTATTCATTTGATAAATTGTTCGGAAGAAATATCAGTGGTCGTGCTTATTTGACAGCACAGAATGTATTTACAATCACAGACTACAAGGGTCTTGATCCTGAAATTAACGGAGGTTATGATGGTAACATCTATCCACGTCCATTCGTTGGTATCTTTGGTTTGAGTCTTAATTTCTAATCTATAAAACAAAATCGTATGAAACTAAATAATATAAAAGTATATCTTTCTGCAGCAGCCTTTGCTTTGGCAGTAGGTACTACATCTTGTGTCGGCGATTTGGATGTGGATCCAATCAATCCGCAACAAACCATGACTCTTGACCAAGATGCTTTGCTTAATAAAATTTATGCCAGCTTCTGTTTGACTGGTCAAACAGGTCCTAGTGGTAATGGTGACGTACCAGGTGATGAAGGTCAGTCAGAATTCTATCGTATGTCTTGGTACATGAATGAATTTACAACCGATGAAGCACATTGGGTATGGATTAGTGATGCTGGTGTTCCTGATTTGTTGCATAACAATTATGGTGCAAGCAATGCATTTTCAAGTGGCTTGTACTATCGTTTGTATTTTACTATTACTCTATGTAATTTCTTCTTGGAACAGACTACAGACGATGATCCTGAAACAGCTATGCAGCGTGCAGAAGTACGTTATATCCGTGCTTACAATTATTATTACATCATGGACCTTTATGGTAATGCAGCATTCATGACTACTGTATCTTCAGAATTGGCACCTCGTTATGAACGTAAACAGTTCTTTGAATTTGTAGAAAGTGAATTGCTTGAAATTGAACCTTTGTTGGCTAACCCTGGTCAAAATACTTATGGCCGTGCCGACAAAGCTGCAGCTTGGATGCTTTTGTCTCGTCTTTATTTGAATGCAGAAGTTTATACTGGAACAGCTCAATGGCAAAATGCATTAACATATGCTGAAAAGGTTATCAATAATGGTTATTATAAGTTGAATACAACTGGTGCTACCAATCCTAGTACAGGTGAAAAGTATTCAGCTTACCAAATGCTTTTCTTGGCTGACAATAATGAAACTAGTGCCAAGTACGAAGCTATCCTTCCAGTATTGAATGATGGTGTGACTACCAGCAGTTATGGTGGTATGAACTTCTTGATTCTTTCTACTTATTCGGCTGGTATGGATGCAGATATACCTTCAGGTACCGACTGTAGTTGGGGTAAATGTACACGTGTTCGTGGTACATTGCTTGACAAGTTCTTCAGTGGTGAGGCACCTCAGACTAATTCTATTGCAGAAATGACAACTGCTGCACAAGACGACCGTGCTTTGTTCTATGGTGCAGGTTATACTCATCGTATTGCTGATGAAACAGATGCCAATGCTGGTTTCGGTTGTGTGAAATTCCGTAATGTACGTTCAGATGGTCAACCCAATCAGGTAATTAACTTTGTGAATACAGACCTTTTCTTGATGCGTGTTGCAGAAGCTTATTTGACATATGCTGAAGCATCTACTCGCATCAACGGAACCAATGCCGATGCTTCTGAAAAGGTAAATGCATTGCGTACCCGTGCAAATGCTACAACTAAGAATTTGTATGACTTGAATGACATTTGCGATGAATGGTCACGTGAATTTTGGTTCGAAGGTCGTCGTCGTATGGATTTGATCCGTTATGGTCGTTATGCTGGTCAAGCTGAATATAAATGGGAATGGATGGGTGGTCAGGCCAATGGTGCACAATTCGGTTCACACATGAGTATTTATGCATTGCCTGTGGCTGACTTGGCGAATAATTCCAACTTGGTTCAAAACCCTGGTTATTAATCAATAAAACAAATGTTTATTATGAAGAAATTAAATATATTGGCTTTGGCTTTCGCAAGCATGTTGACATTTACTGCCTGCGAATCTGACAATGATTCCAATCCAACCATACAACAGCCAAGTACATTTCAATTGAATACACCTGCTTTGGCTGTTAATGTATATGATTTGGAAAATAGTGGTAGCATTAAGTTGACTTGCCAGCAACCGGATTATGGTTATACTGCCGCTGTTACTTATTTTACACAAATCTCTTTGACCGGTACATGGAATGAAGCAACTTCTGCAGAAGCAGATGATGCTACATACATCGAATTGGATGGTTCATATACCACTTGTGAGTTTTTGGCTGATGCAACACAAATCAATCGTGCCATTATGAAGTTAGGTAGCATTGATTCTGAAGAAGAAATGCCAGCTGATGCCATGACTCTTTATGTTCGTATGAGAGCTTCTTTGCAATCGGGTTATGAATGTTATTCAAATGTTATTGAATTGTCTGTAGCACCTTACTTCGTACCGTTGGTAGCTGCCGATCCTCAGATGTGGTATCTCATCGGTGGATGTATTGGTGATGGTGGTTGGGGCGCTGAAATCGGTACAGGCGTAATCCCGATGTCATTGGTTGATGGACACAAGTACGATGAACAAACAGGTGAAGGCTTGTTGACATTTACTGGCTATTTCCCATCTGATGGTGGCTTTAAGATTGTTCAAGTTCCTGGTCAATGGGCAGAACAATGGGGCGGTGTAGACAACGACATTAACCAACCAAAGAAGAAAGATGACAGCGGTGAAGGTGCTGACTTCTTTGTTCCGGTAAGTGGTTACTATACTATCACATTGGATACTAAGGCTGACGTATTGAAGATTGAAAAGGCTGATGACAAGAATGTATATTCTCATCTGTTCATCTCTGGTGACTTCAATGGTTGGGGTACAGATACTCAAATGACTCCTGTAAACGTAGCTGCTTGTATGGAAGGACATAACCATATTTGGATGTTCGATTTGGATGCAACCGGTGGGGATACTACAACTAAGTTCTTGTACGATGGTTGGTCACCTAACTGGGGTGCTGCTAACTTCCCGTTTGGTATCGGTACTAATGGCGGTGCTAACATTCCAGTTGCAGCAGGTAATTACCGTGTCATCTTCAACGATATTGATGGTTACTATCATTTCTTTGCAAAATAAATTAAAATAGAGTGGGGCAGCCACAGCTGCTCCCACTTGAATTTGAAACTATAAAAACAAGAAAATTATGAAAAAAATAGCATTATATGCCTTTGCTCTTCTTGCTACAGCATTTACTGCTTGTACAGAAGACTTTGCAGACTGGGCAGAACCACAAGGTTTTGAACAGGAAGAAGCGATAGGCGTTTCATTCTCTGCAACAGCAGGAGCCTCTATTGATTTCGCCACTTATGAAGGAGAAACAGTAACTGTTTTCAATCCTTCAGTAACCATGCCAGAAGGTGCTACTGTGTCTGGTTATAAATTGACGGTAAATGGTAATGACTTACCTGTTGATTTGAATGGTCAGGCGAATACTGAAGAGTATGAATCGTTGGTTATTGCTCTGAACGGACGTCGTCCGACTGAACGCACCATGACTGCGACAGTAGATGCATTCATAGCTATCGGCAACGAGACATTGAAGGCTTCTGCAACCATTGAATTGAAGGCTACTCCGGAAGCTCCGGTTATTTCTGCCAATCATTATATCATTGGTGCTCCAAGCGAATGGAATCCAGGTTGTACAACTTTAAAATTCAACCATAGTGGTAAGGATGTATACGATGACCCTATATTTACTATAACTTTCCCTGTGACAGAAGGTGAAAACTGGTTTGCTGTTACAGATGATGTTTCAGTTGAACATGCAAACGATTGGTCGTATGTATTCGGATGCGTAGAAGGCAATGGCAACAACGGAACGGAAGGTCAATTGGCACGTCGTTCAGAATTATCAGACGACGGTTCGTTCAACGTAGTTGTTAATGGAGATGCCAAATTCATTAAGATGACCATTAATATGTTGGAATATACATATAAGATTGAAAAGTTGAATTTTGGAGAATACATCTATATCCCAGGTGATCATGTAACAGATTGGAATCCAGCTTTGGCACCAGCCTTGGCTTCACCTGCATTTGATGGTGTATATACTGGATTTGCTTATCTGAATACTCAATTCAAGTTTACTCATGCTCGTAATTGGGATAATGAGTACAATTATTCTTCGTTCTCTACTTATAGTGATATCTTTAGTGGCGAAGGTGCTGGTAACATTAATGTAAGTACTCCTGGTTTCTATTATTTGGAAGCTAATGTTCCTGCTGGTTCGTTGACTGCAACTCCAACTGCATGGAGTATTATTGGTGCTGCAACTGGAGATACCAGTTGGGGAACAGACTTTGAAATGACTTACGATAATGAAACAGGAGCATGGATTTATACTGGCGAATTGGTAGCAGGAGAATTCAAGTTCCGTGCAAATAAGGCATGGGATATTGATTTCGGTGGAACCTTTGAAGAACTTGTAAGAGGTGGTGGTAACTTGTCAATTGCTGAAGCTGGAACTTATGAAGTTAAATTATATTTGACTCGTTCTACTTCGGACAAATTGTATTGTACTGTAACCAAGAAGTAATATTGTTTTGAAACAATAAATAGAAGCGGATGTTCGCAAAACGAACGTCCGCTTTTGGTTAAAGCCATTCTTTACTTACAAACGAGTGAAAGATAAGATAATTAATGTTTTAACTCATGATTTATTCTTCGTACTACACTGAAGTGCAATCGTACTCCACCGTAGTACAATTGTACTGCGATGCAGTACAATAAAACTGCACCGAAGTACAAAGGAATAAGGCTGAAATCAAGCAAAATAAAAATGATAATAATAGCTTTAGTCCTACAACAGTTTGTAAAAAAAGGAAACGTACTTGCGAGTGTGTAGGTAAAGTGTGTAGGCAACTTACCTACACACCTTACCTACACATCTTAACTCGCTGATAGTCAATAGCGAGTGTAAGATGCAAGTAAAATCAAAAAAAACTTTTTCTGAATTACGGAATTATTAGTGATACATAAAGTAAGAAAAGTATGAAAATTAATAGCTATACAAAGAAAAAAATCAGACAATTCTCTCTATGGGGAGGTTTATGCCTATGTATGGCGTTGTCTATAAGCGCTTGTAGTGGCGATGATCCGAAGATTCCTGAACCAGAGCCACCGATTGTACCTACACCCGATCCCGAACCGGAACCAGAACCAACCATTGAATGGAAGGATGTAACTGCTACACCCGATGCGTGGGACAAACAAAAACGGGCGGACATTGCTTATCAATTGTTGGTATATTCGTTTGCCGATAGTAATGGAGACGGTTGGGGTGACTTTAACGGTATTACCCAAAAGTTAGATTACATTGACCAGATGGGTGTGAATGCCATTTGGCTTTCACCTATCCATCCGTGTATGTCTTATCATGGATATGATGTAACCGATTATACTAAGGTTAATCCGAAATTCGGCACAGAAAGTGACTTCAATAATTTGGTAGCCGAAGCCAATAAGCGTGGCATCAAAATCTATTTGGACTACGTGATGAACCATACAGGCTCTAATCATCCTTGGTTTGTCGATGCTTGTAAATCGGCCGATAGCCCTTATCGTGATTACTTCATCTTCTCCGAGAATCCGGAAGCCGACATTAAGGCGGGCAATATCCCAATGATTGAGAAGAATGGATATAATTCGGGAGAATGGTTTACTGCCAATAGTAGCGAAAGTACTGTAAAAGGTATTTATAAGTTTGTGCTTGATTGGAGTAATCCATCCAAGCCTACAGTAACCGTGACTCAAGCCGAAAAAGCAGATGCCGAGAATACCACTGAAGGGAAAGACGATAGATTCTTGTGGTATGGAAACCATAACAAGGCATTCCGTTTCTATAACAAGGGAAATGGCATTTATGAACTGACCGTTGACTTTGAATCGGACTGGGGATTCCTGATTCGTACAAGTAATACCAGTTGGGATAACGGAACCAAATATGGCGCAGCATCGGGAGCAACTTGTAAGTTGGGTGAGGCTTTTGTGTTGGATAACCAAACTGCTGGCGATATTAAGTTCAATACTATGAAGTTGTTATATTTCCATTCGCATTTCTATACCGATTGGTTTGCCGATTTGAATTACGGACCGGTGGACAAGGCAGGCGAATCGGGTGCATATAAGGCATTGGCAGAAGCTGCTAAGGGTTGGATAGATCGTGGTGTAGATGGTCTCCGTTTGGATGCTGTTAAGCACATCTATCACAATGCCAATAGCGACGAAAATCCACGTTTCTTGAAAATGTTCTATGATGATATGAATGCCTATTACAAATCGAAAGGACATACGGATGAATTCTACATGATTGGCGAGGTGCTATCGGAACATAACGAAGTGGCTCCTTACTATGCAGGGCTTCCTGCCTTCTTTGAGTTCTCGTTCTGGTATCGTCTGGAATGGGCCATCAACAATGGTAAAGGTTGCTATTTCGCTAAGGATATCCTTTCTTATCAGAAGGAATATGCTGGTTATAGAAGCGATTATATTGAGGCAACCAAGTTGACCAATCACGACGAAGACCGTGCGGCATCGAAGTTGGGCAAGTCAGCCGATAAGTGTAAGTTGGCCGCGGCCATGTTGTTTACCGCTGCCGGTTCTCCTTATATTTATTATGGAGAGGAGTTGGGCCTCTATGGTACCAAAAGTAATGGCGATGAGTATGTGCGTGCTCCTATGCTTTGGGGAGATAACTATGTAACCAAGTATACTGACAAAGTGGACAAGAACATGGCTAGCAGCATCAAGAGTGCAGACAAGCAGAAGGAAGATTCCAAGTCGTTATTGAATACTTACCTGATGTTCACGCAACTGCGCAATACCTATCCGGCATTGGCCGAAGGAAAGATGGAAAAGCATCCTGTATACAACGAAAGCAAGGAAAAGGATTATGTATCCATCGCTGCCTGGTACATGGTGAAGGACAACGAAAAGTTACTTGTTATCCATAACTTGAAAGGCTCTGCTGTAGAACTCCCGCTTACCGACAAGTTCGAAAAAGTCATAGCCGTATCGGGTAACGTACAGCAAAAGGGCGAAAGCGGAAACGCAACATTCAAGATGGGCGCATATAGCTCTTTGGTATTGAAAGTTACCAAATAAGATTGTTTCATCCTTAGGAACATTCCTTTTCTTGTCATCCTGAGGAACGAAGTGACGAAGGATCTGTATACAACAACGTTTATGTATACAGGTCCTTCGCTTTGTTCTGGATGACATAATTGTAGCAAGTAATGTTTTAATCTTTTTTATTCTCCACTATCCAAACAAGGCATAGATAGAATTGTTTTCTGATAAGTATTCACTAAATTTATCAGAAACATGAAAAGAAACTATCTGCTTAAAGTCCTGATAGCATTGATAGGAGGACTACTGTTCGCCTATGGGGCTTATGCACAATCCATAACCGTGAAAGGAACGGTAAAGGATACGGCAGGCGAGTCCATTATTGGTGCCAATGTGGTGGTGAAAGGAACAACCAACGGTACCATTACAGATTTGGACGGACACTTTCAACTGGATACCAATAAGGGAGACATTATCGTCATCTCGTTTATCGGCTATCAATCGCAGGAACTACCGGCGGCCCCCGTCATGAATGTTGTGTTGAAAGAAGACTCAGAACAATTGGATGAAGTAGTAGTCATTGGTTATGGCTCGGTAAAGAAAAACGACTTGAGTGGTTCGGTAGTGGCCATCAAGGCCGAGGATATGAACAAAGGGGCAGTTACTTCCCCACAAGAATTGATTCAAGGGAAAGTGCCGGGATTGTATGTTTCGGCCGGCGATGGACAACCGGGAGCCGGAAGTACTTTGCGTATCCGTGGTGGGGCTTCTTTGAACGCCTCGAACGACCCGTTGATTGTTATCGACGGCGTTCCTGTTTCCAATGATGCTGCACCAGGAACTCCCAATGCCTTGGCAACTATCAACCCGAATGATATTGAAACTTTCACCGTACTGAAGGATGCTTCGGCAACGGCCATTTTCGGCTCGCGTGCTTCGAATGGGGTAATTATCATTACCACAAAGAAGGGGAGTCAGGACCGAATCAAGGTGAACTATGCCAGTACCTATACCATGAAGGACCCTTACAAACGGGTACAGGTAATGGAAGCGGATGAATTCCGTCGGGCAGTTTCCCAACAATACCCTTCAGGTACGACTTTGGGTAATGCGGCACAAGCCATGATTAACCAATATCCCGAACAATCAACCAATTGGCAGGACAAGATTTTCCACATGGGATTGGCTACCGATCAGAATGTCAGTGTAGCCGGTAAAGTGGGTTTCTTGCCTTTCCGTGCATCGTTGGGCTTCAATGATGAGAAGGGTACGTTGCGCACCTCCCATTATAGTCGTTATACAGCTTCCCTTAATTTGAGTCCGAAGTTCTTTGACGACCATTTGTCTGTAGACGTCAATGTTAAGGGTACCATTAATAAGACTCGTTTTGCCGAAGGTGGAGCTGTTGCGGCTGCAGCCTTTTTCGATCCAACCAAACCGGTTTATAACGATAGCGGACGATATAATGGATACTGGACTTGGGAAACTACAGCTGAAACCGATGGTGTCACCCAATACTACCCCAATACATTGGCCAGTGTCAATCCGTTGGCCATGTTGGAACAATATAACAATCATGGAAAGACCTCGCGTAGCTTGGGTAATCTGCAACTGGATTATAAAGTGCATGGTCTGGAAGCTTTACGCGTCAATCTGAATTTAGGTTACGATGTAGCCAAGAGTACCGGAAGCCGTTTCGATACTCCCCATTCACCACAAGCAGCATTGAATACAACTTTCAAGGACATTGGTCAAGGCGCCACTTGGAATAGCTTGCGCCGTAACCTCTTGTTGGACTTCTATCTGAACTATAACCAGGAATTTGCTTCCATTCATAGTCGTATGGATGCCATGGCTGGTTATTCCTGGCAACATTTCTATCAATCTGATTTTGATATCACTAAATCCAATCCAACCGAAAATGGAGTCAAAGAAGGATGGACCTATAGTGAAACCGAAGGCAGATTCATTCAAGATGGATACCACCGTATCCCCAAGGAAAACTATCTGGTTTCTTTCTTCGGACGACTGAATTGGCATTTCATGGACCGCTATCTGCTGACTGCAACGTTGCGTCGCGATGGTTCCTCCCGTTTCAGCGACAACAACCGGTGGGGTGTGTTCCCCTCTGTAGCCTTAGCTTGGACCATCTCAGAAGAACCTTGGATGAAAAGTACCCGTGATGTACTCTCCAACTTGAAGCTTCGTTTGGGATATGGGGTAACCGGTCAGCAGGAGATAGGCGACTATTTATATATGCCTACCTATTCGTTGGGTAGCAATCCTACGGGGCAATACCTTGATTCTTATTTGTTGAAGCCCAATGGGTACAGCCCTGATTTGAAGTGGGAGGAAACCACTACTTATAATATAGGATTGGATTTCGGACTTTTGAACAACCGCATCAGTGGTACCTTGGAGTATTACGAAAAGCGAACCAAAGATTTGCTGAATAGTGTGAGTGCTCCAGCCGGAACTAATTTCACGAACATCATTACGGCTAATGTAGGCGAAATGAAGAATCAGGGAGTGGAATTCAATGTACAGGCGGTTGCCATCCAAACCAAGGACTTTTCTTGGGATTTGGGTTATAACATCACTTGGAACAAAAGTAAGATTACCAAACTGACCGCTACCTATAATCCCGATTATCCAGGCATAGCGGCCGGTAATGCTCCTTTCGCTACGGGTACTACCATCCAATACCACCAGGTAGGATATGCCCCCTCCACATTCTACTTGTACCAACAAGTATACGACGAACAAGGGAAACCCATTCAAAATGCAGTAGTGGACCGCAATAAAGACGGAGAAATAACTCAAGCCGACCAATATTTTACCGACAAGAGTCCGATGCCCAAAGTATTCATGGGATTGAATTCTCAATTCAGATACAAGAACTGGGACATGGGCTTCAATTTGCGGGCCAATTTCGGGAACTATGTATTCAATGGTTTTGCGGCCGATCATACCACTATGGCTCATTTCAACAACCAAGGTTTCATCAACAACTATTACAAGGATGCCGGTAAATACGGATTCACTCATACTTCCGAGAATTATCAGAAGACCAGCGATCTCTATTTGGAGAATGCCTCCTTCCTGAAGATGGACAATTTGACTATCGGATACTCATTCGACAAGTTCTTTACAGACAAGATTACGGGACGAGTCAGTTTCTCCATACAAAACGTGTTTACCATCACCAACTATAGCGGTCTCGATCCCGAATGCCAGGCCATTGACGCCAACATCTGGCCACGACCGAAAACTTATACCATTGGCTTGAACCTAAATTTTTAATATCAGATTATGAAACGATTAAAATACATCATACCAATGATGTTGTTGGGTGTAACAGCATGCACCAACGACCTTAATGTAGAACCTTTGGATTCGACGGTATCCACCGCCAATCGGGTATACGGCAATGCTGCCAATTACGAAAAGGCTCTGTTCAAAATCTATTCCGTCTGGTCACTCTCCGGCCAAGACGGTGCAGGAGGATCCGACATATCCGAACTGGATGCGGGCAACACCGTATTATTCCGAAGCTGGTTTACCCTACAAGAACAAACCACCGACGAGATGAAGAACTCCTGGAGCGATCCTTGGTGTCTCGACATCAACGGGATGACTTGGGGAACTACCAAAAACGAGCCTATAGAAGGGGTGTACCAACGTTGTATGTTCATTGTGGCTTTGAGTAACGAGTTCCTGAAGAACATACCCCATGCACCTTCCGAAGTCGATAAAGAACAATTTGCCGCCGAAGCTCGTTTTTGCCGTGCCTTGGCCTACTATACCCTACTCGACCTGTTTGGTATACCTCCGTTCATTACAGAACAGAACTATTCCATCAACCCCACTCAATTGGAACGCCCTGAATTATTCGATTGGGTAGAGAGTGAATTGCTCAATATAAGAGAATATCTTCCTGCTCCCCGACAAGGTGAATATGGCAGAGCCGACCAAGCAGCCGTCGATGCCTTGCTGGCTCGCATGTACCTCAATGCTGAAGTCTATACCGGTACTGCCCGATATACCGATTGTTTGTCGGCCTGCAACCGGATAATAGCCGGAGGATACCAATTAGCAGAGAATTATGCCCAACTTTTTATGGCCGACAACGGACAGAACCCCTTGGCCAATCGGGAGATTATCTTTCCGATTTGTTTCGATGGAAGTACCACCCAATCGTATGGTATGGCCGCTGTTATCCTCGGCTCGCGCAGCAGTAGCGAATTTGCCGAAGTACCCGCAGGTATCGGAGGTGGTTGGGACGGCTTCCGTGGCACTCCCCGATTGGTCCGTATGTTCCAGTATCAGGATAATGAAAATCCCAAAGCTGCTGAAATACTGGATAAGCGCGGCATCTTTTTTGACAAGAACCGGAGCATTGACATCACTACATCCGTAACGGGAACTTTCACTACGGAAGGTTGGGCTGTATACAAATACACCAACTTACAAAGTGACGGACAACCGGGCAAGAACTCCACGTTCCCCGATACCGATTTCCCGATGTTCCGTTTAGGCGATATTTATCTGATGTATGCCGAAGCAGTAGTCCGTGGCGGTCAAGGTGGCGATATGAGCACCGCCGTAAACTACATCAACGCTCTCCGACAACGTGCATACGGTGATTCCTTTCATAACATTACCGAAAGTTGGTTACGAGAGAACAATCTGCAAAACATCCTCGACGAACGTTGTCGGGAACTTTACTGGGAAGGAGTACGGCGTACTGACTTAATCCGTTTCGGTCTGTATACCTCATCCAATTACCTATGGACCTTCAAGGGAGGCGTCCTGAATGGTGTAGGTGTAGACAATCGTTACAACGTCTTTCCCATTCCTACCACCGACATGAGTGTAAATGGCAATTTGCATCAAAACGAAGGATACTGATTAAATGAAAAATGAAAAATGAAAAATTAAATATTAGAACTATGAAGAATGGTTATTTATACCTTGCCCTCCTTATCCTCACCGCTTGCAGCAGCGATCTGGAAAAGGTGCATTACAATGCTTCCGAGGCCAAGGCCGCTGTACTCCAACCTATAGACGAGAGTTATGTACTGGATGCACAGGAAAGCGACCGTACCGCCATTAAGTTTGTATGGAGTAATCCCGTACTTAACTATCCGGCTGCTGTTACCACCGATTTGCAGATGGACCTTAGCGGGCATCATTTCGGTGGAGCCGTTACCTTAGCCTCATCCAAAACCGACTCTACCTATGCCATTACTACCGCCGATCTGAATGCGGCCCTGCTCAAGCTTCAGGCACAATACGGACTTGAGTTTGGCCCCATGCCTATTGATTTCCGTTTGGTCTCCAGCATCTCGGTAGCCGCTTCCCCCCTTTATTCCAATGTGGTGAGTTCACTCATCACTCCTTTTGCCGGCGAGAAGGAATATCCCCAACTATGGATTATTGGAGATTATTGCGGATGGAATCACGACAACAGTCAGTTCCTTTATTCAGCCGATGAAAACGATATTTATAGCGGCATGATTTGTTTTGCAGGAAAAGCACCAAACGGTTGGAAGCTCACTCCTGCCGCCAATTGGGAAAACGATTGGGGAGCAACAGGTACGCCTGCCGAAGAAGCACCTACTCTTGTCTTGATAGAAAAAGGAGACAATCTGACCAATTATGCAAAAAACACGTATCTGATATCGTTCAATACGTCTACACTTACGTTGAACATGTCGCAAGGATACGATACTTGGGGAATTGTCGGAGCCTATAACAATTGGGGAGCCACTCCTGACACCCAAATGGTCTTGGCGAGTGATATGGAATACGGCAAGCGACAATATTACCTGACCGCTACTCTCGACCTGAAAGCCAACGAAGGATGGAAAATCCGTCCCGACAATACGTGGATAAACGATCGGGGTCCCGACCAGTTGACTTACGAAGGAGTAGAAATAGTAGATGGCAATTTCATTGTAACCGAAGACGGGAACTATACCATCAAATGGTATTTCAATAAAGTAAAGGAAAAATTAGTGGTTGTCCGAAACTGATTATATCTGATAGTAGTCTCATAAGCACATGAGACTACTATCACTAAATCAGTCCTCTATTTTTCAACTCTTCGGCAGCTATCTCCATCTCCTTGTACCAGTCCTCGCCGAACTTGCGGATCAACGGTTCTTTCAAGAACTTATACACCGGCAAGTTTTCTTTCTGACCCAGCAATACCGCCGCTTTACATACATTCCAACGATGATAGTTCACCGCCTTGTAAGGACCATAATCGCCTACACGGATAGGATACAAGGCACACGATACCGGCTTACAGAAATCCACTTTCCCTGCCCGATAAGCCTTTTCGATAGCACAATAGCAGCTTCCCTTTTCATCGTAACAGGTAAAGACACAATCCTTTCCATTGACGATACTGGTTACCAAATCGCCTTCTTCATCAGTATATACTACCCCTTGCTTGTCGATAACAGCTTGCGCTTCGGGTGCCAAGTCGTCCCAAATCACGGGAAGTACTTCTTCCAGTTTCTCTACTTCGTCCAGTTCTACCGGTGCACCGGCATCGCCTTCTATGCAACATTCCCCTTTGCAGGCTCCCAAATCGCACAGAAACTTTTCACGAAAAACGTCCAACGAAATAACTACATCATCAATCTGTATCATATTTCTTAAATCTTTCTGTCAAAAACTTGTATGCGTTCACTATACGAATAGCGAACGCATACGATTTATCACGGATAGCATTATCTTTTGCTATCATTTTTCAATTCTCAATTCTCAATTTTTAATTAAATCACGTCCATCCATTTCGGCAGGTTGTGGCAAGCCGAGGATATGAAGGATAGACGGAGCAACGTCGGCCAATACACCGTTTTCTACCTTGGCATCCTTGTTTTCGGTTACATAAACAAAAGGAACCGGATTCAAAGAGTGGGCAGTGTTTACGGAGCCATCCGGGTTCAAGGCATTGTCCGCATTACCATGGTCGGCAATGATGATTACTTCATAGTCATTCGACTTGGCAGCTTCTACAGTATCCTTCACACATTCGTCGATGGCAACAACAGCCTTTTCAATAGCCGGATAAATACCGGTGTGACCTACCATATCACCGTTGGCATAGTTCACCACAATGAAATCGTACTTCTGAGTACCGATGGCTTCCACCAACTTATCCTTCACTTCGTAAGCGCTCATTTCCGGCTTCAAGTCGTAAGTAGCCACCTTTGGAGAAGGAACGAGAATACGGTCTTCGTTGTCGTACGGAGTTTCACGACCACCATTGAAGAAGAAGGTTACGTGAGCATACTTTTCAGTTTCAGCAATGTGAAGCTGAGTCTTGCCATTAGCAGCGAGGTATTCACCCAATGTATTCTGTACGTTTTCCTTGTCGAAAAGGATGTGAACCCCCTTGAACGATGCATCATACGGAGTCATACAATAATATTGCAAGTCCTTGATGGTATGCATACCTTGTTCCGGCATATCCTGTTGAGTGAGTACGATAGTCAATTCCTTGGCACGGTCGTTACGGTAGTTGAAGAAGATTACCACGTCGCCTTCCTTGATAGTACCGTCTACGGTTGCATTGTGGATAGGCTTGATGAATTCGTCGGTCACGCCTTCATCATAGCTTTCCTGCATGGCTTGAACCATGTCGGTAGCATTCTTGCCTTTACCTTCCACCAAGAGGTCGTATGCTTCCTTCACACGTTCCCAACGCTTGTCACGGTCCATGGCATAGAAACGGCCCACGATAGAAGCGATAGTACCAGCGCTCTGTGCACAATGAGCAGTGAGTTGTTCGATGAATCCCTTACCGCTCTTCGGGTCTGTATCACGACCGTCCATGAAACAATGGATGAAGGTACGTTCGCCTACACCATATTCCTTGGCGATATCGCAAAGTTTGAACAGATGGTCGAAAGAACTGTGTACACCACCGTTCGAAGTCAAGCCCATAAAGTGTACGTTCTTGCCGTTTTCCTTGGCATAACTGAAAGCCGATACCACTTCCTTGTTCTGCATGATGCTGTTGTCTGCACAAGCACGGTTAATCTTCACCAAGTCCTGATAAACGATGCGGCCTGCACCGATGTTCAAGTGACCTACTTCCGAGTTACCCATCTGACCGTCAGGCAAACCAACGTTTTCACCACTGGCCTGCAACTGAGAATGCGGATAGTTGGCCAACAAACTGTCCCAATACGGAGTTGGGGTATTGAAAATCACGTCTTCCTTACCTTGAGTGCCGATTCCCCAGCCGTCAAGAATCATTAAAAGGGCTTTTTTGCTCATAATGTTATTTCGTTTTAAAATTATTGCTTATCTTTCGGCTGCAAAGGTACAAAAAAAGATGAAAAACGTCATTAAGAAAAAATATATAGTAAATTAATAAATACCAATATCATGAAAAAGTATCCGAAAATAGGGATTCGTCCCGTGATTGATGCCCGTCAAGGAGGCATCCGTGAAGGTCTGGAAGACAAGACCATGAACTTGGCCAAAGCCGTTTCCGAACTCATTTCCACCCATGTAAAATATGCCGACGGTACTCCTGTGGTATGCGTTATTGCCGACGGTACCATCGGACGCGTTGCCGAAACTGCAGCATGCGCCGAAAAGTTTGAACGCGAAGGAGTTGGAGCCACCATCACCGTCACTTCTTGTTGGTGCTACGGTTCAGAAACCATGGATATGAACCCACATTGGCCCAAAGCTGTCTGGGGATTCAATGGTACCGAACGTCCGGGTGCCGTATATCTAGCAGCCGTATTGGCCGCTCACGCCCAAAAAGGATTGCCGGCTTTCGGTATTTACGGACACGATGTACAAGATTTGGAAGACAACACCATCCCTGCCGATGTTACTGAAAAGATTCTCCGTTGGGCACGTGCTGCCATATCCGTAGCTCAAATGCGTGGTGAAAGCTATTTGTCCATCGGTAGCCAATGCATGGGTATTGCCGGAAGTATTGTAGATCAGGATTTCTTCCAGGAATACTTAGGTATGCGTAGCGAAAGCGTGGATGAAGTGGAAATCCTGCGCCGTATGGATGAAGGAATCTACGATCAGGAAGAATACGAAAAGGCGATGGCCTGGACTGAAAAGTACTGCAAGCCCAATGAAGGTTGGGACAAGAACCGTGCAGAAAAGCAAAAGGACCGTGCAGGTAAAGACGCCGACTGGGAATTTGTGGTGAAGATGACCCTCATCATCCGTGACTTGATGTTGGGCAACCCCAAATTGAAAGAAATGGGATTCAAGGAAGAAGCCATCGGACACAATGCCATTGCCGCCGGATTCCAGGGACAACGCCAGTGGACCGACTGGAAGCCGAATGGCGACTTCAGCGAAGCCTTGTTGTGCAGTACCTTCGACTGGAACGGCATCCGCGAAGCATACGTATTGGCTACAGAAAACGATGCTTGCAACGGAGTAGCCATGCTGTTCGGTAAACTGTTGACCGGTTGCGGACAGATGTTCAGCGACGTACGTACTTACTGGAGTCCCGAAGCCGTGAAACGCGTTACCGGAAAGGAACTGACCGGTTTGGCTGCCAACGGTATGATTCACCTCATCAATTCGGGAGCCACTACCCTCGATGCAACCGGTGCCAGCACCAATGCCCAAGGTGAACCTTGCATGAAACCTTGTTGGGAAATGACCGATGCAGATGCTGAAGCCTGCTTGAAGAATACCAACTGGATGCCGGCCGACCGTGACTATTTCCGTGGCGGTGGTTTCTCATCCAACTTCCTTTCAAAAGGCGGTATGCCTGTTACCATGAGTCGTCTAAACTTGGTGAAAGGCTTAGGCCCTGTCCTCCAGATAGCCGAAGGATGGACAGCCGATGTAGCTCCGGAAATCCACGAAGTACTGAATATGCGTACCGACCCAACGTGGCCAACCACCTGGTTCGTTCCCCGCTTGGATGAAACCAAGGCTCCGTTCAAGGATGTATATTCAGTGATGAACAACTGGGGTGCCAACCACGGTGCCATCAGCTACGGACACATCGGTGCCGACCTGATTACATTGGCATCCATGCTCCGCATCCCTGTATGTATGCACAATGTACCGGAAGACCAGATATTCCGTCCTACTTGCTGGAATGCCTACGGCATGGACAAAGAAGGAGCCGACTACCGAGCTTGTGCCACCTATGGTCCCATCTACAAATAAGTGAAGCATGGAAAACAAGAAACCGTTGGTACCTAAAAAGTACCTGATAACCTTCATACTCATCACCTCCTTGTTCGCGCTATGGGGATTTGCCAATGACATTACCAATCCCATGGTTGCGGCTTTTCAGACGGTGATGGAACTTTCGGCCGCCAAAGCCTCGATGATACAGTTCGCCTTTTATGGCGGCTATGCCACCATGGCCATACCGGCAGCCCTCTTTATCCGTAAGTACAGTTACAAGAGCGGTATCCTGCTCGGCTTGGGACTCTATGCTTTCGGTGCTTTCCTGTTCATACCGGCAGCCGCCTATCAGGAATTCACCTTCTTCTGTCTCTCGCTGTACATCCTGACATTCGGTCTGGCTTTTCTGGAAACTACGGCCAATCCATTCATCCTTTCGTTGGGCGACAAGGAGACATCCACCCGCCGCTTGAACATGGCACAAGCCTTCAATCCCGTGGGTTCGCTCAGCGGTATGGCGGTAGCCTCGTTCCTGGTGCTGCCCCATCTGTTGTCCGACAAGCGCGATGAAGCAGGAAGAATCATCTTCGACACTTTATCCGAGACCGAGAAAGCCAATATCCGTCTGCACGACTTGGCCGTGATACGCGACCCCTATGTAGCCCTAGGACTGGTAGTACTCTGTGTATTCGTTGTCATTGCCTTGACCAAGATGCCTAAAGTACGCGAAGAGGAAGGAATCGAAGGTAAAATACATACAGTGAAGGATACCCTTTCCAACCTATGGAACAATGTAACCTATCGCGAAGGCGTGTTTGCACAAATTTGCTATGTAGGCGCCCAGATCATGGTTTGGACCTTCATCATCCAGTATGCCGACCACTTGGGCATCAACAAGGCCACAGCACAGATGTACAACATCATTGCCATGTCGCTCAACCTTTCCGGTCGTTTCATCGGTACCTATATCATGAAGTTCGTCAATACCCGCCGTTTGCTCACCCTCTTCGGGGTAGGCGCATCGGTCTGCACCCTTGGTGCCATCTGCATCGAAGGTATGATTGGCCTGTATAGTCTGATACTCATCAGCCTGTTCATGTCCATCATGTTCCCTTCCATCTATGGCATAGCCTTGGAGAATGTCGATACCCAAGACACCAAGTTGGGTGCTGCCTTCTTGGTGATGGCCATTGTAGGCGGTGCACTGATGCCCCCGTTGCAAGGTATGATTATCGATATGGAAAGTATCGGCGGTTTCCCGGCTGTAAACTTCTCGTTCATCCTGCCGTTGGTTTGCTTCGGTGTGGTAACCCTTTACGGATACCGCTCGTACAAGGCACGGAAACAAATGGCTTAAAAGTCGAAAGACAATTGCGGGTCTTCACCCAATAGATTGAATGTCATGCGGTGATACGGTGTAGTTCCATGCTCACGTATCGCCGCACGATGTTTTGGAGTGGGATACCCTTTGTTCTTGTCCCAATCGTAGAAGGGGAATTCCTGATGCAGCTTGTTCATATAGTCATCGCGATAGGTCTTGGCCAGGATGGATGCAGCTGCTATAGAGAGATACTTCCCATCACCCTTTACTACCGTAGTATGTGGCAAATCCTGGTATTTCTTGAAGCGGTTACCGTCTATCAGCAAATGCTCGGGACGTACTTGCAACTGGTCTATGGCCCGATGCATGGCCAGGAACGAAGCATTCAGGATGTTTATCCGGTCTATCTCTTCGGGAGTAACCACGCCCACTGCCCAAGCCACGGCTTCTTTCTCTATCACCTCGCGGAGCAGATAGCGTTGGCGCTCGGTCAGTTGCTTGGAATCGTTCAGCATCTCATTTTGAAAATCAGGAGGCAGAATCACCGCAGCAGCATATACCGCACCGGCCAGACAACCGCGACCGGCCTCATCGCATCCGGCTTCTATCACATCCTTATTTAAATAGGGCAACAACATAACATTCATTTATTGATTCGCAAAGATACGGTTTTCCAATCAAAAGCGTAACTTTGCAACCTAAAATAAAGCGTATGTTCACCGTTATCGGAATCATGCTTGCAGGAATTGGCATCGGCTACTTGTTGCGTAACCGCACCTTGAGATAATGACATTATTGGGTGCTCCGCTCATGGTGCGTTGGTTTGGAAAGCTGGCTCCCATTTCATCGGGTGGAGCCACTACCATGGACACTACCCTGCCCATCATCACCCGCACGGCCGGACAAGACCTTGTAATCGTTTCCCTCTTCCACGGCTTTGTGGTGGATTTCAGCGTTCCGTTTCTGGTTACGTTCTTCTGTTCCTTTTAAAATTATAAGGGCAGCAAGGCGCAACTAATCGGATATAAAAAGCACCAAGAATGTTGTAAGTTCATACAACTTTATATATCTTTGCATCATGAAAAAGATAATTGCATATAAAGGATACTTTGCCGACTTCATATCCAAGCTTTCCGAACAAGAACGAAAGAAATTATTGCGGGCCTTATCACTTTTCACAACGGAGGACAAGATACCGCACCATTACATCAAGCATATTCGGGATGGCGTTTATGAATTTCGGGTAAATTTTGGAAACAATGAGTTCCGAATATTCTTTATATACGATGGTGATACATTGGTCGTGCTTCTGAATAGTTTCAGAAAGAAGACTCAAAAAACGCCAAAGAGTGAAATAGATAAAGCCGTTAAACTAAAAAATGAGTATTATGAAGCTAAAGGAAATCAGTAAGGACATCTATGATGTAAGTGCCCTTCTCGATGAAGAATTGGGCGCAATGAGAACCACTGAACGTCAACAGAATACTGACAAGGCTTGGGAGGAATACAATGCACAGATTCTACTGGATGCACGTAAAAACGCCGGACTTACACAGGCCGAGTTGGCTGAACGTATTGGAGCAGACAAGGGATATATATCAAGAATTGAACGTGGCCTGATTGTCCCTTCCGTCTCTACCCTTTATCGCATAGCATCGGCCATGGGGCTTACCGTGGAATTGCGCCCGATGTAGGAGATGAATCAGAATGCCAAGCCATAATACACAAAGTGCCACTTTACGATATGTAAAGTGGCACTTTATATATGCTATCAAGGCTGGTTATGATGTCTGTGTCACATTATTGTGCATTAATGGTTACAGCTGTTCCTTTCTTGTTAATCTTTCCTCTTTGAACGGTCAAAGTACCTGGAATGTCAATGCTATTACCGCCACTATTACCTATATTGTAGGAAACCTTAACATTATTATATGTACCCGGCAAAGCAGGGAAGAATAACGATTGTTCTGTTTCCGAAAGAGTCAAGGGATTATCAATTTTATAGAAATACGTTGATTCTATTGTTGAACTGGAACTAGTCTTTGTAATAGTTCCAGTTCCCACTTTTCCACCATCACCGAACTCCACATCGAAATCTTCATATAGTTTATTATCACCAGTAGTACTATTATATACGCTCAATTTAATCGTATTTATCTCACCCGAACCCTTTACCGGAATTTCTACGATGCCCGCCATGTGATGAAGGGTGGCAAAAGTTCCATCAGCAGTAGCCGTAAAAATATCGCTCACCATAGGCAAATTAGCTAAAAGGCTATTCCAAAGTTTCATTTTAGCACAAATCTTGCCGCTATTGAAGTCAGATGTTTGAGTCGAACCACAAACGGCATAATACTCATTACCTTCTACAAGTCCGGTCCCATCCGTTTCAAGTATGAATTTTTGTTCCTCCGCATCATAAACAAACGTCACAGGAGTGCTTTCTCCTACTTTTGCCGGATAAACGTACACAGGATCGTTATTTTCCCATTGAAACTTAAAACCTTCATCCGATACATATTCGCCAATAATACGTGTTTTGTCTTTTCCTAAAAAAGGTTGACTCTCTTTTTACTTTAAAAATTAACATTTCCATTTCCGTACGGAATCAGTTGACTTTGCTTACTGCATAAGTTGACTTGTTTTCCTGGAATGGTTGACCTC
>SUXW01000042.1 GCA_015060765.1 Bacteroides sp.
ACTACCAAGAAACCAAGTCCGGCAGTAGCAACCAAAGCATACCAGTTCGCACCCAAGAACGCACAAATCATGTTGTAAGCATCTGCAGAGAAGATTGCAACAAGATTCATCGCCATGTGAAATGTCAAAAACAGGATAAGGGCGAGACCGGTAACGCTCATCACCACTTTCCTACCAATAGATGAATTACTTAACCACATAAATGATTGAATTT
This sequence comes from Bacteroides sp., assembly GCA_015060765.1. Classification (GTDB taxonomy): domain Bacteria; phylum Bacteroidota; class Bacteroidia; order Bacteroidales; family Bacteroidaceae; genus Phocaeicola. Next base: position 215 of record SUXW01000042.1, read on the forward strand.
TAAATTATTTAATTTATTAAACGAATATTTCAGGTTTGAAATGTGTGTTTTCCATGCAAATGTAAATTTAATATTCGGTAAATACAAGCGATTCTGAAAATAATTCTCATTTAGAAAGGCTTCTAACAAAGATTTTCTAACTTTGTAGCCCAAGAAATACACTCTACCATGAAAAAAAGGATTCTAGTATTGCTGATAGGCATCATGACCCTTTGTCAGCTCAATGCCCAGAACTGGGACATCAACACCGTAAAAACTATCAACAACTGGGGAGTTCACGACCTCAGCCGGACGTTGTCGCATAGCGGTATCCTCCTTCCCGTAGGGGTTCCTGCCGCCATGGGTATCTATGCACTCATCCAAAAGGATGAACCGTTGCTGAAGGATGCCATCTACATAGGTACCAGTGTCATCGAGGCAGTGGGCATCACCTATGGACTGAAATATGCGTTCGACCGTCAGCGTCCTTACGTGAAGTATCCCGACAAGATACATCCCATCGATGCCGAAGACAGTCCTTCATTCCCTTCCGGACATACAGCGGCGGCCTTTTCACTCGCCACATCGCTAAGCATCACCTATCCCAAGTGGTATGTCATTGCACCGTCTGCCATCTGGGCTTGTGGAGTGGGATTTGCCCGCATCAATCAGGGTGTACATTACCCTAGCGATGTACTGACCGGAGCCGCCATCGGTGTAGGTTGCGCCTTCGTGAATGTGTATGTCAACCGATGGCTGAACAAGTGGTTATTCAAACAATAAAATTCATAGACTATGAGACTAACAGGAAGAAGAGAAAGCTCCCATGTAGACGACCGTCGCCGTAGTGGCAGAGGGAAGAAAGCCGGCATGGGTATCGGTGGCTTGGTGGTTGCAGCATTGGTCATTTGGCTGATGGGCGGCAATCCGTTGAGTGTGTTGACACAAGCCGATTTGGGTAGTATGCTCACCCAGCAAAGCGGAGGTACATACGAACCTACCGCCGAAGAAGAAGCATTGGCAAAGTTCTCCAGCCAGATATTGGCAGGGACCGAAGACGTATGGACACAGGAGTTCAGGAAAATGGGCAAGACTTACCAACCGCCCCGTTTGGTTTTGTTTACGGGCAGTGTACAAAGTGGTTGTGGAGGTGCTACCGCATCGACAGGTCCTTTCTATTGTTCAGCCGACCAAAGCGTATACATCGACTTGTCCTTCTTTACCCAGATGAAGAAACAATTGGGTGCCGATGGTGATTTTGCGTATGCTTACGTCATTGCCCACGAAGTAGGACACCATGTACAATATTTATTAGGTATATTGGACAGCGCCCATCAGCAGATGAGCCGCGTCAGCGAGAAAGAAAGCAACCGCATCAGTGTCCGTCTGGAATTGCAAGCCGATTTCTTTGCCGGCATCTGGGCATACCACGACAACCGGATGTTCAACTCCCTGGAAGACGGTGACATCGAAGAGGGCCTCAACGTAGCATCGAAGATTGGCGATGATTACTTGCAGAAGCAAGCCCAAGGCTATACCGTTCCCGATGCCTTCAACCACGGTACTTCCGCCCAGCGTGTCCGTTGGCTCCGCAAAGGCTTGAATAGTGGAAACCTGAATGATGGAGATACTTTCAGTCCGGCTTATAGTGAGTTATAAAATTGCTCAACTCGATGGTCTACAAAGTCGTCTTTACAAAAATAAGGACGACTTTTTGTTAATCACACACACTTTTAAGGACGACTTTTTGCATAGATGTACATTTTTCTGCACGACTTCACTTTTTCTTTCAAATAAAAATCATTATTTTTGCCTTGAGAATCAACACTTATCGTATGAAAAGGACAGCTATTGAGAATTTATATGCCTGGAAGGATAAAGAAGGCCGTAAGCCACTCATCATCCGAGGTGCACGCCAAGTAGGAAAGACATGGCTCATGAAAGCTTTTGCCAATGAAGCTTTCGAACGCTTCGTATACATAAACTTCGAAGACAATGAAATAGCGAAACGTATATTCGAGCAAGATTTTGACATCGAACGTATCCTTCTTTCATTGCAAGTCATCACCGGCCAAACCATAGACACCCATACCTTAATCTTATTCGATGAACTCCAAGAGGCTCCACGAGGTATTACAGCTCTTAAATATTTTTACGAAAAAGCACCTCAATATCCCGTCATTGCAGCCGGTTCACTATTGGGCATCTCTTTACACGACAAAGATTCTTTTCCTGTAGGCAAGGTAGAATTCATGGATTTGTATCCTCTTTCCTTCATTGAGTTTCTGGATGCCATAGGTGAGAACCAACTTTATCAAATACTTCTACGGAAAGACTGGAGCATCCTCTCCATCTTCCACGACAAGCTGAAAGAACACCTACGCCAATATTATTTTGTAGGTGGTATGCCTGAGGCTGTACTTGCTTATATCACTAAAAAGGATTATACCGCCGTAACCGAAGTCTTACAATCCATACTTGATGCGTACGACCGTGATTTCTCCAAGCACGCCCCTCTCGCTGAAGTCCCACGTATCCGTATGGTATGGCGTTCCATCGTTGCACAACTGTCCAAAGAAAACCGGAAATTCATTTATGGTGTACTCAAGGAAGGAGCGCGGGCCAAAGAATTTGAATTATCCATTGAATGGTTGGTAGATGCCGGTTTGGTGTACAAAGTGACCCGAACCAAGAAAGGTTTGCTTCCCTTGTCGGCATACGAAGACATCAGCGCATTCAAACTTTTTATGGTTGATGTGGGTTTAATGCGTACCATGGCCAAGATTCCGATGCAAGCTTTACTACAAGGTGATGCCTTGTTCACTGATTTCAAAGGAATACTTACCGAACAATATGTACTGCAACAATTACAATGCTTGCCAGATATGGACATCCACTATTGGTCGGCAGACAATTCACGAGGCGAAATTGATTTCCTGATACAACATGCAGGTATCATTTCACCAATCGAAGTAAAGGCTGAAGAGAACCTTCAGTCAAAAAGTCTTTCAACCTTTGTTAAGAACAACAACGGCCTACATGGCATCCGATTCTCCATGTCACCTTATCGAGGACAGGATTGGATGACCAATGTTCCCCTTTACGCCGTCTATCC
>SUXW01000030.1 GCA_015060765.1 Bacteroides sp.
CAAGCAGAACAAGGTGATACCGAAGCACAATTACAGTTGGGATTGGCATATTATAATGGTGATGGCATAAGCAAAAACTATAGAAAGGCTTATTGTTGGTTTCAGAAAGCTGCTGAACAAGGACATGCCGAAGCTGAGTTTATGCTTGGTGAAATGTTGCGGAGTGGTAAGAAGATTGGTAAGGATTTAAAAAAGGCTTTTGAATGGTATACTTTGGCATCACAACAAGGACATATCCCTGCAAAGCATTGCCTCGCAGGGATGGTTTATGATGGAGAAGGCTGTAAGCGTGATGTCAAGAGAGGAAAAGAATTGTTTGAAGAAGCTGCTAAGGATGGATATGCTCCGTCACAAATGGTATTGGGTGCTATTTATGTTGGTGAAGGAGTAGAACCGTGGATGGCTGTAAAGTGGTTTGAGCTGGCTGCTGAACAAGATGAACAATATGTACCTTATATCGCTAATTATTTGTCAGGGTTTATGCCTGAAACAGCTTTTGAATGGCGACTCCGTGCTGCTCAAACAGGTGATGCTTATTCGCAATATCAAGTAGGTAAAATGTATGAAAGCGGAACCGGAGTAGACATGGATGCAGAGCAAGCACGATATTGGTATGGACTGGCTGCAGAAAAAGACTGTATATGGGCAACTGATGCACTACGTAATATGGATGAATATCAAAAGAGGGCAAAGGATATTTCTCAAATCATTGACAATCCTCAGGAGGATAAACTGGAAGATGAATTGATGAAGAGCGTACCGGCAGAATATAACCAAAAGGTGAAGACTTTGCTTGATGATTTACTTTCAGAGGTGAAAAAACAATTGAAAGAGTGTTCTGATAAAAGAGAATCTCTAGAAGTGTTTAAAATGCAAAAAGGCAATAGGGCGACAACTATTAATTTGGACAGCCTATATGAATCGCAGGAAGTAGTAGTGGAAGCGGATGTCATAAACTATATTCTACTTTCTGAGTTGACATTTCCTAAGGAGAGTGATATGTTGACTCATGCTTGCTTGAATGAAGCTTTCCGTATCCTTCAGACATGGGATTCAGAAGAACTTCCGGAATGGGTTGTCTCAATGTATATGGCATATTACAGAAGAAGAGGAGAGTATTATCAGAAAGGAAAGGAGTGGAGCAAGGCTGCCAAGGCTTATGAAGAGGCTATGCAAATCATCGCTGACCATTATGTGAATGTGGAGTATGATATACCGGAAGATATGGACGAAGATGAAGCTGAAGAGTTGGAGGATGAAATCAGAGAAAATATAGCAGATTGGGCAGATATTTATTATGGATTGGAGAAAGAAGTGCTTCATTGTCTGTTAAATGGAGAAAATTTTGAACTGTTGAATCGGTATTTTGAGAAGATAGGTGAAGATGTAATAGAAGGATTCAGTGAAGAGGGTGACTATAATTTCTATCCATATTGGACAAGTGGGCAATACATTTTGGTAGAAGAAGCCTATAAAATGATACTTCCTGTGTTGGATAAAGCCAACCAATCTCAACCTTGGATGCATCAACATTATAGTTTGTACTTGAAACAGACGCGTCGATTTGTTCTTGCAGAAAAGGAAGAAAAAAGGGCGAGTTTATAAATATACTAATGAATACATCAAAGAAATCTGTAAGGTTGTTCGTGAGCAGAACTAGATAAGAATAAATCAATAACATTCCATTTTCACATACATAGAATGTTATTTTTCGCATTTTTGTCTACATGCCTACATCGGAGCTGATAATCAATAAGTTACACCATGTAGGTAATATGTAGGCAAAAAATTGCCTACATGAATTAATGTTCTTGTTTGAATAAAAAGACGTGAATATATGTATATCGCTGATAATCAGCATATATTCTATATTCAAAGCGCTTTGAATATATAGACGCAATACATCGTCTATATAGACGTAATACTTTGGCTATATAGACGAAGCATTGTGAATATAAGATTTGTGTATGTAAAAGGCTTTGAAATGTAGGTAAAATACCTTTTTCGCTTCATATATAGGTATTTTAGGCCTTGTACATCGACTTTTTAACGACTAAACTTCGATTTTTTGGCAAAATATTCTCGGATGTATCCTTGAATATACCGGATTTGAGCGCATTAAAAATGCTAATACTCGTATTCTTTTGCGTTATAAACGCAAAAAACAGGGATAAAACAAGTAAATCTGGGTATATTCCTGCCAAAAACAAGGCTGTAGTATTGGCTTCGTTGCAGAATCAAAAAATAGACAGGAGGTTGAATCTCAAAAAGTCCAAGCGCTTAGGAGAAGTTAGTGCTAAATAACTGGATATTTCTTGCTTTATTAAAGATGATTTCGTTATTTTGCAATTAAATAAACAAAATACAGAGATAATCAACGTTATTATTATACAATACAATGGGAAATTGGAAAAAACAACAGGATGAGCTTAAGGAAGCTAGAGAAAGAGAAAAAGTAACCAAGGAAATTATCGCTAAATATTTTCTGGATATTTCTAAGTTAATATTTACGGCAATTGTATTAGGAGGGTTTACTCCATTATTTACTGAAGTAGATATAGGTATAATGAATTGGTACATTGTCATTGGAGGTACTATTCCTACTTTTTTCTTTGGTATATTAGGATATAGGATATTAAAACAAAAATAAAGAATATGGAACTATTAGGAATCATATTTCTCATTGCCTCTATTGTTGGTGGTGGGTTGTTAGCATGGACTTATACCAAATCTGGAAAGAAATGGTTATCCGAATTATAAATAAAAAGGGGCATTTGCCCCTTTTTATTTATGACATAGCCGTTTTATTTCCCATGCCTGGAACTTTTCTAGTTTTTCGGTAGTCAAGCTAATGATATAGCTTACGGCCAAAATGTTATCCAACCATCCCGCCCAGAAGATGACATCGGGAGTCAAATCAATTCAAATTCATTCTTTACGTTTTCTGTATTCATAAGACATCTGTTTGAAAATTTGATGAAACAAAGGAAAGAGGAGCAACGGACATTTAAAGTCCGTACCGCAAAAGCATCTGAAAGCTTATTAAGTCAGTTGGCAAATTACAGACAAGAAGGAACATGCTTTTATGGGTTACAAATTGGTATGGCAGAAAATCGTTGGGAGAAATATTTTGATCATATCTATAAAGTGTCATTTGATGTGAGTAGGCAATTTTGAGTTCACATTTGTAGTTGAATTGGATGATTTTTTCATGAATACTAAAACACTGAACTCGTTAATGTAAGTAGTGATTACACGTTGAAGTGGGAAAATTGAACAAATACCATGAATTATCCACTATAAGATATAAATCGACGTCAATTTCTTGTTTTGTTTAATAAATCTATGTACATTTGCATATTATAAATACATTTAAAATACAATTAAAGGAACATGAAAGAAATTACAATAGAAGACGTCAAGAGTTTTCTTGATAGCATGCATGTCAAAATCGATATTTATGGTATGGTATTTGCGGAACGTCATCGTTGTCAAGAAACAATGCGGATGTTAGGGATTAATGAACTTGTAGCCAAAAATATCGTTAAGACATTGGATGCTTCTGATTTCTCAAAGTATTTTGATGATGTCACACAATGGGGATGCGACCTTTGGGCGTTTGGTAAAGATATTAAAGGTGAGGAAGTTTATATCAAAATAGGTTTAGGCTTACCTAACAGGCAGACCGTTTGTGTTTCGTTTCATAAAGCAGATTTTCCAATTCAATATCCATTCAAATGAAAGAAATAGTATTAAGTCCTTTTAGGAATTGTAAGGCTCACTTAAAGAGAGTGCCTGACACAATGGAGTTCCGTGGTAAGACCTATCATTTCTTGAATCACTATTATGTTTGTGAAGAGAGTGGTGAAGAGTTTACGGATGAAGCGACGGGTGAAATCAATTTTGCCCAAGTGTATAACCAATATCGCGAAGAAAATAATATCCCGTTTGTAAGCGAGATAATTAAACTTCGTGAGGATTGTCATTTGTCAAAAGCCGATATGGGACGACTATTAGGATTTGGTGAAAACCAATACTACTATTACGAATTAGGGGAGGTTCCTTCTCCTTCAAATGGAAGACTATTGCGAACTTTTATTGATAATCGGGAAGCTCTTATATCTGCGATTCGGGAGAGTTCTATCAAAAACAATAATAAAGAAAAAGCATTGAAGGCTTTAGAGAAATTATCCTTAGTTGAGTCCGATGAAAATACGATTTACAAACTGATTTTTCCTAATAAACGAAGTATATATAATGGATATGCATTAACGAGTGTAAACAAGGTTAGGCAGATGATATTATACTTCTTGAGTCAAATGAATGTGGGATATAAGACTGCGTTGAATAAATTGATGTTTTATGCGGATTTTCTTATGTTCAAAGAACATGGCGTTGGAATTAGTGGTCTGACTTATAGTGCTCTGCCATATGGTAATGTGCCAAACAATTTCAAGGTGCTCTATGGTGTTTTTGAGGAAGTTGAAGAGATGGATGACGAGAAACCTTATTTCAAGCCACTAAAAACATATGATTTAAGTGTGTTTAATGACAATGAGATAAAGGTTCTTGAATATGTTGCAAATAAAATGGCAAAGCAAGCAAGTTCTGCATTGTCTGAAGCTAATCATAAAGAAGATGCCTGGTTGAAATATAAACATGATACCAAATTGCTTGTACCATTTACTGAAGCATTTTCTTTGTCTGTTGATAGAGAATAAATAGAGAAGTGGATGTGTAAAATACACATCCACTTCTCTATTTATTAATCCAAAGAATAAGGTTTGCGATACTCGTAGTGGAGCTTGGAATTGGCTTCAACATCGTTCATGAATTTCTGTACGATTGGGTTCCATTCCAATGGACGGTCGAGTTCGTAGGCGATGTTGCCTAATGTACACATGGTACATGAACTATGACCTACTTCTACCGGAACCAATGGGTCACGACGTGATTTGATACAGTCGATGAAGTTCTGATAGTGTGGAACATTAGTTTCGTATACCTTCTGTTCATCCACCTTGTTCGGCATGAATTCCGGTGATGAAGCGAGGAACTTGCCTCGACCTACAATAATCCAACCGTTTTCACCATATACCTTTACAGCTTGACCATGACCGAAGTCCATCTGTGCCACTTCGATGCCATTGTCATAGCGGAATGTCAGACAATCGTATGGGCTGCAAGAAGGAGGGAGGATTTCGGATGGACCCGAACCGTCCTTGCCGATGCACCATTGAGCAATATCAAACATGTGAGCACCCCAGTCGGTAGTGAAACCACCACCCATGCCTTGGTACCAACGCCATGCACCCCAACATTCATCGTTGCCGTCTTCCTTGATCAATGGATTCAATTCGTGGTTGTAATAGAACTTTTCATCCAATGGGCCTAACCACAAATCCCAATCCAAGCCGGCAGGAACTTCTTGCTTCGGAAGGGTATAAGGCTTTGGACCTTCGCCTACGTATGCCTTCATCAACGAAACCTTACCCAAGCGGCCTTCACGAACGATATTCGCTGCATGGATAAATTCAGGAGACGAACGTTGCATACTACCCACTTGCAGGATGATGTTGTTTTCACGGACAGCCTTCACCAATTGTTGACCTTCGTAAATGGTAAAGGTAAGCGGCTTTTCCAAATAGATGTCTTTCTTGGCACGACATGCAGCGATAGCCATCAATGCATGCTGATGGTCAGGAGTAGCAATCACCACTGCATCGATGTCCGGACGAGCAAGCAATTCTTCGTAACGGATGTACATGGTGAACTTGTTCTTGATTTTATGGTCAGCATAATACTTGTTCACCCGTTGTTCGAAACGGTCACGCTTGATATCATAAATATCAGCACCGGCTACGATACGTACTTCAGGGATGGTAATGAAGCCATTCATCAAGTTGATGGCTTGTTGACCAAGACCTATAAAACCGATGTTGATTTTATCATTGGCACTACCTTTCTTACCTTTTGCAGGAGCAAAGAGAGGCGCTTCAAGAGCATTGGCAGCAGAAGGGAGCATAATAGCTGATGTGCCTAATGCAGAAAGGCGTAAAAAATTACGACGAGAAATGTTGTTGCTCATAGATATATGATTTAAAGTAATTCGTTAATCGGCTATAAAATTAATGAATGAATGGAAGAAAAGCAAAAATATCGGTGTATTAATGCATTTAGGCACGGATTTCACGGATTACACGGTCAAGTAAATGAATTCATATACTCAAACCCGTGATAATCCGTGTAATCCGTGCCTAAATAAAAGTGGATGTTAAGGATTACTCTACAATGTGTTTACCAAAAGGAGTCAAAGCCAAAGCAGCCAACTTGAAATGTTGTTTTCCGAATGGAATGCCGATAATGGTAATACAAAGTACAATACCGAAAACCAAATGGGAAAGACTAATCCAAATACCTCCTAAAAGTATCCATAAGATATTCATGATGATACTCAAACAACCACCGGCTTGAGGAGTGGTTTCAATCCTCTTGCCAAATGGACATAATGCCAACAAGCTCAGTTTTAATGTCTGAAGTCCAAAAGGAATACCGATAATGGTAATCATCATGCCTAAACTGGCTATCACATACTCAACGGCAGTAAAAATGCCGCCGAGCAATAACCACAAGATGTTCATCAATATACTCATGTCCTATTCAATTAGAAGCTGATACCTACGGTTGCATAAAACTTTTCAGTGGTAGGGTTGAATGTGGCCTTGGCAAAGATGGATGTACTGTATGATTTGGTAATCTTGATGTCTTTCGATGCACCCAAGCTCAAATCGCATACAGAGAAATGGTCAGTGCCATAGTATTCAGTTCCCCAAGGAGTAGCACCCACTTCTGCTTCCCAATCCAATCCAATCAGGCTGAATGGAGCAGTCAATGTGAAATAGGATGCATATTCTTCATCATCTCCCGAAAAGTTGGTGTACCAGTTGGCACTCAAAATACCGAAATCATAACCTACTTGAGCTTCGAATGTATGTGCACCGCTGTATTCCGGATACCAATAGTCTGTAACAGACACACTGAAATTTCCGGTTTCGTATGCAAGGGTGAAATCGACTTCTTTATCGTCATCACCGTCAAAGCCTATCGAACCCCAAGCTGTCAATGACAAACCTTTATAGGCTACGGATACTGAAGGTTGAACACTGACACCGCCCAAGTCTTGACCACGCCAGATGTATTTGCTCACTACATCAGCACCTACACTTGCCTCTACTTTATCCTGTGCCATGGAGGTAACAGGAAGGGCGATTGCTGCCATCAGCAACAATACCCACTTTTTCAGATTCTTCTTCATTCTTTGTCTTTTCACAAAATTAAGTCGCAAAAATAGGACAATAATTTTAAATAATGAGTGTTATTGTAACAAATAATGAGCACTTAAGACAAAAAATGTCATTCAGACGACCGAAGGGAGGAAGAATCTCGATAACATAAAGCGTATGACACCGAGATTCTTCGCTTCGCTCTGAATGACAATAATAGGTTTAATTAATAATTATTAGATACCTAATTTCTTCTTGAGATCCTTTGGAATACCATCCTTGTGAACAAGAATATAGATAGTCTTGGCACGTACATAGCTTTCAGACATGTTCAGATAACCGCCGAAGTCATTACGTTCTGTACCCCATGAATTCTTTGTGATATAATATACCGTACCGTTCTGGTCTTGTACCATACCGGTAAGGTGCATCAAATGGTCGTCTGTAGTGACAAATGATTCATAACCTGCCTGACGAACTTCCGGAGTCACGTTTACTTCCGGACATGGAGCAGCAAACTTGTAAGCTTCTTCCAGACGAGCCTTTTCGTCCATACCTTGCCAACGGGCAAAGTCTGTACCACTCAAGTCTTCTACCTTCTTTACTTCCGGATTGATGGCTACACCATTCTTGTGAGAGAATCCCTTTTCACTTACGTCGCCATCCCAACATACGGTATATCCATTAGCCAATGCATGGTTCATCACCCCAATCATTTCATCCAATGGAACATTGTACATCAACTTGCGTTCCCAGTTGTCTGGTACTTCCGGAGCAAATTGTTGATAGTATGGATGGTGTGTGAAGCTGGTGATTTCGATATAATCATCTGTATTCAGACCGAGGCTTGCAGCAAATGTCTTCGGAGTGTATTCCTTGCCTTTGTAAGTGAACTTTTCCGGCAATTCACCCAAATAAGTATCAAACAAGCTGTTAATCAACTTGTGGTATTCAGGGCTGCGATGCTTGTTCTTGATGGCTACATCAGCAATTGCCTTGAGGTATTGGTTCAATTCACGATGATTGTGCTTGTCTGAATCGTAGTTGATACCATCGTATACTTCTTCAGGGACGATACCTACTTCATTGAACGCGTTCTTCCAAGCGGTGGTCAAGCTACCCTGGCCCAATGTTCCTTTACCGCGACGGATGTAATTGTCTTGCAATTGGTTCATGTATTTCTGACGTACGATGAACATTTCGGACAAGTCGTATTCACCCTTGCCCATACGAAGCAATTCAGCTTCGATGAAAGAAGTGGTAGCAAAGCACCAGCAAGTACCTGTAGATGCCTGGTTCTTGACAGGGGTAACATTGATTTTGGCTATTTCCTTAAATTGATAGCCGCTCTTGTTTTCTTGTGCAGACATAGCAGTTGCACAGCTCAACAACCCTACTAATGTGAAAAATTTTGCATTCATACCTTATAATATTAGATTGATTTATTCTTATTATAAACCGAAACGGCTCTGAATCCAGTATTCACGTGCCATTTCATCCCAACGCATGATGGTTGCACCGAAGAAGTCACCAGTATAACCAGTCAAGAAATCTCTGGCAGCATCTTCGCCCTTTTCCTTCAAAATCTGTTGGTATTGTGCTTCAACGAATGGAAGTTCACGCTGACCCTTTTCTTCGAAATACTTGATGTTCTTTTCCATGATTTGACGGAAAGCACCCCATTTTACAGCAGCCAACTTATTGGCTTCACGATAATGCCACAATGCAGCGTCGTCACGATAGCGGTGGTTGCCACAAATGTCAAACAAAGCAGGGAAGTCCTTCACACCGCAGAATACCGGTACGCGTGGGCTTTGGCCCGGATTGTCCAACGAGAACCATACCACACCACCGACTGCATCCGGCAACCAGCTACGGAGTTGGATAACGGTTGAGTATGCACATTGAGGAACGGCAATGTTACGTACTTGAGTTACAGCATCGTCCTTGATACCCTTCAACATCTTGATTTCGTCCGGACGCATCCATGGGTTGGCTTTCGGGCTGATGATGGTATCCACCTTTTCACTGCCTCTTTCCTTTACGGCTACCTTCAAGTTCTTGGTGATATCCCATTTGGTGCCTTCGTAAGTCTGGCGGAAGAGAGCCATGACGTCTGTTACAGAAACTTGCTTTTCAGGTTTCACACTGAACGGAATTTCTTCGGCTTCGTAGTCAAGCTTCAAAGATGGAGCCAACTTGTCGAGGATAAAGAATTCGCGAACGCTGAATGCCTTCTTGTTGCCATAAGCCTTCCACCACTTGAACGGTTCCTTGCCATCCCAAAGGCCGAGACGCTTGGCTACTTCGAATACATTGTCAGAAGCCATGTAATTGTCCTTGTCTTTCAAGTTCAAAGTGCTGATACGTGGGATGTTGGCCGATACACCTACATGGTCGTCCGGAATACGGACAGCTGCCCATACACCACCAATCTTGTCCTTACCTTCACCGAATACTTCGAAATGCCATACTTCGTTCGGGTCGGCAATGGTCAGACATTCACCGCTATCGGCATAACCGTATTTCTTGATAAGTTCACCCATCAACAAGATAGCTTCACGGGCAGTGGTACAACGCTGCAATGCTACACGTTGCAATTCTTCAATCATGAACATGCCTTTCGGATTACGCAATTCACGCTTGCCGGTGATGGTCGTTTCACCGATACCCAATTGCTTTTCGTTCATACAAGGGTAGGAGGTATCCATGAAAGCGTATGTCTGACGGACTTGAGGAATTTCACCCTTTACGGTTACCTTGGTCATGTCGGTAATCCATTCGGTATGCATGCGTCCATCATAGATGGCCATGGTCGTATCCTTTTCATAAGTTTGGGCAGGTACCATGTCTACCCATGTACGGTACCAACTGTCGCATGTATGGCTGGTGATGACTGAACCGTCTGTAGTTGCTTTCTTACCCACCATGATACTGGTACAACTTTCAGGGTCTTTTTCATAGTTTGATTGTGCGCTGATGCTGCTGCAAAGGAACAAGGCACCAATCAAAAACATGTTCTTTATCTTCATAATGATTTAAATTTAGATTTGTTTTCCAAAAGTAGGTAAAATTTTAGTTGTTACCTAATAAAATCGGATTGTTTATAAATAAATCGCTACATAGACGGAAGATTTTACCTATTTTTCTGATATTTTGAATAAAAAAAGAGAAATTTTCACCTTTTATTTTTGTTTGTTTAATTTTTTACCATATATTTGCACTTGAAGTTGTGAAACTTCTAGTAAGAATAGTTTAGTTAAGTCTAGTTTAGTTTTTGTGTTGTAGTAAAGGGTCTTGCGAGCGAGCTTGACCCTTTATTGTTTTTTTACCTTGGTGAAATGATGTTTCACGGTCGATTGAATCATTTTTTTATGGAATAAAACTTGAATAAGGATGAATTTATGCTACCTTTGCACCAAAGTAACTCATTAAGATTTGAAATTATGTTCTCAGGAATTGTTGAAGAATATGCAGAAGTGGTTCGTGTAGTAAAGGAACTGGAGAATCTGCACCTTACATTGAAGTGTTCGTTTGTTGACGAACTGAAAATAGACCAAAGTGTTTCTCATAACGGTGTATGCCTTACAGTGGTATCCATTCAGGATGGTACTTATACCGTCACTGCCATGAAGGAAACCATCGAACGTTCCAACATCGGTTTGTTGAAGGAAGGGGACAAGGTAAATGTGGAAAGAAGCATGATGATGAACGGTCGTTTGGACGGTCATATCGTGCAAGGTCATGTTGACCAGACTGCCGAATGTGTGTCTATCCAGGATGCGGAAGGCAGTTGGTACTATACCTTTAAATATAAGTTCGACAAGGAAATGGCGAAGCGTGGCTACATGACCGTAGACAAGGGTTCCGTTACTGTCAACGGTGTCAGCTTGACTGTTTGTAACCCGACTGACGATAGCTTCCAGGTAGCGATTATACCTTATACTTATGAGCATACCAATTTCCATACTTTCCAGGTAGGAAGTATCGTCAATATCGAATTCGACATCATCGGCAAGTATTTGAGCCGTATGATGCAGTTCAATGCTTAAAGGTCTTTGAGAAGTATCTTTCCGGTACTTTCGTAATAATCTTCCCGAGCTTGGCTCAATGCTTCCCAAGGGGCATTGTAGCGCTCGCGGTCAATCTTGAATGCTTCTGAACCGGCTGTATCCAGTCTGTTCAGGAGCATTGCTACATTCATCCGGTTGATGTCTACAGATGGGAGGTAAGCCATTTCCTCCTCATCGTCTTCTACCGGTGTTTCGAAAATCATGTGCAAGTCCTGAAGCTCGTACAAGATGGTGGTGGTGAGTCGGATAGGTATCTTGTGCTCGTCACTCAGACTTTCTGCCGTGTAAGGAGGCAATTCGGTCTGAAAGCGCTTGCAGATAAGCGACATTATCAAGATGCAGAGGAAGTCGTGATAGCGGCGGCTGATGTTTTCCGTTTCCTTACTGAAACTGAAGTTGCGCAAGTTTTGGGCCACATAGCACAACTGGGCACCGTATAGGCAGATGCTCCAAGAGATTTGTGTCCACAACAAGAACATCGGGATAGCGGCGAAACTACCATAGATGGCATTGTATCGGGATACCCAAATCTGACTACCGATGTACAAGTATTGGAATGCCTGGAAGGCCGACCCTGCCAGAATCCCCGGTAATATTGCGTATTTGAATTTCACCTTGGTGTTAGGCATGAAGATGTAGAGAGCCGTAAACATCCCCCAAGTCAAAGCGAAAGGAGTGAGTCGTACCAGGAATTTCACCACAGGAGCCAACAAGGCAAATTCTTCAAAGCTTTTCAAGAAGGTAGACATGAAGATGGAGATACCGCTTGAAAGGAGAATGAGCAAGGGCAACAGCAACAACATGGAGAAGTAGTCTGTTATTTTCCGATAGAGGGTACGGGGCTTCTTTACTTGCCAAATGGAATTGAACGTACGCTCCATATTATAAGTAAGGAGAAGTACCGTATAGAACAACATGATTAAACCCACCCCGATGAAGATACCGCTCTTGGCATGGCTCAAATAAGAATCGATGAATGACAGAATGGTTTCTGCCGTCAAGGCCTGTCCTTCCAATCCGCTACGGAACTGGTCTTCCAGCAGGTTCGCAAATCCGAAACCTCGTGCGATGGCAAACAGGATGGCGAGAATGGGAATGATGGCCAACAATGTATTATAGGTAAGGGCAGAAGCCTTGTTGACAATTCTTCTTTCCGTAAATTCCTTGATGGAAAGTGTCACTATCTTGATGGCATTGTAGAACAAGCCTCTCTTTCTGCTTACTTCGTCGTCGGTCACTCGCCAGATTTCATCCAGCAAGAATGCCTTGATTTGGTTGATGTCCAATTTATTCATTCGCCAATTCGTTGGATGGAAAAATAAAAAAAAGCAGTCGACCTATAAGCCGGGTTCTGTTCCTTGCCTTTCGGCAAAGCGCCTGTCATTTATCTACGCCCATTGTCACCAATAAGCTCTAGCGGTCTACCCTCCGACGTGGGGCGAGCAACCCTCTTTTGTGCCGGTTTACATGACCTTACAACTCCTAAGATGCACAGCCCAACATGTCACCATGTGGCTGGTGGTCTCTTACTCCACCTTCTCACCCTTACCTTGCCGAAACAAGGCGGTTATTTTCTTCTGCATTACTCCACCTTCACAGATAGCTTTCCGTTAGGAAGTAGGATGCTCTATGTTGCCCGGACTTTCCTCTTCTGCCATACAGCATCAGCGACAGACCGGCCGACTGCTTTTCAGCCGACAAAGATAAGCATTTTTATTGGAACGTGGAAATTTCATTTTGTCATTCTCTACTTCTAACGAATGCAAATTTGGCAGTCCGTGCGGTTAAGCGCTGTTAATGGTTTTAACTACTCTGTTAAAAAGCGACAAATTTATCTGCCAAAGTATACATTCGTATGATTTTTGTACTTACATTAGCGGTGTGAATGTTAAATCAAAAGTCGAAATTAACAATTTAAAGGATATAAAGTTATGAATAAGACAACTAAATTAATCTTAGGAAGTGCAGTGATGATAGCTGTCAGTGCAGGTGTTGCAGGTCTTACCGCTTATTCAATGATGCCTGAAAAACAACCGGAGAGATTGGCCTTCGATGAAGTGTTCCAACAGAATCCGAATACAAGAATGGCTGCTTTGGATGCTACCCAAATGCAACCGGTAGACTTGACAAAGGCTGCTGAAAGTTCGGTGAATGCTGTTGTACATATCAAGTCCACTCAAGAATCAAAGACTCAAACGGTTACTGTTCGTGACCCGTTCTATGAATTCTTCGGCGATATGTTTGGCAACCGTGGCAGTCAGCAACGTCAGGTACAGACTCCGGAAAGAGTAGGATTCGGCTCGGGTGTCATTATCTCGAAGGACGGTTACATTGTGACCAACAACCACGTGATTGATAAGGCGGATATCATCAGTGTGAAGCTGAATGATGGTCGTGAATTCAAGGGTAGAATCATCGGTACTGACCCAAGTACGGATTTAGCCTTAGTTAAAATTGAAGGTGAAGATTTGCCGACTATACCTGTGGGAGACTCTGACCAATTGAAGATTGGCGAATGGGTATTGGCAGTAGGTAATCCGTTCAACATGACTTCTACCGTTACAGCTGGTATCGTCAGTGCGAAGGCTCGCTCTTTGGGTGTATATAATAAAGGTGTAGAATCGTTCATCCAGACAGATGCTGCCATCAACCAAGGTAACAGTGGTGGTGCATTGGTCAACGCTAGAGGCGAATTGGTAGGTATCAACTCTGTTCTCTATTCACCTACGGGTTCTTATTCGGGTTATGGTTTTGCCATTCCGACCAGCATCATGACCAAGGTGATTGCCGACTTGAAGCAATACGGTACCGTACAGCGTGCTATGTTGGGCATCAGTGGTCGTCCATTGGACAACGATGGCCAGACCATGGATCCGGAATTGAAGAAGAAGGCCGAAGAACTTGGTGCCAGTGAAGGTGTATGGGTAGCCGAAGTAGTGGAAAATGGTTCTGCCAGCGGTATCCTTCAAGAAGATGACGTGATTATCGGTATCGAAGGCAAGCGTGTGAAGAACTTTGCCGGATTGCAGGAAGAACTTGCCAAGCATCGTCCGGGTGACAAGGTGACTGTAAAGATTCTCCGTGACAAGAAGGAAAAGAACGTGGAAATCGAGTTGAAGAACGAACAAGGTACAACTAAGGTATTGAAGGACGCAGATATGGAAATCCTTGGTGCTGCCTTCCGTGAACTCCCGGATGAAATGAAGAAGCAACTCCGTCTGAGTGGTGGTGTGGAAGTGACTGGTGTAACCGAAGGCAAGATGAAGGCTGCCGGTGTACGCAAGGGCTTCATCATCCTGAAGGCCAATGGACAGAGCGTGAAGACCGTAGAACAATTGGAAGAAATCATGAAGGAGGCTTCCCGTTCTACTGAGCCGGTATTGTTCCTCAATGGTATCTTCCCATCGGGAAAGAGAAAATACTATGCCGTTGATTTGACTCAAGAATAAAAGATAAATAGCTTTTCAATAGGTGTGTTTTTTAGATTATGAAGGCGTGGATGCAGTGATGCACCACGCTTTTTTTGAAAAAACGTGTAAACAATTTGCTCATGTAGATTGTTTTTCGTAATTTTGCATGCTAAATCTGTTTTATATAGAATGAGACAATTAAAGATTACCAAAAGTATCACTAACCGTGAGAGTGCCTCTCTCGACAAGTATTTGCAGGAAATCGGACGTGAAGACCTCATTACTGTCGAAGAAGAAGTAGAGCTCGCGCAGCGTATCCGCAAAGGCGACCGCATTGCCCTTGAAAAGTTGACCCGTGCCAATCTTCGTTTCGTGGTATCTGTGGCCAAGCAGTACCAGAACCAAGGATTGAGTTTGCCGGACTTGATTAATGAGGGTAACTTGGGGTTGATAAAGGCTGCTGAGAAGTTTGATGAAACCCGTGGTTTCAAGTTTATCAGTTATGCCGTTTGGTGGATTCGTCAGTCTATTCTTCAGGCGTTGGCAGAACAGTCACGTATTGTACGTCTTCCGTTGAACCAGGTAGGTTCGTTGAATAAAATCAGCAAGGCCTTCTCCAAGTTCGAACAGGAAAATGAACGCCGTCCGTCACCCGAAGAATTGGCCGATGAACTCGAAATCCCGGTGGACAAGATTTCGGACACGCTCAAGGTTTCCGGCCGTCACATCTCTGTAGATGCTCCTTTCGTGGAAGGGGAAGACAACAGCTTGTTGGACGTGTTGGTAAACGACGACTCTCCAATGGCCGACCGCTCACTGGTGAATGAATCACTTTCGAGGGAAATTGATAGAGCTCTCTCTACGCTGACCGAAAGAGAAAAGGAAATCATCCAGATGTTTTTCGGTATTAACACGCAGGAAATGACGTTGGAAGAAATCGGCGACAAATTCGGCCTCACTCGTGAGCGCGTTCGTCAGATTAAGGAAAAAGCCATCAGAAGATTAAGAACCAATTCGCGTAGCAAGTTGCTCAAGTCCTATCTGGGATAAGACAAGATTCGGTTTCCGAAAAGAACACAAGAGGTTGTTTGGTAGACAAATCCAAGCAATCTCTTTGTTTTTTTAGTTAATTTCTCTGATTCCGTTTCCTATGTTCGGCTTAATCACTATCTTTGTCAGTTGAAATTTAATAAACTAAGATATGAAATTCGTAAAAATTGTAGCTTCTTTGTTCATCGTCTTGGCGATGTGTACTGCATCGACTTTGGAGAACAAGAAGAATGGTATGTATATTGTTGGAGTATCCGCTTCGTTTACTGACTCTTTGATTTACTTCACCGACATCCAGTTTGTGGACAGTGTGAACGTGGATAAGAACAAGCTTCTTCCGATGCGTAGCCAGTACAGTGACCAGTTGGAAAATTACCTGGAACAGGTGAAGGGCATGAAGAACCGTACTTGTTTCATCTACTTCAATGAGAAGAAATCCAAGTTGGAAAAGAACATCAATAAGATGAAGGAAAATTACCAGAAGGAAGGTAAGAGCATCTTGCGTGAGTTGGGTGATGAATTCAAGTTTACTAAGGCAGTTGCAGAATATTAATAAATCCGTACGATGATGAAAAAGTTTTTCCTTTTATTGACCTTGCCATTCTTGTTGGCTGGTTGTAATGATGATAATGATACCCCTAAGCCGGAACAAAAGGCGGACATGACCGTCATGGCCTATTTGGTGGCTGATGCATCGAGTATCGAAGACGACATCTGGACCAATATTGCAGCCATGTACGATGGCTTGGCTGATATGACCAAACCGGCAACCCTTTTGGTTTATTGGGACGGTAGCGGTAGTTACGATGAATGGGGGCATCCGGTTATCTTGCGTTACGAATGTGACGGTCGTGGAAACATCAACGGTCAGAAGCAATTGTTGGAGGATGCTACCGTAGAAGAAGTGGTTGCCTTGGCAGAAGTAGTCAAGGAATATCCTTCCCAGTTGTCAGTGGAAAAGGGTGTTATGACACAGGTTTTGAAGGACATGATTTCGTTCTCTTCCACTTCTAAGATTGGTTTGATTGCTGCTTCTCACGGTAGTGCATGGACAAACAGCATCTATATGTCCCGTTCTTTGACACGCTCTTTCGGTCAGGATGGTAAGGGTACTGACAATACCATGCTGATTAAAGACATGGCTGATGCCATGAAGGCTACCGGTAGAAAATTCGATTTCTTGTTGTTCGATGCTTGTTTCATGGGTACTGCCGAAGTATGTTACGACTTGAAGGATGCTGCCGATTATCAGATTGCATCTGTGATGGAAGTGCCCGCTTATGGTTTCCCTTATGAAAATTCCATCAAGTACTTGTACGAAGGTACTGTCGAAGGTTACAAGAATATTTGCCAGGCTTATATCGACTTCTACAAGCAAAGATATGAAAACGGTCGTCAGGCATGGGGTACCATTGCGTTAGTAGACAGTAAGGAAATGTTGAACTTGGCCAATGCTACTAAAAGCGAAATTGTAAAGCACAAGGATGCCTTGGCGGACTTTGATGTAGACGATATGCAGGAATACGGTAAGCAAGGTGGTAGTGATATCGCTTACGATTTGGGTGAATTGGTTTCCAGATTGAACGGTGGTTCTATCCCTCAAGCATTTGCTGCCCAATTGGACAAGACCGTATTGTATAAAGGTTGTCTGGAAATAGCCAGCCCTCCATCTTATGCGGTAGATGCAGCCAACTATTGTGGCTTGGGTATTTATATCCCGATGGAATACAGAGACGAATGGAACCAATTCTTCAAAACCATCGATTGGTATACAGCCGCAGGTTGGAATGAAGTCACCTTCAGTTGGGATTTCTAAAGAGATATAAGTGGATGTTTTTTTAAGCATCCACTTTTTTTGGTAATAATATACTTGTAGACACTTTAATCTCCCCCTTTTGAAGGGGGCTAGGGGGATGTTCCGTCCGTATGGCATCACATATTCTATGGAACATCCCCCTTGCCCCCCTTCAAAAGGGGGAGATGGTGTATATATAGAAAAATTCTATAGCAAAGTACAATCTTTTTATGAACCTTCTAATCGGTTCTATCGTTTTTATACCTATATTTGTTCATTCAAAAAATGATAACTATGGCAAATATTTGGAATGAACTAAAAAACAAGAATCACAAACGATATTTAGGAGGTTTGGATTTCTTCAAATACATCGGACCGGGTCTGTTGGTAACAGTAGGATTCATTGACCCGGGCAATTGGGCATCTAACTTTGCGGCAGGGTCGGAGTTTGGTTATGCTCTTCTATGGGTAGTTACCCTTTCTACCGTCATGCTGATTATTCTTCAGCACAATGTCGCCCACTTGGGCATCGTGACCGGTCTTTGCTTGAGCGAAGCCGCAACCAAGTATACCCCGAAATGGATTTCAAGACCGATACTCGGTACAGCCGTATTGGCATCCATCTCTACCTCTCTGGCAGAAATCTTGGGTGGAGCCATTGCCTTGGAGATGCTGTTCAATATCCCAATCGTATGGGGAGCGGTCCTGACTACTGTCTTCGTGCTTATCATGCTGTTCTCCAATACCTATAAACGCATCGAACGACTTATCATTGCGTTTGTTTCCATCATCGGTCTCTCTTTCCTCTATGAGTTGTTCTTGGTGGATATCGATTGGCCATTGGCGGCAAAATCATGGGTTGTGCCGAGTATTCCCGAAGGTAGTATGCTCATTATCATGAGTGTGCTTGGTGCGGTGGTGATGCCACACAACCTCTTCCTTCATTCGGAAGTCATCCAGAGTCAGGAATACAACAAGCAGGACGATGCAGCCGTACAGAAACGATTGAAGTACGAGTTTTACGATACTTTGTTCTCCATGTTGGTAGGTTGGGCGATTAATAGTGCCATGATTCTCTTGGCGGCAGCTACCTTCTTCCAGAAGGGAACTCCGGTAGAAGAACTCCAACAGGCGCAATCCTTGTTGACTCCATTGCTGGGCGAAGCAGCCGGTATCGTCTTTGCATTGGCTTTGCTGATGGCAGGCATTTCTTCGACGGTTACTAGCGGGATGGCGGCAGGTTCCATCTTTGCCGGTATCTTCGGTGAATCCTATCATATCAAGGATATCCACTCCAAGGTAGGTGTCATCCTCTCATTGGGTATTGCGTTGCTCATCATCTTCTTTATCGACAATCCGTTCTATGGACTCATTATATCACAGATGATTCTGAGTATGCAATTGCCGTTTACGGTCTTCTTGCAGGTAGGTTTGACTTCCTCCAAGAAAGTGATGGGTAAGTATGCCAACTCCACTTGGACAAAATACTTGCTCTATGGCATTGCTACCATCGTATCTGTATTGAACATCATGTTATTATTTTCTTAATCTATGAACAAAGAGAAACCCATTGCTGCCCTCTTCGATTTTGACGGAGTGGTAGTAGATACTGAACCTCAATATAGCCTTTTCTGGGATGAAAAGGGAAAGAAATATCATCCCGAAATACCTGAATTCGGACATCACATCAAGGGGCAGACGCTGATACAGATTTATAGCCAGTTCTTCTTGCAACCCGAAGGACTTCAATCCGAAATCACGCGTGAACTGTTGGATTATGAAACCCGCATGTCTTTCGAGTTCATCCCCGGAGTGGTGGACTTCATGAAAGAACTCCGCTTGAAAGGAGTGAAGATAGCCATTGTGACCAGCTCCAATGACCAGAAGATGGCCAATGCGCATCGAGCCTTGCCGGAACTGAAGTCGATGGTGGATTACATTGTTACCGCCGATAAGGTGAGCCATTCCAAACCTCATCCCGAATGTTTCTTGCTGGGAGCCGAAAGTGTGCAGGTGCCTGTAGAGAATTGCGTGGTGTTCGAGGATTCTTTCCATGGCATAGAGTCGGGGAGAAGGGCAGGCATGAAAGTCATTGGCTTGGCCACAACCAATCCCGCTTCGTCCATCGAAGACAAGGTTTCGCTTGTTATACCTGACTTTGTGGACTTCAACCATGAAAAAATGATGGCTGTATTGGAATAGTCCTTTAAAAGCTCTACCTTTGCAGGAGTTTTTAAAAAATAAAGATTATGGCAGCATATTTATCGAGTGATTCCCGTAAGGTGACCACTCATCGATTGATAGAAATGAAGCAGCGTGGTGAAAAAATCTCCATGCTTACTTCTTATGATTATACCACCGCACAGATTGTAGACGGTGCAGGTGTAGACGTGATTTTGGTAGGCGATTCCGCATCAAATGTAATAGCAGGGAATATCACTACGCTTCCCATCTCGCTCGACCAGATGATTTTTCTCGGCAAGGCCGTGGTGCGTGGCGTGAAGCGTGCATTGGTGGTAGTGGATATGCCTTTCGGTACGTATCAGACATCGGCTTACGATGCCGTGACCAACGCTATCCAGGTGATGAAGATTACTCATGCTGATGCATTGAAACTGGAAGGTGGAGAAGAGGTGATTGAATCCGTGAAGAAGATTATCGCATCGGGTATTCCTGTGATGGGACACCTTGGCTTGATGCCGCAATCCATCAATAAATATGGTACGTATGCCGTTCGTGCCAAAGGCGATGAAGAAGCCGAAAAGCTGATTCGCGATGCCAAGTTGCTGGAAGAAGCCGGATGCTTTGCCATCGTGATTGAAAAGGTGCCGGCAGCTTTGGCAGAGAGAGTAGCCAAGGAATTGACCATCCCTGTAATCGGTATCGGAGCCGGTGGAGGAGTGGACGGACAAGTATTGGTCGTATCCGACATGCTCGGCATGACCAATGGCTTCAGCCCTCGTTTCCTCCGTCGATACGCTGATTTGCACTCGGTGATGACCAATGCCATCAGCCAGTATGTGGAAGACGTGAAGCATTGCGACTTCCCGAATGAGAAGGAACAATACTGATAGAGTTATGAGTTCTGAGTTATGAGTCTTGAGTTGGCTCCGCATGGACACTCATAACTTATAACTCATAACTCAAAACTCATAACTTATAACTCATAACTTAAAACTCATAACTCAATAAAATGGCCACAGTAGACGATAAAAAAATTATCTTTTCAATGGTAGGCGTCAGCAAAGCCTTCCAAGCGAATAAGCAAGTATTGAAGAACATCTACCTGTCTTTCTTCTATGGTGCCAAGATTGGTATCATTGGTTTGAACGGTTCAGGTAAGTCAACATTGCTGAAGATTATCGCCGGTCTCGACAAGAGCTATCAAGGCGAAGTGGTATTCTCTCCGGGTTACTCGGTAGGATATTTGGCACAGGAACCTCAGTTGGACGACACCAAGACCGTGAAGGAAGTGGTCATGGAAGGCGTACAACCGATTGTGGATGCCTTGAACGAATACGAAGAAATCAACAATAAGTTCGGTCTTCCGGAATATTATGAAGATCCGGACAAGATGGATGCCCTCTTTGCCCGTCAGGCTGAATTGCAGGACATCATCGATGCAACCGATGCATGGAACCTCGACAGCAAGCTCGAACGTGCGATGGATGCCCTCCGTTGTCCGGCAGAAGACCAGCCGGTGAAGGTGCTTTCGGGTGGTGAACGCCGTCGTGTGGCATTGTGCCGTCTCTTGCTCCAGAAGCCGGATGTATTGCTTCTCGACGAACCGACCAACCACCTCGATGCGGAATCCATCGACTGGTTGGAACAACA
>SUXW01000031.1 GCA_015060765.1 Bacteroides sp.
GTCTATAGTCAATACTGTCAAGAACGGCAATGAACTCTTCGGCCAGTCGTAGCCAGTCTTGCATAGTCCATCCTTTGGACTCTTCTATGGTTGGGGAAATTTCAAAACGTAATGCTTTGCGCTCTATCGGTTTTCGGTTGCCCTTGTCTTTCATAAAATAGTGCTGTAACTGCATCATTCTTGACCACATGGCCAGTGGTTCTATATTGTCAGGCAAATCATTTACCTTAACAATTTGTGCTTTCTCTTTACCCATGGAATAGTCTATAGCAGCTGCTCCATGAGCAATGGCTTCTCCTTGTGCTATCATAATCGGTCGACTTAATTTTGATTTATACTATCTCTGATTTGTCCCCAACGAATAATAAGTCTATCAACTGATGCAATCCATGTACGCATAAAGGTCGCATCACGAAAGTATTGTCTTTTGATTTCATCGGGTTTGCTTTTCAGTACATTTTGGACACGTATAAGGTCTGCTCTTGCATCGGAAAGTGAATTAAGAGCATGAACTTCATCGATTGAAAGTCTCTTGTTAGGACGATGGTTTTGCAATAATCTTCGTCCATAATCGCTAAGTGTGAGGCCGCATTCATTAGCCTTATTAACTACCATTGTATATTCGTCTTCCGTCAAACGGATGTCGATATGCTTAGTACGTCCTTTGGCAGTATTCTCTTTTCTCTTTGTCATATCGTATGAATTATAAAAGGTTCCTGAATTGAAAATTGATTAGTCATTGCGAGCTTGCGAGTAATGCAAGGAGCCTCCGGTAGTCAAGTGGTGAAGGCAATTTGTCGGACGGTGGTACTTCTTGCATAGGATACCCATTAGAAATGGATTATTGCAAGCAATCAGTATTGCCATGTTCAATATTTTCTGGTTCGTTTGCTTTTGAATGGTTTGAATTTCTTTCTTCCCTTTTTTTGAAAATCTCAATACTGTGGATTGTGGGTAATGTCTGGAATGTTTTTGAATCTTTACCATTATGGGAATCTTTATCACAAATGCTATTCATAGATGCTCCATTCTTGTCAACATTTAATTGAGACATGAAACTTGTGCTATCAAAATTTCCTTCACGAATCTGATTATATACATATCCAGTGCGGAAATATGGATTCTTGATTCTTATATTGTCCACTATCCATGCTGCGACAGGATGAATAGTATGGACAGATGTACGGTTACTCTTTTTAGTTGTGATTATCCCCAGCTCATTCATCTTTGCTATAACTTTCGAAACAGTCTTTCGGTCACAGTCCCAATCCTTAGCCAATTGGACTTCGGATTTTTCTACTTGTCCGATATTTATAGTTTCATCACAGCCACAAACTTGACTTTTGGTAGGTTTAAGTACTGCACTGTTTACAAGGTCAAGAAAGAATGCCATACGATTCTTGTGGTATTTGCTCTCTGATAGGTAATTCAGTTGGGGAGCGGATAAGGTCATTTGATAATGTACTTGATATTTCATCTTATTGGAATTTTTATGTTATTACTCATGTGGATAAAAGTTGTATCCTTATAAATGTGGACAGCAACTTCAGGTTATAACTCTATTTTGAATCGACTAGCTCCAAGCCAAGACAGTTGATAAGTTTTTGTAGGTTGGGATTACGTTTTATCATCTTTTGGAGAATCATCATGGGCGTGTTATTCATAAGCAGAAAATCTGCAATATCCAAGCCGCTCTTTCTCTGTTCTTCAGTCGCACATTGTTCCAGTTTCTCACTGATGACCACTCTTGAACAGATGGAAGAAAGTAGCTTGATTTTACCTTTCCATGTTTCGGTTGCACCTAAATCTGGACACAATATGACAGTTCGGTTTTTCAGAACACTGACAGATTCTTCTTTAAAACACCCATGCATACCACCTGTTGCCAACCATACAAAATCTGGCATAAAGTGGGTGGCTATCAAAGCAGATTTCTCACTTTCTACAATGGCGACAGATTTGTTGGGATATGCACTTAAAAGATGTTCGCCAAAGAAACATTGCTTAAGGTTATACTCCTCATAAAGCAAATCGGTGTGTACCCAAGTGACATAACTTCTTGGTTCCTTGATTCTATGACCGGTTTCGGAATCATATAACATAATCTTTCCTGTTCTCACGTTACTATTGTAGTCAATCTGCCAATAGACAGTGGAACCTCCCCATTTCTTGGCTGTACCAACCTTATATATGTCGAATATCCGTATGGTCTCTTTATTTCCGAATAATCCCGAAAGGTATTTGAACATGGGATTGATGTTGTAATTAGAAAGTGTACGTCCAACAATACCTTTATCAATGTACGAAATCGGTTTAGGAGCCAATTGCTTTGGTGCTATAGTTTTTCTTAATTCAAAATCCTTTTGAGGCAAAACATCTGGATTGTCATTGAAATAGTCCGATGGTTTATAATGATATTGACATGAAACCTCATGGTCGCACCGTCCAACATAGTCTGGGAAATTGATTTCATTTTCCAAATCAATGTATTTTACGAAGGACTGCTTTTTTCCGCAGTTCGGACAAGTGAGCTTGTTCCCACGTTTATATTTCTGAAGTGTAAATCGATATTCTGCCATCTTGTAAAATGTTCTTTTGCAGTTCGTGCAGTTTGCACTTTTTGCAGTTTTGCAGGAAAATAGGGTTCAGAAACTGCAAACTGCAAAAACTGCAATCTGCAAATAGGGTGATTTATTGCAGTTTCTCATATTCTCCATGTTTGATTTTTCTAATTATATTAGCTTTGTTAAGTTCTGACAGTGTATACATGACAGATCTCTCTGACAGACCGACCTCTTTACCTGCTTTGATGGCATCACTCGTGGCAAACTTTTCAGAAAGATAATCAAGTAAGTCTTTCTTTTGTGGGGTAAGACTTTCACTGTTCATGAATACCTCAATACGTTTATAACAACTCTCAAAATATTCAGTAAGACAAATCGCTGATTTTACAGAGTCAATATCTACATTATCTTTATGAGATTCCCCACATGCCCATCTTAGCATCTGGATAACCAAAGCTATTCGAGCTGTAATCAATGGAGATTTGAATATTCTGCTATCAACCAAATTGTCATTTTCAATACCATTAATAGGCCTTGTCATAGAGTTCCTCCAATTAGTAAAATGTACTTTGGCATCAGCAGAAAATCTTAGAATGCTATTTGGTCCATTTTCTTGGAATGGCAACTCTAATAGCCGATTTATTATCGATTCCCATAGTGATGAATATTTGTCAAACCTAACAGACGAATCATCTTCGTCTATTTGCCAGTCGGAAATGTTTTGTGAGGACGGATAGTCAAAAATGATTCTATCCATCAGGCCATTATCTTTATAACCTTTGCTGACTAATTCATGAACACGAGTCGTTTGCATGGTACCGACAAGTGTAACAAAAGGATCATCAATGCGTATAGGAAATGGCATACCGCATCTTGAAATATCAAGTGGTTTTCCGCTAAAAATAGTCAGAAGTTGCTCGATTAGTTGTCCCTTGCTGTATTGGTTAACAGAATTGAACATACCCATGATTTCATCAACATAGATGACTACACCACGCTTGTTGTCATCGAGTGCCCTTAAAAGTGCCTCAGGAGTAAAATCAGATATTATAGTTCTTTTTAGAATAGGTTTAAGTGGTAACGAACTATTGTTCTCCTTCTTTCCTTTCATGCATTCAATGGTAGAATTGTAATTCTCCAAATCCAACTTAAATTGCTTGATTATTTGTGAATCATGCTTTCGGATGGGGAGATAGGCAAAATCTAAAGGTGGTGTTTTTCCCATGCCAGGGCGACCAACTAGTATCATATATAGAATAGGACTGCTTTTCCAACCTCCACGGATATGTATTTTTGTAGAGTTGCCAATAGCTGATGAAGCTGCAATAAGAAGTGATGCCATTGTGTATTCAATGGAATAGTTCTCTTGTCTGGCCAACATTAAAACCATATCCTGGATTTTAGCAGGTAAACAGTCTAAAGGAATGTTGTTTTCCACAACTCCTTCAGATTCCATTCTGATACCATTGCATAAATCAAGTGAATCCATTAGAAATGTCTTTTACGTTTTGACTTAATAAAGTTCTCTGCTTCCTGTTCAAGTTCTTTTTGTGATTTCATTTTACTGTCATGAAGCCAGTCGTCGATTTCTGATTTCAAGAACATGATGCGCTTACCTTTTTTGTGAAAAGGTATTTGATGGCAACTTGTCCAACCGTAAACTGTTTGTTCCGCAGGATGACTTGGAAGATATTCACGCAGTTCTTTAAGGTTCATCCATATCTCTGATGGAGGAGTCTGTGGAGAGTTGTTCAATCCATCAATCTTGGAATCTAGTTCATTTAACTTGTCCATCATCCATGACATCGCCTTAGGCATGTCTTCAAAAGTAATGTTCTTTTCGCTCATAATTTTATTGATAATTTGAATGGTTTTGCTGCAAAGGAACATAAAAAACGATTGCTGATTTTATGCTGATAAGGGTCATAGAAAGAATCATAATCGAATCATTACTTTCATAATGCTATAATACTGATAATCAAGGAGTGTGGTGGATAAATTACTTATCATTTATTTATGCTTATGGAACGAATCATAAGACAATCATAAGGTAATCTTAAGTATGTATGATAAGAAAGCAAAAAATATGTATGCGTGTTATTTATTTAATAATAATTTGAATAAACAATGATATCTCATGTATATTTTCTAATTTTGCATTTTATATACCTAATATTTAATGCGATTATTTTCATATAAATTATGGCAGATACGTATACCGATAAATATGTTATCAATAGATTACGAGATTCATATTATCAAAAAACAACAACAATATCAGGCTTTTTTACTACCAAAAAGACTGAGTGGGATGATTTGTATGTTAAAGGGTTTAGATATTGTCCTAGTGGTTGGTTACATAGTAACCATAAGGAATATGTAGAATTCCTAAATCGTCCTTTTAATTATGAATATAGTTCCTATAAAAACTTTATAACAAAATATAGCAAATTGATTACAATACTAAATCAATTCTGTATATATAAATGCCATAATCATGCATATTCTAGGTATTTTTCTTTGATTTTAGTAAGTCGAGATTTTGTAACAAAAACTAAATATGATAATAAGTATGTAGAAAAAATAACTTTTGATATGTCATACAAGGAATCTGAAGGAAGGATATATCAAGATGCATACGTAATTACTATTTATTTCTCAAATAATGGAGGAACTGAATCTATAAGCTTTGCGCCATTTGAATCGAACATCATATCTGATATTCTTGCTATCGGATGTTTATTACAATTAGATAAAGACCCCAATTGTATGGCATATTATGTTTATAATCAGTCTAATTTTCTTGAAATAGCATTGTCGTATGGCTGGATTAAACAATAAATATATAGACCATCTGCATAATAATGCGGATGGTCTATATATTTATTGTTAAAATGTAGATTATTCTGTATCGGACAAGTCCAGCTTGATGGTCTCTGTAGCTTTCTCTTTTTTGGCATCAATAACCTTTGCGTATATTTGAGTAGTACGAACATTGGTGTGACCAAGCATTTTGCTGACCGTATAGATGTCTGTTCCTCCAGCGAGTTGTAGGGTTGCATAGGAATGTCTAAAGCAATGGAAGGTTATGTGTTTGGTTATTCCGGCTGCTTCCACCCATTTCTTAACAGGACGGTTAATCCATGAAGGATCAGGAAGACCTGCAAAAACCAATACTTCACCTTCTTTTTGTTCTCCACAAAGCTGGTATGCCTGTTCTGATATGGGAGTGTATTCTACACCTTTGGTCTTTTGCTGGGTGAAATTCACTCGGTAATTGCCATTGAATTCTTCCAACTCTGACCATTTCAATTTTTGAATATCACAATGACGAATACCTGTTAGGGCAGAGAATAAGGCGGCTCGTTTAAGTAGAGGGTCGCAAGGAGTCTGAGCCAATTTGTTCAGTTCTTCTATTGTTAAGAACTCCCTTCGGCTTTCTTGCTCTTGAATGCCCTTAACTTTGGCAGCAATATCTACAGTCAGATAGCCATCTATAAAAGCCTGTTTGAGTGCAGCCTTAAAAATAGAAAAGTAGGTTGATGCCGTATTCTGTGAGACAGTACCACTCTTGTTTCCTCCCTGTGGAGCATTTATCATAAATGTACGGAATGATTCTATTAGTCTCATGTCTATTTGCGAAAAGAGAAGAGTATCACCCTTGGCAAAGATTTTTAGCAGTTCATATACACGTCTCCAATTGACGATGATTGATTCTGAACTGTTTCGATGACGAGTCTTTTGTACATGGTCGAAATATTCAATGAAATTTGCATGTGAACGTTCTAATTGTTCGGCTTGTTCTGCATCAGTTTCGGAATATAGTGCGGCATTGTCATATTCTTTCTGACGGATTCGTCTTACGGCATCTGCGTAGAGACACATTTCCTGATCCAATTGAGATTTGCACAAAATGACTCCGTTCAAATCCCTTTTGGGCTTATAACTTTTCTTCCCGTCAGAAGTGGTACGGGCATTGCGAGTTTTATCCCAAAGTGGCGTCTTGATAATTCGATTCAAATATTCACGTACTCTTTGTGGCTTATCGTTGCCAGGTTCGAATACAGGATATGCTTCAAGATATAGATACCACTCTTCATGATGTTCGGATTTGCGAAGCTTTACCGCAACTCTTGTATTAGCAAATGCCTTTTTCATATCTTCATTCCTTTATATAGATTATCAATTTCTTTCTTGGGTACATAGACATAATTGCCTATTTGACGAGTGGGGATGGAGTATTTACGAATGTGTAGATAGACCGTACTATCATCCAGTTTGTATTTCTTGCTTACTTCGCCAATCGTATAACAGTCTTTTTCCTCCATACTATATAATTTTGGTACCGCTTTGGGCTTTTCAAGAGCTTTCCTACGAAGGGGATATAGTTTCATTAGCTCTTCTTTACTAAGTCTGATTTGTCTTTCACCTAAATTAGTACTTGTGATAGCGCCTTTACGTACCAGGCGATAAATAGTTTCTTTACTGATACCAAATAAGGCATACGCTTCTGGTACCGAAATCAGTTCTTTGGATTTTGGTATCTTCTTGACGATTGTATCCAATTTCTGCATTCTTATTTCCTCATCCTTGCGTCTTTTCCATGCGACTTTAGAGCATTTGGTACAACAATACCAAGAGTCAATGGTCTTAGCTTGGAAAGGAGTACCACAGACTTTGCAATTACGGATTATTTCAAATTTAGCTGCTGGCATATCTTATATTTGGTATATTATAACCTATCTTAAAGCGGATTTTGAATTTGTTGTCACATTTTCTACTTTTAAGTGTCGGTACAATTATGGTACAAATATACAACAAAAATATAACATACAAGCAAAATCAATAGAAAATGTTATAAAAAGAAATAGGGTGTAACTCATTGAGCCACACCCTATTTAGTTATCGATTTTTATCGTTTGTTATCTCAGACTACTTGACTTCCTCGAAGTCAGCGTCTTGAATATCTTCCTTGCCGCCTTGGTTAGCCTGTTGCTGACCACCTGCGTTAGGACCTTGCTGAGCACCACCTTGAGCACCGCTCTGAGCGTACATTTCAGCGCTAGCCGCTTGGAAGGCATTGTTCAATTCGGCCATTGAAGCATCGATACCAGCCAAGTCCTGAGCCTTGTGAGCATCTTTCAACTTCTGGAGAGCAGCTTCGATTGGAGCCTTCTTGTCGGCAGGAAGCTTGTCGCCCAATTCCTTCAACTGATTTTCAGTTTGGAAAATCATAGAGTCAGCCTGGTTCAGCTTGTCGATCTTTTCGCGTTCCTTCTTGTCTGCTTCAGCATTTGCTTCAGCTTCAGCCTTCATGCGTTCGATTTCTTCCTTGCTCAAACCGCTTGATGCTTCGATACGGATAGCTTGTTCCTTACCTGTTGCCTTATCCTTGGCAGATACCTTCAAGATACCGTTGGCGTCGATGTCGAAGGTTACTTCGATTTGTGGAACACCACGACGAGCCGGAGCGATACCTGTCAGGTTGAAGTTACCGATTGACTTGTTCTGAGCAGCCATCGGACGTTCACCCTGAAGCACGTGGATAGTTACTTCTGTCTGGTTGTCGGCAGCTGTAGAGAAGGTTTCAGTCTTCTTGCAAGGAATGGTAGTGTTGGCGTCGATCATCTTGGTCATTACACCACCGAGGGTTTCGATACCCATTGACAACGGAGTAACGTCGAGCAATACCACGCCCTTGATTTCGTCGGTCAATACGGCACCCTGAACAGCAGCACCTACGGCTACTACTTCGTCCGGATTCACACCCTTGGAAGGAACCTTACCGAAGAAGTCCTGTACCAATTGCTGAACGGCTGGGATACGTGTAGAACCGCCTACCAAGATAACTTCGTCGATGTCTGAGTTGCTCAAACCTGCGTCACGCATAGCGTTCTTGCATGGTTCCAAACAAGCTTGAATCAAGTTGTGAGCCAATGCTTCGAACTTCGCACGAGTCAAAGTCTTTACCAAGTGCTTGGGCACACCACCTACCGGCATGATGTATGGTAAGTTGATTTCAGTGCTGGTAGCAGAAGACAATTCAATCTTAGCCTTTTCAGCAGCTTCTTTCAAACGTTGCATAGCCATTGGATCGGCGGTCAAGTCGGCACCTTCGTCGTTCTTGAATTCCTGAACCAACCAGTCGATGATTACTTGGTCGAAGTCGTCACCACCGAGGTGAGTATCACCATTAGTAGACAATACTTCGAATACACCACCACCGAATTCGAGGATAGAGATATCGAATGTACCACCACCGAGGTCGAATACCGCAATCTTCATGTCCTTGTCGGCCTTGTCGATACCGTAAGCCAAAGCAGCAGCGGTCGGTTCGTTTACGATACGTTTCACTTCGAGACCTGCAATCTGACCGGCTTCTTTAGTAGCCTGACGCTGTGAGTCAGAGAAATATGCAGGAACGGTGATAACAGCTTCGGTCACTTCTTGTCCGAGGTAGTCTTCAGCAGTTTTCTTCATCTTCTGAAGAATCATAGCCGAGATTTCTTGTGGAGTATAGAGACGTCCGTCGATGTCCACACGTGGAGTATTGTTGTCGCCCTTCACTACTTTATAAGGTACGCGAGAGATTTCCTTTTGTACCTGATCCCAATTTTCACCCATGAAGCGCTTGATTGAGAAGATAGTACGTTGTGGGTTAGTGATAGCCTGACGCTTGGCTGGATCACCAATCTTACGTTCGCCACCGTCAACGAATGCTACGATAGACGGAGTGGTGCGCTTACCTTCAGCATTAGTGATTACTACAGGTTCATTACCTTCAAATACAGAAACACAAGAGTTTGTTGTTCCTAAGTCAATACCAATAATCTTTCCCATAATCTTTATTTTTTTTACTTGTTTTCTAAATGAATAATCTTGTTATTTAATGGAAGCTTCTTTGCATCGGCTTCACGTCTATCTTATAGCAAACTCCGTGCCAGTCTTTTTTTGAAAGGAAAGACTGACAAAATGACCGACTGACTGACAATGAATGCGGAATAATTCGGAAAACAAAATGGATAAGAATGTCTTTTTTGTCAGATTTTGTTGCGTTACTTGCAATTGTTTATATCTTTGCAAGGTAATATAAAAATAAATTCGCATGAAAAAAGTATTTGTAATGTGCTTGGTTGCCATGACTTTAAGTGCTTGTGGCGGAAGCAAGAAGGATGAAAAGGCAAAGGAAGCCGTTAAGGAAGCTGTAGAAGCCGTTAAGGAAGCAGCTGAAGAAAAGATCAGTAGTCTGGAAGAAGCTTATGAAGCGTTGAAGGCGAAGGGCGATGAATTGACCGACGAACAGAAGGAAGAAATGAGTAAGTTGGAAAAAATGATCAAACAAGCGAAAGAAGACGCTGAAGAAGCTATCGAGGAAGCAAAGGAAGCAGCTGAAGAAAAGATTGAAGCTGCTCAGAAGGCGAAGGAAGATGCTGAAGAAAAAGTGGAAAATGTAAAAGAAGCCGTTGAAGGTGTGAAGGATGCCTTGAAGGACTTGAAGAAATGA
Organism: Bacteroides sp.; assembly: GCA_015060765.1. Lineage (GTDB taxonomy): Bacteria > Bacteroidota > Bacteroidia > Bacteroidales > Bacteroidaceae > Phocaeicola. Next base: position 10,069 of record SUXW01000031.1, read on the forward strand.
GAATGAAAAGGTTGTTGATGCCGTTGTGTCTTTGGATGGGTACAACGGCATTTGCCCAAAATCTGCAAAAGGGCGATTACGGTTATCTGTATTGTCACATGAGTGATCGGGGAGAATACACGGCCTATGCCTTGAGCCGCGACGGGTATCACTATGAGGATGTGATAGGGGGAGACCCAATTTTCAACCCTGAAGAACATGCACGCATTGAAGGAGGTACTCGTGATGCTTATATCACCCGTACGCACGACGGTAAAGGTTATCTGATGGTAACAACCGATATGTGTGTGCGAAAATCGAAGGTATGGGACAATTATGGTATCGATCTCTTGCGTAGCGATGACCTGATTCATTGGGAGTCGGTTACGTTCGATTTTCGAAAGGGTGCATCTATCTTCTGCGATCCTGAATCACCCGATGTATATCAAGATTGGTCTACCATCAATCGGGTGTGGGCACCACAAATCTTTTGGGATCCCCATTATGTATGGAAGGACGGTAAAAAAGGGGGATATATGATCTATTATTCTCTTTGGAACAGGGCGGAAGAGGCCTACGACCGCATGTATTATTCGTATGCCGACGAAAGCTTTACCCGACTTACCAAACCGCGTTTGTTGTTCGATTGGGGATATGCTACCATTGATGCCGATATCAATTATCTGGAATCGGATGGACTCTATCACATGCTGATCAAGAAGGAGGGAGGCAAACCGGGAATTTATACGGCTACGGCAAAGCATTTGACCGGTCCGTGGAGCGAACCGGTGGAAGATGATTACGTGGACTTTGAAGGCAACAAGAAATGCGAAGGCTCTTCGGCTTTCCAATTGATGGGCGATGATACCTGGCGGGTGGCATACATTGAATATTCTTCACGTCCCAAGCATTACCGTATCTGCAAGGCCGACAAGTATTTGCGTAATTTCAGTGAACCGGTCGACATCCAAGGGGTAACCGGTCCGCAACATGGCTCGTTCATGCGCCTTACCAAGAAGGAATACAAACGGTTGCAAAAGTGGTCGGCCAAGGAGATGAAGAAAAAAAAGGCCGAATAACCGTTTTCTTACTTCCATTTCAGAATGTTTTCAGAAAGTGCTTTTTCCTTTGTAAAAATTAGATGGGAAGATGAAGATTTTGATTATAGAAGATGACCATTCTTTGAGGGAATTGATTCAACGCTCGTTGGAAAAGGAACGATTTGTGACCGAAACGGCATCCGATTATCGGACGGCACTGGATAAGATAGAAGTATACGATTATGATTGTATACTATTGGATGTCATGTTGCCCGACGGTAACGGACTTAAATTGTTGGAACGTCTGAAGGAATTACGGAAAAAGGAAAATGTGATTATTATCTCGGCCAAGGATTCGTTGGAGGACAAGATACTCGGTCTTGAATTGGGTGCCGATGACTATCTGGCCAAACCTTTTCATTTGGCCGAACTGACCGCCCGCGTCCGAAGCGTTCTCAGAAGGAAGCACCGCGACGGCGACCATGGCATAGAGCACGGGAATGTACAAGTGTTCCCGGACCGCTTTCTGGTGAAGGTATCCGACCGACCTTTGGAGTTGAGCCGGAAGGAGTACGATATCCTTCATTATTTCATGAACCGTCCCAACCGGATGATCAACAAACATCTGTTGGCGGAATCGGTGTGGGGCGACCATATTGACCAGGCCGATAATTTTGACTTTATCTATGCGCAAATAAAGAACTTGAGGAAAAAATTGAAAGATGCGGGTGCGTCGATCGAGATAAAGGCGGTATATGGTTTGGGGTATAAACTAATCATTGATTGAGAGGAGGAGCGGATATGAAATTGTTCAATCGAGTGTTTCTTCATTTGTCCTTGTGGAGCATGGGGGTGTTGGCTATATGGGCCATGTGCTTTTATTATGCCATGATGGACGAAATAAACGATGAGGTAGATGATTCGTTGGAGGATTATTCGGAGCAGATTATTATCCGTTCGTTGGCCGGTGAGGAACTTCCTTCGCACAATAGCGGGTCGAATAACCAATATTACTTGCAGAAAGTGACCCAAGAATATGCTGGTACTCATCCGCACATCAGCTATAAGGATACCATGGTCTATATTGGCACCAAGAAGGAGACAGAGCCTGCCCGTATCCTGACCACCATCTTTGATGATGGAAAAGGGCAGTTCTATCAGTTGGAAGTGTCTACGCCGACGGTAGAGAAGGCGGATTTGCGTGAATCCATCCTGCTCTTGCTCATCGGGTTGTATGTAGCGTTGTTGTTTGCCATCTTGATGGTATATGTAGGGGTGTTCCGTAAGAGCATGAAACCTTTCTATCGGTTGTTGCATTGGTTGGACAACCATCGTTTGGGGAGCAAATATGTACCGCTTTCCAATCCTACTACGGTTACGGAATTCCAACGCCTGAACGAGGCGGTTACGAGCTATGCAGAACATAGCAAGAATTTGTTTGAGCAACAGAAGGAATTTATCGGCAATGCCTCCCATGAAATGCAGACTCCGTTGGCCGTTTGCCGCAATCGAATTGAAATGCTGATGGAAGATGAGTCGCTCTCCGAAACCCAATTGGAGGAATTGGCAAAAACACATCAGACCTTGGTGCATGTCACCAAACTGAACAAATCCTTGTTGCTCCTTTCCAAAATAGACAATCATCAGTTTACCGATGTAAAGACTATGAACCTGAATGGGGTCTTGAAAGGGTACGTAGACGACTATCGGGAGGTGTATGCACACCGTGGCATCCAACTGGAATGGAAGGAAACGGGAAACTTTGAGGTGACCATGAACGATGCGTTGGCGGTGGCATTGGTTACCAATTTGTTGAAGAATGCCTATATACACAATGTAGATTCCGGACGGATCCGGATAGAGGTAACCCCCGATTGTATGATATTTGGAAACACCGGTTCGGAGGAACCGTTGGACGGTAATAAAGTCTTCGACCGTTTTTATCAAGGTCAGAAGAAAGAAGGCTCTACCGGTTTGGGCCTGGCCATTGTTCATTCCATCTGTATGCAATATGGGTTGCAGATAGCCTATAGCCACCAACAAGGATTGCATCAATTCACTCTATCTCGAAAACATTCCTAAATTTCGTTTACCGATAAACATTCTTCTATCAGGAGGTGTTTTTCTTTGACCGGAAAAGATTCTGAAGTTTTTTTCAAAAAAAATGCTTGGAAAGATAAAACTTCAGAATCTTTTCAGAATTGTGTGTCATCTTTGTGATAGAAAAATGTTTAACCCGTAAATAGAAAATTATATGAAAAAAGTGACTTTATTATTGACAGCCCTGTTTGCATTCGTTGCCATATCATTCGCAGGAGAAGACAAGCCTATCAGTGTAGACAAAATGCCTCAAGCGGCGCAGACATTCATCAAACAATATTTCCCAGGTAAATCGGTCGCTTTGGCAAAGATGGATTCCGAATTCTTCGGCCGTAGTTACGATGTGATTTTTACGAATGGAGATAAGGTGGAATTTGACAAGAAAGGAGAATGGACCAAGATTGATTGCGACTATAGTCAGGTACCCATGGAGGCGGTTCCTTCGGCTATCCGTACTTATGTAAAGAATCATTATCCGTCGGCAAAAATCAAACAGATTGAAAAGGACCGGAAGAAATACGAACTAGAATTGTCCAATGGATGGGAAATAAAGTTTGACAAGTCCTTCAATGTGATAAAATTGGATAGATAATCGGATAAACGGCAAGATAAATAATTGGTAACTAAAAAAGAGAACGTTATGAGAACAAAATTTTATGTATGGTGTATGGCTTTGTTCACCTTGTTGGGTGCAACAGCTTGTAGTGACGACGATCATCCGGCTCATGTCTCGGATAAAGTAAAAGATACTTTCGCGAAAGATTACCCCAATGCCGGTAGGGTAGAGTGGTCGGTCAAGGCGGGATACAATGTAGCCGATTTCTATCAGGACGGAGTGGAAATGGATGTGTGGTATGACAAAAATGCACAATGGTGTATGACCGAAACCGATTTACGCAGAGACCTGGCACAACTTCCTATGGCGGTTCAGAATGCCTATCAGTCGAGTGAATATTCTTCCTGGACCATTGATGACATTGACAAATACGAATGTCCGGACAAAGTATTCTACCTGATTGAGATTGAAACCAAGGGAAAGAAGGACAGAAACTTGTTCTATTCGAATAGCGGACAATTGTTGAGGGATGTGGAGGACAAGGAAAACGATGATGTACTTCCTACTATTTCCTTCTGAAAGGTAAGATAGATTCAGGATAACGGAGAATCAGATTTTGAATAATCAAGGTCTGATTCTTTTTTTATCAAGATTTATTGTGTAATTTTGCACCCGTTTTTTAAAAAGATTGTGATGAAAAAGTTTACAGTATTATTTTTTTCCTTATTGCTTTCCGTTTGCACGTTTGCACAGATTAATTTAGGAAAGGATATGAGCCTGAAGATTTATGGCCATGTCCGTACGGATTTCTTTTACAATAGCCGTGACAATGTCCAGTCGGTAGACGGCTTGTTCTATTCGTACCCCAAGGACGAAGTGCTCGATGCCAATGGAAATGATATCAACGGTTCGGACAACAGTAACATGTACACCGTTTACTCTCGTATGGGCTTTGATTTTGCCGGTCCTATGATTGGCAAGGCCAAGACATCTGCCAAGATTGAGTTCGACTTTCGTGGTAATGGAAACGATAACCTTTCGGCTCTCCGCTTGCGTCAGGCTTATTTCAATTTCGATTGGGGCAAAGACAAATTGTTGGTAGGTCAGACTGCCCATCCGTTCTTTGGTGAGGTTTCTCCTCAAATTCTGAACCTGAATACAGGTTCGCCTTTCCAACCGTTCGGTCGTGCTCCCCAAATCCGTTATCGTCGTAATAACGGCTCCTTTCAATTCCAGTTGGCCGCCGTATGGCAATCACAATTCAAGTCACACGGTCCTACGGCCGATGATGGTACAGGTAAGGGTAATGCACGCAACCAGTATCCGCACAAGAATTCGAACATCCCCGAACTGGCCCTTAATTTGGATTACAAGGCCAACGGATGGATTATGGGTGTAGGGGTTGACCTACTTTCCATTACTCCACGTACCAAGGCTATCGGTGGCGATGGTAGCACATACAAGGTAGACGAACGTCTCACTACTTTGTCTTACGAAGCACACATCAAGTATCAGAAGAATTTGTGGATGGTTGCCGCCAAGAGTACCTTGGGCTCCAACTTTACCCATACATCCATGTTGGGTGGTTATGCGGTTAAGTCGTACGACACCAAGACCGGTGAACGCAAATATACTCCGTTCCGCAATTCCAGCACTTGGATTAACATTGTGTATGGTAAGAAGTGGAAACCGGGAATCTTCATCGGTTACATCAAGAACTTGGGTACAGCCGATGATATGGAAATGGGCGACAACAAGGTGGTATATGGTACAGGTACCAACATCGACCAATTGTTGAGCGGTACTTTCGAACTGACCTACAACGTACCTCATTGGAAATTTGGTGCCGAGTATAACTATACTACCGCATGGTATGGCAAGAACCAGAAGGATGGTAAGGTAACCGATACTCACTCGGTAGCGAACAATCGCTTGGTATTGAGTGCCACTTATTCATTCTAAAATAATAAACGCCCGTTGGCGTCTTTAAATAAAGCGAAGGATCTGGATACATCATCGTAATCAGATCCTTCGTTATTTTGTTCCATGGGATGATGCGAATAGAACGGGATGCTCAATTCAATTCCAATCCAAAGGCTTCCTTGAATTTCAACAAATCGGGATTCCGTTTGCTCATTAAGATGAAGCGTTCGGACTGGCTATAGGCACGAACCACTTCGTGGGGTGCACTGACCCGCACGGTCATCACAATCTTTCGGTTGTGCAATTGTTCGCGCAGATAGCTCTGTATGTCGGGAAGTAGCTGATTCATGTATTTTTCTACCATTTCATTGTCTACCAACACTTCGAACGTAGTATCATTGAGCAGCTTGGGTTTGATGTTCATCATGCGGGCCGAATTGGCCTTTTCTTCCTGAGGAAGTACGTTGGTGGCAAAGTTCCTCCAATAGTAGCTCAAGTCCCGTTGGTTGAACATGAAATCTTCGTAATCCTTATCATTGGAAACGGTAGGTTGTTGTACCTGAGTGGCTTGCCCTTCCTTTTCCTTGTTTTGAAAAGCCTGGCGCATGGACATACCAAGGGTACCCGCCTTCATTGTCGGAATTTTCTTTTCATTTTTCAGTTCCGGCAACGGGCTTTTGCGTACACCCGTATTGTTTCCATCTGTAATGGGTTGAGCGGCAACCGTTGTCTGTGACTGAGGTTGCGTGGCGGCAGGTTGCGCTACCGCTTGCTTCTTGAACAGGGGTTTTAATCTTCTCTTAGGGCTACGCCCACCAATCAGGTCGTCTGCATCGGGTAGGGTGAGCTGTGCACATTGTATCAGTGTCAGTTCCACCAACAAGCGCTTGTTCTTGCTTGTCCGATAGTTCAAGTCACAATCGTTGGCCAGTTTCATAGCCCGATACAAGAACTTCTGGTCGCATTTCTGCGCCTGTTCCTGATAGCGTTGGCGGATGCTTGCGCCCACTTCCAGCAACGGAAGGGTAACGGCATCCTTGCTTACGAGCAGATCCCGGAAATGAGAAGCCAGTCCCGTAATGAAATGTCCTCCATCGAATCCTTTTTTCAAGATTTCGTTGAGCAATATCATGGCATCCGACGCTTTGTTTTCCAGAAAACTGTCCGTCAGCTTGAAATAGTATTCATAATCCAGCACGTTGAGGTTCTCGATCACCCCTTTGTAGGTAATGTTCCCGTTGGTAAAGCTGGCTACCTGGTCGAAGATAGACAACGCATCGCGCATACCTCCATCGGCTTTCTGTGCGATGACGTTCAGTGCTTCCGGTTCCGCTTGGATTCCTTCCTTTTCGGCCACATATTTCAAGTGGTCTACCGTTTCGTTCACGCCAATACGGTTGAAGTCGTAAATCTGGCATCGGCTCAGGATGGTAGGCAGAATCTTATGCTTTTCGGTAGTTGCCAGGATAAAGATGGCATGATGAGGCGGTTCCTCCAATGTCTTGAGGAAGGCATTGAATGCCGCTTGCGAGAGCATGTGCACCTCGTCGATGATGTATACTTTGTATTTCCCGATTTGAGGTGGAATTCTAACCTGATCTATCAACGAACGGATATCGTCCACCGAGTTGTTGGACGCAGCATCCAGTTCGTGGATGTTGTACGAGCGTTGTTCGTTGAATGCCTGACAAGATTCGCATTGGTTGCAAGCTTCGCCGTCTGTACCGGGATTCAAGCAGTTGATAGTCTTGGCGAAAATACGCGCACAGGTAGTCTTTCCCACACCGCGCGGCCCGCAGAACAGGTAGGCATGAGCCAGTTTGCCCGTTGCGATGGCATTCTTTAAAGTCGTTGTCAAAGCACGTTGTCCCACTACGGAATCAAAATTCGTAGGACGGTATTTACGTGCCGATACAATATAGCTTTCCATATTGAAGGAGATATTATCGTTATGCGTTTTGCAAATGTACATATTTTCTTGCGTTTTTTGATGTACAATGTATGAAATATTTCTATCTTTGCAAAAAGTAAAATATTCATTCGTTATGAGCAAACTCCTAACTCTTTGGAATTTCATTGGCCGTCACAAGTATATCATTACCTTGATTATTTTTGGCATCATTATTGTTTTCTTGGATGAGAACAGTTTGATACAACGTGCCCGTCACAAGGATGAAATCAAGACGTTGAAAAATGAAATAAGCAAGTATCGGGTACAGTTCGAAGAAGATACGGAGAGGCTGAAGGAAATTACCAATAATCCCGAGGCCCTGGAAAAGATTGCCCGTGAAAAATACTTGATGAAGAAACCGAATGAAGACATTTTTATTTTTGAAGAATGAGTAAAGTATATTCAGTGATGCAGATGGTAGGCGCCGTACTTTTGTTGGTGGGTGCCGTACTTCAGATAACCCGTTGGGAACTTTCTCCTTATCTCTACACGTTGGGTGCCGTATTGTTTGCCTATGTACAGGTGATGTGCCGTTACGAAGGAAAGAACCTCATTGTCCGTCGTCTCCGTCGCCAGCAGATTATCGGTGCGGTGTTGCTGGTCTTTGCCGGCGTGCTGATGTTTACCTCCAAGCGCAACGAGTGGATTGTGTGCCTCACCATTGCGGCGGTACTCGAACTATATACGGCTTGGCGTATTCCTTCGGAACTGGAAAAGGAGAAGTAATACGTTCCCTTCATTCAATTGTTAATTCATAATCCGTTGTTCATGAAAAAGATAGTCATTCTTTTGGCGCTCATGTTGATGGGTGCAACACAGATTCATGCCGATGAAGGTATGTGGCTTCCTTCAGAGATTCTCAAGAAGATCAAGGATATCCAGAGTCAGGGTTTCAAGCTCTCGGCCGAAGATATTTATAGTGTCAACCAGTCGTCACTCAAAGATGCAGTGGTGCGTTTCGGTAGCGGATGTACCGGCGAACTCATTTCATCCGAAGGGCTGCTCATTACTAACCATCATTGCGGTTACGGACAAATCCAGTCGCACAGTTCGGTAGAGCACGACTACTTGAAGGATGGTTTCTGGGCTATGTCGAGAGCCGAGGAACTTCCCAATCCCGGGCTCACCGTTTCGTTCTTGGAGTACATGACCGATGTAACCGACGAGGTACTGAAAGGCTACAAGAAGAACATGACCGAAGAGAAACGCATTGCTTTGGTAGAAAAGAACTCCCGTAAGATAGAAGAAAAGGCCATAAAGGGCAATGCCAATCTGCAAGCCTTTGTAAAGCCCATCTATTACGGCAACCAGTATTTCCTCTTTGTGTATAAGGTGTATACCGATGTACGTTTGGTAGGAGCACCTCCCAGTTCCATCGGTAAGTTTGGTGGCGATACCGACAATTGGATGTGGCCCCGCCATACGGGCGACTTCAGCTTGTTCCGTGTGTATGCCGGTGCCGACAACGAACCGGCTGCTTATAGCGAGAAAAACGTGCCCTTCCGTCCCAAGAAGTTCTTCAAGGTTAATGCCAAGGGTATCAAAGAAGGCGACTTTACCATGGTCTATGGTTTTCCCGGCCGCACCAACGAATACCTGTTCTCGGAAGCGGTAAAATACACCGCCCTCACATCGAACCCGCATAAGATTGCCTTGCGTACCCTTCGCCTCAATATCCAGCGCGAAGAGATGAACAAGGACCAGGCCGTTCGCATTAAGTATGCCTCCAAGAATGCCAGTGTATCCAATGCCTGGAAGAAATGGCAGGGCGAAGCCAAGGGCATCCTCCGTATGAAGGCCATTGAAAACAAGCAGGCATTCGAAGCTCAGTTCGATCAATGGGCCGAAGGCAAACCCGAATACGAACAGGTAGTGGAACGCTTCAAGGAACTTTATGCATCTATCGAAGAATTGTCGTTGGTCAACGATTATCAGGTGGAAGCCTTGAATGCCGTAGAACTCATTGCTTTTGCGGGTAGGGGACAGGCCAATGCAGAAAAATTCTACAAGGATTACTACATGCCCATCGACAAGGCCTCGTTCATTGCTCTTTACAAAGCATACGACAAGAACATTGCCGACAAATTTAAGTCACCTTATTTCAAGGAACAGCTCCAGAAGTATGGAAGCATGGAAAACTGGGCCGATTCATTGTTTACCGAGACTCCGAATTTGGCTATGGCCGAAGAAATCTATCAGGAAACCAATGCCTGGTTCAAGGCCCATATAGCACCCACCTTATTGTCGGTCAATAAGGAAATCACCCTGTTGTATAGAACCTATATGCGCGGTATGATGGAGTACAACGAAGCCACTGGCGGTGGAAAGATATTCTATCCCGATGCCAATTCCACCCTCCGTGTAACCTACGGTCAGGTAAAGGGTTACAAGCCTGCCGATGCCATTTACTACACTCCTGTATCATCGTTGGATGGTGTTATTGAAAAGGACAATCCCGAAATCTATGACTATAACATTCCTCAGAAGTTGCGCGACCTTCATGCCGCCAAGGATTACGGTCGTTGGGAAGTGGACGGTTCCGTACCGGTAGCATTCATTGCCACCAACCACACCAGCGGAGGTAATTCCGGCTCACCTGTGCTCGATGCAGACGGTAACCTTATCGGAGTGAACTTCGACCGTGTATGGGAAGGCACCATGAGCGATGTGGTATACGACCCCGAGATTTGTCGTAACATAGCCCTCGACATCCGTTTTGCCTTGTTCATCATAGACAAGTTGGCTGGTGCCAAGCATCTGTTGGATGAGATAGAAGTGGTACAATAGTTTAGTGGAACACTGAATGGATTAACTCATAGTTTTGTGAGGTGTAAAACATAGTTTTACGACCGATAGAACATAGTTTTCTTAAACCTCACAAAATTCTGAAAAATATTCAGTTATTCAGTTATTCAGTTTTTATTTCCGTAGGTAGGTCACACTAAAATATAATTTTATATATATAATATATATATATATATTATATATAAAGATAAATTCTACATGGTAGGAGGTAGCGCAAAAATTAACTGAATAACTGAATAACTGAATAATTGAATAACTTTTGTCTTTTCCTAAAAAAGGTTGACTCTCTTTTTACTTTAAAAATTAACATTTCCATTTCCGTACGGAATCAGTTGACTTTGCTTACTGCATAAGTTGACTTGTTTTCCTGGAATGGTTGACCTC
>SUXW01000032.1:0-11939 GCA_015060765.1 Bacteroides sp.
TACCGATGATGACGGACAAGGCTTTTTCTGTATTCAGCAAGTCACCGAATCCCAACATGCCGGTTTCGTCCATGGCAATCTTGATGAGCGCAAGCACGAAAGTACCTCCAAGGAGTTCGAATACCATTGAAACGGTGGTGGAAGTCGGCATCCCGAGTGTGTTGAAGATGTCCAGCAGGATTACGTCAGTCACCATGACTGCCAGGAAGATACACATCAGTTCCTGAAAGTAGAAATGCTCGGGCTGGAAGATGCCGTGACGGGCAATTTCCATCATGCCGTTACTGAGGGCAGCTCCGAAGAATACACCGACGGCGGCAACTGTAATGACGAGTTTGAAAGAAGCGGCCTTGGAGCCGATGGCCGAATTGAGAAAGTTCACAGCGTCGTTGCTGACACCTACTACCAAATCGAAGATGGCGAGCAGGAAAAGGAATACCACGATTCCTAAAAACATTGTTTCCATAAAAAAGTAGATAATTGTTATACTATTTCATTCGCATGCAAAGGTAAATTCTTTTGGTCGAAGCAGAAGAATGGAATGTGTTACATTTCTGTTACATTATTCAGGAAGGGGTAAATGATGATTGAAAAGTAAGATTTTGCTATTTAATTAGGTAATAATAGAAGGAAAATTCGTACCTTTGCACCTCAAAAAACTAAATATACAAGAAAATGTCAGAAGCTAGAAGAATCAAGACCGCATTGGTGTCGGTCTATCACAAGGAAGGTTTGGACGAAATCATAACCAAACTGCATGAGGAAGGTGTCCAGTTTTTGTCGACAGGGGGTACTCGCCAATTTATCGAATCATTGGGCTATCCTTGCCAAGCTGTGGAAGACTTGACTACTTACCCTTCTATTTTGGGAGGACGTGTAAAGACATTGCATCCGAAAGTTTTCGGTGGTATTCTTTGCCGCAGAGAACTGGAACAAGATATTCAACAGATTACTCAATATGAAATTCCTGAAATCGACCTCGTGATTGTCGATTTGTATCCGTTCGAAGCAACGGTTGCCAGCGGTGCGGAAGAACAGGCCATCATCGAAAAGATTGATATAGGTGGTATTTCGCTCATCCGTGCAGCAGCCAAGAACTTCAAGGATGTAGTCATCATTGCCAGCCAGGCACAATACAAGCCGTTCTATGATATGTTGGTGGAACACGGTGCGGAAACTTCATTGGCAGAACGTAAGTGGTTCGCTAAGGAAGCATTTGCTGTTTCTTCTCATTATGACTCGGCTATCTTCAACTATTTCGATGGTGAAGAAGGTTCGGCCTTCCGTTGTGCCATGGAAAACGGCAAGCAGCTCCGTTATGGTGAAAACCCACATCAGAAGGGCTTCTTCTATGGCAACCTTGATGCGATGTTCGACCAGATTCATGGCAAGGAAATCTCTTACAACAACTTGCTTGATATCAACGCGGCAGTGGATTTGATTGATGAATTCGATGAAATTACTTTCGCTATCTTGAAGCACAACAACGCTTGTGGCTTGGCTTCTCGTCCTACTTTGATGGAAGCATGGAAGGATGCATTGGCTGGCGACCCGGTATCGGCTTTCGGTGGTGTGTTGATTACCAATGCGGTAGTAGACAAGGATACAGCTGCAGAAATCAACAACTTGTTCTTCGAAGTGATTATCGCTCCGGATTATGATGTAGAAGCTTTGCAAATCCTGACTCAGAAGAAGAACCGCATCATCTTGGTTCGCAAGGAAGTGAAGATGCCGAAGTTGCAGTTCCGCTCGGCTTTGAACGGTGTGTTGGTTCAGGACAAGGACTTGCGCGTAGAAACAGAAGCCGATTTGAAACAAGTAACCGAAAAGGCTCCTACTGCTCAGGAAGTAGAAGACATGTTGTTTGCCAACAAGATTGTAAAGAACAGCAAGAGTAACGCTATCGTTTTGGCACGTGGCAAGCAGTTGATTGCCAGTGGTGTGGGTCAAACTAGCCGAGTAGATGCCTTGAAGCAGGCGATTGAAAAGGCTAAGTCATTCAACTTCGACTTGAATGGTGCGGTAATGGCAAGTGATGCTTTCTTCCCGTTCCCTGACTGTGTGGAAATTGCGGATAAGGAAGGTATCAAGGCAGTTATCCAGCCGGGCGGTTCGGTCAGAGACGATTTGACTTTCCAATATTGTAACGAACATGGTGTAGCCATGGTTACAACCGGCATCCGTCACTTTAAACATTAATATATATAGGTAGATTGGTAGAATGGGATTGTTTTCATTTACACAAGAAATTGCGATGGACCTTGGCACTGCCAATACCATCATTTTAAATAACGGAAACATCGTGGTGGACGAACCATCGGTAGTAGCTCTTGACCGTCGTACGGACAAGATGATTGCCGTAGGTGAACGTGCCAAGATGATGTATGAAAAGGAAAATCCGAACATTCGCACCGTCCGTCCATTGCGTGACGGTGTGATTGCCGACTTTAATGCCTGCGAACAGATGATGCGCGGGTTGATTAAGAAAGTAAACATCGGCAACCGTTTCTTTACACCGTCCTTGCGTATGGTCATTGGTGTTCCTTCGGGCAGTACCGAAGTGGAACTCCGTGCGGTAAGAGACAGTGCAGAACATGCAGGCGGACGTGATGTGTACTTGATTTTTGAACCGATGGCAGCTGCTATCGGTATCGGTATCGATGTGGAAGCACCGGAAGGAAACATGATTGTGGATATAGGTGGTGGTTCGACTGAAATTGCCGTAATCTCATTGGGCGGTATCGTGTCGAACAACTCGATTCGTATTGCCGGTGATGACTTGACTGCTGATATTCAGGAGTATATGTATCGTCAGCACAATGTGAAGGTAGGCGAACGTATGGCGGAACGTATCAAGATTGCCGTAGGTGCTGCCTTGACCGACTTGGGAGACGATGCGCCGGAAGATTATATCGTATGCGGTCCAAACCGTATTACTGCTCTTCCGATGGAAGTTCCTGTGAACTATCAGGAAATTGCCCATTGTTTGGAAAAGAGTATTGCCAAGATTGAAACCGCTATCTTGAGTGCATTGGAGAATACACCTCCAGAACTCTATGCGGATATCGTGAAGAATGGTATCTATCTGGCTGGTGGTGGTGCCTTGCTTCGTGGACTGGACAAGCGTTTGACCGACAAAATCAATATTCCTTTCCACATTGCAGAAGATCCTTTGTTGAGTGTAGCAAAGGGCACAGGCATTGCACTGAAGAATGTCGATAGATTCTCATTCTTGATGAGATAATTTTGAAAGAGTTATGAGTTGTGGGTTATGAGTTGTGAGTTCCGTACGGATGGCAACTTATAACTCATAACTCATGACTTATAACTCATAACTTATTACTCGGCCTTATGCGTAATCTGCTGAACTTCTTTTTGAAATACAACTATTGGTTTCTTTTCATCTTGTTGGAGATGATAAGCTTTGTATTGCTGTTCCGTTTCAACAATTACCAGGGGAGTGCTTTCTTTACCTCTTCCAACCAAGTAGCTGGTATGGTATATGAAACAGCCAATCATGTGGCCGGGTATTTTCATTTAAAGACCATCAACGATGGATTGGTGCAGAAGAATGTGGAGCTTGAATTGCAAGTGGAACGTCTTCGCTCGGCATTGATGGAACTGACGATGGACAGTACGGAAATAGAGCGTATGAAATCGGATGCATTGTTGGGGTATGACTTATACCGGGCAAATGTCATCAATAATAGCTTGACTCATGCCGATAATTATATCACATTGAACAAAGGGGAAAACGATGGAATCCGTAGTGAGATGGGGGTGATTAGCGGAAGCGGCGTTGTGGGAATCGTTTATCAGACATCGCCTAACTACTCGGTGGTAATCCCGATACTGAATTCCAAAAGCAGTATCAGTTGTAAAATCAAGCGAAGCGATTATTTCGGGTTCTTGAAGTGGGACGGTGGCTCATCACAGTATGCCACGGTCAAAGATATGCCTAGACACTCACTTTTTACGTTGGGTGATACCATTGTGACGAGTGGGCATAGTGCCGTATTCCCGGGAGGAATACCTATCGGGACCGTAGAAGATATATCGGATAGCCACGATGGCTTGTCGTATCTGCTGAAGGTGAAACTGTTTACAGATTTTGGAAGATTGAACGATGTGCGGGTAATCGCCAGAAAGGAACAGGAGGAACAGTTGGAATTGGAAAAACAGTTTAAAAAGAACAAGAAATGATCAAGGTCTTTCATAGGATGAAATGGTTTTTGGGATTGGTACTGTTGCAAGTACTCGTTCTGAATCAGATGCATGTCGCCGGATATGCAACTCCTTTCTTTTTTATCTATTTTATCTTGAAGTTCAACTCTAGAGTCGGACGTAATGAATTGATGCTATGGTCTTTCGCCTTGGGCTTGACTGTTGATATGTTTGGCAATACACCCGGTATGAATGCTGCGGCTGCTACATGCTTGGCTTTCTTTAGAAATTCGCTGTTGCGTCTAGTTACTCTGCGTGACTTGGATGAAGGTTTCCGACCGAGTATCAAGAATTTGGGATTCTCGTCCTTTTTCCGTTATACCTTGTTGACATGTGCCTTGTTCTGCACCTTATTATTGTTGATAGATACATTTTCTTTCTTTGACTTGACCTTATTGGTAGTGAAAATTGTTACCAGTACATTGTCAACCATACTTTGTATTCTTTGTGCTGAATCATTAGGGAGGAATAAAGGGTGAAAAGAGACTATAATCTGGAGAAGCGTAAATATGTGTTGGGTGGATCGGTCGTTGTTGTCGTGCTGATTTACCTGATTCGTCTTTTTACCCTTCAGATTATGAGCGAAGACTATAAGAAGAATGCTGACAGCAATGCTTTGTTGAACAAGACCCAATACCCGAGTCGTGGAGTCATGTACGACCGTAATGGGAAGTTATTGGTCTATAATCAACCGGCTTATGATGTGACCATGGTGATGAAGGAAGTGGAGAATCTGGATACCATGGACTTATGCCGTACATTGAATATCACACCGGATTATTTTATACGTCGTATCCGTGAAATGAAGGATAGAAGGTCCAATCCCGGTTACTCTCCATATACACATCAGGTGTTTATGACACAGCTTTCTGCGGAAGAATGTGGTGTCTTTCAGGAAAAGCTGTTCAAGTTTCCCGGATTTTACATACAAAGAAGAACCATCCGACAATATAATTACAACTCTGCAGCCCATGTGTTGGGAGATATTGCAGAAGTATCCAAAAAGGACATTGCGTTGGATGACTACTATGTTCGTGGAGACTTTATTGGTAAGCAAGGAGTTGAGCGTTCGTATGAAAAGCAATTACGTGGCGAGAAAGGAGTAGAGATTCTCTTGCGTGATGCCCGTGGACGTATTCAAGGCCGATACATGGATGGTGCTTTGGACAAGACACCCGTTCCGGGAAAGAACTTGACTTTGGGTATCGACATAGAGTTGCAACAATTGGCTGAAAGGCTGTTGGAAGGCAAGATTGGTAGTGTTGTTGCCATTGAACCTTCTACCGGAGAAATTCTCTGTATGGCATCAGCTCCGACTTTTGACCCTCGATTGATGGTGGGTAGACAACGAGGAAACAATCATATTGAATTGGCCCGTGATTCATGGAAGCCGTTATTGAATCGTTCCATCATGGGGCAGTTCCCTCCAGGGTCAACTTTTAAAACCACGCAAGGACTGACATTCCTGGAAGAAGGAATCATTTCAGCGGATACACCTTACCCTTGTTATGGAGGATTTGTACATTCAGGGCTTCGGGTGGGTTGTCATGCTCATCCGTCACCATTGTCCTTGGTTCCTTCCATCGCGACTTCTTGTAATGCCTATTTTTGCTGGGGATTGTATCACATGATAGGAGCCCGTAAAAAGTATGGTTCAGTTCAGAAAGCGATGGCAACTTGGCGTGACTACATGGTTTCCATGGGCTTTGGTTATCCATTGGGCGTAGATTTGCCAGGAGAAAAGCGAGGAATGATTCCGAATGACAAGTATTATGACAAGAACTATAATGGTTCCTGGAATGGATTGACCATCATTTCCATTGCTATCGGGCAGGGGGAAGTTACAGCGACACCGTTACAGATTGCCAATCTGGGTGCGACAATAGCCAACCGAGGATATTTCATTACCCCTCATGTGGTAAAGGAAGTGGAAGATGAGGCATTGGATTCCTTGTATACAACCAAACGTTATACCAAGGTTCGTAAAGAACACTATGAAACGGTGGTACAAGGGATGAGAGCAGCCGTAACAGGAGGTACTTGTAGAGCTGCCAACTTACCGGGACTGGATGTCTGCGGAAAGACGGGTACAGCCCAGAATAGAGGAAAAGACCATTCAGCTTTCATGGGATTTGCACCGATGAATGATCCTAAGATTGCAGTTGCAGTATATGTGGAAAATGGCGGTTGGGGAGCTACTTATGGAGTGCCTATCGGTGCTTTGATTATGGAAAAGTATCTGACGGGTACATTGTCGCCGCAGAGTGAGATGAAAGCAAGTGATATACAAATGAGAAGAATTGATTATGGCATACACGAACGATAGTTTAGTCAAGTCCGTTGATTGGGTAACCATTGTCATTTATTTGGCATTGGTTATATTGGGATGGGTCAGCATTTGCGGGGCTTGTTATGACTATGGAGAAATGGACCTTTTCAGTTTTGACACCAATTCAGGAAAACAGTTGGTCTGGATTGGAGGTGCACTTTGCTTAGGATTCATCATTCTGATGTTGGAAGACAAGATATACGATTGGTTTGCCTATATCTTTTATGCACTCATGATGGTATTGCTCTTTGTTACTCCATTCTTGGCAACCGATATCAAAGGTTCTCTTTCTTGGTTGAAGCTGGGCCCTGTCAGTTTGCAGCCGGCGGAGTTTGCGAAATTTGCTACATCGTTGGTCTTAGCCAAGTTTATCAGTTCGTATGGCTTCGTTATGGGTAAATTGAAGACATCCGTTCCTGTCTTTACCTTTATTTTATTACCCATGGTGTTGATTATCATGCAACGGGAAACCGGCTCAGCATTGGTTTATCTAGCCTTTTTCTTGATGTTGTATCGGGAAGGAATGCCTGGCTCTATCCTGTTTACGGGAATCAGTATGGTTGTCTATTTCGTTGTAGGTATTCGTTTTGGACACGATATGATGCCCGATGAGTGTACTCCTGTAGGGGAATTTGTTGTATTCTCGTTGATAACAGTGCTGTCTGCATTGTTGGTGAATGCCTATTGTGAGAAAAAGAGTATTTTCAAGAATATATTGTTATATCATGGGGGAAGTATTGTGCTGGCAGTGCTTTTCTCGATTTATGTGATTCCTTTTAATCTCATTTATTTCCTATATGTAGAATTTGTAGGACTGGTGGTTTATCTCTTGTATCTTTCTTTCCATGAACGTGCCATGCGCTATTTTTACATCGTCTTGTTTGCGATAGGTTCTGTAGGTTTCTTCTATTCTGCAGATTATGTGTTTGAGGAAGTCCTGGAACCACATCAACGCATACGTATTGAAGTCTTGTTGGGCATGGAGGAAGATTTGGCTGGTGCCGGGTACAATGTGAATCAAAGTAAGATTGCCATTGGTTCCGGAGGATTATTAGGGAAAGGCTTTCTGAATGGAACTCAGACTAAGTTGAAATATGTACCTGAACAGGATACGGACTTTATCTTCTGTACCGTGGGTGAGGAGCAAGGTTTTTTAGGCGCAGCTGTGGTACTGTTGCTCTTTATGGCATTGATTTTGCGCTTGATTGCATTGGCGGAAAGGCAACAATCCCGTTTTACCAGAGTATATGGCTATTGTGTCTTGAGTGTTTTCTTTTTCCACCTATTTATTAATATAGGTATGGTGTTGGGATTGACACCTGTTATTGGTATTCCACTTCCTTTGTTTAGTTATGGAGGGTCTTCGTTGTGGGGCTTTACCATTCTGCTGTTTGTATTCCTTCGTATGGATGCCAGTCGGAGCATACGTTAAGGTTGTCTGTCGATTTTAAGTCCAAGATCATGAATCCCGCATAATGGATTGTCTTGCATGATATGCGTGATGCGAAATTCTCGGATGGAATCTTGTGATGGGAATTGGAGTTGAACAGGATAGGTCAGTTGACGTATCTCACCAATGCCCGTTCCTTTCCAGTAGCCTATCGTATCTGCTAAATACAGATGGATGGTATCTTGGTTAACAGTGAGCCAAAGGTCTCTGTATTTATAGGAATCTTTATGCCGGATACCTATTTCATATTGATAGGATGAGTTGGCTATCGCTTCCGGTAGGGTAAAGACAAGCGTATCACTCTTGTCCCAACCTGTAGATTCTACAGGTTGGTAAGAATGATAAACCGTATTTCTTTGGCATGAAACAGCCGATAAAAGAAGAACTAATAGCAGACAACTATGCCAACTATTGATTAGGCTGTGTTTTCTCATTGGCGTTGTTGTTCTTTGCTTGGTTACCTGACGGTGCAGCTTCTGCTCGTTTCTCGCGTTGACCATTAGGCTTTTTGTTATGATTCCTGTTCCGTCCTTTTTCTTCTCTATTTTTGTTGGTGTTTTCTTTGTTTGGTGCCTTTTCAGGTGCCGGTGTATTGTCTTTTGGACGGGAATCTGTTTTTTTCTTTTTCTTTCGGTTATTATTGCCTTTACGTTTGTCGAATCGGGTTAAACTTTCCTGTTCTACCAAGTCTATTGGCTTTTCAGATCTGCTGTTGACATCAATCAGGTTTTCAGGCTTTTCGCCTCGCTTATTCATGTTGATTACTTCAAAAGCGTTACGGGCTGTGATGGTCACAGCATTAGCCATAAAACTCTTGTCGGTAGAATAGGTAATCAATCCCTTCAGGATGTCTGCTTTAAAGAAATAATAGGTACCTTCGGTTGTTTCCAAAGTGATTTCCTTGCTTGGCAATCGTTTTTGCGATTCTACATATACGTCCACTTCATAATTCAGGCAGCATTTCAATTTGGCGCATTGACCTGCCAGCTTTTGTGGATTGAGAGAAATGTCCTGGTAACGGGCAGCGCTGGTTGAAACAGAAACAAAGTTTGTCATCCATGTAGCGCAACACAATTCACGACCACATGGACCGATACCACCAATACGTCCGGCTTCTTGACGTGCCCCAATCTGTTTCATCTCGATGCGTACACGAAAAGCTTCTGCCAATACTTTAATCAGTTGGCGGAAGTCAACACGTTCATCGGCTATGTAGTAGAAAATGGCTTTGTTTCCATCACCTTGATACTCCACATCGCCTATTTTCATGTTCAAGTTCAGATTCAAGGCTATTTGGCGAGACCGAATCATGGTATCGTGTTCTTTTGCCTTTGCTTCTTCATACTTTTCCATATCTACAGGTTTTGCTTTTCTGTAGATACGTTTGATTTCCACATCCGGTTTCAAGTTGGCTTTTCTCATCTGTAAAGGAACAAGACGTCCTGTGAGTGTTACAACTCCGATGTCATGACCAGGACTAGCTTCCACGGCCACAATATCGCCTTTAGCCAATTTGAGTTTATTGCTGTTCTTGTAGAAACCTTTGCGGGTGTTCTTGAATTGAACTTCCACCATTTCTTGCTCATCCGTGTTTCCCGGAATGTCAGCCAACCAATCGTAGGTGTTCAATTGTTTATCTTGCCTTCCACAGCCTTTACAGCATAAATGGCCGCTTCCGTTTTTCATTTTGAAATTATTGTCCATATCAATGTTATGCTTTATTATTTTTGTACAAGCAGCACAATCATCTTTAATGAGAAATCGAAGAATACCATACGGGCATTCACGTTTTGCTCGATGTGCCGCTGTGCTTCACTTAATTCGTCCATAATGCCGATTACATTCCGTTCATTTACAAACGGTGCAAAACGGCTAGAAAAGTTTCGTTCTTCTTCATTGAGGTACGTTATTGAAGGATTGTGAAAATTAGATATGAAATTTTCACGTATCATTCGTTGGCAGTATTGTAGAAACTGCTTTTGTCGTTCTCTACCCATGCTTGCCATCGTTTCACTCCATTGTTTCATCTCACGAATCTTTCGTTGATATGACAATCGCATGAGGCTGACAAACAGTTCGAAGAACAATTGGTTCTCCTCATTCAGATGAATGGTTTCCAGTGCTTTGAGATAGTTCCCTTCGCAACGGTGGGCTATATCAATGGCATCTTTTTCAAGAATGCCGAATTGTTGTGTGAGCTTTTGGGCGATTTGCTTTTCTTCAATACCAAATAAGTTAAACCGTTGGGTACGGCTTTGGATGGTAGTAAGCAACATGTCCGGCTCTTCAGAGACGAGTAGAAATATCGTTTGGCTAGGTGGCTCTTCCAATAATTTGAGCAATTTATTGCTACACTCCACATTCATTTTCTCTGGTAACCAGATAATCATGATTTTATAGCCACCTTGGCTAGACTTCAAGTTCAGCTTGCGGATTATTTCATCGCTTTCCTTAACGTAAATCTGTGCTTGTTGATTTTCAGCACCCATTTCTTTCAACCAAATGTTTAAGTTGAAATATGGGGTTTGGCCAATCAGTTCTCTCCACTCTGCCAAGAAATCGTCACTGACTGTATCCTTACTCTTTATTTTGATAACAGGAAATACAAAATGAAGGTCAGGGTGTGCCAGCTTGTTATACTTCATGCAATTAGGACAATGACCGCATGCATCATCTTCTCCAGGGTTTTGACAGGATAGATAACGGGCATAGGCTATTGCCAAAGGTAATTTACCAATACCTTCGGGACCACAAAACAAACGGGCGTGGGCAATTTTACCCTCTTTTGCCTCTCTGATTAACCGTTGTTTTGCTTCTTCTTGTCCTATGACATCTCTAAAGAACATACTCAATAAATCACTTTAGCTACTTGTTTGATACTTTCTACAGCTCCTACACTATAAAAATGAATGCTTGGCACTCCATGTTCAATCAGTTCTTTGCATTGGTGAATACACCATTCCACTCCCAATGCTTCTGTTGCTTCATCACTTGTGCATTTCAAAGCTTCCAAAGCCAATTCTTGAGGGATGTCTACTTTAAACGTTTTTGGAATGACGGTTAGTTGAGATTGCTTTCTGAAGGGCTTGATTCCTGGAATAATCGGAATTTGGATACCTTCAGCTCTTACTTTCTCTACAAATTCAAAGTATTTACGATTGTCGTAAAATAATTGAGTAACTGCATATTCAGCACCTGCTTCCACCTTTTTCTTCAACCAATAGATGTCTTGTTCCATGTTGGGCGCCTCTTCATGTTTTTCTGGATAGCAAGCTACCCCATAGCTAAATGGAGTGTTTGTAATCTTTATCGGTGAACCATCCACAAATACACCTTTATTAAAGTCGTTGATTTGTTCAGCCAGTTCCAATGCATGAGATGGGCCGTTAGGTTCGGGTATAAAAGTAGATTCATGTTTGGCTTTATCACCTCTGAGTACTAACAGGTCGGTGATGTTAAGGAATTGTAAGTCGAGTAAAACATACTCAATGTCTTCACGACTGAATCCACTGCACAGAATGTGTGGTACAGTCGTGATATTGTATTTGTTATGAATGGCCGCAGCAACAGCTACCGTGCCTGGACGTCTACGCAAACGGGCACGTTCAAATAGGCCATTGCCTAATTCCTTATAAACATACTCACTTCGGTGGGTGGTAATGTTTATATATTGCGGGTCAAACTCCCGTAAGGTGTCTATTGCTTGGTACAGCTTTTCGATTCCAGTCCCTTTTAACGGTGGGAGGACTTCGAACGAAAAAGCGGTTTTATTTGTATTCTTTATTAAATCTACAACTCTCATATCTTATTATTGCTATTCGCATGATTATGCTTGTTTACATAGAAGGCAAAAATAAGAAAAATATTGTAGTATTTAGGGCTGTTTCTAAATTTTATTTCTTTAATTGGCCAAAACAGTTATAAAAATGGGGTAAG
>SUXW01000032.1:12039-19751 GCA_015060765.1 Bacteroides sp.
ACTAGATGAGGTTCTATATGGATAGTACGCATTACCTCCAATATCTTGTTTGGTACATTTGTTCCACATGTCTAGGAAAATGTCTTGTAGATGAGATACGGCTTCCCCTTCGATTCGGACATGCATGTCTCTCCATTCGCCTATTTCAGGTAAACCATTAATGTAATAATCGGCAATATTCATGCCTCCTGTATATCCAATTGTACCATCAATGACTACGATTTTTCTGTGGTCACGATGGAATACATGGTTAATCCAAGGAAATTTGATTGGGTCGAATTTTACAATTTCGATTCCCTTCTCTCTTATGGCTTTTAAATGTTTCTTTTTTAACGGTTGGTTATTCGAAGCATTTCCAAAAGCATCGAATATGGCTCTGACTTCTACGCCTTCTTGTGCTTTCTTTCCTAATAATTCAAATAGAGTATTGGCTATAGAGTCATTTCTGAAGTTGAAATACTCCAAATGGATATGGTGTTTGGCTTCTTCTATCTTTTGGAATAAGTCGATGAATTTTTCTTTTCCGCTTTTAAGAAGCTTCAATTCATTATGGTTTGTTGTTTCTATACCATGTTCTTTTAAGTAAGATATGAGTATAGAGTCACTTTGTGTCTTGTTTAATTCATTTGTTTCTGCTTGGATATGGATTGTTCCAATCAGAATGAATATAGTGGATAGAATGATATGTCTAATTCGTAAATTCAATTTTTGTGTCATTGCTTTAGTTTAACAAATGCAAAGTTATGGATTATTCTGTTATACAACAAATAATCTTTCTTTTTGATGATGTTAAAAGAAGAAAAGGATGTATCGACGATACATCCTTTTCAAGCATTTATGTAAAGTTAATTACTTAACTTCCAAAATTACTACGCGGTTCAAGTAACCCTTTTCGAACATAGGATCTGTACCACCCATAGCAACCTTTTCAAGTCTGTCTGCGCTGATACCTTCTGCAATCAAAGCATCGTAAACAGCCTGAGCACGCTTTTCAGACAATGTCTGGTTACCTGCAACAGAACCTGTAGCCTTATCAGCAAAACCTGCAACTTTGTACTTAGTTGTCGGGTTGTTCTTCATGGTCTTAGCCATCAACTTAACGTTAACCATACCTTCTGGGCTGATAACAGCCTTACCGATCTTGAAGAAGATAGCTGCAGAAGCTGCACTCGGAACTTCCTTGATGACTTCCTTGATAACTTCAACTGGAACTTCCTTGATAACTTCCTTTTCAACAATCTTTTCAATTGTCTTAGCTTCACCACCCTTAACGAACTTCTTACCACCGAATGTGTAAGTAGCACCGATTGTCAAACGAGCAGTACCTTCAGCCTTACGATAGTCGCTAGCATCACCGAAGATAGATGGAGTTACACCGAAACGACCTTCCAAGTTGATAGCCCACTTTTCGTTTACATTGAAGCCCAAACCCAAACCTGCAGTAGCGCCGAAACGAGTCTTCATGCCTTCTTCGTTGAAGTTAACATCCTTAGAACCATCTTGGTAGATAGTAATGTTAGTGTCAACAGCCTTAGCGAAGTTCATTGTAGGACCTGCGAACAAGTAGAAATCTACTACACGTTCTGGGTTATAACCACCAAGCAAGTTAGTTACATTCAACATAGCGTCGAAGTTCAATTCTGCGAATGACTTAGTATCACCAGCAAAACCTGTTTCTTGCTTGTCCAACTTCTGCCACAAACCACTGAACTGACCACGTACACCCCAAGTCGGAGTAATGTACTTACCCAAAGAGATGTTGAAGTTGAATGTTGGGTTAAGACCATCATTAAGTGGAGACATTACACCAACGCCTGCACCTACAAAAATATTATCTGTCCACTTCTTAGTATAGTAGTTTTCAGCTTCTTGCGCATTGATGCTTGTGCAAGCTCCTGCCAAAAGAAGAGACAAAGCTATAAATTTATTCTTCATTGTTCTATTCTATTAAATTGTTGTTTTTGTCTGATTAAGATTAATGGGGATTATTCTGCCCAACCCATACCACCACCGGCATTGTCGCCTGCACCGTGGCTGTGACCATAGTGATAGTGGCTTTCGTGTCCTGGGATAGCTGATCTAACTTCCTTAATTTCAACCTTAGCCAATGGGTTAACTACTGTAACCTGACCAACAACTGTACCGTCAACTGTTGAAACGATATTGTAAGTAGTTTCTGATGTAGAGATAGTGAAAATAGTGCTAATCATTTCCCATGCAGCAACTTCATAAGTTTCAGAACCCTTAGCGTTAACAGTCTGAATCAAAGCGTCGATGTAGCTTTCAGCCTTTGCGTTGTTGATAACTACGTTCTTAACGCTAGTCTTTGCAGATTCATTCCATTCAGCAGTGAACTTACCGCTGTAGTCAGAAGCGTTGAGGAACCAGCTAGAACCATTGTGAGAGTGACCATTGTCAACGTTACCGTTCTTAGTTACAGAAGAAACAATCTTAGAAGCTGTTTCTGTGAAAGTAAACAAACCGTCGCTCAAAATGATAACTGGAGAATATGTAACTGTTGAACCAGCTTGTACAGCTTCGTAGTTAACTGTTGCAGAACCTGTAGCACCACCATTAGCTGTAGCAGTGATTGTTCTTGAACCAGCAGCAATACTTGGGTTACCTTCGATAGCTTCTGCACCTGTAAATGTAGCATTCACTGTAGCTACTGATACTGGGTCAATAGCAGTTGGGTTAAAAATAACCTTTGCATTGTTAGGCTGTACATTGATGTTGAAGTCTTCTTCAGTACAAGAAGTAAAAGCAGCACCAAAAGCCACTACGGCCAGCGCCAACTTAGCGCCCAAACCTTTCAGATAATTTGTTTTCTTCATTTTGATAAAAATTTAATAATTATTAGATATTTCAGATTTTATAAAATACGGGTTAAAACGATTACTGTTCATGATGTTTTCATCTGCTGCCGATCGATATTGTCTATAATAATATCTCTCATTGCCTGCATTGTAAACAATACCCATGTTGTATGACGTATTTAACCTCGGTATATACTTGTTTTTAAATCGTTTATACTTGTATGGTGGAAGAAGTACCTGAATACGGAAGCCGCCATTCGAGTTTGCTTCTTTGGCTTTTTGTGCATAAAAGCCTACTGATGCATATCGGAAGTGGCGAATCATTTCGAACTTCACGCCTTTTTCCCCCATTAAATATTTCTCTCCTTTTAAACTGAATGAAGTATTGTATCTTGGCCAATAGAAATTGGCTCCCAAAGACCAAGTCGTACTAAACTCAGTGTCATAATGCAATTTGAATCCGTCCCAATATCCGATTGCTACTGAACCAATCCGTCCTTCCAACGAGAAACGTTCGTCTCTGAACGGATAGAAAAGCTGCAGGTCGGCACCATATCGGTCTGCACTGAAGTATCCTACCGTCGCCATCCCCTTTATATTAAAGGGCAACCTGAATCGTTGCGACAACGTGATGAATCCCGGATGAACCTTGTCTTGCAGATATCCGTATCCGTCATTATAGACAGGTACAATCAGCTGGCCTGTAAATTTCATCCCGGGCCAAAGAGATACTTCAACTGCCGGATTCAAAGTAAATAAGACCTGATATATCTGCGTTATAATCAAATTCTTGAATGATAACTGCGGATAAACCAAGATGTCCACTTTGAAACGCGAACTGTTCTTCGCTTTCTCCTTCTTTATAGAATCCCAACTTTGACCAATCTCGTAGCTGGTTTGCCAACCGGCTTTGTCGTCCGTCTCCGTAGAATCATTACGGTTAGGATGATAGGTCAATGAAAGCTCCGGCACTTCCAAGTGCGTAACAATTACCTTGCAACGCTTGTCAGTGGGTAGCCCATGCTTTTGAATAATGTCAATGGCCTTGGAAATTCCGACACCTTCAGCTTTATACACATTGTTTTCTATGGTATAAATGCATTCGTCTTCATTTTCTGTCCATCTGACATTCTCAAAACCATGCTCAACCAATTCTTCAACAGCATTTCTTTTTTCTTGTCCCCAACTGGCAATTGATGATAACATTGCTAACATCAATCCAATCCAGCGATAATAGGCTATCCAAGAGTTGAAGAACGTTTGTTTCATGTCTGTTTTCTATATTCTCACAATATTTATGCATAAAACATAAAATGCTAGTACGCATAATCGGCACAAAGATAGCTAGCTTTTTTATAATTGCAAAAAAAAGTAATGAAAAAATGTTTCTTGACGATGAAGAATGTCAAAAATGGATGGAGTGAGTTTCTGAAATTGGAAGGAAGTGGATTGGTTGAAATCCTCTTCCTGTCCTAAGTGATCCGCTTGGGGCTCGAACCCAAGACCCCAACATTAAAAGTGTTGTGCTCTACCTGCTGAGCTAGCGAATCAAACCTGATGTGCATTCTTCCGAAATGCGATGCAAAAGTAAGACCTTTTTGCGAAACCTGCAAATATCTTAACCGTTTTCTTGCTTCTTGATATACCTTTTATAATAGGAGAGGATGATGGTGGTACATGGCAAGGCGATGATCATGCCGACAATTCCCATCAAGGCTCCCCAGATAGATAATGACAAAAGTATGATGGCGGGATTCAGTCCCGTAATCTTTCCCATGACTTTCGGCACGATGATTGCGTCTTGTATGACTTGTACCACACAGAAGACAATTAAGGCGCTGATTAATATCCACCAGAAGTTAGTTCCCGTATCTGCCGCTTTCAGTAAGGCTAGCAGCACAGTGGGCACTAAGGCTATCAATTGTAAGTAAGGCACCATGTTGAGCAAGCCGATGAATAGGCCGAAGCCGATGGCCAGCGGGAAATCGATGATGACAAATCCGATGCTGAACAATACTCCGACCAGAAATGCTACCAAGGCTTGTCCACGGAAGTATTTGTTCATTCCGTCTTTTACGTCGTTGACAATTCGAGTAGTCATTTCCCTGTATTTCATTGGAACCAATCCTACCCATCCGGTCGCAATGGCTTCGTAGTCCATGAGGATAAAGAAGGTGTAGAGCAATACGATGAATGCGGCAAATATGCTGGCAATCAGATTCACCGATTGGGCGAAGATGTTCCAGGCTTTAGGAAGGAGACTACGCACCATGTTCGTAATATTCTCTTCGTTCAGAGATGATTGAATCATGTTGATGTGTTCTTTGATGAAGTTGGCTACCGTGCCGGGTATGGCGGCTTGCTTGGAGCCTTCGGTGAAATAGGTGGAAAGTATGCCTTTCAGTTTCCCGAACTCTTCGATGATGGGAGGGAAGAGGACGATGGACATGAGCATCAGCAGAATCAAAAGCGCTATCATGACTATGATGATGGATGCAGCCCGGTTCTTTACTTTCAACTTGTATTGGACGAAGGTTACCATGGGATAAGTCATGTAGGCTATCAGCCATGCCACGAAGAAAGGAAGCAATACGCTGCTCAGATAATTCACCAGGTAGAGTATACCTATTATAATAAGGGCGCTGATGATTCCTCGAATAAAACTGTCGAATGTGATTTTCTTTTCTAGCATGGTTTGGAATAATTAAGTTTCAATCGTTGCAAATATACTACTTTCTTCTTACATTTGTCCCGAATAAAAGGAAAAACCAAGAAATGGGAAAATTGTTCGTCGTACCTACTCCGGTAGGGAATTTGGAAGATATGACCTTTCGTGCTATCCGTGTCCTCAAGGAGGCGGATTTGATATTGGCCGAAGATACACGCACGTCGGGTATCCTGCTGAAGCATTTTGAAATCAAGAATGCGATGGTTTCGCATCATAAGTTCAATGAACACAAGACCGTAGAAGGGATTGTGAATCGGTTGAAAGCTGGAGAAACCATTGCGTTGATATCCGATGCCGGTACTCCGGGGATATCCGACCCGGGCTTTCTGGTCGTCCGTGAGTGTGTTCGGAATGGCATCGAAGTACAGTGCTTGCCGGGTGCTACGGCTTTTGTGCCTGCTCTTGTGTCTTCGGGGCTTCCTAATGACCGTTTCTGTTTCGAGGGTTTCCTTCCCCAGAAGAAAGGCCGGATGACTCGTTTGTTGTCGCTTCAGGAAGAAACGCGTACCATGATTTTCTACGAATCGCCTTATCGTTTGGTGAAGACCTTGACGCAATTTGTCGAATATTTTGGTGCAGAACGCCAAGTGTCTGTCTGTAGGGAGATTTCGAAGATACACGAAGAGAGTGTGCGTGGTACATTGACGGAAGTGATAGCTCATTTTCAGGCAAACGAACCTCGTGGGGAAATTGTTGTTATTTTAAGTGGGAAAGAAGACTGACTAAATAAATAAAACACAATGATTATGAAAAAGATTCTATTTTTATTGGTAGGAGTGGCCTTGTTGTCCTCTTGTGGTGAAATGCAGCGTAACAAGAACCTGAAAGCCGAAAACGATTCGTTGAATGTGGCTTTGGCGGAACGCGATGCTGAATTGGAAGGTATTATGGAAGCCTTTAATGAAGTACAGGAAGGTTTCCGTTTGATAAATGAAGCTGAAAACCGGGTGGATTTGCAAAGCGGTTCAGTGGAAGGTGCTTCTGCGGCTCAGAAGATTCGTGAAGACATCCGTTTTATCACAGAAAAGCTTCAGAGCAATCGTGACCGTATTGCCGAATTGGAAAAACAGTTGGATAATAGCAAGTATGCTTCTGCTCAACTGAAGAAGGCGATTACGAACTTGAAGGAAGAATTGGCGGCCAAGACGCAACAAATTGAGACTTTGCAGACTGAATTGGCTTCAAAGAACATCCGAATTGCCGAATTGGACGATGCTGTTGCCGGCTTGAGCCAACATGTGTCTGATTTGGTGGCTGAAAACAAGGCGAAGGATGCAATGGTTGCTAGCCAGGACAAGGCTTTGAATACTGCTTGGTTCGTTTTTGGTACTTCATCGGAGTTGAAAGACCAAAAGATTATCACCAAGAAGTTCCTTCAGAAGACTAAGGTATTGGAAGACGATGACTTCAATAAGAACTATTTTACTCAGATTGATATTCGTACAGACAAGGAAATCAAGTTGTATTCGAAGGAAGCCAAGTTGTTGACTGCTCATCCGGAGGGTACTTATGAGTTGAAGAAGGATGATAAGGGCCAGTTGACATTGGTCATTACGAATCCGAACAAGTTCTGGAGTGTATCACGCTATTTGGTGATTGAAGTGAAATAAATTAGAAGCTGGATATTGAACAAGCGGATGTGTCTATGATGCATCCGCTTGTTTTTTTGTTTAAAGCAAGGACTGTCTAGTGATGATTCTAGGTTTATTAGTAGTCTCACTCTAGTAAGACGCATGTATCACTAGAGTGAGACGATAGTATGACTGGAGTGAGACAAGCGTATCACTCAAGTGAGACGATTTATGGAATTGTATCTTTGTGTGTGTGAGACTTCTTGAGTTGCTTGCTGGATAAGACGCCCTACCGAATCCTTTATTCTTTAGACCTATATTATATAATAAGGTGTAAAGACTTGGAGCAAACAATGTGATATGCGCTAATTCGTCGATAAATTCTGCATAAAAGTATAAAAACGACGTTTTTTTATCGTTTTTTAATCAATTTGGCTCGAAGTTTAAAAGATTGTTATTATATTTGCCGATTGTTAGAGTGAATTAATATCTATTAATGTAAAGTTAAACTTTAAGAGAGAATTTTTATGAAAAGAAAATTGATGCTGTTAATGGCCTGTATCGTCATGGGTATAGGTCTGGTAAACGCACAGATCT
>SUXW01000010.1 GCA_015060765.1 Bacteroides sp.
GTTTGACGGAGTAAAGTAAGCACTTTTATCCCATTCAGTAGAGCAAGGGAGGGAATTTTCCTCTCTGCTTACTGAAATTATCTCAAACCGATAATTCCGTTGCATTTATTAGTTGAATTTGCACATTTGTTCCGTCACACCATATTGTTTGGCAATACCAGCGAGTGTTTCACCTCTCTGAACTTCATGCTTAGCTTGGTAATCTTGTGCCAAAGCTGCATTGACAAACATAAGCATTAACACACCCATCAAAATGGGTCTTAAATAAACATTCATTGTTTTCATAATATGTATTGATTTAAAAGTTAGTACGTCTGAATTATTAAATAATTAGAAACATTCCAAAATGCCGTAGGGTCTTGAATACGTAATACAACTCCATTCATTGTTTTTTCTATTACGTATGAGGAAGATGGTGGTTCTGGAGTCATTATCTTAATCTTTTTCGCAGGAATTGGAAGTTCTTTGAAATTACGGATATCCACTTTCATAAACAATTCTTTATTCAAATTAGAGTTGTTTACTTTCTTTTTAGAAAAAAGTCCTTTGCTTATTAATAATCCCGAATTTCGAAGTTCCTGTTTTGTTCCAACCTTTACATAACACTCGTTCAGCATATCCGATTGTACTTCCAAAGCCTGCTTATGCATCTTTTCCTTTTCCTGCAAATCTGATACGTTTTTCTCCAATTCCGATTGACGCGCATGCAATTCTGTGATATTCCTCTTATGTGAAGCTATCTCCGCCTGCAGATTTTGAATAATCAAATTCTTATCTGCTAATTCTTTATTCAAGAATCCAATGATTTTAAAATATCGAGAAGTCGTATCCTTACGATTATACAATGAATCTTGCAATACGGCTATTTGATTCCGTTGACGATTTAATAATTCTTCAAAAGCGCGAAGATTTTCCAATACAGCTCTACGGGGTAGTTTTATACCTTCTTCGGACACATAAAGGAAGCGTTCTTTTTCAGCAATACTATCCAAGCAATTAGCCACTTCATCCATCAAAGAATTCACTTCGTTCAATTCCCTTTTCTGACGTTCATTTACATCTATTATAGAATCACGTTCAGCCAAGAATTTAGACGCATCCATTCCTCCTCCACAAGAAACGAGAAAGAATGTAAAAACAACAAGATAGACTATCTTCATACAATTCATTATAAAAACCGATAGCCTCCCCCGATTCGGCAATACATAATAAAAAGGCATGGGAGTCTGTACTTTCGCCTATCCCGAACATCAGGCCTTCGCATTGCCTTTCTACAAGGATAGACAACGCAGCCAGCCCACGCCGAGAGGAATATACAGAACACATGCACAAAAGCAAATGTTTGAATAAACACCTCACATGGACGTTTCCGTTGCCGTATCTTCTTGTAGAACCAAAGTTGCGAAGTTTGATGTTCAGAAGATAACGTTTTGGTAAACGCCTTTCATTCATAAATACCCTACCGCCCCTCCGGGCTGGCTAGGTAACACAAAGTAATATATTATTTTCAAGAAATACAAATATTATTTTCTGATTTTATCATATTCATCAAAATGATGCTCAAAAACATACGTATCTTTTTTATAAATCATTAGGAACGTTTTTTGACCCTAAATCGTTTTTGCTCCGAAACTTCTTTCTATCAGGAAAAACGGGATATTTCTTGCAACCTTGCAACGGCCACCTAACATACTGATAATTACCCAAGTTACTGTGGCAAGAGGCTTACAACTTCTTGCCACTCTTGCCACACGAAAATGTGGCAAGGGTTGCAAGAGATTTATAGCTTTTGCAACCGTATTTCCAGTGAGTATCAACTGATTAAAGCACCGTTGCAAGAGTGGCATGAGAAAAAAGAATCCCCTGAAGAACTTCAAAATTAAGTCTACAGGGGATTAACGCTTACTTCAAAAAACTCTTTATCTGTTCCATGGATTCTGCAAATTCTTCGGGCTTGAAACCATGCCCTGCCCCCTTTATCACATGGAGACGAGCATCTTTGTAAAGATCTATAGCCCGACGGGAATCCTCCATTGAAACTATCGGGTCCTTATCGCCCTGCACAATCAATACAGGTTTCTTGAACTTCTTCATTTTCTTGAATGGGTCAAGGTTGCGTATTTCGAGAAAGAAACGTCGTCCCATCTTCACATCCCATAACGTAGTAACTTCCGGTATATCGCTTACTTCAGGATAATGTTTGTTCCAATTATCCGGAATACAGAGAGCCGGAAATATCAATATCAATTCACTTATATTCTTCGGCATAGCAGATGCTACCAAAGAAGCGACAAGTCCGCCTTGGCTTTCGCCTATCAATACAATACGCGACGCATCCACATCCGGATGCTTTTTGAAATACTTCACAATAGCACTCAAGTCTCTTTGTTCATCGAGAATGGACATCTCCATCGTATTGTTGTCACTACGGTTATTCACCGACCCACAAGGAAAATCAAATGTATAGCACTGGAATCCCAACTCACCGAAAGTCTTGAAATAGTTCCTTCCATGATGATGACTTCCATTGAAACCATGTGCAATGATGGCTACCGGCATTTTACCTTCTCCATTTTGAGGACGATAAAATTCACCATAAATACGGCGACCGCCATTCTCTATCCACATTTCCTTCACTTCTTTACTCGGTTGCGCAAATACTTCCAAAACAGAAAGCATAAACATCGCTAAAAAACATACATTCTTGATTCCCATTTTTCATTATATTTAATATGAGTACAAAGATAATAAAGATACGCTATAATGAGGTATTCTCTTCGAAATAAATACAACTATAGAAAAAAGAGAAGAAGGAAAACCGTGTATAACGAATGACAGAAATTAAAAAAGAGTGCAGCTCTTTATGAGCTACACTCTCTTTTAATAGAATATTCTGATTATTTAGAAAATCGTTATCTTCTTCAAAATACAACCTTGTCCTTGAACAATTAAACAATATCCCCAATCGATATACTCAACCAGATTGGCTGCCAATGCATCATCAATAGGAACAGTAACGACACCGTCTTCAGGAATCAATTCAACATCACCAAACAAACGTTCCCAGTGACCATTGAACAACTGAATCTTTGCTCCTTCTTCATAAGCATCTACATAAATACTCATGCTCATACCCGATTTAACACCGGCATCCACAAATGCTGTATTAGGTTTCACTTCGTAATTCAGCGACCATGAACCTAAATCCGCTTCACCTTCCCAAATGACGGTTTCAGAAGCTCCACCGCCAGCAGTTTCATAAGTAACACTAACCTTAGTCAAGATTACTGACTGCCCTTGGATTACCATACCAGCATCTACTCCAAACACTTCACCATGTTTAGCATGGATTTGATCAAGGATTTCCTTAGTCAATACCAATGGAGTACTACGGCTTGAGAATTCCCATCCATACAAATCTGTAGGAGTCAACTGACCCTGTCCACCCAATTCAGCAAATGGAATTTGTGTCCATGAAGCGTCATTCAATTGCAAGCAACCCCAAGTCTGGTCAATCTGATTGTATTCAATGTTCAAGACAGCACCTACTGGTACATTTTCGAAGATTGAATAAGGTACAGGAATCTTACCAGCATCATCGCTCCAAGATACTTCTTGTTCACCTTCCCAACCAACTAAAGTAGTAGGACCACCGCCTTCACCTTCGATAAAGACTTCTTTCGTGTAACTAATCTTTGTGAACTTGACACCTTCACCATTGATAATGATAGCATCACCATTACCCCAGCTATCGCCAGTAGTAAACCAAGGATTCATCAAATCTTCAGTCAATACGAATGACAATGATGTTGCACCTGCAAGAAGGTCACCGGTTGTAACCGTTTGATTGCCCCATTCAGGAATAGTGATAGCACCCCATTCACCTGTATTAGTCTTGAATTGGGCCCATTCATTATACACTTCGAAATGGAATGTTATTTCTGTACCCACTTCAACACCGGCAAACCAAGCAGCCTTTACAGACCAATTGTTAGACCATGTGCCCAAGTCTTCTTCACCTTCCCAAAGAATGATTTCTTGAGTTTCCCAGTAACCTGGAACTGTTGCGCTCAATTCAATTTCAGGAAGAGTATATTGTTTGCCATCACAAGTTTCCAAACGGATAGCAGCCATACCTTCAGCAATACCACGAGGTACACTCAAACGCAATTGACTAGTCGATTTACGATTGAAGTCAATGGCATTGACTACCACATCTTCACCTTCTTCACCTGGGAAATAGGCTTTAGTAAAGAATTCCATATCAGTACCGGTAATGGTAATTTCATCCCCCACATTAGCCTTGTCGGTCGGATTCATAATACCAATATTAGGATTACCTACGGTCATCGGTACACGAGCAGTTGCAGTTTCTGTTTCTGTATTCACCACCAACTCTCCACCGTTTGTATCAATACCGGCAGGTGTTACCACCTTTATCATACCTGCATTGATTACTTCGATATCCGATGAAGTAACCTCACCCGGGAAAACAACCGAGGTTGCGAAGTCCAAGCCCGTTCCGGAGATAACAACCTCCTGTCCGGGAATAACCTTCGTAGGACTATATACTTTGATAGAAAGTCCTTCGTTAGCACCTAATTCATCCTCTTCGCTACATGCAACCATTGAAAGTCCCAATGCAAAGATGCAGAACAATGTGCTCAGATAGAAATATAATCTTTTCATAATCTTTTCTGCTTTTAAATTAAACCATTTACCAACCTTCATTTTGAGTCAAGTTGGGGTTCTTTAGAATCTCTGATTGCGGAATCGGATAGAGATTATATTTCTCATTCCAAGTACGCGATTTGGTTTCACGATTCAAGATAACTTCACCGTTTACCAACTTCAAATCAGCAACTGTTATGTTACCAAAGAATTGGCTTCCTTTCTTCCAACGGCGTACATCCCAGAAACGGTGATCTTCAAAAGCTAATTCTACGGCACGTTCACGCATGTAACGTTCTTCCCAACCATCATTGCCCTTGAACTCAGGCATCATGATGTCTGCACGGTTACGCAACACGTTGATGGCTTCGTTGGCCGACATTCCGAAATCACCCTTTTCATCTGCATTGCCATAATAGTAATACATCGCTTCGGCATAATTCAAATATACTTCAGCCAAACGATAGATAATCCATGTATGACGACGAGAAGTAGCATTGTTGTAAGTAGTTACACAGTTACCGTCTACATACTTCTTCAAGTAATAACCGGTAGTGGTTGCACCATACTTGGGAGCACCGTTGAAACCACCTTCGTAACATTCGATAATCTTCTTCTGCGCACTGTTGCTTGGCCATTCATCACCGTTCTTCACAACAGTCAAAGCGAAACGTGGGTCAAGACCTTCATAAGGATTTTCAAGAGTTACATTGATTTGTCCCGGATGAGTTTCACCAAAAGTCTTGCCTGTAGCTTGATATTCATACATATCTACCAACGACTGTGTAGGACAGTTACCTGAGCTACCGTTTTCCACACCTACAGGGTAGTTGGCCATTTCAAAGTCGTTTGATTCACCACGACCCACACCCATAATCAACTCTGAGTTAAAGAATGCATCGTGTCCCCACAACTTACCGTATTCGCTCAACTTAATACCCCAACCTGGAGCACGGTCAATCAAATCCTTGGCTGCCTTTGCAGCTTCATAATAAAGTTGCTTGTTACCATCCTTGTTGAACAACGGTGAAGCAGCATACAACAAGGTACGTGCCTTCAATGCCAATACAGCAGCACGGGTTGCTCTACCGATTTCAGAGTAAGGTTCGTTGCTGTATGTGAATGGAAGATATTCAGCAATGGCATCACATTCATCAACAATGAACTTGAACACTTCATTGGCTGGAGTACGTTTTACGCTATTGGCTTCCGCATTGTTTAATGCTGTAGTCACCAAAGGAACATCGCCATAAGTCTTGACCAATTCAAAATAGTAATATGCGCGAAGGAAACGAAGTTCGTATGGGAACAATTCGTATTGCAGCAGCATATTGGCATAGTTACTGTCGTACTTATATTCATCCAAATCCACTTGCTCAATCTTTTCCAGATAGGTATGGATTTCGGCCAAAGCACGATAGGCCACACGCCAAGTTTCGGGGAACGGATTGGCAGGATTCCAACCACCGTTATAATACTTATGGATATCCGACAGTGAGGTAGCAAAATCGGCCTCATCTGTTGTAGAAGCCTTGATAGCTCCACTATAGTTCGTTTCAAATTCATTGAACATCTGTGCATATACGTCAAATACCATGTATTTAACACCTTCGTTAGGATTGCTATATACCCAATCCTCATCGCGCACAGTCACTTCATTGTAGCTGAGGTCTACACAACTGGTCAGACCGAAGCCGAGCAATGCAGCAGATAATATATATTTCTTTATATTCATAATTTCTCAGTTTTCAGGGTTTAGAATACAAATGACAAACCTACGTTAACCGACTTCAACATTGGATAAGCTGTAGAAAGTACTTCAGCATCCATTGCATCTACGTTGTCGAATGACAGCAAGTTCTGACCTTGAACAAAAATCTTGGCATCACTCATACCGGCTTTCATAACGAGAGACTTCGGCAATTTGTAATACAGCTCACAATTACGCAACTTCAAGAAGTTTACATTCTTCCACCAAATATCACTATCCTGTTCGTTGTTGGATACTTGTGAAGAAGTCAGACGTGGATAAAGAGCATTGTCGCCTGCGACATCCCAACAATTGTCCAAATAATGCTGAGAGATATTGCGGTTATTGGAAATAACGCCATATACACCATCTACCCAACGAAGATTCTTCATATAGTTACCTGCACCTTGGAAGGTAGCATTGAATCCGAAACCTTTGTATTCCAAACCTAAACCGAATGCATAGTTCAATTCTGGAACTTCTGTACCATAGCCCAAAGCAATACGGTCATTCTGGTTGATTACACCGTCACCATTCTGATCTTTATACTTAACATCACCTGGTTGTACTTGAGAGAATTCTTGCAACGGGCTGTTGTCAATATCAGCCTGATCCTTGAAGAAACCGATAGCTTCCAAGCCCCATGCTTCGTTCACACGGTTACCCTTTTGAGTCAAGTTGGCAAAAGCAGGTGTTTCAATGCAATATTCAATTTCATTCTTGTTCCAAGTCAACATAGCTGATGCATTAACGAAAAGGTCCTTACCTATTTTCTTGGCATAACGGGCACCCAATTCAAGACCGTAGCTGTTCACTTCACCTACATCATCGTAAGCCGACTGAATACCAACTACCCATGAATTAAGTTCGCCTGCACTCAACAAAATATTGGTACGACGTTGATAGTAAGCATCGGCTGTAATGTCGAGAGCGTTCCACAAACGGAAATCAACACCCAAGTTGGCCTTATAAGCAGTTTCTTGTGCAAAATCGGTTGACGGGAAAGCTGTAATGAAAGAGCCCCAAGAGTTACCGAATCCTTGTCCATAGAAGAACTGACCGTTCGAATTGTTCCATGCAGACAACCAGATACCACCTGTCGGACTGTAATCGAAATGTTGTATACCACCCGAAGCACGAACCTTACCGTAAGTCAAAACTGCATCTTCCTTGTCTGCATTGTTGGCAAAGATGTAAGCCAATGACAAAGTTGGAGAGAATGACCATTTAGCCGGATAGCTTCGGTTAGAACCATTGGCAGCCAATACCAAATCGGCTACATACTTGTTCTTAAGATCGTAATGGAAACTTCCCATCCAGTTTGCACGATAGAATGTGTTGCTTTGTCCGTCACGTACTTCACCTTTCGAATTATAAATGACAGAAGCAGCGAAATTGTCATCATCCATGAATGAAGTCTTGTAATGAAGACCAATAGCCGACTGAGCAATGCGCCATTGTTTGTCTACCCAATGGTTGAATTCCAAATTTTCTTCCTTGTTACCAAAGATAGCCGATCCGATTTCACTGTTACCAATGGCACCAGTATAGTATTCATAACCATATTGATGACCTTTGAAACGTTGTTCGTGAGTAATGGATGCATTATCATAACCGGCTTCCATAGAGAAACTCAAACCAGGAAGCAAGAATCCCAAATCCTGAGTCAACTTGGCATTGGCCCACAATTGGCGTTGGTGTGTCTTGCGGAAACCTGAATCTTGTATCTTTGCAATCAAGTTACCATCACCATAAGCTTCGTTACCACCCCAAATACCAGTAGAAGTCTTCAACGGGAAAGCACTGGCAGGAGTTTTGTAAATATACCAGGTAGCACCATCGGCATCTACATCGTTCGGACGACTGGTTTCAATAAATACGCCCAATACATTAACCGAAACCTTCGTAGTAGAAGAAAGAGCAAAATCTACATTCGCACGAATGTTTGCCTTCGAATATTTCAACTGCGAATTGTAACCATTTTGTTCAGTTCCATCGAACAAACCACGGCTATCTGTATAATCCAACATGGTGTAATACTGCATTCTTTCATTACCACCATATACCGAAAGGTTGGCACGATCTTCAGAGCCCATATTCTTGAAGGCCAAAGATTTCCAATCTACATTCGGATATATGAACGGATCGGTACCGCTCTTCAACAAATCCAATTCCTGAGAAGTATAAGCAGGAGTCAAACCATCGTTTACACGAGCCTGGTTCAATGCATTGGCATAATCATATCCACTTACCATATCGGCAAATTCCGGATCGAACGTAAACTTGTGTTCATAGCTTACCTTAATATTGGTTTTGCCTACATGACCACGTTTAGTCTTGACCAAGATAGCACCATTCACAGCTTCATGACCATACAAAGCCACAGCTGCTGCATCTTTCAATACGGTTACACTTTCCACTTCTTCTACTGTAAGACGATCGAGTGGACGTTCGTATCCATCTACAAGGATCAGAATACCTTTTTCAGAGAAAGATTGATAACCACGAACGTTCAGCGAAGCGGCTTTGTCTTCATCGCCGACAAAACCTCCATTACTCAAGGCTGTAAGACCTAACAGTTTGCCATAAAGCGCATCTGCCAAGCTGATAGCAGATGTCTGTTGCAACTCTTCTGCTGTGATGGTTGTAGCGGCAGCCGTTGAAAGGAGTTCGGACTGCTCTACACCAAATCCCAAATCTACCTTTTGGGCCGACTTGTCTTGCAACTGAACCTGTGCCGTGGCCGGCATAGCTACAGTAAGAAGAGCACCTAAGCTATATTTTAATATGTTATTAATATTCATATCGATCATTTTTTAGATTCTAAATTCAAAGATTACCAACCGGGGTTCTGAGTCAAACCATAGCCCTTGTTTATTTCATCTCGTGGCAATGGAGAGAGAAAATACTTGTTTGTCCAGAAAGTAGGTTTTCCATTGGCATCTTGTTCCCACCAACGACGAGCACCATTCGTAATGGTCACCTTTTCGTAAATGAAATCGGGCCATGCTTCACCTTCGGCCAATTGCGTATCAGTACCTTCCATCTTCTTTCCATCAGCACCCTTACGCCAAGTAACCAATTCGTGCAACGGACTTGTAAACTTATCTACACACTTGCGACGGATGATATCGTAAAGACGGCTGTCTTCCAGACCTAATTCACAAGCGCGTTCGCGAAGAATTTCATTAATCAAGTTTGCCTTATTGCTGGTCAGATTCAATTCCGGATTCATCTTTTCGATAGCACCCAAGCCTACGCGTGCGCGAACCTTATTAATTTCTTCACATGCCTTTGTCAAGTTACCGGTTTCTGCCAAGGCTTCTGCATAAATCAAATGCATTTCTGCCATACGGATGTATGAATAAGAAACGGGATCGTTCTGAATTTTCCAATAGTCACGAATCCATTTGAAAAGAGCCATACCGGTTGAGAAACGGATGGTCCAACCATTCAAATTCGAGTTATTTTCATGAACGCCACCCTTCCAAAGTTGGAAGTTCATCAAACCCATGTAGTCTTCACGCAATTTTTCACGGCAAACCACCATGGTTTCGTAAAGACGTGGGTCACGGTTTTCCATGATGTCAATATTATCAGGATTATCAGTTCCATAAATATTTTTATATGGATAATTCTTACCATCTGCCATCGGGAACATTTCCATGTATTCCAATGTAGGGTTGGTATGTCCTTGGTGACTCTGGTTACCGATAGAAAGTTGCTGATCCCATTCGGCATTCTTATACAAGGAGTGTACCTCAATAATCTTTTCAGAATTACCACGGAACCAGTATGCTTCGCGGAAAGCCTGACAATATCCAGCTTCGTCTTGTGAAGCGGGTTGTATCAAAGCATAATGGTTACCATTGGCTGTATTTTCGCGGAAGAATGCTTCACAAGCTTTCAAACATTCCTGCCAATATTCCTGCTTATAACCACCATGCCATACATGTTCGATGTTCTGGAATTCTTGTTCACCAGTATATTGCATATACGGTTCACTGTCGTTGAACAATGGAGAAGCGGCATAGAGATACAATTTGGCACGAAGCGCCATGGCACCACCCTTAGTCATACGACCTGCCCAGTTTTCCGGATCTTCAACCCGCCAAGGCAAACCGGGTTCGTTGATGGCACAAGTAATCAAACTGTCAATGAATTCTACAGTTTGTACTGTTGTAGCACGTCCACGAGTATAAGCTTCGCCTGCACTATAAACATGGTCGATCAAAGGCAGACCACCGTAATTCTTGAATGCATCCAAATAACGGGTAGCCATGATTACATAGGTTTCACCTTTCAATTGGCTCTTTTCCGTTTCACTCAAATCGGGTACACGTTCCATGTTCTCAATCAGAATCCATCCCTTACGGATTGCATCCCAAATACCTGTACGATGACCGGTTGCAAACGCAAACTTGTCCTGACAATAATTAGTACCGGCATGTCCCTCACTCATCAAACCAGGATACCACACTTCATTACCCCAAGACCAGGAGCAATGTGAATGAAGAATATCCGAAAGTACTTCTGTTGGAGAAGAGTTCAACTGATTGTTATCGTAAAACGGATGATTGACGTGATTGTACAAACTCCATAAGAAGTATTTGGTGTATTCGCCTTTGGAGAAAATGGTGTCCTGATTCACATCCACACCCGGTTGTTTTTCCAGGAAGGCATCCCCTACATTGATTTCATCCACGCAGGAGAAAAGCGTACTGACTCCCATAAAACCGCCCAGGAGCCATAAAGCTATGTTATTATAGAATTTTTTCATCATTCCAAGTTTTTAGAAGTTAACTTTGATACCAAAATTATAAACTCGAGTCATCGGATATTTCATGAAGGTACCATAGGCTGCACCGGAAGCTTCAGGGTCATTAGCCTTAAAGTCGGTGAATGTCAACAAGTTGTAACCTGTAGCATACAAACGTACGCTACCCACTTGTGGCAACCAAGGAATTTTCTTGAATGTATATCCAATTTCCGCATTCTTCAAACGAATGTAAGAAGCGTCAATCAACCAAACACTTGAATTATAAGTATTGTGAGCTTGATTAGCAAATGTCAGACGAGGTAATGTAGCACCTTCTACATGATCGGGACGCCAACTGTTGTCATATACCCATTGAAGCAAAGCACCAGTATTGTTTGAACCGAACTGTGGACGATAATAAGTATCGAGCTGACGATTTACATTAGAAGCACCAATCCACAACATAGAAATATCGAATCCCTTCCAACTGAGGCTCATATTCAATGAAGCATTGTATTCAGGAATATCTGTAAATCCAATAGCATGTTGGTCATTAGAGTCAATAGCACCATCACCTGTCAAGTCTACATAGATACAGTCACCTGCCTTCACATCAGCATTCTGATTTGGCATTGCTGCGCCATAAGCTGCCTGATAGCGTTTTTCTGTTTCTCCCGGTTCGTAGAATTCAAAGAATTCGTAACCGAAAGGCTGTCCTACCGGATGACCTGTACGATAAAGATGGTCATAAATTTGAGGAACTTCGGCTTGTTCGATGATCTTATTACGTGCATAAGTCAACGATGGTGCAATAGAATAATGTACTTCACCAATGCGATCATCCCATCTCAAGGTGAGTTCATAACCATGATTCTTTACACGTCCGAAGTTGATGGA
The DNA here is from genome assembly GCA_015060765.1 of Bacteroides sp. Taxonomy (GTDB): domain Bacteria; phylum Bacteroidota; class Bacteroidia; order Bacteroidales; family Bacteroidaceae; genus Phocaeicola. The sequence continues at coordinate 12,078 of SUXW01000010.1, forward strand.
AGTAGCCTGCTGACCAGTAATAGCCGGCAAAGAAGAAGCATTAGAAACGAGGATGTTCTTACGGTCTTCAAAGAAGAAGTCAGCACTCAAGCTCAAGCGGTCGTTGAAGAATTTCATGTCAACACCATAGTTCTGCTTGGTAGCAACTTCCCAAGTTACATCAGGGTTACCCGCTGTAGCTTCGGCAGCACCTGGCAACCAGTTACCATTATTAGTACCAAAGTTAGCAGTTCCGTTACCGTTATGTCCGGAAGAACCATTGATAAATGTATATGCACCCGGCAAATAGAGGAAACGGGCACCACCCATATTGTCATTACCTACCTGACCGATAGAAGCACGGATCTTCATGTAAGAAACGACCTTCTTGATAGGTTCCCAGAACTTTTCTTCAGAAGGTGTCCAACCGATAGATGCTGATGGGAAGAAACCATAGCGCTTACCCGGAGCAAAGTTTTCAGAACCGTTATAACCCATATTGAAGTCGGCCATATACTTGGATTTGTAGTCGTAAGTTACACGACCTACCAAACCTACATAACCCGACGGGATGGAAGTATAAAGTCCTTCGCGATCCCAAGGATAATAAGTCTTGGACTGGTTGTAAAGAAGCAAAGCACCCACATTATGTTCACCGAAACGACGTGCATAGTTCAAGCTGGCTTCTGCATACCAGTTACGATCACCCCAACGACTTTCACCATAAGGCAAAGGCCATGTAGTACCTTGCTTACGCAATACCTGTTGCATTACACCGTTTTCATCGGGAACCAATGTAGCAACATACTTGGTTCCTGAACCATAACCGTTCTTACGATTCTTTTGGTGTGTATAGTTAGAGTTATAAGAACCCTTAATCTTGAAATCCAATCCTGGAGTAATGAAATCAAGTTTCAATTTATATTGCAAGTCGAGATTCAAGGCATTTCTACTTTCCTTAACATAACCCAAGCGATAGAAATAATCCAGACCATTGATACCATATTCTCCTACCAACGCAGGGTCGGCAATAATCTGACGGCCTTCATCATCGATACCATATCCAGCCATCGGGAGTGCACTCTGCAAGTAACGGAACAATTCCTGTTCGCCACCACCGATAATGTTTCTGTTTTCCAGACGTCCACCGATATTAACAGAAATAGAGCTCAATTTAGTAAGGTCTATATCCAAGTTGGCACGATAGTTATAACGTTTGTACTTAAAATTGGATTCAGGATCGGTATTGAATGTTTCAAACAAACCATCCTGATCGAGCATTCCCAACGAAATGAAGTAGCGTGCTTTTTCACTACCACCCGAAACGCTCATGTTATATTGTTGCTGCCATGCAGCATCTTTCATGATATAATCCATCCAGTTGGTATCAGGATAAACCATCAACATATCACGGTCCTTAAAATGTTGGATAGCTTCCGGACTATACTTCAAATTGGCTTCTGCTACTCCATCACCCAATTGGGCATTGTTGTATGCTGTAGCATATGTATACGAATTGGTAGTCTCAATAAATCTGGTAATGGTTTGCAAACCGGCAGATGCACTGAATGATACACTGGGCTTACCCATTTCACCACGCTTGGTAGTTACAAGGATAACACCGTTGGCACCACGTACACCGAATACCGCTGTTGCAGAAGCATCTTTCAAGATGGAGATGTCAGCCACTTCATTCGGGTCCAACTGACTAAATGAACGTTCTACACCGTCTACCAAAACCAACGGTTCAGCACCATTCAAAGAGCCGATACCACGGACTCTAATCACCGGATCGTCAGCACCTGGCATACCAGAATATTGAACCGACTGTACACCCGGCAATTTACCTGCCAAAGCATTACCCAACGAAGCAGAAGGTGACTTCATCAATTCTTTTGAATTAACGTTGGATACCGCACCTGTAACGGTCACTTTTTTCTGTGCACCATAAGCTACGACCACAACTTCATCCAAAGTTTGATTGTCCGGAGCCATCGTAACATTCAGCACTTGCTTTGTTACTTTTACATCCTGCTTTTTGTAACCTACATAGGAGAATTCCAATGTACTGTTTTGAGGTACGGATTCCAACACGTATTTACCGTCATAATCAGTAACGGTTCCTCGAGTTGTTCCTTTTACCACAACAGATACACCAATCAGTGTTTCTCCAAATTCATCAGTCACAGTACCCTGCACCGTCATACTCTGTGCAAGGATTAATTGGGGTATGAGGGTCATTAATAGCCCTATACACCAAACACTAAATCTGTGTGTCTTTTTCATCTGAAATAAAATGAGAGTTGTTAATATTAGGATTAATTAATAGGTTCATTTTTTCAATTCTTCAAATACGATCTTTCCCCATTCCTTAAGATCCGACTCTATCCATGCCCCTTCGGAAGAAGCTTGAGGATAAAGCATTGAACAAGATTCATCCTTATCGGAAACGGACCATGCGACCCAGGATATAGAATTACGTTCCATCCACTCAAGCCATTTCTGCCATTCATCCATATTAATGAGACCATCTCCTGAAGCTTCCATACCGGCACACTCCGTAATAAATAAAGGAAGCCCCTTACTCAAAGCATAATCCGCACGTTTACGCAATTCATCTTTATGCGTATTCGCATAGAAATGCAATGTGTACATTATATTATCATACCCTGTAATAGGAGAATCTGCTGCAAGATGAATGTCTTGGTCCCAATGCGGAGTGCCCACCAAAATCAAATTATCAGGATCGATGGCACGAATCGTTTTAATCAGTTCTTCAGAATAAGCTTTTACTTCATCCCAAGAATCGTACACCGGTTCGTTAAATATTTCATATATGACATAAGGAGAATCTTTATAACGAGTAGCCATCTGTTTAAAGAATTCTTTCGCTTTTGCTGTTTGTATGCCATGACTGTGCCAATCTATTATCACATACATTTCATTTTTAATGGCAGCATCTACAACGGCAGTAACACAAGAAAGGGCCGTTTCAGGATCGCTCAAATATGCACCTTCGGGCTCCACTCCCATTGCCGCACGTACCAAATTACACCCCCACTCTTCTTTCAGGGTTTTAACGGTAGATGCATTATAGAATCTAGGCCACCAGTTGTGCCATCCATAACTTACTCCGCGAAGAACAACGAGATCACCATCTCCATTGTACAAATGAGTGTCCTTCACAATCAAGGCCCTACCATCACATGCTTTTTTCGCACATGAGACCAAAAAGCTTGATATCATAAAGACAGTGCAAACGTATATAAGTTTGCATACTAAATTAGCGTTTTTTTTAGGTACATTTTTCACAATATATAATTATTATAGGTTTATTATATTCCTCAAAAGGCCGTGTCATTAACTTACATTATGCAAACATATATAAAAAAACATTCCAAAGCAATAATAAAAGTAAAAAAAACAAAGATAGTTGGTGCATGTATGTTTAAAAAGAAGGATTCATTTGTTTCCCCAAAGAACATCTTCAAAAAACATTACCCTTCCAATAACATTCCACCCCCTACTGTTTGAGGAAAGGAATATATTACAAACAAAAAAGGAACGAATTTCTTCGTTCCTTTTGAGCCTCTTGTCGGATTCGAACCAACGACCCCGAGATTACAAATCACGTGCTCTGGCCAACTGAGCTAAAGAGGCGGGTGGGTAAGCTGACTATATCGCGCCGCTACAACCTGCTACCTTTGCTGCGATCAAGCCCTGGAGGATTCACAGGGAGCTGGCCGTATAGGACTTACCCGTTTTTGCGAGTGCAAAGGTAGACATTCTTTTGGAATTGACAATACCCCATCGGATATTTTTTCCTTTTTAGATAGAAAAACACATTTTTTCACTCATAATTATAGGAGCTATTGCCATAAAAACCGTACCTTTGCCACTCATTATACATATATTATATATGAAAGAAAAAAAATCAACGCTACAGGAAGGTGCCATGCGATATGGCACAGCCATGGGAATATTTTGGAGCATCAAATTCATTCTCTTCCCGTTAGGCATGAAAATGCCCCTTCTTCTTATGTTGTTCTTTTTTCTGACTATAGCCGTTCCTATAGTGGGTTATTATTTCGTCAAACGATACCGCAACGATGAATGTGAAGGATACATCAGTTTTTCACGAGCTTTCATGTTTACATCATTCATGTATTTATTCGCAGCTTTGTTTGTGACAATCGTCCATTATATTTATTTCCAATATTTTGACAACGGGCTTATCATCAACACATACAATGAAATGCTAAATCAGTTGACCATTACCGCTAATGGTGAATTAGAATCATCCATCCAAGAATTTCAGACAGCACTCGATATGATTGCCCAACTCACCCCCATAGAAATTTCATTGCAACTTATATCACAAAACATTTTTTATTGTATCATTATAGCCATTCCAACTGCCATGTTGGTAATGCGCAACAAGAAAGGAATTTGAATTATGGATATATCAGTAGTCGTACCTTTATACAACGAAGAAGAGTCTTTACCCGAATTGTTTTCATGGATTCAACGGGTTATGGAAACCAATCATTTTTCCTATGAAGTTATTTTCGTCAACGATGGAAGTACCGACCGCTCTTGGAATGTGATTGAAGAATTGGCCAGCAAACATCAGGAAGCCAAAGGCATCAAATTCCGTAGAAATTACGGCAAATCCCCAGCTTTGTATTGTGGTTTCGAGAAAGCCCAAGGTAATGTTGTCATTACTATGGATGCCGATCTTCAAGACAGTCCCGATGAAATACCTGAATTATACCGCATGATTACAGAAGATGGCTACGACTTGGTATCAGGTTACAAACAGAAACGTTACGATCCTTTATCCAAGACCATTCCAACCAAATTGTTTAACGCCACAGCACGCGCGGTTTCGGGAATCAAGAATCTGCATGACTTCAATTGTGGTTTAAAAGCCTATCGCAAAGAAGTGGTAAAAAACATTGAAGTGTATGGAGAAATGCATCGCTACATCCCCTACTTGGCCAAAAATGCCGGTTTCAACAAAATAGGCGAAAAAGTTGTACAGCATCAAGCCCGTAAATACGGAACCACCAAATTTGGATTAAACCGCTTTGTCAATGGATATCTTGATTTAATATCTTTATGGTTCTTGTCCAAATTCGGCATCAAACCCATGCACATTTTTGGTTTCTTAGGATCAATCATGTTCATATTCGGTTTTATTGCAACCATCATCATTGGCATCAGTAAATTATATGCCATGTCGCATGGATTACCTTATATCCTAATAACAGATTCACCTTATTTCTATTTGGCTCTGACTACCATGATATTAGGTACCCAACTGTTTCTCGCAGGCTTTTTAGGCGAAATGATAGCCCGGAATGCCCCCGAGCGCAACAATTATAAAATAGAAAAGGAACTGTAATATATGAGAAGAATTCCATTCATTCTTTTAATGCTGACATGCACATGTGCATTCTCCTTACAAGGTTGCGGAGAGAGCGACTGCTCGTTAACTACCATTTCGTATGCGCATTTCGATTTTTTAGACAGCAAGACTTATAATCCCGTTGGTTTTACCCAAGGAGTGACCGTTACAGGAACAGCTCAATATGAAGATTCAACAATGACAGATACTTTATTCAATTTGGCAGAATCCAGTATGAGTCTTCCATTAAGTTTTACCAATCAGACGACCTATGTCATGCACTACTCCGAAACGATGAGAGATACGATTGAAATAACTCATAAGAACATTCCTTTCGTCAGCGACATCGAATGCGGGACCATGATGCATTATTTCGTAGAAAGCTATAGATACACCACCAATGCGCTGGATTCTGTTGTATTGATTAACCCGGAAATCACCAATGAAGAAAGAAAGAATTTTAACATCTATTATAGGGCTTCTGATTCTGAATAGTTTTTGGAGCATCTCCAACCTTTGCGCGCAAGAAACCATAAACAAGCCATTAACCAAAGAGGAATGGCAAGCCACTCCATTCTATCAAGGCTCGTTTGTCGGTTTGGATATTTTTGGTTTAGGAAGCAAAGTCTTCGGTGGAGATTATACCAGTACTGAAATCAATGCTGAAGTCAATTTAAAGAACCGTTATTTTCCCGTCATAGAAATAGGATACGGAACCATCGATACTACGAACGATGAAACAGATATCCATTTCAAGACATCTGCCCCCTACTTTCGGATTGGAGCGAATTACAATGTATTCTACAAAAAGCCTTATCTTCCAGGACATTTTTTAGTCGGTCTACGATATGGATTCAGTAATTTTTCCTACGATGTATCAGCGCCTCCGCTAACCGATCCTATATGGGGAAAACCATCCATACCATTTTCTTATCAAGGCGTCAAAAGCAATGCCAGTTGGTTGGAATTAGCTATTGGATTGAGAGCAAACATATACAAAAGCCTATACATGGGACTATCTCTACGGTACCGTTCTAAAATTAGCATCAAAAAGAATGAAAATTCGGATCCGTATTACATCCCAGGTTACGGCAAGAATAAAGGAAGCAACATTGGAATCCTTTACAACATCACCTATCAGCTGCCCTTTTAAATATGACTGACCTCAGTATTTGGTTATTGGCTGTCAGTTTGGCCATGGATTGTTTTACCGTATCCATGACAAGTGGAATGATTCTACGCAAAGTATATTGGCGTACATGGATTCTCATGTCCTTCTTCTTTGGCCTATTTCAAGCCATCATGCCACTTATCGGATGGATTTTCACAAGTCGGTTCAGTCATTTGATAGAATCCATCGACCATTGGATTGCTTTTGGATTATTATCTATTTTAGGTTTACGGATGATCAAGGAAGGGTTCAACGACAAGGACCAACATGGTTTCGACCCCAACAGTTTGAAAGTTATCATCACTTTAGCCATAGCAACAAGCATCGATGCTTTGGCTGTAGGCATTTCATTTGCCTTCATAGGAATGGACACCTTTTCTTCCATCCTTTATCCTATATTCATCATTGGAGTAGTTTCATTGGTATTCTCCATGATCGGACAATTTTTAGGCATATACTTTGGCAAAAGATTCCATATACGGACAGAAATCATTGGAGGAATTATCCTCATAGGAATCGGAGTAAAAATTTTAGCAGACCATTTACACCTATTATAATATAATCATGAATAAAAAGAAGCTAACGTGGCAATTGCCCTTCCTTATTTTATTAATCATCGGTACTATCATCATCCTTAAGAAACAACCGCCTTTTCGCACCAATGAAGGTTTGGTTTTTGGCACAGTCTACAAAATCACCTATCAATCCGATAAAGACCTGCATCAAGAGATTAAGGAAGCGTTAAAAGAAGTGGACAACTCCCTATCTCCCTATAATCCCAATTCCATCATCACTCGCATCAACCACAACGAAGATACCATACTCAATACACATTTTATTGATGTATTCACCCTATCCCAAAAAATATCAGTAGAAACAGAAGGAGCCTTCGACATAACAGTCGCTCCATTGGTCAATGCTTGGGGATTCGGATTCAAACACGCCATCAACATGAATGAATCCAAAATAGACAGTCTCAAACAGTTCATCGGCTATACAAAAATAAAGATGGAAGGAAACAAGATTCTAAAGGATGACGAACGTATCATGTTGGATTGCAGTTCTATAGCCAAAGGATACGGAGTGGATGTCGTTGGAAAATTATTGAAGAGCAAAGGCATAAAAAACTACATGGTCGACATAGGTGGAGAGGTTGTTTTAAGCGGGAAAAACTCCAAAATGAAAAAATGGCGTATTGGAATCAATAAGCCGGTAGACGATTCACTTTCCACCAACCAAGAATTACAAACCATCCTTGAAACAAGCGATGTAGGTATGGCCACTTCCGGAAATTATCGCAAATTCTACTACAAAGACGGAAAGAAATATGCTCATACCATTGATCCGAGATTAGGTTATCCTATCCAGCACAACATCCTTTCAGCAACAGTAATAGCCAAAGATTGTACAACGGCCGATGCCTATGCCACTGCCTTCATGGTAATGGGATTGGATAAGGCCATGGCTTTTTGCGAAACACATCCCGATTTAAATGCATATTTCATTTGCAACGGAGAAGGAGAAGAATATGCAATCCATTATACACCAGGCATGAAACGGTTTATCGTGAAAAAATAAGCAAAAAAGTTTCGAAATCATTTGCAGATTTAAAAAAAGTCCGTATCTTTGCACCCGTCAAACAAAAAGACATGGCTCCGTAGCTCAACTGAATAGAGCATCTGACTACGGATCAGAAGGTTACAGGTTTGAATCCTGTCGGAGTCACTTAAAAAGGTTCATCAAAAAGATGAACCTTTTTTATTTGTCATTAGGAAAACTGATTCAACAATTGAGTAATATTGGCAGTAAAAAGACGAGCCGCAATAGCCAATAAAATAATACCAAAGAATTTGCGAATCAAATAGATTCCCCCTTTACCTAAAATATGCTCAACTTTCCCCGTCAATTTCAATACCACATACACCCATATCATATTTAATATCAAAGCAATAACAATATTAAAAGGAGCATATTCTGCACGGAGGGACAACAACGTTGTAAAAGAACCGGCACCCGCTAACAATGGGAACACCAACGGAACCAATGTAGCCTCTTTGATAGGGCCCTGATTCTTGAAAATTTCAACATCCAGAATCATTTCGAGTGCCAACAAGAAAAGTACGATAGAACCGGCAACCGCAAAAGAGGCGATATCTACCTGAAACAATTTCAAGACCATATCACCGGCATAGAAAAAGCCTATCAGCAATGCAAAAGAAATCAAAGTCGCTTTAATAGCATTGACCTTCCTACCCTTCTGTTTCAAGTCCAATATAATAGGAATGGAACCTATGATATCGATAACAGCAAACAAAACGATAAAAGCACTTGCCAATTCCTGCACATTGAATGTTGAAATAATATCCATATTTACATCGTTTATAGTTAGTTCGATTGCAAAGATATAATAAAAAACAATAAATACCCTATCGTACTCCACTTGTTTTCAGTGTTTTTGTTTACATTTGCTTGTTAAATTATAACTTAATAAATGCTAAAGCTTTCATTAGAATGACCATGTACGATACCCTCCTCCAACTGCCCCTATTCCAAGGATTATGTAAAGACGATTTTACTTCAATCATAGAGAAAGTCAAATTCCATTTCCACAACATAAAAGCGGGCAAGGAGTTTCTCAAGCAAGGAGAAACCAACAACAAACTCGTTTTCCTATTGGATGGAGAAATAGGTTCCCAACTTCATCATTCCAATAACAACTATACACTTTCAGAAGTTCATTGCGCTCCATTTGTCATTGAACCATATTCTGTATTTGGTATGCAAACTCAATATACGGCAACATACAAGGCGGTTACAGACATCAAACTGCTTACCATCGACAAGGAATACATTCTATCCGAATTAAACAATTACGAAATATTCCGCATCAATTATCTGAATATATTAAGCAACCGATGCCAAGTCTTATCACGTAAGCTATACGATAACCAAATAGGGACACTGAAAGAAAAATTTGCTGATTTTTTCCTTTTGCGATGCACCCGATCGGAAGGAGAAAAAAAGTTACTGATCACCATGGAAGATTTGGCAAAACAAATTAACGAAACTCGAATCAATGTATCCAAATTATTGAATGAGTTGCAAAACAAACAACTGATAGAGTTGAAACGGAAAGAAATATACATTCCTGCATTCGAGAAGTTACTTGAAGAACTGAGTTTATAAAGTATTTTTCGTATTTTTGCAACTTAAAAGAAAGAAAAATGATAAATGAAAAGAATCCGTTTCTAACGGAATACCCTACTCCACATCATACTACACCTTTCCATCTTATTGAGCCGGAGCATTATGAGCCCGCCATAATGGAGGGGATGGCTGAACAGAACAAAGAAATTGAAGCCATAACCAACAACCCCGAAACGCCAAATTTTGAAAATACAATTGTAGCGTTGGAAAAATCTGGTGCATCATTAAATAGGGTTACTACCGTATTAGGGAATCAGTTAAGCGCTCATACCAGCGACGAGCTACAAACCATCGCCGAAAAAATGATGCCGCTGCTTACAGAACATAGCAACAACATCACCCTGAACGAAGCATTGTTCACCCGTATCAAAAGCATATACAACAGTCCGCAAAAAACGGTACTTTCTTCCGAAGAGAACATGCTTTTAGAACAAACATATCGTAGTTTTATCAGAAGCGGTGCCAATCTTCCCGAAGAAGACAAAGAAGAATTCAGAAAAACGGCTACAGAATTAAGTTTGAATTCGCTTAAATTCTCACAAAACTTATTGAAAGAGACCAATGCCTACGAATTTCATTTGGAAGAAAAGCAATTGGAAGGTCTTCCTGAAAGCATAAAGACGTCGTATGCTCAAACGGCCAAGGAAAAAGGAAAGGAAGGATTCATTGTCACCTTGCAAGCTCCCAGCTATGTTCCTTTCATGAAGTATTGCAAAGACCGATCGCTCCGCAAAGAACTATATATGGCCTACAATACCCAATGCACACACGACAATGAATACAACAACATGGAGATTGTCAGAACCTTGATCAATTTACGTTTAAAGCGTGCCCAATTGTTAGGTTTCTCCACCGCTGCCGAATATACATTAAAGGAAAGAATGGCAGAAAACAGCGATAACGTGTACCGCCTAATAAACCAACTATTGGAAGCCTATTCGCCTACCGCCCATAAAGAACGGGCCGAAGTCCAAGAATTTGCCAAAGAAATAGAAGGAAAAGATTTTGAGATTATGCCGTGGGATTGGGCCTACTATTCCGAAAAGTTGAAGGAAAAGAAATTCAGTTTCAACGAAGAAGAGCTACGTCCCTATTTCGAACTGAGCCAGGTAACAGAAGGTGTATTTGGTTTGGCTACACGATTATACGGGATTACCTTTCAAGAAAATCCCCATATACCTGTATATCACCCGGATGTAAAAGCCTACGAAGTTTTCGATTCTGATGGAAGCTTTCTGGCTATCCTATACACCGATTTTTATCCTCGCGAAAGCAAACGTTCGGGTGCATGGATGACCTCATACAAAGAACAATGGATAGATGAAAAGGGAAACAGCCGTCCACATGTATCGGTAACTATGAATTTTACCAAGCCAACCGATAACAAACCGGCCCTTCTCACCTTTTCAGAAGTAAATACATTCCTACACGAATTCGGCCATGCACTTCATGGAATGTTCGCCAACACCACCTACCAAAGTTTGAGCGGCACGAATGTTTATTGGGATTTCGTCGAACTCCCCTCACAGATCATGGAGAACTTTGCAACGGAAAAAGAATTTCTCCATACGTTTGCCAAGCATTACCAGACAGGTGAGCCCCTTCCCGATACATTCATCCAACGCATTGTGGAAGCATCCCATTTCAATGTAGCTTATGCTTGTCTCCGCCAATTGAGTTTTGGTTTGCTCGACATGGCTTGGTATACTCGCACCGAACCCTTTGAAGGCGACATACGCACCTTCGAAAAAGAAGCCTGGCGACCGGCCCAACTACTTCCCGATATTCAAGAGACATGTATGAGTGTGCAATTTTCACACATCATGGCTGGCGGATATTCTTCTGGATATTACAGCTATAAGTGGGCCGAAGTACTCGATGCCGACGCCTTTTCCCTATTCAAGGAAAAAGGAATCTTTAATAAAGAAACTGCAAACTCTTTCCGAGAAAATGTGTTATCCAAAGGAGGCACCGAACACCCCATGGTACTATATAAGCGCTTCCGTGGGAAAGAACCAAGTGTCCACGCATTGCTTAAAAGAAATGGTATCACCAATTAAACAATTTGAATTATGAATTTTAAAAACATACTTTGCCTATTGTTCACCCTCCCCCTCTTTTGGGGATGTACCGAAGACGATATTGATGAAATATTCATCAGCGGTACATGGAATGTTGTCAACTACTTCACCAAGGCCGATTGGGACAAACGAAATGGAGAACCGGTTTACAAGCAAGACAACAAAGACGATGTAGAATCCTTAAAAGTAATTTCCACTTTCACATTGATATTCCATGAAAATGGAACACTTGAAGGAACCATGCAAAATGCAAGGTTCGATGGTACTTGGGATGCCAACGGTAAAGAAAGAACCGTTCATATGTCCATACAAGGAAATCCCGACACTGCTTCCAGATTCAACAAGCAATTCATCGATGCCTTAAAAGAAGCAACTTACTATCAAGGAGATAGCAACGTTCTTATGTTGGGTCCATCCGACAAGAGAAGCTACATCCAATTCAGACATAATAAATAACTGCATATATGAACACACCCGAAGAAAAGCAATTCAAACTTGACAAGCGCTATATCCGTATGGCCAGTGTATGGGCTGAAAATTCCTATTGCACCCGCCGACAAGTAGGTGCTTTGATTGTCAAGGATAAAATGATCATTTCAGATGGCTACAACGGTACTCCGTCCGGATTCGAGAACATATGCGAAGACAACAATGGAGTAACCAAACCATACGTACTTCATGCAGAGGCCAATGCCATCACCAAAATAGCACGTTCCAGCAACAGCAGCAACGGAGCAACCATGTATGTTACCGCCTCCCCATGCATCGAATGTGCCAAACTTATCATACAAGCAGGTATCAAACGAGTAGTCTATTCCGAAAAATACCGATTGGAAGATGGGTTGGAACTGCTTAAAAGAGCCAATATCGAAGTAGTATACATTAATCCTAATGAATAAGAACAAAGACATGAGCAACAACCAAAAATCCCGTTTCTTGCCTTTCATCATAGCAGCAAGCATTGTTATTGGTATATTAATCGGTAGTTTTTACACCAACCGGTTCTCCAACAACAAATTAGGTATTGTCAACACATCGTCCAACAAACTGAATGCCTTGTTGCGCATCGTCAACGACCAATATGTAGATACCGTAAACATGGAAGCATTGGTCGAAGAAGCCATGCCCCAGATTCTGGGAGAATTGGACCCCCACTCATCCTATATTCCAGCCAAAGACTTGGAAGCGGTCAATGCTGACCTAAGAGGAAGTTTTAGTGGCATAGGTATCCAATTCACCATTCAAGAAGACACCATCCATATCAACAGTGTCATACCTGGAGGACCTTCCGAAAAAGTCGGTCTGATGGCTGGCGACCGAATTATCGAAGTAGACGATTCCGCTTTCGTTGGAAAGATAGTCACCAACGACGAAGCCATGAAACGTCTAAAGGGCCCCAAAGGAAGCGAAGTGAAGATAGGTATCTACCGTCCCGGTGAAAAAGAGACCTTATACTTCACCATCATCCGAGGAGACATCCCCGTAAAGAGCATTGATGCCGCCTACATGATAAACGACCAATTCGGATACATTCAAATCAATAAATTTGGAGAAACCACCTATCCGGAAATGTTGATTGCATTAGCCAAGCTCCATCAGGAACAATGCCAGGGAGTCATCATCGACTTGCGCGGCAACACCGGAGGATATATGGGAGCTGCCATTCAGATGGTCAATGAATTCTTACCGAAAGGTAAACTCATCGTATATACCGAAGGTCGCAACGCGCCACGCGAAAATTACGCATCCAACGGCACAGGAAGCAGTCAGGAATTGCCCATCATCGTGCTGATGGACGAAGGATCTGCTTCTGCCAGTGAGATTTTCGCCGGAGCGATACAAGATAACGACCGCGGACTGATTGTAGGCCGCCGTTCATTTGGTAAAGGATTGGTTCAACAACCCATTGAGTTCAGCGACGGTTCAGCCATCCGACTGACCATTGCACGCTACTACACTCCATCGGGCAGATGCATACAGAAACCATACAACAAAGGCAATGACAGCAATTACGAAATGGATATCATTACCCGATACGAGCATGGTGAATTCTTCTCACAAGACAGCATCAAGCAAGACGAAAGCCACATCTATTACACCTCTATCGGACGTCCCGTCTATGGCGGCGGTGGCATCATGCCAGACATCTTCGTTCCACAAGATACCACCGGTGTTACCTCCTACTTCACCATGGCAGTCAACCGTGGACTAACCCGTCAGTTCTGTTTCCAATACACAGACCGGAATCGTCAGAAACTTCAAAAATTCGACAATTCCGAAACGCTGTTGCAATACCTTAAACGACAGAATATTCTGGAACAATTCGCCCGTTTTGCCGAAAGCAAAGGATTAAAACGTCGCAATATCCTGATGTATAAATCCAAAGACCTTTTTGAAAAGAACTTGTACGGCAACATCATTTACAACATGCTCGATATGGAAAACTATCTGATGTATCTGAACCAATCAGACCCTACCGTATTGAAAGCTATTGAAATAATGGAAAACGGCAAAACCTTTCCCGAAGCCCCGGCATTAACCAACGAAGACAATTATGAAAGAGCAGAAAAAGCTGTTGCGAAAGCAAATCAGAGCAGCCAAAACGATACAAGAGCCACACACACTAACGGCTAATTCCCGTATCCTGCTCAATCAGATAGAACAACATCCACACTTCATCGCTGCCAGAACGATTCTTCTGTATCATTCTTTAAGCGATGAAGTGCAGACACACGACTTCATAGAAAAATGGTACACACAAAAAAAAATCTTGTTGCCGGTTGTCCAAGGCGATGAACTGGAACTCCGGCATTATACCGGAAAAGAATGCCTTTCTGCCGGATCCTTTCAAATAGAAGAACCTCAAGGAGAACCTTACACCGATTTTCTGGAGATAGAACTATCGATTATTCCAGGCATGTCGTTCGACAAGCAAGGTAACCGTTTGGGAAGAGGTAAAGGCTATTACGACAAACTGCTCCCCAAACTCACCTCTTATAATATAGGAATATGCTTTGACTTTCAGGCCCGAGAAAATATCCCGACCGAACCGTTCGACCGTCGGATGGATGAAGTATGGACGGAAAAAGGAAGATACCACTAACGAAAAACGATGTTCACAATCACCTGCGCACCAACCTGCTGGTTCAAGTTCTTGACCAGCAAGTCGCGTCCCATCATCAATTCCTGACGCAAGACCGAAGAAGTGAGATGCACATATAAAATTTGGTTCTTGATATACAGATTGCTTGTATACCGAGCGATAACCGGCCCCACAACATCCTTCCAAGCATCCACCAATCGATATTCATTCAATGGAGACTCCAGCCCGTTCTGTCGAAGGAACTTACGGATTATATCACCTATCTGTTCTGCATGATTCTTTCTCATTCCCAACCGTCCCTTCTTTCCTCAATGGCCCCACCCTCCACGGCAAACACCTTGTTTTCGCCTTCAATTTTTTTCAGGATTTTATCCAGATGATCCCTGTTGGTATCCGTAATAAATATCTGTCCAAACCGATCGCCAGATACCAATTTAACAATCTGCTCCACCCTCGATGCATCAAGCTTGTCGAATATATCATCAAGCAGAAGCAAGGGAGTAGTATTGCTACCCGTTCTGCGCAAGAAATCAAACTGCGCCAATTTCAATGCAATCAGATACGTCTTGTTCTGCCCTTGCGACCCCTCCTTTTTGATGGGGTAATTACCCAACAACATAGACAGATCGTCCTTGTGAACTCCTTTCAAAGAATACCCCATGATACGGTCGCGCTGACGGCTTTCCCTCAGTTGATTCAATAAATTACCCTGCATGGCATGCGATTCGTATGACAAATCCACCAGCTCCTTGTCTTGCGAGATATACGAATAGAACGACTGGAAAATAGGAATAAACTCATCAATGAAAGCACTTCTCTTTTTATAAACTACCTCACCGGCTGCTGCCATCATTTCTTCCCATACCTCCATCAATTCCTCATCCGGTTCCTGTTCCCCTTTGAGCAGCATATTTCGTTGGTTCATCGCTTTGTTATAGCGGATTAGAGCATCTAGATACTCCTTGTCGTATTGCGAAATGACCACATCCACAAAACGGCGTCTACCTTCACTTCCTCCCGAAATCAAGTCGGAATCAGCTGGAGAGACCATCACCAAAGGAATCAGCCCAATATGATCGGACAAACGGACATACTCCTTCTTATTGCGTTTAAACTGCTTTTTTTGTTTGCGTTTCATCCCGCAATAAACTTCTTCGGGCTCGCCCTCATCCGTGGCATACAAACCCTGAACCATAAAGAAATCTTGTCCATGCATCATGTTTTGGGAATCGATGGGATTGGTGGCACTCTTGCAGAACGAAAGATAATAGACAGCATCCAGCAAATTGGTCTTCCCCATCCCATTCTGTCCGATGAAACAATTCACCTTGTCCGAAAAGTCAAGTTCCACCTGTTCCAGATTCTTATAGTTCAATATGGTAATATGCTTCAATATCATGGTCCGATTATTTTTTTCAGGACACAAAAATAACCATAAAAAAGAGAATATATAAAAAAATATGCTTGTAAATTTCCTAAATACATAGAAATAAACTACTTTTGCTGACCGAAAACTGTTTTGATAAAATAATAAAAAAAATAAATATAAAAATGGCTAATCAAAAACAAACTCAAGATCCTTTGAATCTGGACGAAGCAATGAGTACTTCAGAAGCGTTTATCATTAAGTACAAGAACAAGTTCCTGATTGGAATTGCAGCAATTGTAATCATTGTGGGCGGTTTCATAGGTTACAAGAATTTCATTTCAGAACCTAACGAAATCAAAGCAGCCGAAACTTTGTTCAAGGCCGAACAATATTTTGGTGCAGGCAATTACGAAGCTGCATTGAATGGTGACAGCTTGGGCACAACCGGTTTTTTGACTGTTGCTCAAAAGTTCAGCGGTACCGATGCCGGTGAATTGGCTAACGCCTATGCAGGTATCTGCTACGCACAATTGGGTCAATACGAAAACGCCATCCTGTATCTGGATAAATTCAGCGCAGACGACCAATTGATCAGCCCGGCTATTTTGGGTACAATGGGTAACTGCTATGCACAATTAGGTCAGTTGGATAAAGCAGCTGCTACATTGGTTAAAGCAGCTAGCAAGGCAAACAGCCATGCTTTGAGTCCTATCTATCTGGTACAAGCTGGACAGATTTATGAAAAGTTGGGTAAGAACAGCGAAGCCGTTAAAGCTTATCAAACTATCAAGGACAAGTATTTCAACTCTTATCAAGCATTGGATATCGACAAGTATATCGAACGTGCTTCCATTAAGTAAATTCATTTAATCAATACATTAAAGTGTCATTCTGAACGGAAGGAAGAATGGCACTTTCATTTTATAATACCTATAGCATTATGGCAACAGCATTCCATAACTTATCCGATTACGATTTCAACTCCGTACCCGATGCCAGCGACATGCGTTTTGGCATTGTAGTATCCGAGTGGAACAGCAATATCACCGGTGCATTGCTCGAAGGAGCAGTAACCACTTTGAAGAAGCACGGTGTAAAAGATGAAAACCTGTTGGTACAAACTGTTCCCGGCAGCTTCGAACTTACATTCGGTTCGGCACAAATGATCAAGAGCGGCAAGGTAGACGCCGTTATAGCCATCGGTTGCGTAGTGCGCGGAGACACTCCCCACTTCGACTATGTATGTGCCGGCACCACTCAAGGCATCGCCCACCTCAATGCCACATGCGATGTACCGGTTATCTACGGCCTTATTACCACCAACACCATGGAACAAGCCGAAGACCGTGCGGGAGGTAAATTGGGTAACAAAGGCGATGAAGGCGCCATTACCGCCATCAAGATGGTCGATTTCAAGCGCCAATTAAAACAATAAAAGGATTTTTTTCAAAAAAAAGTAGTCCTGCGCTTGCAGGTTCAAAAATAATCACTACCTTTGCATCGCAATTGAGAAACAAACCTACTCAAAGTAATTTGAAAGAGTTCTCGAAAGCGAATGGGCAAATACCAGAGTGGCCAAATGGGGCAGACTGTAAATCTGCTGGCTTACGCCTTCGGTGGTTCGAATCCATCTTTGCCCACTAAATTTGCGGAAGTAGCTCAGTTGATAGAGCATTAGCCTTCCAAGCTGAGGGTCGCGGGTTTGAGCCCCGTCTTCCGCTCTTAAAGAAGACCTTGATAGTCAAGCAATTAACTATCGAGGTTTCTTCTTTTATATATACCAAGAAACTTCTATTTTAGGCTGATTTCATGGGTTACATGTAAACCGAGATGTAAACCAGAAATTTACTTATGAGTACCTCATTTTCAGTAGTTTGCTACAAGTCTAAGACCTTAAAAAATGGCGAAAATCCGCTAATGTTGCAAGTTTCCAAGAATGGAAAGCGACAATATAAGAGTTTAGGAGTTTCTATTCACCCTAAATTCTGTGAGATTTTGAGCGAACGCAGTTACTAACTAATTGAGGACATCATTCTTTTGGTGTCCTCTCATTAAATTCATTACTAAATTTTACTTATAAGTGAAATATTATATTTATCTTTGTAACATCTTAAATAAGAACATATATGAGTGAAGCAGAATTATTACTTGTGAATAACGCAGATGGTTGCACCATTTATACTATACAATTCCTATCAGAAAGCGATAGTGAGTTTGAACGTTTCTATGCCAGATTCAAGGACGATGCAGAATACAATCCCGATTTGATGAGAATCGTTGCATTATATGGGAGCATTGGAACGTTACTTTCGCCCAGAGGGTAAGTTAAAAGATGGTGTGTGTGCTTTACCTGTCTTGCAATCGAAGTTGCGTCTTTATTGCTTGCGATTGTCTGACAAGATTTTGGTGCTTGGCAATGGAGGTGTAAAGAAAACAAGAACATATAACGAAGATGATACGTTAAAGGGATATGTGCTTACTTTACAGAACTTTGAAAAACTGATAAGAGAGGGAGAAAAGGATGGCACAATTTCAATAACAGCCAATACTATTGAAACTGATAAAACCTTTGATATATGAAAACGATAAACAGTACATTAAAAAAGATGGTAGCGGAAGTTCCTGCTGACGTTAAAATTGAAGTGGACTTGTCGTTTGCCATCGCAGACCGAATTGATGCACTTATCAAGAAAAAAGGTCTGACCAAAAAGGAGTTTGCAGATTCTATCGGTAAACGACCAAGCGAAGTAACCAAATGGTTGAGCGGACAGCATAATTTTACTATCCGCACATTAGCTATGCTTTCAGCTTACTTTGATGAAGCATTGATTGTACCCGCTTAAAAACAGAATTATTTAGGGAACTATATACTTGTTAACACAAGATAATTTTTAGATGAAAATCGCATTTCTTAGTCAAGTGCGATTTTTTTTACATTCATAAAAAAAAGGAGAACAATTCCAAAGAATCTTCTCCAAGTCCGTTTGTAAGGTTAATTACCAACAAGTGGTAGATATGATTGATTAACCATTAATAACGGGAATCAATGTTGCAGCCAATACGGTTATCAACGTAAAGTAAATAATTAACAACAATAAAAAAACGCCAACCTACCCATCAAGGATAAGTTGGCGTTTTCTTTCTATACTACCTCAGCCTCAAATATTCATTGGAAGATAAAGCGACCTTAATAGTAGTTTAGAGAACTATTATTAAACTACAAATCCATCGTCAACTCCACCGGACAATGATCGGATCCATAGACATCCGTATGGATTTTGGCATCGACCAGTTTATCGTTCAGCGAAGCAGATGTAACGAAGTAGTCGATACGCCAGCCGGCATTCTTTTCCCTCGCCTTGAAGCGATACGACCACCAGGAATAGATTTCTTTCTGGTCGGGGTAGAAATAGCGGAATGTATCCGTAAAGCCCGTAGAGAGCAAATGAGTGAACTTGGCACGCTCCTCATCGGTGAAGCCCGCATTGCGGCGATTGGTCTTTGGATTCTTCAAGTCGATTTCCTGATGCGCCACATTCAAGTCGCCACAGAAAACGACCGGCTTCTTCGCCTCCAACTGCTTGATATAAGTCAGAAAAGCATCCTCCCACGTCATGCGATAATCCAATCGGCGGAGTTCGTCCTGCGAATTGGGCACATAGACGGTTACCAGGTAGAACTTCTCCATTTCGAGAGTCACCACCCGCCCTTCGTGATCGTGCTCATCCACTCCTATCCCGTAGCTTACCGACAAAGGCTGATGGCGGGTAAAGATTGCCGTACCCGAATACCCCTTCTTTTCGGCATAGTTCCAATACGACTGATAGCCATCAAACTGAAGGTCGAGCTGCCCTTCCTGCATCTTGGTCTCCTGCAAGCAGAAGAAATCGGCATCCAACCGGTTGAACACTTCTCTAAATCCCTTGTCGCAACAAGCACGAATGCCGTTGACATTCCACGATATGAATTTCAGCATAAGTCATTTAATTGATTGATGCGAATATACACATAAAAGCAAACATCGCCAAGCGTATGCACATAAAAGTGGCCCGTTTCCATGAAACGAGCCACTTTTATACTTTACTAAAAAATGTGAGAATGCTAATTAGTTTGCACTGGAATCAGCAGGAGCTTCTGTAGAAATAGGAGCTTCAAAACCAACCGGTGCATTGAGCGGGTTAGTAGCGCTTTCCTTTACAGCTTGTTCCATGATTACCGACTGGCTTTCAGAAGCAGTAGGAAGTACATAAGCACAAGCAATGCTGATAACTACCATGAATGCAGCCAAGCCCCATGTCAACTTTTCGATAAAGTCTGTTGTCTTGCGAACACCCATAATCTGATTAGAAGAAGCGAAGCTGGAAGCCAAGCCACCACCTTTTGAGTTCTGAATCAAAACTACAAAGCACATCAAGAGTGCTGCAACAACGATCAATCCAATGAGTAATAAATACATTTTCGTTATTCTGATTTAGCGTTAATAATCAATTTTTCCAAAAATCTTATTTGGTCTGCAAAGTAAGCGTTTTTTTTTGGATATTTCAAATTTAATTTTCTAATAATTTCAAGAGCCTTCGAATATCTTTGCTGTTTGACGTAAATTTTGGCCAAAGTTTCGGTCAAATAGCTTTCATCATCCAAAATTTCGTCCGTTTCTTCCTTTTGCTGTTCCGTTTGTTTAACAAAGACATCCGCCTTTTTCTCTTCCTTCTCCTGAGGAAGTATCGGTTCTTCGGCCGATTTTTCCAGGAAGTCGTCAATCCATTCTTGTCCCTGCAATTTGGGCACCTCACCTTGCGATGTTTCCAGCGCATCAGGCTCCTGCATCAGATAAGCCGTATAGTCGGTCGAGACATCCATCGGGATATCCTTTCCATACACCGGTCCCTCTTCTTCGGGCAAGGTGGACAGGAATGCGTCTATCAAGGACATCGTACGGTCCAGTCCCATATCCATTTCCAGTGCCTTATGCACTTCCAGTGCCTTCTTGCTGAAGCGTTCCCCTTCCACCAGTTGGAATAGGATCCTCCGGTCGCTCACATATAGGGCAGCCTTGCGCAGTTCCTCACCGAACGAAAAATCGTGCAACAAGAAGAGATTCTTGAGATATAGCAACCGTGCCGTCTGAAAATACGGATAGCGTGCAAGCAGCGTGCGCAGCTCGTACAGCGTATCCCGATTCAGCATTTCGGGATGTTTTATCCATTCATACAGACGTTGTTGTATCATATCCTTACCAATTGGCTACTGTTGCATTGAATATCTGGTCCACAATATCCTTTATCATCTGATTCACCAGCTCGTCCTGCACCGCCGACAACTGCTGACTGGCATCATATTCCCGACTGGCCGAGAACTGCTGTGCCTCGAAGTTTTCCTGGGGATTCGACTTGTTGGTGAAAGTAACCCGCACCGTCATGCGCAGTTCGGCCATGGTAGAATACCCGTCGGCCCCTACCCCTTTGTTGTAGGCATCGTAATTAGTTATTTCGCCAGACAGTTGCAAGTCACCATCCCGCTTCGTCTGCTGCAAACGGGTCTGCTGCATGTAGATATCCTGCAGGGCTGTATTGAACATACTTTCCATCGGGCCCCATACAAACCCTACCGAACGGTTCGGGAATGTTTCGAACGAGATGGTCTTCACCTTGGTATAGTCGATGGATGAGCCGTTGAACTTATAAGAGATGGAGCATGCCGATACCAGCACCGCCATCACCATCCAGACACATCCCCATTTCAATCCTTTCTTAATCCAATCCATATTCCTTTATCTTTCTATAAAGTGTACGTTCCGATATCTTCAGATCCTGTGCGGCATTCTTCCGTCTTCCGTGATGCCTTTCCAGTGCTTTCCTGATCATTTCCTTCTCCACCTCATCCAGCGACATCGTCTCTTCCAGCACTTCCGTATCCTGTATATCCTCGTCGTCCACTTTGGTTACGGGCACCACTGCCGGATGCGTAATGGGCGAGATATTGATGGCAGGCGAAGCAGGCACATTGTTCACCGTATACACCGGTTCCGCTCCCCTTTCCTCCATCAGTGTGTTGACCAATTTCTTCAGTTCCGTCATATCCCTCCGCATATCGAAGAGCACCTGATACAAGATTTCCCGTTCGCTTTCAAATGTCTTTCCACCGCTTCCCTTGCTTCCCGCCAACATAGGCAGGCGTGTATCCATCGGTTGGGCAGGAAGATAATTCTGAAGGATGTCCGAACCGATTTCCCGATGTGTCTCGATGATCGAGATCTGTTCGGTGATGTTCTTCAACTGTCGCACATTCCCTGGCCAAGGATAATTCAGCAACATTGCCTTGGCATCTTCGGTCAGCTGTACGGCCGGCATTCTATACTTCTCAGCAAAGTCGGAAGCGAATTTCCGGAAAAGCAAGGTTATATCATTGCCTCTTTCCCTCAGGGCAGGCACCTGTATGGGCACCGTGTTCAGTCGGTAGAACAAGTCCTCGCGGAACCTTCCTTCCGAGATGGCCCTGACCAAGTTCACGTTGGTAGCCGCCACGATGCGCACATCCGTCTTCTGCACTTTCGACGAGCCCACCTTGATAAATTCCCCACTCTCCAGCACACGCAGAAGGCGGGCTTGTGTAGCCAGCGGCAGTTCACCCACTTCGTCCAGAAAGATAGTTCCTCCGTTGGCTTCGGCAAAGTATCCGTTACGGTCGCCTATAGCCCCGGTAAACGCTCCCTTTTCGTGTCCGAACAGTTCCGAGTCGATGGTTCCTTCGGGTATGGCCCCACAGTTCACGGCAATGTACTGTCCGTGCTTCCTCCTACTGAACTGATGGATGATTTGCGGGAAAGTTTCCTTACCCACCCCACTTTCACCTGTAATCAGCACAGACAAGTCGGTAGGTGCCACTTGCATGGCAATGTCGATGGCTCTGTTCAGTCCTTCCGCATTGCCTATGATATTAAAGCGCAGTTTGATCTGTTGTATATCCGGTCTTACCATAACATCTTGATAAACTATGACAAAATTACAAATAAGTTAGCACACGGCAAGCAATTTTGGCAGATTTATAGTACATTAACAAGAAAAGGGCTGCTCTTTTCGGAGCAACCCTTTTCTTCTTTTATTCATATTTATCAATCAATTTCCTGATCGGGTTCGTATCCACCCATTTCGCGAATAGCGTTCTTCAAGATAGCATATTGCTGGAACAAGTGGTTTACAGGCACTTCACCTTGTTGGTAATCATGCATCGGGCTCTTCAGGAAGAAGCTCAAGAAGCGTTGGATACCATAGCGTCCTGCACGGGCAGCCAAGTCGCTCAACAATACCAAGTCGAGGCACAAAGGAGCAGCCAGGATAGAGTCGCGGCAGAGGAAGTCAATCTTGATCTGCATCGGGTATCCCATCCATCCGAAGATATCGATGTTGTCCCATCCTTCCTTATCGTCATTGCGAGGAGGATAGTAGTTGATGCGTACCTTGTGATAGTAGTCAGTGTACAAGTCGGGTTGTTCTTCGGCCACGAGGATAGATTCCAGTGTAGACAACTTGCTCACTTCCTTGGTACGGAAGTTAGCCGGTTCGTCCAATACCAGACCGTCGCGGTTACCCAAGATATTGGTAGAGAACCATCCGTTCAATCCCAGACAACGAGTACCGATGATTGGAGCGAAGCCCGACTTCACCAATGTTTGTCCAGTCTTGAAGTCCTTACCTGCGATAGGCAACTTGGTCTTTTCAGCCAGTTCCCACATAGCAGGGATATCTACGGTTGTATTCGGAGCACCCATGATGAATGGAGCGCCTTCCAACAAAGCAGCCATTGCATAACACATAGAAGGAGCGATGTGTTCCTTGTCATCGGCCTTCATGGCAGCTTGCATAGCTTCCAATGTACCATGAATCTGTTCGTCAACCGGCACATACACTTCTGTAGAAGCGGCCCAAAGCACCACTACGCGTGCACAGTTATGAGCAGCCTTGAAGTTACGGATATCTTCGCGAACCTGTTCCATCATGTCCCAACGGTCCTTGCAATCCTTCACGTTGTCACCGTCCAGACGGCTTGCATAGTTCTTGTCGAACGCAGCCTTCATCGGAACAATTTTTTCCAATTCTTCTTTCACAGGAAGGATGTCCTTAGCCTTCAACACTTCAGCATTCACAGCCGATTCGAAAGCGTTAGCCGGATATACATCCCATGCACCGAATTCGATATCGTTCAAGTCAGCCAACGGAACGATTTCTCCATAATGCAGATACTTCTTGTTTTCACCACGGCCCACACGCATCTTATCGTATTGAGTCATTGAACCTACAGGCTTTGCCAAGCCCTTGCGAGCCATCAGCACACCTGTCATAAAAGTAGAAGTCACGGCGCCTAAACCTACGCACAAAACTCCCAATTTACCTTCAGCGGGTTTTACATTCATATTTCCCATTTTATTCCTTTATTTATTCTCTATCAAGAGACTAATTTATTATTTTTTGCCAAAGTTACATCTTCTTTTGAAAACTCGTAAACTTTTTACAGTTTTTTTCACTATCTCTTAACAAGAATAGCGTTCCAAATATCCCATAAGATGGTGAAAATGTCCTTTTTCTCTTTCATTTAGTTAGAAACCTTGTTCTATTTCATCATCCACCACGGCCATCATTCCTTCCACTTGGGCCAGTGCCAGCATCCGTCCGTGGAACGAATATCCGGCGTTGTATCCCTTGTCTTCGTCTCCCAGCATCATCCGTCCGTGGTCCACACGCATGGGCAGTCCCGGATTTTCCTTTTCGAAGATGCGGATTAAGTCGATCAGATGTCCCCGTCCCGAGAGGTGCGGACTTTCGATGAAGTTGCCTCCCGGCATGGCGGCAGTACTGCGCAGATGCACGAAGTGTGTACGTTTGGCAAACTTCTTGGCCAGCACGCGTGTATCGTTGTGTTCGCCTGCACTGAGCGATCCTGCACAGAAAGTCAGTCCGTTATGCGGGTTATCCACTGCATTCAGGAACCAGGCGATATCTTCCTCGTTGGTCACGATGCGCGGCAATCCCAGGATTTGGAAAGGCGGGTCATCGGGATGCACGCACATGTTCACCCCATACTCTTCGCACACCGGCATGATGGCAGCCAGGAAGTAGCGCATATTCTCTCTCAATGCCTGGCGGTCGATGCCCTTATACAGTGCCAACAGATCCCTGAAGATAGCCACCGGATTAAGGTCGCCCTCCTTGATGTTTCCGTTCACGAATCCTTGCGTCTTCACGATGATGGTATCCACCAGTTCGTCCTTTTCCGCTTGGGTAATTACCTTGTCCAGTTCGTCCACCTTCTGCATCTCCTCGGCCGTATAGTCACTTTCCGCTCCTTCGCGTTGCAGAATCTTGGTATCAAAATACGCAAAGCGGATGCGGTCGTAGTACAACGAGCTGGTACCGTCGGGCCACGGATGCTGCAAGTCGGTCCGCACCCAGTCAATCACCGGCATGAAGTTATAGCACACTGTCTTCACACCGCATTTGCCCAAGTTGGCCAGACTCACCTTGTAATTCTCTATCAGCCGTTCGCGGTCGGCCCCACCGTATTTGATTGCTTCGCACACCGGCAGACTTTCTACAACCGACCACCGCATGCCATACGATTCGATGTACGCTTTCAGGTCCTCGATAGCCTCTACCGTCCATATTTCTCCATTGGGCACATCGTGCAGGGCCGTTACAATGCCCTCCACACCTATCTGTCTCAGCATGGAAAGTGTTATCTTGTCCTTCTTTCCAAACCAGCGCCAAGTCTTTTCCATCATAAGCTATTTCGTTTTAAAGTATATCCAACAATTGGGCCACGTCCGTCAGGATCACATCGGGCAGTGATTCGTCTATCACTTCACCTCCCCAACCTTCACCTTGCAGCCAGGCCACCTTGCATCCCACTTTCTTGGCGGGCACCACATCCTTCGAGAACGAATCGCCCACCACCAATATGTGGCCGGCTTCGTATCCCATGCGGTCCACGCCCAACTGGTATATGGCCGGATCGGGCTTTCTCACGCCTACCACCGACGATTCCACCACCTCTTCAAAGAATCCGTCCAGTCCGAAATCCTCCAGAATAGTCTGAATGTTGCCATAGAAGTTGGATACCAGTACCAACCTATACTTCTTCGAAAGCGCCTCTACCACCGGACGAGTCCTCTCCAGCACCCCAAGCACGTAGTTGTAGCAAGCATCGGCCACCTGAGTGGCATACCGCAGCAAATCCGCTTCCACCATAGGCAGAAAGCGTTTCTCTGCCAAGTACTCCATCTGCAACTTGCACTTGATGCGAAGCACCTCGTGGAAATCGTGGTCGGTCCGCACAAACGGATACTTCGCCAGCGAGCGTTCACCAAACACGTACGCCTCCCTGAACTCCTCCTTACTCACCGGCACTTCCACTTCCCGATACTTTTCCCAAAGCACTTCCGCCCAATGACGGCTGTTGGTATCTATCGTACCGCCATAATCGAATATGATTCCTTTTATATCCTTTTTCATATCTCCTTTTTCTTTTCATTCGATCCATTACCTACCTTCATCAGCATCACTCCAATCACAATCCACACCAGTTCGCGCACCCGCGTAATCAAACCGGTATACACCCCGAAGGCACTGGGTATGGACAATCCACTGGCCGACAAGGCAAAACCTCCTTCACGGGCACCCAACTGCATGGGCGAGAAGAAGAAGATGTTGGCAAACAGCGAAGTGAACGCCATGATCAATATACATGCCAGGAAACTCACGTCGGTAGTGAGCACGTTCAAGATGAAATACACCTCCAGGCAACCCACAATGCGGGCCATGAACTCCAGTCCCAACGACGCATAGAACGTCACCTTGCGCTGCTTGTGCAGTTCGGCTATCTGTGCATCCACCCGTTGCAGCACCTCCCGTTTCTCTTCGGCAAAGCGTCGGGCCCATTTCTTGATAAACGGTACATGTCCCAACAGACGCAGGGTACGCACCGCCATTCCGTTCTTATACCCTTTCATAAAGAAGTAAATGGCCAGCGAGCAGAAGAAGCCCACCAGGGCAAAGACAATAGCCAAAAAGGTATCTATCGGATAAAAGGCCAGATACAGCAAGATAGAGAACAGCCAGAAGCAGAAATGCGAGAAGATGTGCATCATGACATACAGAATGACCGACGAGGTAGCCTTGCTTGCCCCCACGTAGGGAGTCAGTTCCATGATGCGGTAAGGTTCCCCACCCATCAGTCCCACCGGTGTGGCATAGTTCAACGCAAAGCCTGTAATGGTCAGTTTGTATACCCGCCAGAACGATACGGGACAATCCTTCCGTCCGTCGCGGATTATGATGTACCACGACCATGCATTCATCAGGTAGATGAACACCCACAATCCGATTACTGCGGGTAACCATCCTCCGGCCCTTTTCAAGTTGGTCCACAACTCATCGTACTCCATGTCGAACGTACAGAGCATGATGATAATGGCCACAATACCAAATATCAGAAAGATGTTTCTATACTTATTCTTCACGACTGTTCAATTGATGATAAAAACGGGCGCACATCGCTTCGTGCCGATGGCGCATATACACAAACAGGGCAGTCATCACCACCACTTCGAACACGAAGTACAACCACGGTTCGCCTATCAGCATGCTCACATACAGGGCGATGGCACGGGTATTGAAGGTCAGGATGTTGGTGTACTTCATCAGCGGACGGCTCGCCGCACGGAACTCATCGCGCAAAGTCTGTGGAATCTCGTCGCCGTACTTCTGTCGCACCAGTGCATAGAACCGTTGGAAGTTGGGTGTCATCCCCTCCTGCTGGCGCGTATAGTTGCCATACGAATACAGGAAAATTTTCCAGAAGAAGTTCCCCTTCCACGGCAAGCTATGGAACAGTTCCCGTTGCTGCTTGAAGTTATCCAGTTCGCTTCCCGCCTTCCCCTTCAGGAAGTACAGGTGAATGTTGCGGTAGTAGTCGGCCAATGTACACTGCTTGCTATGGCATATAATACCCGCCAGTGCAGCCAGCAACCAGATGTAAATGCCCCAGTGAACCTCAGGATAGAACGGCATGGGCTGGTCCATCAGTCGCAGGCAGATGGCGGCATAGATGGTAACAAACCACACATCACCCGCAAACCCGTCCAGTATGCGTCCCCATTTTGTTTTCTGTCCCGTGATTCGGGCCAGCTGACCGTCGGCACTGTCATAGTGGTTGGCCCACATCAGCAGAAAGATACCGCACAATGTATGTTTCCAGTCGGGATAATAGAACATGATGCCCGCTCCTATCCCCAAAAAGATGGAGAAGATGGTCACTACGTTGGGGTGTACCCCCAATTTCTTGAAGAACATCGCCCACATATACCCTATCGGGCGATTAAAATAAATGTCCAGGAACTCCTCTGTGTCCATGGATTTATACGAAGCCTCTATGCCTTTTTTTTCTTCACTCATATCATTCATTTCTTTCGGCCCTTTTCAAGATACATTCGGCAATCTTGCTTCCCGCCTCCTGTCGGCAACGGGCAAAGCTGGGCCAGTCGTTAAAGTCAATTATCTTCATGCTTCCGTCGGCCATCACCACGCAGTCGCCGCCATACACCGGCACCCCCAGCACTTCGGCTGCCCGGTCGCTATACTTTTTCAGTTCGTCCACTTGGAAAGGAATTCCTTGGGCCTCCCCGTTGATGGCTTCCAGTCCGAATTTGCTGTGCGATACAGAATCGGGATAAAACCAATAGAAGAAATCCGTACCCTGCACGCCGTAGAATTTCACCAGGTCGCCTGCCAGATGTTTGTTCACCACCGCCTGGGCTATCCCCCTTTGTCTGAAGTCGGCCAGTATGGCATCGGCCTCCTCTTTACAAGTAGCATACGCCACATCCTGCTTCACCATGGCATGCGAATCCGCCCGTTTCAGCCAGCACGGATAGAATGCGCCCGTATATTCCCCGTCGGTCGGTACAATCACGCTTTCAGGATGCGGAATGCCGTGTTCCAGCAGCAGTTCCGTCATGGGTAGGCGCACACAGTTGTCTATGCCGTATGCCGAGTTCACCACCATCGCCCCTTTGTCCTCCAGTTCCTTCAGTCGGGCAATGGTGGCCCTGTCTCTCGCCATGTCGAAGATAATATCCCCTTCCACCTGCTGTTCCACGAATTCCTTCTCCGTGTAGGTCAGCACCCGGCACCCTTCGTTCCGCAGCACCTCCGCCACCCGTTGGAATATGGCCGCATCGTTGTCCACATGGTTGGGCGAGAATTCACTACCCCGGCTTACGCCTATGATGGTCATCTCCTTCCTCTTCGTCATGCTCAGTCCTCCCCGTTCAGGAAGGCTTCCGCCTTCACGATGTCTTCGGCGTGGTCCACATCCACAATCTTCTTGAACGGATACGCCTTCAGCTTCAGTCCGTCGGCCACCAGCTGGCGTTGGAAGTTCCTCATGCGTGCCATCCCCTTGTCCATGCACCCTTGCAAGGTACGCAGGGCAGGCGGCGTCAGGCAATAGATGCCTCCCGAGATGTATTGGCATCCTTCCACCCGTTCGTCGTGGAATCCGGTGATGTCCAGTTCCTCGTCGGTCGATATGTAGAGCGGTTTCTCGTCGTCTATATAGTCGGTCACCGCCATGCATCCGTCGGCATCCGATTGTTTGAAGTATTCAATGAACCGTGCAAATTCCTCTTCGCGGAAGATGGTGTCGACCGTGGTGAGGCAGAACTTGTCGTCCTTCAGGTAAGGGCTCAGGGCGTGGAAGCTGTGCATGGAGCTGGGTGTAGTCTGTATCACCAGTTCCAGGGGCACTTCCAGTTTCTGTTGCAGTTCCTTGAGATGTTTCTTGGTAAGGGGCGACTCGTTGTTGATGATTACCACCACCCCGTCGGCCCCGTTCTGTACGAAGATCCGTATCAGTCGGTCTATCATGGCCGTACCGTTGAGTTCCACCAGCGGTTTGGGCAGCGCCACTCCCTCTTGCGATAACCGGGATCCTTCCCCGGCCGATATGATTGCAAACTTCATGTCTCGTTATTCGTCAATGGTGTCCAACTTCAACTTGTCACTGTCGTCCCGCTTTTCATAGTACTGCTTGCGTAGCGGACGGGCATGAATTTCCATGTCCACCACCCGGTTGCGATACACATCAAGAGCCGTATAGATAGCCTGTCGGAACGAATCTTCCAGCGCCACACCCTGTCCGGCTATGTCGTAAGCCGTACCGTGTGCAGGCGATGTACGTACAATGGGCAGTCCTGCGGTGTAGTTCACCCCTTCGTCCATGGCCAGAGCCTTGAACGGAGCCAGTCCCTGGTCGTGATACATGGCCAGTATGCCGTCGAAGTGTACAAACTGGCGCGACCCCATGAATCCGTCGGCCGGATAAGGTCCGAAGCACAGCACTCCCTTTTCCTGCATTTCCTTCATGGCCGGCACTATCACTTCCGTTTCTTCGGTGCCCAGCAGACCGTTGTCGCCTGCATGCGGGTTCAGTGCGAAGACCGCGATGCGCGGACTGTCTATGTTGAAATCGCGTTTCAGCGACTGGTGGAAGATACCCAGTTTCTCCATCACCCGTTCCTTGGTGATGGCCGGAGCAATATCCTTTACAGGCAAGTGTCCGGTAACCAGCGCCACTCTGAAATCATCCTTCAGCAGAATCATGAGCGACTTGTTGCCATCGCCCACCCGTTCTTCGATGTATTCGGTGTGTCCCGGGAAGTGGAATCCTTCCGACTGGATGGTATGCTTGTTGATGGGAGCCGTCACCAGTACATCGATCTGTCCATGTGCATAATCGGCCAATGCCCTTTCCAGCGCATCAAGAGCTGCTTTTCCGGCTTCCTGCGACGGTCTTCCCAGTTCCACTTTCAGTTCATCGTCCGTACAGGTCAGCACATTCAGTCGTCCGTCTTGCGCCTCTTCCGCCTGATTGATGATGCTGAAGTTGGTCGGTATATCCATGGCTTTGCGGTGATAGGCCGCCACCTTGGGCGAACCGTACACAATGGGTGTACAAAGTTCGAACATGGTAGGTACGGAAAATGCTTTCAGAATCACTTCGTATCCCACACCGTTGATGTCTCCGTGGGTGATTCCCACTCTTATCTTTCTGTTATTTTCCATTTTTTCGACATTTACAATACAGTCCACAAAAATAAGGAGATTATTCGGAATATCCTACTTATTCGGGCATTAAAAAATGCCGTGCCATCCCGAAGTCCATGTTCGGAACAGCACGGCTGTCTGTTATACCCCTATGCAACTCGAAAGACCGAAGGTGGTTGCTATGGCGGTGAGGACGGTAATTACCACGTGGAGCAGCTTGCTCCAAATCTGTTTGTTGTTTTCTTTACTCATAAATTGGATGGTTTTAAGGAGTTAATGATTTCAGGAAAAGACCGGCTACCGTTCCGTAATCCCTGTGATGGATAGCAGGCAGCCGGTTTATGTCACTTTGTCTGTTCAGGGATTACGCCGCTGCATCATCGGCTTCCCCCTCCTCGGCGGGAGTTTCCTCACCGCCCGAGTATTTGGAGAGTTCCTGCAAGGTGCAGCTGTTGCGCAGTTCCGTGTTGCTCCACATCTTGGTGTTTCGCACGTTCAGTCGCACGCCCTTCAGGTGCGATGCCACCTTCCAGTCTTCGGCAGCGACGGCTCCCTTCGTCTTCAGGTTGATCGAGAAGAGTCCCAGATCACCCAGACGCACGTTCTTGCCGTCCAGCACCAGTTCCTTCACGCAATCCAGCATATCGGTGAGCACTCCGTGAATCACCCCTCGCGAGTAGGGCGAGTTGTGCTCACTCATGTGAGTCACCAGTCCGTCGAAGTCCACCGTGCGGTCCTGCACGGCTCTTGCATACCACAAGGGTTCGCTGTTGGGGTTGTTGTTGTCTTTCTTCTGATACTTCTTGTACTTCAAAATTCCATTTGCCATAATCTTTGGTTTTTAAGGGTGAATAATTAACATGCCGTTTTCCGCTTCGTAAAGTGCCACTTTCCGGCCGCTAAAGTGGCACTTTGTCCGCCGGAACACAATACAAAGATACACCCTCCCCACCGCGTTATGTCCGTATTTGTCCGTATATGTCCGCATTTGTCTGTATTTGTCCGTATTTGTCCGTATTTCATTTGTTTTCGCGGTAAAATATGCTTATATTTGTATATCAAAAAACTTTCAACATGGAGAACGTATTATTTTTTATCAAGACGTATTTGAAACGTGATTTAGCACTGCTCTATTTCCCGGGCAGCACCCCGGAGACTGCCACAAAGAATCTCAACAGATGGATACAGAAGTGCGCCCCACTCCGGAACGAGTTGGAACAACTGAATTACAGTCCGCGCCGCCATTCGCTACTGAAGCACGAGGTAGCTGCCATCGTGAAACATTTGGGGGAGCCTTGAGCTCCTCTTTTCGCTGCGCCCGCCGTCTTACAATCTTACAATCTTACAATTACAATTAGTCGAAAGAGGCTGCAAAAAACACTTACAGAAAATTTATATATTATTATATATATATATAATAATATATAGAAATATCTTTACAAATTTCTGTATTCCCAAGTAAAAAACGACTTTACCCTTTTGTAATTGTAAGATTGTAAGAATCGTAAGAACTTGTCCCTTCCTATCGATGTTTACCTGTTTATCCGATTATTGTTAACAAACAATAAACCTCTCGATTAATTTTGGGAGGCAGCTTTTTTTATGCCAAGCTTTTAGTTAAAGTTTGTAATCTGTTCCCAAAAAATAATGGCAAAACAATTGGTTTTACACGATTTTAGTTTATTTTTGTTGCCGTAAGTAATGAATAAATAAAATCTATATGAAAACCAACGAAAAGTACGGAGCTTACGAAGCCCCGAAAGTAGAAGTGATTGAAGTGGAAGTGGAACGCGGATTCCAAGTGAGTGGTGGCGAGCCCCAAAGTTATGGCTACGGAGGTAGTCTGACCGGTAATTAATGATAGGAGGGACGACGATGAAGAAACTATTAGTCACAACATGGATGGCGGCACTGACAGCACTTGTCGGTTGCCAGCAGAACGACGAGCTCCTTACCAACCCCGAAGCCCCACCACCGGAGGCAAGCAGATTACCGTATCTGCCCACATTCAAAACGGTGGAGGCTCGCGTGTGGCGCTGACCGAAACCCAGGACGTGAACCAAAACCCAACCGTCAAGGTGGAATGGCGGAAGGATGCCAACAACCCCGAAACATTCACCCTTTACCAAATGGATGTGCCGGCAACAGCTTCGGACGAGACTTCGAACGACGGCGGTGCTGCGGGCGGTGATGCCGGTTCGGGAGACGGAGGCGCCTCGGTAGCAGTCCCCATCACCTTCACCCAAGTGAACGGCACCAATCAGTTTACGGGCGAGGTGGACGAGAACTACAACGGCACTTACGAAGCCGTATATGGCGAAGGCAATCTCGCCTTGCAAAACGGTACGCTGAACCAGGAAGATTGTGTATATATGGTGGCCGAGAATATCACCGACCTTACCCAACCCATTACGTTTGAACACCAAACAGCTATCCTGAAGGTTGCTTTCAAGGTGGGTAATGCAGCACTCAAAATCAGCGACATCTCTGACGTTGTGATGCGAAATGTCACCCCATTCCTTGGTGAGAGATCTTCAACCATCACCATTATACCTGCTGCACAAGCCTCGGGCAATGATGTTTACATCTTCCTGCCGGCAAGTAGTGGCTATTCGGCCGGACATTCCTTTACCTTTGGAGTGACTACAACCGATAATAACTATTACGAGGCTACACTCACCATCCCTGCCGAAATGAGTGTTGTGAAAGGCAAACTCTACACGGCCGACATGGCATTGACAACAGCCATTCCTTACGTTACGTTCAGTGCATTGGAAGAGCAGACAATGCTGATTCATAAACCGGAATCATTATCGGTAGAAATTTTTTGTTCCGTCAATGGAGGTGCTTGGGAGGATGTTTGGGTAAAGGATTACTCCATCACTTTTGGCGGTGCACATGGCGACTTACGCTTGCGTGCAACGAGTGAAGATAAAGTAGGTACATCTGGTGGATTTGATCAAAATTCTTGTCGCATTTTGTTTACTGAGCCCAATGTACCTGTTGCTTGTTCGGGCGATATCCGTACCTTGGTGGATTCGGTGAACTACGCTACAGTAAATACTGAAAAGGCAAGGTTCTGTTATTTGTTCAATGGTTGTACCCAATTGACCTCGGCTCCTAAACTACCTGCTATTAACTTGGCATGGAATTGCTATAAAAGTATGTTCAGTGGTTGTTCTTCACTGACCACAGCCCCCGTACTCCCTGCCACTACCTTAGCGCAGGGTTGCTATAATGGAATGTTTAATCATTGCATATCATTAGAGACTGCCCCTGAACTCCCTGCCACTATCTTGAAGCAGAGTTGTTATCAGCAGATGTTTTATGGTTGTACCCAATTAACCACAGCCCCCGTACTCCCTGCCACTACCTTGGTAGATTATTGCTATATAAATATGTTTAATGGGTGTACCAAACTGAACAACATCACCATGCTGGCAACCAATATCAGTGCATATGAATGCTTGGATAATTGGGTAGAAGGTGTAGCCGAAGAAGGTACTTTTACCAAAGCCGCATCAATGGATATAAAAGAAGATGATTCAGAAGATGATTCAGGAGATGATTATATGCCCGTCTTTCTTTCAAGCCGTTCGGGTAATCCAAGTATTCCTTGGGGTGCAAGCGGCATCCCCACAGGATGGACAGTACAAAATTACATCGCCCCATAACCCTAAAGAATCATACAAATCCCTAAAAGCTGCTTCCCCACGGAGGCAGCTTTTTTATGCCCGCCCTCGTGATCCTTCCCTACGCTTCGCTCAGGATGACAAAAGGAAGAATAGACAATACAGGGGAAGGATGGCTGTTTAAATTCAGAATTTAGAATAATGCATCCATATCTATTTGGGCGATGATTTGGTCGCTATACATACCATTCCTCATACCGAAAGTGGTAATCATTGTAGGAATAATGCTGCTTCGCGTTCCGGTGACTTCCTTAAATGCTCTGATACGATTTTGTATTTTGAGAAACTCCTCTTTATCAAGGCTATATAAGTCCTCGCTATACTTAACCTCACAAAGGTTTATTGTATTATCGGCACGGTCTATGACAATATCGATTTGAGCTCCATTCTCAACCTGATTAGTCTTCCAAGTATAGAACTCGGTAGATACGCTTGAAATACCCAATGCTGATTTAATTTGCGGCATATGAGCCTTGCAGATACGTTCGAAAGCCAAGCCATACCATGCGGTAATTTCCGGGGTATTTACATTGCGAGTCCAGAAATGCTCCTCTACGATATTCTTGGCGGCAAAAGTATTATAGAAAATAGTATAGAAATCCACCAGCTGATAGATAGCCGAGTTTGTCTTTATCCTTTTCTCGCAAACATTATACTTGCGCAAGAAGTCACAATACACAAGGTCGGTAAGCATATCGCCCAGCCTACCATTGTTTGATGTATCCAACTTGTCGCTCATCTCCTCTCGCGTAAGTCCCTTAGGATGTTTGGCAAGCAGTGAGATAATTTCAAGGTAAGGCTGTGGATTCTTGAAAAGCGACGAGAACAATCTGCGATACTCCTTTTTCAATTCCGCATTTCCACTGAAAAAGAGTCTGTCCAATCCCGTAGCAGGACTATCGGTTTTCTCAAATAGGCTCATATAGTACGGAACACCACCAATCGCCATATATGCTTGTACCACACTCAGGCGATTCCAAACAAATCCATTGTTGGCAAAAAACTCCTCCGCCTCGCCCAAAGTAAACGGATGGAGATGCATTTCGTGAGTAATACGGTCGTGCAGACCTCCATGATTGTCAATGACATTACGCACCATCCACGAGGTAGCCGAACCGCAGACAATCAACATCATCTCCGACTGCCAATTTGCCCAGTTGTTCCAAAAGTGTCCGAGAGCATTGACAAATCCCGCTTTGGGTGTATCAAGACAAGGTAACTCATCAATGAAGATTATACATCGTTTTCCTTTCTCTATTTTCGACTCCAGCAACTGCCGAAGCGCAAAGAATGCATCAATCCAATTCTGATTCTTCTTACCCTTATAGCCATAGGTCTTTAAGGCTGCATGAAAGGCTGTCATCTGTTCGGATTTGCTACCCTCCATTACACCCGTCATATCGAAAGCAAACTGATTCTTGAAGTGCTGACGAATAAGGTAGGTTTTGCCTACTCGTCTTCTTCCATAAACTGCAATAAATTCAGCCTTACCAGAATGGTAATATTGGTCAATCTGCGCCAACTCCTTTTTTCTGCCTACAATAATCTGTCCCATACTATATGTGTATTTCTTCCAATCGCAAATTTAGGGATATTTCCTCAAAAAAAGTGCAGATAATGTGCGAAAGTTTGAAAAATAGTGCAACTTTCGCACATTATCAGCCGCTTTTTAGGTTTCAAGGCCCCAATTCTTACCTGTATTTTGCAATGGCAACGTTATATCACATCAAACTGCTTCCCACGGAGGCAGCTTTTTTTATGCCAAGCTACGATATACAGCTGTCATTATTCGTTTCACATACACCAACAATAGTGAAAGTTGTAGAAAATATTATCAAATATGCGAATTATTCAAATTATTATCTTACTTTTGTGGTGTTAATTGTGTTTTACAATGAAAATCGAATTTGAAGACATCGCTTTAGAGGAACTCTATACAAATGGAGCAACGACCGACGGAAAATATCGTAAATTACCGAAAGATATAATCAGACAATACGTCAAAGTTGTCAATTATATCAAGGCTGTTCGCCGTTTGGAAGATCTCTTTTATATCAAATCACTTCATTATGAAAAAAAGAAAGGCGATTTGAAAGGTGTAGATGCTGTATGGATAAACAAACAATACCGTTTGTTTTTTTACAGCTCTCCAAACGAAGAAGGTATTGTAGTAAACGCATTATTATTTGAAATATCCAAGCATTATGAATAAAGACAACATCACTCCGTTTGTAGCAACTCATCCCGGTGAGATGATAAAAGATGAATTGCGTGAAAGAAAACTTACCCAAAAACAATTGGCTCTTGCAACAGGAATCAAACCTTCCGTGTTGAGTGAAACAATCAATGGTAAACGCCCTCTGTCTAAAAGTGTGGCACTGGCATTAGAGCAAGCGTTGGGTATACCCGCTGACATTTGGCTGAATATGCAAGTCCAATACGATTTGGATACAGTCCGTTTGTCCGAAGGAGACAATCAGCATGAAACCATATCTGTCACCATTCCAGTTCATGACCGTAATTTACTGAAAGAGATTGCCCGTAAATTTGGATGGGCGTGCATGTTATAAGAACTATACAGAAGATAGGAATACCCCCCATAGCTGCTTCCCCACGGAGGCAGCTTTTTTTATGCCCCCTCGTGATAACCTTGTGGATGCACACGGTTCCTTCCCTACGTTACACTCCGTTCAGAAGGACAGGAACGGAGGGAAGACTAAGAACGGTGCCTATAGATTAGAAATGCAGATGCTTGTAATTGATGAGTTCGATGTCGCCAACATTGTTCTCAAAATCACCGGAATATACCACGGCCTTTCTGCTGACGGGCGTCTTGATCCATCCCGGAAGCTTCTTTAGCACGGCTTCGAACTCCTTGTTGTATGTCATGGACGATTTCACTTCGATGGCCGTGATTTTGCCCTCCTCCTTGACGAGGATATCCACTTCGTTCCCGTTGGAGTCGCGGTAAAAGAATACTCCACCTTCCTTTCCGTTGTTCATCCGGTGCTTTACGGCCTCCATCACCACGAAATTCTCGAAGATGTTTCCCCTCATCTTGTCCCTGGCCAATTGGCGGGGGCTCTCGATGTCAAGCAGATAGCAGGCGAGACCCGGGTCGCAGAAGTAAAGCTTCGGACTTTTTACCAGTCGCTTGGAGATGTTCTCGTAATAGGGCGGAAGAAGATACACCACATAGGAGGCTGTCAGCACAGAGAGCCACGACGTGATGGTCTTGCTGTCCACGCCCACTTCGTTGGCCAGTTCCGATGCATTGAATACGGAGCCTACCCTGGTGGCACAGAGTTTCATGAATTTCAGGAAGAGCATGATATCCTTTATCTTGAGCAAGTCTCTGACGTCCTTTTCCAGATACGTCTTTACATACGACGGGTAGAACAGTCTGGCCATATTTTTCTTGGCACAGATGGCGGGAAACAGCCCTTCGTAAAGGAAATTGTCAAGCGTTTTGGCCGATGATTTTTCGCGTGATGTAATTCTTGCTCATATTTTATGTAATTTCGGAATTGCACTCCAAAAATACATAATATTTTTATTCCGACAAAGTATTGCGCATCGTTTTTTTAATTTCCTCCCGGAGGCAGCTTTTTTTATGCCCCGTTTTTAGTTAAAGTTTATAATCTGTCCCTCCAAAAAAAATAAATGGCAGAACGATTGGTTTTTCACGATTTTAGTTTATTTTTGTTGTCCGTAAGCAATGATAAATAGAACCTATATGAAAACCAACGAAAAGTACGGAGCCTACGAAGCCCCGAAAGTAGAAGTGATAGAAGTGGAAGTGGAGAAGGGTTTCCAAGTGAGTCCTTATGATATGCCCTATGGCGGCAATCCATTACAATAATCAGGAGGAAACACTATGAAGACGATATTCCGATTGCTGTGTGGATGGATGGCGATAGCCCTCACCACAGCCTGTTCCCACGAAGAACTGTTGCAGACAGAACCGGTGCAAAAGCCAGTAGCACAGAAAACAATTAGCGTAAAGGCCTATACCCCCAGCGAGCAGGCTGCTACACGCCTTGCTTTCGAGGATAAAGGCGAGGATGGTTTGAAGCTCTCTTGGACGGCCGGTGATATCTTTACGGCGGTTATAGGCGGAGAGAAAGTGATGTTTGCATACAATGAAAGTAGCAAGGAATTTACCGCTATTGTAAACGAAAGTGTAACCTTGACCGATGGCCTCAAAGCCTACTATCCTGCCTACGATGGCGAAAGTTTCGAGATGGATTTATCCCAACAAACCGGTGCGCTGAATAGTGCCACCACCTATATGGAAGGTGCATACGATGCCACCGCCCAAGCATTCAGGTTCACTCACTCCACCGCCATACTGAAGGTTGCGTTCAGCGGTTTGCCCCAAAATGCTGTGATTTCGTCCATCGCCGTTAGTGGGGGTGTTAATGTCACAATCTCCAATCCCAATGCAACAATAAGCAAGGATTCCATTTACATCAACTTACCCGCTATTCCGAAAGATGGCCAGCTGAAGTTTATGGTAGAAACAGCTACTAGAGATGTTTATACCGCCACCAAGACGGTAACGGCCGAGGAGGGCATCCAGACAGGTGTTTACTATAACACTACTGTTGAGTTGCAAGAGGCTTGTTTGTTGCCTACGGGTGGTGCATTTTATGATGCTATTAGAGCAGTCGACGGATATAAAAATGCCACTTCCATTGTTTTCGAAGCAAATGTTGCTGATGAAGCTCCTGCTACACGAAGCGATTCCAATTATACTATAGCTCTCGCCGGCAATGTGCTGACTATTTCCACCCCATTGTCCGAGTTTGTTTTCAATAAGGATTGTAATCTGATGTTTTCTTATTTGACTAATATCCAAAGCATAGACTTCGGTAATTGTGTTAATACGGCGAATGTAATCGATATGGGTAATATGTTCAATACTTGCTCTGCTCTTACCTCGCTCGATTTGAGCAGCTTCAATACGGAGAGGGTAATAAATATGTCTTATATGTTTCAAGATTGCTCTTCGCTTACCTCGCTCAATGTAAGTAGCTTCAACACGTCGAATGTGATGTTTATGCATTATATGTTCAATAATTGCTCTTCGCTTACCTCGCTCGATTTGAGTAGCTTCGATACGGCGAATGTAACGGATATGTACAATATGTTCGATGGTTGCACAAAACTTACCTCGCTCAATTTGAGTAGCTTCAATACGGCGAAGGTAACGAGTATGGGTTCTATGTTTAGTGGTTGCTCTGCTCTTACTTCACTCGATTTGAGTAACTTCAATACGGAGAAGGTAACGAATATGGGTTTTATGTTTTATAAATGTTCTTCGCTTAAATCACTCAATTTGAGCAGCTTCAATACGTCGAATGTAGAGATTATGATTTCTATGTTTTATAATTGTTCTTCGCTTGAATCGCTCGATTTGAGTCGCTTCAATACGGCGAAAGTAGAGGCTATGAGCCATATGTTCGATAGTTGCTCTGCGCTTGAATCGCTCGATTTGAGCAGCTTCAATACGGAGAAAGTAACGAGTATGTCTAATTTGTTTTCTGATTGCTATTCACTTACCTCGCTCGATTTAAGTAGCTTCGATTTTAGTCTGGTTACTGATTTTGAATATATGTTTGATTATTTAGGTTCATCTGCCACCAATAAGCCGATACCGATATATGTTACCCAAGCGGGCTATGATATTCTAAAGAATAAAAAGACATACCATACGTATTGTAATTTCCAATATGTGGATAAAGATGGTAATCCCTACTCTAATTTAAGATGATTTGCCCACCGATAATTAAATGTGTATCAAGCTGCTTCCCCACGGAGGCAGCTTTTTTTGATGTCATACCCTAGAATTTTACTATGAAAAGTTGAATTTTTACCCGATGTAGCAAAATCGAAAGAAAATGTAACGTAATTGAAAAAAAACACGAGGTGTTACACCGTGTAACGCTTTTTTTATTGATATGACACACGAATCTGTAACGCTTTTTCTTATTATTATATCAATTTATATATTTAATTTTGCGGTGAGGTCGGGCTGTTGTGGCCGGACTACTATTATTAACTTGCGCCAAACCAAAATAGGATGACGCACAAAAAAAACATTAATTATGTTCAACCTCTTAAAAAAACTTTTCAAAGTAAAAGAAAAGACAGTCAAAGTAAGCGACATCGTAGCTTACGCAAAACATCAACCCCTTTACAACAATGTGTTACTCATTTCTGCTCTACTGGACCGATTGGGCCATTCGGAAGCATCCTACGAAATAGAGGAGCATTTCAAGAACTACACCACTTTTATAGTGAAAAATTATGGTACAATGATAGGTGAAGTCAATCTACCCGACAGTTCCCAATTAGATAAATCCGACAATCATGAAGATTAAACAGTTTATCAACTACGGAACCATCATTGATAAGATGGAGGGGACTATACACATAGGTCCGCAAGGCAGCAGAATACAAGCCATAGAACATACAGCGGTAAACCAGACAGCAAACGAAAAGACACATTCATTCAGGAACATCGTGCAATATCCTGATGCCGATGAACTGATAGCACGTCTGCACCAACTGATTGACGGATCACAAGGAGCCGACGTGGGATGCGTACTTCTTCATTGCAAACTGCATAATTACTTGAAACGAACACCTACCCTGCAGGAATTCCGCTCGGAGTTCCAACTGATGGGCACGTGGAAATCGATACAGAAATACATGAACGAAAACAACCTGAATGCGTTGGGAAGAGCCAACAGTATAATTGTTTTCTGAAATAAAGGAAGGAATATGCCAACCTTCCGGTAGCTTTTGGTAGACAAAGGTAGACACCTACTTTTGTCTACCATTATTTTTTGGAAAACGGCTCATTCACACCCTACTTTTGCAACGACAACAAACTATATTTCTAACCGGGCAGATGGGACTGGTCGCCCGAAGCCTTTGGGGAATAGACAAAAAAAGAAGTGCCTCATGTGTATGGGGCACTTCTGCTATATCGCATCAACGGGCGGTAGTGTCGGACTTTTCTTCCGTCATCCCCGCTCCTACTACAATCTCTTCTATCTGATGTTCCTGCGGCAAAGTCAAGGTGTAAAGGGCGGCTTCCAACTGACGCATGAGGTTGCGCTTCATCTTTTCGGGGGCGTAGACAAAGCCTTCGACTACCACTACCCGACCATTGGGACGGTCTACACGGGCATGGGAGACAAACGGGCCACCCATCATGTCGCCTTCCATTTCCCATAAGCCACGGGCTTCGAAGGCATATTCATTGCGCACGTTAATGTCGGCCACTTCTACAAAGGCAGAATCGGCAGTGGTCATGTACATACCTTCCTGTGCACCGGGGATGTTGATCTTCATCACCGAGTCGCGCTTGTGGATGAAGTATTCTTTGGTGAAGGTGTCCTTGTCGGTGTAGGGATAGGAATATATCACGAAGTTGAGGTCGGCCGTAGCACGATTAGTAGATGCCCACAAGAAATCCTTGCCCACTTTGTAGTTCTGCAAATCGGTAGGAATCCATACATCGCATCCAAAGAGGCTGCCCACCTTGGTAGAAATCAAATCGTTATGTTTCTTCTTCAGAGAGACTATCTGCCGATTCATTTCCGACTTGGTGAAGAAATCCAGAATCACTTGGCCGTTCTTTTCCACATATTCGGCAAACGAGGCCTCATCGGGTGCCTGGATGGTCATAATCATCTGCGGAGAAGCGTAGGCATCGCGGGTGTACTTCAACTTGGGCTGGGTATAGATGGGTTGGATATCGGCCACAATGATGTTGCGGAAGATGCGCATGGTACGGTCGAAATGGTTAGGCCCAATCTGCGAGATACGGAACGAGCGTTCGGGTTGCGGAAGTCCGGGTACATCGGTATCGAGTACACCAAAGAGGGCGCGTCCGGCCGGACGGTTCTCCCACATATCCTTATCCATCACCACCAACATTTCGTAAGGATTACCACTGGAAGTGGGGGTAAACAGGCTCTTGCCTCCTTTCTTGCACGACGGCAATACCAACATGGCCATCAGCAACAGACTGAAATAAAATGCAATTCTTTTCATAATTCTCTATTTTTCTTGATCTTGTTTCTTGTTCTTCTCTTCCTGCTGCTTGGCGGTGGAAAGCATACCGCAAGCGGCAAAAATGTCCTCGCCACGCGAAGCACGGATGGTGGCAAACACACCGTGATGGGTGAGGTAATCGCGGAAAGCAACGATGTGCTCCATATCGGTTCCTTCGAGGTCTACACCGGGAATGGCATGAAAACGGATAAGGTTCATGCGACATTCGATTCCCCTGAGCAGACGCACGATTTCCTTGGCATAGACTAACGAATCGTTCACTCCCTTGAACAGAATGTACTCGAACGAAAGGCGGCGCTGACCGGTAAAATCGTACCGGCTGAGCACTTCGACGATATCGGCTATCGAGAAGGCTTTCTCGGCAGGCATCAGTTCGCGACGCTGGGCGGGAACGGGACTATGCATGCTGATGGCCAGATGGCAGTCGCTCTCGTTGAGGAAGCGTTCCAACCCTTTCTTCAGACCGACCGACGACACGGTGATGCGCTTGGGACTCCAGCCGTATCCGTAATCGGAAGTGAGAATTTCGAGTACCTTCAACACTTCGTCGAGATTGTCGAACGGTTCACCCATACCCATAAACACCACATTGGTCAATGTGTTTCGCTCGGGAATGGAAAAAATTTGGTTTAATATCTGATTGGCAGTCAGGTTGGCGGTGTAGCCTTGCTTGCCGGTCATACAAAACTTGCAGTTCATCTTGCAACCTACCTGCGAGGATACACACAGGGTGGCGCGATCGGCATCGGGGATATAGACCGCCTCCACAAAATCGTGGGAAGGAGTCTGGAAAAGATACTTCACGGTGCCGTCGACCGAGCGCATGGCTTCTACAGGAGCCGACGCACCCACTTCGTAAGCAGCCCCCAAAGCTTCGCGATGCTTCAAGGAGAGATTGGTCATCTCGTCGATGGAGGAGACTTTCTTGTCGTACAACCAGGAAGCTATCTGTTTGGCGGCAAACTTCGGCATCCCCAAATTGGCGGTTATCTGCTGAAGTTCGTACAATGTCTTTCCCAATAAAGCGGTTTTGCTAATTATATTCATTTTTCTCTATCATTAAACGTACAAAGGTATACAAAATTAAGATATAATACTTATATTTGCAATCATTATTATTAATTTTTAGAACTATGAATAAAACAATTACCTGCTTTGTGCCCTATGCAGACGAAGCATCTACAAGAAGAACACTTTCTGCTTTAAGACAAAGCTGCTCTGTAAAGGATATCTATCTGCTTTCAAACAATCCGGAAAGCAAACAATTGGATGGATACCCTATCCTGACCATCGATTCATTCAACAGTACGTATATGCTGGAACAAATGGTGTTCCATACTGATACCGACCATGTATTGCTATATACACAGACTTCGCCATTGGAATTGGGATACAAGGCGCTGGAACGTATGTGTGCCCACTTGAGCGATTCGTGCGGACTGGTGTATGCCGACTATCAGGAATGGAAAGACGGAAAGTTGGAAAAGCATCCGGTCATCGACTACCAGCCGGGTAGCGTACGCGATGACTTCGACTTCGGTCCGCTGCTCCTGTTCCAAGCCAGATGGTTGAGAGCCGGACTGGCCGACATCAAGAAGGGAAAATACACCATGAATGCGGCCCTGTTTGACAGTCCCGATGCAGGCAACTACCAACATGCAGCCCTGTATGCCGTTCGCTTGTTCATATCAAGAAACGGAAACATACAGCACATCAAGGAGTATCTGTATACTCAGGTGGAAGAAGACTTGCGACTGTCGGGCGAAAAGCAG
The DNA here is from genome assembly GCA_015060765.1 of Bacteroides sp. Lineage (GTDB taxonomy): Bacteria > Bacteroidota > Bacteroidia > Bacteroidales > Bacteroidaceae > Phocaeicola. The sequence goes on from SUXW01000010.1 coordinate 57,051, forward strand.
TTCGACTATGTGAATCCACGCAACCGGGAAGTGCAGATAGAAATGGAAAAGGCCTTTACGCTGCATCTGAAGGACTTGAAAGCCGACATCATGCAGGGAAAGACAATTGCCGATTTCAAGGAGAGTGACTTTGCCATCGAAGCATCGGTCATCATCCCTGTAAGGAACCGGGTGAGAACCATCAAGGATGCCATTGAATCGGTGTTACAACAAAAGACAAAGTTCCCATTCAACCTGATAGTGGTGGACAACCATTCTACCGATGGTACCACGGAGGTCATTGCCGGTTATGGGGCGGATAAACGCGTGATACACATCCAGCCGGAACGGAATGATTTGGGCATCGGAGGATGTTGGGACATGGCGGTGAACCACCCTGCCTGCGGACGATTTGCCGTGCAACTGGACAGCGACGACCTGTATAGCAGTGAACATACCCTGCAGAAGATAGTGGACGGATTCTACAAACAGAAATGTGCCATGCTGATAGGATCCTACCGCATTACCGACTTTGAACTGAACACACTTCCTCCGGGACTGATTGACCATCGCGAATGGACGGACACCAACGGACAGAACAATGCCTTGCGCATCAACGGGCTGGGAGCTCCACGAGCTTTCTATACTCCCATTCTACGCGAAACAGGGGTACCCAACGTAAGCTACGGAGAAGATTATGCACTAGGACTGGCCATCTCGAGAAAGTACAAGATAGGACGTATCTACGAGGAACTGTATCTGTGCCGCCGATGGGAAGGCAACTCGGATGCCGCACTCGACATAGAACGCATCAACCGGAACAATTGGTACAAGGACAGTCTGCGCACCAATGAACTGATACAGCGCATGGACCAAAACAACCGATTGGGATGCAAGAACAACGGGGAAGAAGCGGAAGAATTCATCGAAAAGCAATTGAAGGAATGGGAAATGGCTGCCAAGAACCACCAGGAACTGGAAACGAAAGTCAAGGTACGCAAAGAACAGATCAAGGGATTTGAATTCAACGTGCAGTTCAACCCCAACCGCATAGCTTCGACCAATGCCAAGACCGACAAAGAAAGCATTGACCGCCGTCCCTGCTTTCTGTGTGCAGAGAACCAACCGAAAGAACAGAAACGACTTGAAATCTATTACGATATAGACTTGTGCCTGAACCCCTATCCTATCTTACCCAAACATATCACCATTCCGTCTAAAGAACATACGAAACAGAACCTGAAGGACTGCATCGACAGGTATTGGGATGTGATAGGCAGAATACCCGACGGATTTGCCTTGTTCTACAACGGACCGTGTTGCGGCGCTTCGGCACCCGACCACTTCCATTTCCAGGGAGCGCGACAGAAGGACATTCCGCTGGTTGCAGCCTACGACCAACTGGAAAAGAAGAAACTGATGACAACGTTCGAAAACTACGGGGAAGAGGTGAAGAACATTTACACCACTTGCGAAAGTACGCTTTATTATATAGACAACTATGTATGCCCCTTGTTCGCCATCGAATCGAAAGGCGACAGAGTGGACGAAATGGCTGAAAAACTGTGCAAGTTCCTTCCGAAGAAGAAGGAAGAAAAGGAACCGATGGTCAACGTATTCATCTGGGAAAAGACAGACGATTCCACCACCTGCGCACTGGTGATTCCACGAAGCAAGCACCGTCCCGACTGCTACAGCGCGGAAGGAGAAGGAAAAATGCTTGTCAGCCCGGGAGCACTCGATATGGCAGGTATCCTTGTTACTCCACGTGAAGAGGACTTCCAGAAAATCAACGCGGCCAACATCGAAGGAATTATCCGGGAAGTGGGTATCCCGTTCGAGGAAGCCGAGGACATCGTAAAAAACATGCTAAAGCAAAAGAAATGAAAGAACCTGAAATCAGTGTCGGTATTGTAAGCGCGCAAGAGTTACACTTCACGCTGAACGGATTCTTCTCCGCCAAAGGGAAAGATGTGTGCGGCAAGCAGACGGTTTCCTTCGACGAAGGAGGTATCCGATGGGACGATATGCTATACAAAGAACTCACCTTTGTGCCCCTGAAGGAGAAGAACAGTTTCTCCTTGCACGGGGTTACCATCGGCATCCATTTCCATTGGGAAAGACAAGAAACGCAATGCTTTACCGGAACGTTAAAACTGGTGGTGGACGAAGGGAAGATTACAGCAATCAATCTGTTGCCAGTGGAAGACTACCTGGTGAGTGTCATCTCATCGGAAATGAGTGCTACCTCCTCCCTCGAATTCTTGAAGGCGCACGCGGTTATCTCTCGAAGCTGGTTGTTTGCACAAATGGAGAAACGGAAGCATCTGGAAAACAAAGATACGGGATTCTTCTCCTTCATCAAGACCGAGAAGGAATACATCCGGTGGTACGACCGCGAAGACCATACCCTGTTTGATGTATGCGCCGACGACCATTGCCAACGGTACCAAGGAATCACCAAAGCATCGAGTCCTACCGTCAGAGAGGCAGTAAAGGCCACCCGGGGACAATTGCTGATGTACCAGGACAAAGTATGCGACGCACGTTTCTCGAAATGCTGCGGGGGAGTTACAGAAGAGTTTGGATGCTGTTGGGAAGACAAAGACTACCCGTACCTGAAAGCAGTACGCGATGCAGGCAAAGAAGAGGGAGCTCACCTACCCGATCTGACCCGCGAAGAGGAAGCCGAACAATGGATACGCCAGGAACCCGCTTCTTTCTGCAACACGGACAACCGGCAGGTGCTGTCGCAGATATTGAACCACTTCGATCAGGAGACCACCCAATTCTACCGTTGGAAAGTGCGATATACACAAGAAGAATTGAGCGAGCTGATCTGTAGGAAGACTTCGGACAACTACGGACAGATCATCGACCTGATTCCCGTGGAAAGAGGAAAATCGGGACGTATCAGCAAACTGAAGATTGTGGGTAGCAAGAAGACACTCATCATCGGCAAAGAACTGGAAATAAGACGAATTTTATCCGAGACCCATTTGTTCAGTTCGGCTTTCATCGTAGACAAAGGAGAAACGAAGGAAGGCGTACCCCAATGGTTTGTCCTGACAGGAGCCGGATGGGGACATGGAGTGGGCCTCTGCCAGATTGGAGCTGCCGTTATGGGCAATAAGGGATATACCTACGACGAAATTTTAACTCACTATTACAGCAACGCGGAAATCCGCCAGCTTTATTGACCATTATGAAAAAGATTTCACCATGGGCATGGGTGCCCACTTTATATTTTGCACAAGGACTGCCGTATGTAGCGGTAATGACCGTTTCGCTCATCATGTACAAACGAATGGGTATCAGCAACGCCGAAATAGCTTTTTATACCGGTTGGCTAAACCTGCCGTGGGTCATCAAACCGTTATGGAGTCCGTTCATCGACTTGTTGAAGACCAAACGGTGGTGGATTACCTCCATGCAATTGCTCATCGGAGCCGGACTGGCGGGTATCGCCTTTACCATCCCCACCTCGTATTTCTTTCAGCTGACTCTGGCATTTTTCTGGCTCATGGCCTTCAGTTCGGCCACCCACGACATTGCAGCCGACGGGTTCTACATGCTGGCACTCGACAAGCGACAACAGGCTTTGTTTGTCGGTATCCGAAGTACATTCTATCGCATCGCCACCATTGCCGGACAAGGGCTGCTCATCATGCTGGCGGGTTATCTGGAAAGTTCTACAGGCAACATTCCGTATGCATGGAGCATCACTTTCTTTGTTCTGGCAGGTCTGTTTATCGGTACCTGGTGCTATCATAAATTCTTCCTGCCGCATCCCGATACGGATGCACCCTCAACACAAGTATCTGCCAGCAACCTATGGAATGAATTCTGGCAGACATTCGTCACCTTCTTCCAGAAAAAAGAGGCCAAAGTGGGTATTCTCTTCATGTTGCTCTACCGATTGCCCGAAGCGCAATTGGCGAAGATGTCCATCCCTTTCCTAATAGACCCCATCAGTGAAGGAGGACTGGGACTGACTACTGAACAAATTGGATTTGTACAGGGTACAGTAGGCATCATCGGACTGACTTTGGGAGGAATTTTAGGAGGTATTGCCGTATCGCGCCACGGTTTGAGACGATGGATATGGCCGATGGTGTGTGCCATCTCCATACCCGACTTGGTATACGTCTATCTGAGCTATGTACAACCCACCTCACTCAGCCTCATCAATGTTTGTGCGTTCATCGAACAATTCGGATACGGATTTGGATTCACGGCTTATATGCTTTACCTCATTCAATTCGCTGATGGAGAACACAAGACCGCCCACTATGCTATCTGCACCGCCTTCATGGCATTGGGTATGATGATACCGGGCATGGCTGCCGGCTGGCTACAGGAAATGATGGGCTACCGGATATTCTTCATCTGGATTATGATGTGTACCCTCTCAACCTTTGGAGTGACTACCCTATTAAAACTGAAAGATTAAAAGATGGAATGTGTTGCGGGGGTATGCATCCAGACGAATCAGTATCCCATCGTCGGTTGTCGGCAAGCAGAAGCTAAAGATCTACTTCCTCGACCCGGGAATTGTTTTGCAGGAAATAGATATTCACTCAACCGTTCAAACCTATTAAAAGTATCTATATGGCACATTGGAAAACAGAAGCAATTATCGTAGCCATTGGAATGGCTGTGCTTGGTGGACAAATCAAGCAAGGAATCAACAAGTTCGTAGAAAAGGACCGGGTAGTAACCGTCAAGGGATTGGCAGAAATGGAAGTTCCTGCCGACAAGGTAACTTGGCCTTTGGTCTATAAGGAAGTGGGGAACGACCTGATAACACTCTACGACAAGATCAAGACTACCAATCAGACCATTGTCGACTTTCTGAAAGGAAAAGGTATTGACGAAGACGAAATCAGCATCAATGCACCGGAAATCATCGATATGCAAGCCGAACGATACAACAGCAATCCGGTACCTTTCCGATACAATGTGACCACCGTTATCACCGTTACATCCAACAAAGTGGGACGAGTAAGGGAACTCATCAGCGAACAAGGTGAACTGCTGAAACAAGGGGTTGCCATTACCGGAGGAGACTATCGGTATAACATTGAATACGACTTTACAGGATTGAACAAAATCAAGCCGCTCATGATTGAAGAGGCTACAAAGAATGCACGAGAATCTGCCATGAAATTTGCCAAGGACTCCGACAGCAAATTAGGAAAGATCAAACGAGCCAATCAAGGACAATTCACCATTGGCAATCGCGATGCCAACACTCCTTACATCAAGCATGTACGAGTGGTGACAACCATTGATTATTCACTGAAAAATTGATTAAAAGGAATTTCATAAGAAAGGGTGTGTCCATTGGCACACCCTTTCTATTTGATGATATTCTATCAATACAACAAGCAGACCGCAAATTCTTCCGGAGCCTTCAGTTCACAACGGCTACCACCGGATACACGCTTAATCAAGCCTTTGGTCTGAAGTACCTCACCAGTTATCGGATGAATCCATGCCACCTTGTACTTGCGCCTGTCGGCCGTCAAGTCCAAATCTACGGAACCATTCATGCTACATACAATATATCCTTTACCGAGAGCTCCCATCACCCATTGGCTATCGGCTACCGTCTGGTCTTCCATAGGAAGCATGAATGAAGCCAGTTCATAAAAAGGAACACCATCTACAGGAGGTACTTTTGCAAAAGAACCACCCGCCATGAATACAGCCCAATGGGCCGCATTGTGAGGAGCACGAGGCATCAGACTGTTGTATACCACCGCTTTCTGCGGATAAGCACGGCGGTATTCGGAAACAGCCCGATATACACTGGCACAAGAGGCCTCACCCTTCGGTATCAAGCGGGCATGCTGACGGGGAGCCAAACTGGCTCCTCCTTCCGGTTCGTAAGTAGAACCATCATCCCGATAATGCCACTGGCGGATATCAATGACATCGACCATCGGAGCATGGACTTCATCTTTTAATACCGCATCTTGTACATCTTTGGTAGCCGATAATGCCACCAAATGATGATTGGAACATGCATTCACTTCTTCCAACCAGAAGTTCATGAAAAACAGAGGACCTGTATATTCCAATCCGATGCTATGGACCACTCCATTATTACCGGCAAACGTATTCACACTGTGACGGATAAGCAGACTGTGGTAATGACGGATGACATCCCGTGAGATATCATAGAACTGTTCGGCCATGTACACCCGCTTATCGCCTGCGAAACGAACCTTTTCGGGGAATCCTAAATCATTGATATTGTTAGCAGAGCGCCAAGGGTAATCGCACCAATGCGCCCCTTCTTCGATGATATTATGCTGGTTATAATGATCGTGAAGCAATACCAGTCCCTTTTGATCTGCCAAATCGACAAACTGCTTCAAACGGTTCCAATACCAAGGATTGAATTTGCTCAAATCATACTTACTCAAGCGATCTTGAGCTTCTCCTATTCCACTGCGACTATAAGGCATTTCGTTGAATGGAGCCCATACCTCCTCATCGGCTTGCATGTTGCGTTCATGATCGTAACGACGCACTTCATACCACAATCCGGTGCGGTGATGAAGCACCTTTCCACCCGATCTCAATAAACGGTCGGCTACACTATCGGGGTCTTCTGTATAACCCACACCCGTACGACCGGGAACAAATAAAGTCAGCGAACCTCCTCCTTGCCATCCGGTAGTACCCGGCACCCGCATACGAGGATATGTACCCGTTGTCATCACCCGATCGCCGCGTACAATCCATCCGTTCTTCACTTCCAAAGAAGCAGCCATTGAAGCCTGTTGAGATGTATTCTTCAGTTTGACATCTTCTACCATCCGTACCTTTTCCATAGTCAGATCCAACGGGTATCGGACCATCATACTATCCACCCATGCATCCATTCTCATATCCGGCAACAACGACCATACCGACATTTTATGAGCATATTCTGCATCTACACGGGTAGATTCAAGTGTTGTATACACAAATATCTTCTCTTCTTCCAAAGACTTTTGTCCGGTTCTGGCCTCCAATTGGGCATAAAAGAAACTTTCGGGTTTCACAAACGTATGCGACAGTTCGTAATGCCCGTTGCCCAACGGTTGTGTCCACATGCCATACGCCCAATTATGAGCCAATGGAGGATTGACACATTCCGTCCGCGAAATCCGTCCCTGCCAGCACATGGAATTGGCAGCTACCCATCCGGCACCCTTATCGGCCATATCCCGATAACCGAATTGCAACACACCACCCGAGAAAGTAACCTTATCCATCAGAATACCATTCGACATGCCTCCCGTAGAACCACTGAAGCTATAGGGCCTTTCGGCATGACATTGCACAAAAGCATTCGGCCCCGGTACCGCACGCCCTACCGTAAAATCGCGGTAACCTTCCTCCGAATAACAACGTTGGAACAAAGTGAGTTGGCCCAACGTATGAAAAGCGTAACGACGATGATTGGCTATCTCGGATATAGGATTCAAAAACTTGCAATCCTCAACGGTCACCTGCAGTGCACCTTCGAGTACCATGACTGCCGAACCGGCAAAATGATGCGCTTCCATCCGACGGACCCACGCATTCCTGACATGATTCAATGTAACAGCCTGCCAACGATGATTCTCATCCTTGGGATTGTTCACATCGTATTCCGAATCACAACAGATGTTTTCGATACCGACATTCTCTATCCGTCCGTCTCGTTCAACAGGAAGAACATATCCTCCTCCATAAACCGGATCCAAACTCATGGTTAAGGGAACATCCACCACAATGCCACCGACAGTCACTTCCTTTATGGTACGTTCCCATACCATATCGTATGCACCGGGCTTCCATTTGGAGAAATTGTATTCCTGCTCATTACCCAATTTATCTGTACCCAACACGGCAAGCCATTTGGCCGTAGACGGACGGACAATCCGTATCTTATCACCCACTTTCAACTCTCCAACCGACTTCATGGGGATAATGGTGGCATTGACCGGTACATAAGTATCGTCTATCGGCAAAGTATCTCCCAACTTAACTTCACGACCTCCATAAACACGGATCAGTTCATCTTTCATAGGTCCCATAGCACGCAAGACCGTTCCATCTTCGGGTTTGCATCCACTCCCACGAAGAACCACTCCACCGGTCCGAATCAACAACTTACCATGTACTTCAAAAGTTCCGGGAGCCAATTGGACTGCCCCACGAAAGCCATGTTCATTCAAAGGCAAAGATGCCACATAATCCAATGCCTTCTGGATAGTTGCCGTTGCATCGCCCGACATGGAAGGTACATAGACTTGTGCCGCTACCCAAGGTATTTGAGTTTCCGACTGACGATAGCCACAATAGGAGAAATCGGGAATCCTATCTCCATTGGGATAGGCTTTATAAACCAGTTTACCCTCTTCCGTAATATGCACCGGAGATTGGGGAGTCGTTTTGAAATGGGCTCCTGCTGAAACAACGTTCAGACATAGTACAACCAACAAAAATGAATGAGAAAGAATGTTTTTCATAGTACAATTATTTTCATTTTTTTACAAAGAAAAAATAATTCCCATTCAAAACCAATAAATCGGTCCATTATTTTTATTTATTCATCGGAATTTATTACGTTTGTGAAAATTATAAAACCTTGAATCCATGAAAACATCCGTTAAAACTTTATTGATTGCTTGTCTGGCGGGAGTATCTGCCTGTACATCCATCGACAAAAAAGAAACAATAGAAAAAGAAGGCACTACAACCATCCGTTTGTTTGAAGGAGATAATCCCGACCCTTCCATTGTACGTTATAAGGACACCTACTACATGGTGCACTCTTCTTTTATCTATACTCCGGGATTGGTAGTCTATAAATCAAACGACCTGATCAACTGGGCACCTTGTTCCGTAGCCTTGCCTGAATATGCAGGCGATGTATGGGCACCCGACATTTGTGTATACAACGACCGTTTCTACATCTATTTTCCTACCCGCGAAACCAATTCGACCGGTAAGACCAACATGGTAATATGGACGGACAATCCCGAAGGCGAATGGAGCAAGCCCGTCGATTTGAAAGTAGGCGGCATTGATCCCGAGCATGTCACAGGCCCAGACGGGAAACGATACCTACTCTTAAGTGCAGGCGACCTCCATCCCCTTTCAGACGACGGATGCCAAATTATAGGAGAACCCGAAATCATTTATAAGGGATGGGAAATTCCTGAAGAATGGGACATTGAAAGTTTCTCTTTGGAAGGATTGAACATCAAGAAAATCGGTGAATACTACTACATGTTGGTTGCAGAAGGGGGTACTGCGGGACCTCCTACCGGCCACATGATTATTCAAGCGCGCGCCAAAGACATCTATGGACCCTGGGAAAATGCATCGGCCAACCCATTACTACGTACTGAATCTCCACAAGAAACCTGGTGGAGCCAAGGACATGGCTCTATCGTTGATACACCCGACGGCAGGCTTTTCATGTTTTTCCATGCATATGAAAAAGGCTATTTGACATTGGGTAGACAAACACTTGTCCGCGAAGTGGAAATAGGTGAAGATGGTTGGATCCAATTGAAAGAAGGAAACATTTCATTGCCTCAACCTGCCCTTGTTGCCGAAAGAAACATTCAAGACTACATTTGGCAAACCACCCAAGAGAGTCTGGCCGAACGATTCGACATAACATCGGAAAGCATTACCATCAAAGGCAAGGGAAAGAGTCCGCAAGAAGGTTCTCCGCTTTTGTTGAGAGCAGGTGACCATAGCTATGAAATAGAAGCCTGCATCGAATTGGACAACGAAAACGCTTCGGCTGGTTTGGTTACTTATTATGACAAGGACATGCATTTCGGCCTCGGTTTCAAACCCGGACAACTGTTGAGATACCGTAGAGGTGCCGTACACCGTCATGCGCCCAAGTGTGACATCGCATTCAAAGATGGAAAATGCAAGCTGTGGGTCAAGATCCGGAATACCGAGCACATCATTTCCGGATGGTATAGTCAGGATGGCCAAACATGGCACAAATACCCTTGGGCATTCGACATGCAAGGCTACCATCATAATACGTTGGGAGGATTCCTTTCCGTACGCCCGGGTATTTATGCAGGAGGCGAAGGTAAAGCAAAAGTGACCAATTTTGTCTACAGAAAACTTTGATATGATACTGATAGCAGATAGCGGTTCGACCAAAACAGACTGGTGTATGGGCGATGGTCCGATTATTCACACATCGGGTATCAACCCCTTCCACCAATCATTAGAACAAATTCATCTCATATTATGTGATGAATTGCGCCCACAATTACCTACAAACGTTACATTCAGCGCCATCTACTTTTATGGAGCAGGATGCATACCCGAGAAATCGCCCATCCTACAAAATGCGCTTCAGAATCTGTTTCCCGAAGCCTGCATTGAAGTACAGAGCGATTTATTGGGAGCAGCCCGCGCTTTATGCGGTAAGTACTCTGGCATAGCATGCATATTAGGGACAGGTTCCAACTCCTGTTTCTACGACGGCAAACAAATTGTATCCAACGTATCCCCATTGGGCTATATATTAGGAGACGAAGGCAGTGGTGCCGTATTGGGGAAGCGCCTGGTAGGAGACTGTTTGAAGAAACAGCTTCCACCCGATATTTGTGAAGCTTTTCTGCAAACATTCGGACTAACGCCATCAGATATCATAGAAAGAGTGTACCGTCAACCTCAAGCCAACCGTTTTCTGGCCAGCCTCACTCCTTTCCTTTCGGCGCATCGGGAAAAACCAGAAATCCATCAATTGCTGGTATCCTGCTTTGAAGATTTCTTCCTCAGAAACATCATGCAATACCCCTATCAGAACAAGCCCGTGCATTTCGTGGGCTCTATAGCCTGGTATTTTCAAAAAGAAGTGAAAGAAGTAGCCCAAAGATTGGGTATCCAAACGGGAAAAATTATTCAAAGTCCCATTGAAGAATTGAGGAATTATCATCGGAATTAACGTTTCATATAGAAAATAATTTCCTGAAATGCATTTGTGTTTCAGGAAATTATTGTATCTTTGCGCCCGATTTAGATATATTATCAATATAAAGTCTAACGTAATTAACAATTTTATTAACTAATTTATTAATGGAAAATTTAAAGAACATTGCTCCTATTGAAGATTTCAATTGGGATGCGTATGAAAACGGTGAAGCCTTGACTGGCATGAGCCACGAAGACCTTGAAAAGGCCTATGACGGTACTTTGAACAAAGTAAACGACCGTGAGGTTGTAGACGGTACTGTAATCGCTATGAACAAGCGTGAAGTAGTTGTAAACATCGGCTACAAATCAGACGGTATCATTCCTTTGAATGAATTCCGCTACAATCCTGAATTGAAGGTTGGTGATACTGTAGAAGTATACATCGAAAATCAGGAAGACAAGAAGGGACAATTGATTTTGTCTCACAAGAAGGCACGTGCTACTCGTTCTTGGGATCGTGTTAACGCTGCTCTCGAAAATGAAGAAATCATTAAGGGTTACATCAAGTGCCGCACTAAGGGTGGTATGATTGTTGACGTATTCGGTATCGAAGCATTCTTGCCGGGTTCTCAAATTGATGTTAAGCCTATCCGTGACTACGATGTATTCGTAGGCAAGACTATGGAATTCAAGGTGGTTAAGATCAACCAAGAATTCAAGAACGTAGTTGTTTCTCACAAAGCTCTTATCGAAGCTGAATTGGAACAACAGAAGAAAGAAATTATCGGTAAGCTCGAAAAAGGACAAGTACTCGAAGGTACTGTTAAGAATATCACTTCTTACGGTGTATTCATCGACTTGGGCGGCGTAGACGGTTTGATTCACATCACAGACTTGTCTTGGGGCCGTGTAAGCGATCCGAAGGAAGTTGTAGAATTGGATCAGAAGTTGAACGTAGTTATCCTTGACTTCGATGATGAAAAGAAGCGCATTGCTCTTGGTTTGAAGCAATTGACTCCTCATCCATGGGATGCTTTGAGCGCTGACTTGAAGGTAGGCGACAAGGTACAAGGTAAGGTAGTTGTAATGGCCGACTACGGTGCATTCATCGAAATCGCTACTGGCGTTGAAGGTTTGATCCACGTATCTGAAATGTCTTGGTCACAACACTTGCGTTCTGCTCAAGACTTCATGAAGGTAGGCGACGATGTAGAAGCTGTAATCTTGACACTCGACCGTGAAGAACGTAAGATGTCTTTGGGTATCAAGCAATTGAAATCAGATCCATGGGAATCAATCGAAGAAAAGTATGCAGTAAGTACTAAGCACACAGCTAAAGTTCGCAACTTCACTAATTTCGGTGTATTCGTAGAAATCGAAGAAGGTGTTGATGGTTTGATCCACATCTCTGACTTGTCTTGGACTAAGAAGATTAAGCACCCATCTGAATTTACTCAAATTGGCGCTGATATCGAAGTACAAGTTCTCGAAATCGACAAGGAAAATCGTCGCTTGAGCCTCGGCCACAAGCAGTTGGAAGAAAATCCATGGGATGTATTCGAAACTGTATTCACTGTAGGTTCTGTACACGAAGGTACTATCATCGAAATGTTGGATAAGGGTGCAGTAGTTGCTTTGCCTTACGGTGTTGAAGGTTTCGCTACTCCTAAGCACTTGGTAAAAGAAGATGGCAAGCAAGCTCAAATGGACGAAAAGTTGGAATTCAAGGTGATTGAATTCAACAAGGAAGCTAAGCGTATCATCCTTTCTCACAGCCGCATTTTCGAAGATGTAGCTAAGGCTGAAGAAAAGGCTGAAAAGAAGGCTGCTGCTAAGGAAAGAAAAGCTAAGAAGCAAGAAGAAGCTCCAATGATCCAAAATCAAGCTGCTTCTACTACTTTGGGCGACATCGATGCTTTGGCTGCTTTGAAGCAACAATTGGAAGGTAAGAAGTAATTTCTTTAAAAACCAGTTTATATAAAGAGGATGTGGTATCTACACATCCTCTTTTTTTATTTCTAAACGTTCAATTCTTAATTCTTATCACATTAAAATGACAATTATTACAAATGACAATTAGTGAAAAACATAGAATAATTCATACAATCAAAAAAAAGAATTACCTTTGCAAGCGATGGAAAAATTTGAAGTGAACATATTAGGTTGCGGTTCCGCATTGCCCACCACCCGACATTTTTCTTCGTCGCAAGTGGTGAACATTCGGGAAAAACTTTTTATGATTGATTGCGGAGAAGGTGCACAATTACAACTCCGTCGATCCAAATTAAAGTTTACCCGTCTCAACCATATCTTTATTTCTCATCTACACGGCGATCATTGTTTTGGTTTGATGGGACTAATTTCCACCTTCGGTTTGTTGGGAAGAACTGCCAAACTTCATATCTATGCACATGAACAATTGGAAAAGCTGTTGCGACCCCAACTTGACTTTTTCTGCAAGGGCATGACCTACGAAGTGGAGTTCCACTCCATCGACCCGACTCAAGCAACCGTAATATACGAAGATCGTTCGGTAACCGTCAGTACCATTCCATTGAAACATCGTATTCCCTCATGCGGATTTCTGTTTCAGGAAAAGAAAACACCCAATCATATCATCCGCGACATGATTGACTTCTATCAGATTCCCGTTTATGAATTGAACCGCATCAAGAATGGTGAAGACTATATCACACCCGACGGAACAGTGATTCCCAACCAACGGCTGACCACTCCTTCAGCAGAACCGAGAAGTTATGCATATTGTTCCGACACCATCCACCTACCTGGCATCATACCGCAAATCAAAGGAACGGACCTACTTTTTCATGAAGCAACCTTCATGCACGAAGATGTTGTCAGGGCTCAAGAAACATTTCACACTACTGCCCAACAAGCCGCAGAAACGGCTCGCGATGCAAATGTGAAGCAATTGGTTATCGGACATTTTTCCGCACGATACGAAGACGAAACTTTGCTGTTAAAAGAAAGTCAAGCTATCTTTGCCAATACTCTTTTAGCCAAAGAGAATTTAAAAATAACCCTTTAACAATCTGCAGATGAACAAATATAACGAAAAAGAAGTGATTGCTCTTCTGCAAGATCCACAACGCCAACGGGAAGCGTTCGAGTGTATTGTAAAAGAATATAGCGAACAACTATATTGGCAAATCAGACGAATGGTACTTACCCATGATGATGCCAATGACATTCTACAAAATACGTTTATTAAAGCCTGGTTGAATATTGACTATTTCCGCGGAGAAGCCAAGATGTCGACCTGGCTATATCGGATTGCACTTAACGAATGTCTGACTTTTCTCAACAAGCAACGAGCTAACAACCATCTTTCCATTGATGAGAGTAATATAGAAATGATTCAAAAGTTGGAAAGTGATCCTTATTTTGATGGAGATGAAACGCAAAAAGCATTTCTCAAAGCTGTTCAGACTTTGCCCGAAAAACAAAGGATTGTCTTTAATCTAAAATATTTTAAAGAGATGAAATACGAAGAAATTTCTGAAATCATAGGAACCAGTGTAGGAGCCTTGAAAGCTTCGTACCATCATGCAGTAAAAAAAATAGAGGCATATTTAGAGAAAGTAATTTAAACCTTTTACATCTATAAAAATCTAATAAAAGTAAGATTTAGAAATGAAAGAGGAAAACAATTTGTTAAGGAAAGTCGGTAAAAAGGACCATTTTCGGGTTCCGGACCGATATTTTGAAGACTTTTCTAAGGAATTGATGAACAACCTTCCAGAAAAGGAGACATTCGATGCCACCCAAGAAATTACGATGTGGCAACGTGTCAAGCCATGGCTATACATGACAGCCATGTTTTGTGGAATCATGCTTTCTGTCAAACTTTTTGTTGGAGATCCTCAGCAAGAAGAGTTTATATCAATTCCTCCTATAGAAGCAGAAAGTTTGACCGACGAAGATTGGAAACATCTCATTGACCAATCGATGATAGACGATTATTCATTATACGAATTGCTAACCGATACCGAAAACAACATAAATTATTAAATTTATACTCATGAAAAATATCCTTTTATTCATATGCTTGCTCTGCTTTAGCTTATCTGCTACAGCCCAAAAGAAAGATAAATGTTCCAAAGAAGAGTTCCGTGCCAAGAAAACGGCTTACTTAAAAGAAAAAGCCAATTTGACAGATGAAGAAGCCATGAAATTCTTCCCTCTTTATTTCCAATTGGAAGACTTAAAAAAAGACATCAATGGAAAAGCTTGGGCCAAAGCACGAAAGGGAATGAACCCCGAGACAACCGAAAAAGAATATGAAGATATTGCCAATTTTTACGTAAATGCAGAAATACAGGCTGCTGAATTGGATAAGGAATACCTGGAAAAGTTCAAAACTGTTCTATCAGCCAAAAAGATTTACATGGTAATCCGTGCCGAAATAAAATTCAACCGTAATATGCTGAAGATTATCCACCCAGACAAAAATAAAAAAAACAAATAAAAAAGAAAGGCTTTCTACAAGCCTTTCTTTTTTGCTTCATTCCATAAAGCATCCATCTCTTCGAGGGTCATATCCTTCAGGTTGACACCTTCCTTAATCGTATGCTCCTCTACATAATTGAAGCGACGGATAAATTTCTGATTGGTACGCTCCAATGCATTATCAGGATTAATTTTATACAAACGGGCCGCATTGATCAGACTAAACATTACATCACCGAATTCGGCTTCTGCCTTGTCTTTGTCCATATTTTCCACTTCCACCTCAAATTCG
Organism: Bacteroides sp.; assembly: GCA_015060765.1. GTDB lineage: Bacteria > Bacteroidota > Bacteroidia > Bacteroidales > Bacteroidaceae > Phocaeicola. The sequence goes on from SUXW01000010.1 coordinate 72,736, forward strand.
CTGATTTCTTCCTTTACTTTCTTCCAGATATCCTTACGATCTTCCCAATCAAACCCCACATTCCGTGCCTTGTCCTGAATGCGATAAGCTTTGATGAGCGAAGGCAAAGCTGATGGCACTCCACTCAGCACCATTTTATTGCCGTCTTTTTCCTTCATCTTAATCTGTTCCCAATTTTCACTCACCTTTTCAGGTGTATCGGCCTGCACCTCACCAAACACATGTGGATGACGGAATATAAGTTTATCGCACAAACGATCGCACACATCCTTCATATCGAAATCGCCCGTTTCACTTGCTATCTTCGCATAAAAAGCCACGTGTAGCAACACATCACCCAATTCCTTACAGATATCCTTCTTGTCATCCTTCATCAAAGCATCACACAATTCATATGTTTCTTCTATGGTATTCGGACGCAAGCTCTCGTTGGTCTGTTTACGGTCCCACGGGCATTTGTCACGTAATTCATCGAGTACGTCGAGGAAGCGGCCAAAAGCCTCCATTTGTTCCTTTCTTGTATGCATAATTCTATTTTTAATTATGCCAAAAATAAGACATTTTATTCTCCCCGCCAAAAAGTTATTCTCAAAAATGCGTTTGCTCATAGAAAACCAAATAGGAGGATGGCACATCAAACTTTCTTCGCACAAAAAAGCAATTATTCCAATGACTTTTATTAATTTTGCAACCTATTGTGTGATAATCATTAAATTAACGATATAAGAAATGGAATTAGCAAGCAAGTACAATCCCGCTGAAGTGGAGGGAAAATGGTACCAGTATTGGCTGGACAACAAACTTTTCAGTTCTAAACCCGACGGACGTGAACCGTACACCGTCGTCATCCCGCCGCCCAACGTAACTGGTGTTCTCCACATGGGACACATGCTGAACAATACGATCCAAGATATTTTGGTACGTCGTGCCCGTATGGAAGGCAAGAATGCCTGCTGGGTACCGGGTACTGACCACGCATCCATCGCTACCGAAGCTAAGGTGGTAAACAAATTGGCACAACAGGGTATCAAGAAGACCGACCTTACCCGCGAAGAATTCTTGAAGCATGCCTGGGAATGGACCGACGAACACGGTGGTATCATTTTAAAGCAACTCCGCAAACTCGGTGCTTCGTGTGATTGGGACCGTACGGCCTTCACTATGGATGAAGAACGTAGCGCCAGCGTAATCAAAGTATTCTGCGATTTGTATAACAAAGGCTTGATTTATCGCGGTGTACGCATGGTAAACTGGGACCCGAAAGCACTGACCGCCCTTTCCGACGAGGAAGTTATCTACAAGGAAGAACATAGCAAATTGTATTACCTTCGTTATAAAGTGGAAGGCGATGCAGAAGGACGCTATGCCGTAGTAGCTACCACTCGTCCGGAAACCATCATGGGTGATACCGCTATGTGTATCAATCCGAACGACCCGAAGAACGAATGGTTGAAGGGTAAGAAGGTTATCGTGCCGTTGGTAGGCCGTGTGATTCCGGTGATTGAAGACGACTATGTAGATGTGGAATTCGGTACCGGTTGTTTGAAAGTGACACCTGCCCACGATGTGAACGACTATATGCTGGGTGAAAAGTACAATCTCCCAAGCATCGATATCTTCAATGACAATGGAACTTTGAGTGAAGCAGCCGGTCTCTATGTAGGTATGGACCGCTTTGACGTTCGTAAGCAGATTGAACAGGATTTGGCTGCTGCCGACCTTTTGGAAAAGGTAGAAGCCTATACCAATAAAGTGGGTTGCTCGGAACGTACTGGTGTAGCCATCGAACCGAAACTTTCTATGCAATGGTTCCTAAAAATGCAGCACTTTGCAGACATGGCACTTCCACCGGTCATGAACGATGCATTGAAGTTCTATCCGGCCAAGTATAAGAACACTTATCGTAATTGGTTGGAAAACATCAAGGACTGGTGTATCAGCCGTCAGTTGTGGTGGGGTCATCGCATCCCGGCCTATTACTTGCCGGAAGGTGGTTTCGTAGTAGCCGAAACTGTAGAAGAAGCATTGGCTAAGGCCATCGAAAAGACAGGCAACAAGGATTTGAAGGCAGCAGACCTCCGTCAGGATGAAGACTGCCTCGACACTTGGTTCTCTTCTTGGTTGTGGCCGATTTCATTGTTCGATGGTATCAACAATCCAGGTAATGAAGAAATCAAGTACTACTACCCTACCAGTGACTTGGTAACAGGTCCAGACATCATCTTCTTCTGGGTAGCCCGTATGATTATGGCTGGTTATGAATACTTGGGTGACATGCCGTTCAAGAACGTATATTTTACTGGTATTGTACGCGACAAGATTGGTCGCAAAATGTCGAAATCACTCGGTAACTCTCCCGACCCATTGGATTTGATTGACCGCTACGGTGCCGATGGTGTTCGTATGGGTATGATGCTTTCAGCTCCTGCTGGCAACGACATTCTTTTCGACGATGCTCTTTGCGAACAAGGCCGTAATTTCAACAACAAGATTTGGAATGCTTTCCGTCTGGTGAAGGGATGGTCAGTAGAAGATATTGCTCAACCCGAATATGCCGCTCTCGCTACCGAATGGTTTGAATCCATGCTTGCCAAGACAGCAGCCGAAGTGGACGACCTCTTCAGCAAATACCGCTTGAGTGAAGCGTTGATGGCCGTTTACAAATTGTTCTGGGATGAATTCTCCAGTTGGTACTTGGAAATGGTAAAGCCGGCCTACATCGACGGCAAGGCTCAACCTATTGACAAGAAGACATACGAAAAGACTTTGAGTTTCTTTGATAGTCTCTTGAAACTGTTGCACCCGTTCATGCCGTTCATCACCGAAGAGCTGTGGCAACACATCTACGACCGCAAGGAAGGTGAAAGTCTGATGGTACAGACTTTGGATATCTGCAAAGGCTGTAACGAAGGCATTATCAAGAACTTCGAAATTGTAAAGGAAGTCATCGGCGGTATCCGTACCATCCGTTTGCAGAAGAACATCGCTCAAAAGGAACCACTTGCTCTTCAAGTAGTAGGTGAAAATCCCGTTGCCGCTTTCAATTCCATCATCAGCAAGTTATGCAACTTGAACGACATTGAAGTGGAAGGCAACAAATCGGAAGGATCGGCATCGTTCATGGTCGGAACCACCGAATATGCAATACCTCTAGGCAACCTCATCAATGTAGAAGAAGAATTGAAGAAACTGGAAGCTGATTTGAAATACAACGAGGGATTCTTACAAAGTGTATTGAAGAAGCTGAGCAATGAGAAATTCGTAAGCAAGGCTCCAGCCAACGTCATCGAAATGGAACGTAAGAAACAAGCCGATGCCGAAAGCAAGATTGCTTCTTTGAAAGAAAGTATCGCTGCTTTAAAGAAATAAGCCCATAAAAAAAGGAACCTCCGGGTTCCTTTTTTTTACTTGATCTATTTTTCTAACAATTCTTTTAAAAAAGCATCCAGTTCTTCGTCCAAGCCTTTCAGCAACTCATCGTTGATAAACATAGTTTCATTTTCATCGATCAAAAGAAGTTCAGCTATCGTTTCCTTCTCTTCGTCCACCAGCACAATAGAATAAGGTTTCAACAAATTTATCTGGTCAAATAAACCTTCATTTTGCAAATTGCCTAATACTTGTTTCAAGTCACTTTCTACCGAACTATGAAAATTTTCTGGTACACAATCTGTCCAATCCTGCACAATCACACGAGACAATTCTTCATCATTGTCATTATAAAGCACCAACTCTCCAGTATCTTGCAATGGCTGCAAATAAATATCCGTAACGACGCTCGTTTCATTTTCAGACAAATATCTTTCCAATGCCTTTTTAATGGCATCGACAATAGAAGTATATGACTGTGCGCTTAATTTCATAACCAAATATTATAAATGAAGTTCAAATATACAAAAAAAACAGTTCAACCAAGAGTTTTTCCTATTTTTTATTACCAAAACGATTCATCTGAATCCTCAATTGCTGATGTTTCTTATTTAAGGAGTCCAATTGAATCCGATAAGTCTGTATCAAAACAGCATCCGTTGTATTGGGTTTTGCCAATTGAAAAGCCACATCAAGATACTTTTCGGATTGTTCCAATTCGCCTTGCAATTCATGATACAGCGCTAAATTGAATGCTGCTCTCATCTTCTGTTTTCCTTTTTTTGACTCATACACCTTCTTCCATAAAGCATAAGCTTCTTCCCAATTATCCTCACGAAGATACACACCCGCATCACGCATATCAACACTTCCACCATCGTAATAATTACGAGCAGCCTCTTCCCAATAAGGAAGAAGGACTGGTAGAAGAACGGAAGCTATATGTTCCGAAGACTCCTTCACCACATCCGCCAGACTCAATTTTACATTGGGATGCCAATAAATGGTGTCTTTTTTGGTTACAGAAAGAAAAGGTCTATTACGGTTAGGTATATACATCCGAAGTATCGGTGTAATGATTCCATCGATAACCGATACTTGCCCAATATAATTAGTAAATTCCACTCCTTTCTTTAAATTGATGCGGACTCGTTCCACAGAGAATAACATATCTACTCCTAATTTATCCGTCCATTCGTTCACTTGTTCCATAGAAAGCATATTTCCCTGCCAATCTTCTTTTAAAGTCTGCCCTTCTTGCAGTGAAACCTTCAGTGAACATAAAGCAGAATCGCTAATAACCACTTCATCAAAATAACGAGTGGAAGCTATCTGTTGTGCCAAAGCCTCAGCAACAACTTTTCCATCCCCCTCTAACACAACATCTGTTTGCACCCATCCTTGTTCTGAGTTGGTCACCAACGGCATATTATTAACAATTCCCACTTTTCTGACAGAATTAGGAAAACTGATTTGAGCCGGTTCCAATTTATCAAAATAAAGGGTATTGATTGTGGTACATGCACTAAAAAAGTATGTTAGTACCATTGACACTATCCATAAGGAATTCTTCATAAAAGTAAATCTTTTCATAGAGAACAAAAATAAGTCTTTTTACAATAGAAATGAGTTAAAGTAACAAAAAAAATGCCCGGACAAACATTTATCCGGGCATTCTACTCATTATTTTATGAATTACATATTACGTCCATGACAATTCTTGAACTTCTTGCCACTTCCACAAGGACACGGATCGTTACGGCCTACTGTCTTTTGGGCACGAATCGGCTCACGTTTCTGTTCGCGCGTATCACGTCCAGCTGCTGCTTGCTGATGTGGGTCATTCAAATCCTGCTTGGTTTCCTGATACTGTTGTCTAGGAGCTGGTCTTTCAGGAGCGGCTTCACGTACTTGTTCCGGTTCCTGAACAGGTATTTGTCCACGCATCAATACCGAAATTGTATGATTGTTGATCTTGTTCACCATTGCATCAAACAACTTCACGGATTCCAATTTAAAGATCAACAACGGATCCTTTTGTTCATAGCTTGCATTTTGTACGGAATGTTTCAATTCATCCAATTCACGTAAGTTTTCCTTCCACGAATCATCAATGGTATGAAGTAGAATAGCTTTTTCAAATACCTTTACTATTTCCTTACCTTCTGTTTCATATGCCGCTTTCAAATTCACTGGAATATTATACATACGCTTACCGTCGGTAATAGGAATCATGATGTTTTCGTACATGTGTCCTTGATTCTCGTATACCTGCTTGATTACCGGATTAGCGATTTGTGCCATACGATCGGTTTTGCGCTTGAAATTTTCCATTGCAGCATCAAACGTCATGTCGATCAATTCATCCTGACTCTTAGCATTGAACACCTCTTCTGTGAATGGGACTTCCATAGCCAATGTCTGCAGGATTTCCATTTTAACATTATCGTAATCACCCAATTCAATGGCATAAATACAACGATCTTCTATCATACGAACAATATCCATTCCGATACGTTCACCCATCAAGGCATGACGACGTTTTTCGTAGATTACTGTACGTTGCTTATTCATCACATCATCGTATTCCAACAAACGTTTACGAATACCGAAGTTGTTTTCTTCCACCTTCTTTTGGGCACGTTCAATAGAATTGGAAATCATCTTGTGCTCAATCATTTCACCTTCCTTGAAACCGAGCTTATCCATCACGGTAGCAATACGGTCGGAAGAGAAAAGACGCATCAAATCATCTTCCAGCGAAACAAAGAACACAGAAGAACCTGGGTCACCTTGACGACCGGCACGACCACGCAACTGACGGTCTACACGACGTGATTCATGACGTTCAGTACCGATGATAGCCAAACCACCAGCTGCCTTCACTTCATCACTCAACTTAATGTCGGTACCACGACCAGCCATATTAGTAGCAATAGTCACAATACTCTTTTGACCGGCTTTAGCCACAATATCAGCTTCCTTCTGATGGAGTTTTGCATTCAATACATTATGCTCAATCTTTCTCAACGAAAGCATCTTGCTCAACATTTCCGAAATTTCGACCGATGTAGTACCAACCAAAACTGGACGTCCGGCTTCTACCATCTTTTCTATTTCTTCGATAACCGCTTTGTATTTTTCACGTTTGGTTTTATAAACACGATCGTTCATATCCTTACGGGCTATCGGGCGATTGGTTGGAATAACTACAACATCCAACTTATAGATATCCCAAAATTCACCAGCTTCCGTTTCAGCAGTACCCGTCATACCCGACAATTTATGGTACATACGGAAATAATTTTGCAAGGTAATGGTAGCAAATGTCTGAGTAGCCGCTTCAATCTTTACACCTTCTTTAGCTTCTACTGCCTGATGCAAGCCGTCGCTCCAACGGCGACCATCCATGATACGACCAGTCTGTTCATCCACAATCTTTACTTGTCCGTCCAACACCACGTAATCGGTGTCCTTTTCGAACATAGTATATGCCTTCAACAATTGGTTGATAGTATGAACACGTTCTGACTTAATGGCATAATTGGTCAACAACTCATCCTTCTTCGCCAATTTATCTTCATCACTCAAACCCTGTCCTTCCAATTCAGACAATTGAGCGGCAATATCAGGAAGAACGAACAAAGTAGGATCGGAAGCATTACCGGTAATCAATTCAATACCCTTGTCGGTCAGTTCTACACTCTTCAACTTTTCATCTATCACAAAATACAACGGTTCTGTAGCCTCTGGCATACGCTTGTTGTTTTGTTCCATGTAGATTTCTTCGGTCTTCAACATACCCGATTTTATACCTTGTTCACTCAAGAACTTAATCAAAGCCTTGTTCTTTGGCAAAGCTTTATGACTACGGAACAAAGCAAGGAATCCTTCTTCTACTTCCTTTTCTTCTCCTGATGCAATCATACGTTTCGCATCAGTCAAGAATTGGGTAGCCAAACGACGTTGAGCTTCTACCAAACGTTCAACCAACGGACGGAGTTGATCAAACAACTGATCTTCTCCTTTAGGAACCGGACCGGAAATAATCAAAGGAGTACGTGCATCGTCAATCAAAACGGAGTCCACTTCATCGACAATGGCATAATTGTGTTTTCGTTGTACCAAGTCTTTCGGACTGGTTGCCATGTTGTCACGCAAATAGTCAAAACCGAATTCATTGTTAGTACCAAAAGTGATATCGGCCAAATATGCTTGGCGACGAGCCTCTGAATTAGGTTGATGTTTATCAATACAATCCACACTCAATCCATGGAACTGATAAAGAGGTCCCATCCATTCAGAGTCACGCTTAGACAAATAATCGTTTACGGTTACCACATGCACCCCGTTTCCAGTCAACGCATTCAAGAACACAGGTAAAGTAGCAACCAAGGTCTTTCCTTCACCCGTAGCCATTTCTGCAATCTTACCTTTATGGAGTACCGTACCACCAAAGAGCTGTACATCATAGTGTACCATAGCCCATTGCATGTCATTGCCACCAGCTATCCAATGGTTCTGCCAAATAGCCTTATCTCCTTCTATACGAACAAAATCCTTTCCTTGTGCAGCCAACAGACGGTCAAATTCTGTAGCAGTCACTTCCAATTCGGCATTTTCAGTAAAACGGCGGGCAGTATCCTTTACTATTGCAAAAGCCTGCGGATGAATTTCATCCAAAGCCTTTTCATATTTATCGAGTACTTCTTTTTCCAGTTTGTCGATCTGTGCAAAAATAGGTTCACGTTTCTCGATATCTGTTGCCTCTACTGTTGCCTTCAATTCTTCAATCTTCTTCTGCTCTTCAACAGCCGAAGCCTTGATATATTTCTTCAATTCTTCAGTACGAGCACGAAGTTCATCATTGCTCAATTTGGAAATCTCTGGATATACAGCCTTCACCTTATCAACCCACGGCTTGATTTCCTTCATGTCGCGGGTAGCCTTATTACCGAAGAGTTTTCCGATAAATTCATTAAATCCCATTGTATATTATTTTATTATTATTCATTAAATTGGTTATGAAAGCGCAAAGATACAATAAAATGCTGATTTGTTTGCACTTCTATCCTCAAAATATTATTTACGGACATCATTTAAAGGAGCCATGCTTGCAGCATTGGGAGCGCGTATTCGCATGAAATGGCTCAATGTAGGAGCAATATTGCCAATTTTTATGGGAACATGGATGGTTGCAGGCTTTACATCCCAACCTATAAAAATCAAAGGCGAGGAAGCATAAATATTCCTGACCACCCGAGTATCCAAAGAATGTTCGCGCACAATAGACCATCCCGGAAGAACCTCTATCCACAAATCACCCGAGCAAGAAGAATTATACCTATTCTTAATTTTTTCCATTTCAGGCGTCCACTCTCCCAACAACAAGCGTTGCGAAGAATAGACATCCTTCACTCCACTGAATTGGACCAAAAATTCCGAGGAACGTCCCAATATTTCAGGCAAATTCAATTGCTTCTGCTCTATCAGTTTATGGTTCAAATAGATTTCCTGATCATTATAAGCTTCCACATATTGTCCTTCTCCATGCAACGCCGCCAAATATAAATTCAACAAAGCCGTACAACGTTTCATATGGAATTCACCCGTAGGAATTCGATATGGTTCCGGGTCTATCGGTTCTGGATCAGAATATCCAGTAGAAGTTATAAAAAATAAAGTATTGTCAAGTCCAACCTTCCGATCAATCATATCAAGCAATTCCGCTATACAATTATCCAGACGAACATAAACATCCTGCATTTCCATAGGATATTCTGTAGACGGACGATGATCATAATTGCCAGCATAATAAGCTACATTCAACAAATCTGGAATATAATCCCTACCGATGGAAGTTGCATTCAGACAAGCATTCACCAATCGATTCACTTCATCGTTTGCATAAGGACTAGTCTTCAGTTTCCGATATTTGTTCTTCCGTTCATCATCAAATTTATGTTTGAACGTTATCTGTTTGGTATCCGTTGTCAAATATTTATAAGCGGTTACCGGCAAATAAGGTCCCCACACCATTTCGCCAATACGAAAATCAAGTCCTTGGCGATCATTGTATGAAGAGACCCAAGAAGGGAAATTTCCATAATATGTACTTCCACTCCACTTTCCTGATTCGTCATTTATCCAAAAAGCGCCATTGGATGCATGACCAGCCGCCAAGACCGCCATTTCCCTCGCAGGAGCAATAGAATAGATTTCAGCCTTACCTTGGGTAGCAATGGTCACTTCATCCGACAGATTGGACACCTTCAACCGGGAAGGAGAAGTAGACTCTGATGTATAGATACCCATAAAATGAGTATCGTCCACACAATTGATAATCCGTAATGAATTACGGTCCAACCAAGTATCGCCAACTATACCATTGACATAAGGATTGGCACCCGTATAGATTGCCGCCACCGCCGATGATTTGTCTACATTGACAAAATCATATTCGGCATGACGATACACACGACCTTCCTTCAACAATCTTTTGAAACCACGTTCACCATACATCAACGAAAAGGCTTCTACATAATCCATCCGAAGTTGGTCTATAGTAAGTCCCACAACCAATTTAGGTACCGCCGGTACTTCCTGAGCTTGAATGCCAGACAGTACCATGACCGTAATCAGTGATGTCAACAAACGTCCTTTCATTAATTCTTGTTTTTATAGTAAACCAACAAATGTCCTGCCGAACATACCAACAAAGACAATGCCAAAGGTAACACTGTTATGTTAAATTTTTGAGGTAAAAAGGGCATTAAAACAATAAAAATCGTTAAACAGCACACATTCATCCAATGATAAGCATCTCTTTTACGTTTCAACGCCTTGTAAATCATGAATGGCAAATAAAATAGAGGGATCGGATTGAAAACGACAAGCATCCAATTAGAATCCACTGTAGGATGCACGGAAAAGAAAAACAAGAAAGCAATAATACATCCACCTATCCCTTGGGAACCAAAAAGCAATATATCCCAGCCCCACATCACTTTCTTTTTTACATAAGCAAGCCATTCCACCAAACAAGTCAACGCTAGAAGAAGTAAAGAGCATGTTAATGGGCTCAACGGGAAAGACGTAGACGCCTTTTCAGATTCCACGTCTACCACCTTACTCTCATTTAAGACGAAAGGAACAGTTCCATCTATCCGTTGGATAACGGCATCACGGGCATAATCCATCAAGAAAAAAGGTGCAAACATTTGTTTCCGCTCATCAATCGGTTTATCGGCTTCTGCTCCCAAGCATAAATCAATACCCAATTCATTCCACTGACTACCTTTTGTAAACAAATGTATGATTTCTCTATAAGAAAGTGCCGCTTTCTGTTCAGGAAAACATAGTTTCCCATTCAACGATTCTTCTATTTTATCGCGAGCTCTTGTGGTACAATTATCATAAAAATAATTATAACGGTACGTTCGATTGGACGGATGATAGTTCTCATCCAACAATTGGGCCAGTCTCAATTTTTCCTCCGAAGTCAGATTCAGAGTCTGCTGATATACCGAAGAACCTCTCATGGCATATTCCACCTCAAAATCCCTATAACGTACCACACCCAATTGATAATCGGTCTTCCCCATCAGGAACCTCATCACGAAATTAGGCGTATTGAAACTGAACATTCCATAATTAAATACCAAATCCTGGCCACGAGTTATATTTTCATATCGGATTGCGGTATGACCGAACAAAGCATAAATCTCCTCACCCGGTTCACACGTCAACAAACTGATACGTATACTATCATTCCCCACCCCTTCGGAACGAAGGGACAAGAAAGAACTTATCATGAATAAAGCCAACAAAAATCTCTTCATATATAATAAGGTATATAACTTTTCACTCAATTGGAATACAAATGTACACCTAAAAATAATTTAAACCTCAATAAATATTATTTTTTATTACCAATTCTACCATTTTTTGCGTTACTTTGTGCCCGCAAAAGAAAGTAAGAAGTGAATTTAATCATCGATATAGGAAATTCCGTCGCCAAAATAGCGATTTTTGACAAAGAAAAGCTATTGGAAGTTTTTCGAGGTTCCAACCATTCATTGGACTGTCTTCCAATGTTATGCCATAAGTATAATATCAAAAAAGGTATTATCGCTTCTGTAATAACACTTAGCAATACCATTCGCAAGCAATTAAGCGAATTACCATTTCCTGTCATTGAACTGAACCATGAAACGCCCGTACCCATTGCTAATCTATATGAAACGCCACATACGTTAGGCATGGACAGATTAGCCGCAGTAGTAGCCGCGAATCACCTTCAACCCAATCGTGACATATTGGTCATTGACGCAGGAACATGCATTACTTATGATTTTATCGACCGCTCTGGACGATACCACGGAGGAAGCATTTCACCCGGCATGAGAATGAGGTTTAAAGCACTCAACATTTTCACAGATAAGCTCCCAAAAATCTCCCCTAAAGGAGAAAAACCTTTATATGGTCAGTCTACAGAAACAGCCATCCGTTCGGGAGTTATACATGGAATAGAGTACGAAATGAGTGGCTATATTCACCAACTTCTGAAGAATTATCCCGAACTTTTGGTTTTTTTAACGGGTGGAGACGAATTTTCTTTTGATACAAAATTAAAAAGTATCATCTTTGCAGATAGATTTTTAGTACTGAAAGGTTTAAACAGAATATTGGAATATAATGACTAAATATAAATATTTAATAAGCATCTGTTTTATTGGGATAATAGCCCAAATGGCAGTTGCACAAAATTCATCCAACTCACCCTATACAAGGTATGGTTTCGGACAATTGTCCGACCAGAATTTTGGGAACAGCCAAGCTATGGGGGGAGTCGCTTATGGTTTGAGAAACGGACTTCAGATCAATGCAACCAACCCTGCTTCCTATTCTGCGGTAGATTCATTGACATTCCTGTTTGATGCCGGCATGTCATTGCAGAACACCAATTTCAAGGAAGGGAATGTAAAGACAAACGCTAAAAACTCCAGTGTTGACTATATTGCCATGCAATTCCGTTTGTCTAAAGGATTCGGTTTCACTGCCGGTCTGCTCCCCTATTCATCGGTAGGATATAACATGAACAAGACCAACATTATAACGACCGACGAATATGGTGACAAAATAGCTACCAACAAGTCCTTCTATGGAGAAGGTGGTTTGCAACAATTTTTCGTTGGTTTGGGATACAATGTACTTCCTCGATTAGCGGTTGGTGTCAACTTCTCCTATTTATATGGAGACATCAAGCACAGTACAACAACAACGTTCAACAATTCAGAAGCATTCAGTAGTGCACGTACCGATAAGATATCGGTAAGTGATTACAAATTGGATTTTGGCATCCAATACACCCAACAACTGAAAGAAAAGCATGTACTCAATATCGGTGCTATCTATTCATTGGGACATGATTTGAACAGTACAGGCTATAAATTCACAGAAAAGTATTCCAATAACAATGTGGTAACCCAAACCATAGATACAATTTCCAATGCCTTTGCATTACCTCATACATTCGGTTTGGGAGCTACGTATGTCTATGACAACCGATTGACAATCGGGATGGACTATACATTGCAGAAATGGGAAGAAACCAAATTCTTTAATGAAGACGGAAAATTCAGCAACCGTACTAAAATTTCATTAGGAGCAGAATATCTTCCTGACGAATTAAGCAATAATTATTTGAAGAATATCCGCTACCGCATCGGTGCCTATTATTCTACGCCATACGTTAAAACAAACGTTCAGGAAGGGAACAAGGAATACGGTTTAAGTTTCGGTTTTGGTTTGCCATTAACCGTAAACCGCACCCGTTCGCTTCTAAACATTTCCGGACAATTCATTAAAGTGAATCCCCCTATCAAAGGGATGCTTGAAGAAACATACCTAAGAGTTAATATCGGTTTGACTTTCAATGAGCGCTGGTTCATGAAATGGAAAGTAGATTAATAAATAATAACTATAATTTCTTACTACGATGAAAATGAAGATGACAACAATGCTGTTCGCTCTTTCATTGAGCACAGCAGCTTTCGCTCAAAAAGGAGTAGAGGACGGATCAAGATTCGGTCATGGTGAAGACAGTTTGAACTGTCTGAAGAACATCAGTATTTATACTGAATATGTAAAGACAAACAATTTCAAGGATGCTTATACCCCATGGAAAGCAGTCTTTACAGAAGCTCCTATTGCTCAAATCGGAACTTATACTAATGGAGCCAAGATTCTCCGTAACCTTATTGCAACAGAAAAAGACGGTGCAAAGCAAAAAGAATACTTCAATGAACTTTTGAAAGTTCATGACCAACGTATTCAATATTTGGATGCATTGAATGGTCTGACTAGAAAGCCTACCACAAAAGGTGACATTTTGGCAACAAAGGCTCATGACTTCTATTCGTTCATGGCTTTGAATCCAGACATCAACGCAGCTTATGCCATCTTTAAGGAAGCTGTAGAATTGGAACAGCAGAACTTGCCTTATTACGTAATGCAAGAATTTGCAGATATTTCCGGTCAAAAGATCAAGAGTGACGAAAATCACAAGGAACAGTTCATCCAGGATTATATCACTATTGCCGGATATGCAAACGAAGCATACAAGAATGCTGCTACAGAAAAGAGCAAAGGTCAATACAAAATGGCTAAGGACAATATCGATGCTCACTTCATCAATAGTGGTGTAGCTACTTGTGACAATCTTCAAGCTATCTATGCTCCTAAGGTAGAAGAAAACAAGGCCAATATTGAATACTTGAAATCTGTTATTACTGTAATGCAGAAATTGGGTTGCAAGGACTCTGAAGCATATTTTGCAGCATCAGAATATGCTCACGCTATCGAACCGACTGCTGCTACCGCTTTTGGTTGCGGTGTTATGTTCTACAAGAAAGGCGACATCAACAAGAGTATTGAATACATCGATAATGCCATTGAATTGGAAGAAGATGTACTTCAAAAAGCTGATTACAGCTATACAGCAGCTCAAATTCTGTTTGCCGACAAGAAATATAGCAGAGCAAAGCAATATGCCCGTAAGTCTATCGAATTCAACGGTGAAAAGGGTGCTCCTTACATCTTGATTGCACAAATGTATGCTGCAAGTCCCAACTGGAGCGATGAACCTGCATTGAACAAATGTACCTATTTTGCTGTAATAGACAAATTGCAGAAAGCCAAGAGTGTAGATCCAAGTGTAACTGAACAAGCTAACGAACTGATTGGTACTTATTCTCGTTATACTCCGAAGGATGAAGACTTGTTCTTCATTGGTATCAAGAAAGGTCAAGCTGTCAACATCGGTGGTTGGATCGGTGAAACCACTACAGTAAGATAATCATGATCGGAAGTCAGAAAGGCTATATACATTTTATTATAAACATAACAGCTGCATTTTTTGCAGCTGTTATGTTTATTTCATTATCATCGTGTTCCGGAAGAAATAAAGAATTGGCAGAAGCCATTACTGAAAGAGATTCACTTCCCAGCATAAAATCTTTGGGAGTTACTACGCTAATTTCCGATTCAGGCATCACCCGCTATAAAATCATCACAGAAGAATGGTCCATTTTTGACAAAAAGAATCCTCCATATTGGGCTTTTGAAAAAGGAGTATATTTAGAAAAGTTCGATACACTTTTCCGGACGGATGCCAGTATCCAATCAGATACAGCCTATTATTACGAAAAAAAGAAATTGTGGGAATTAAGAGGGAATGTACATATCCGCAACTTAAATGGGGACAAATTTGACACCCAACTTTTATTTTGGGATGAAAAAGGAAAAGAAATATATTCAGACAAGTTCATACGCATTGAGCAAGAAGACAAAATCATAACCGGATATGGATTTGAGTCAAATCAGGAACTCACCGAGTACCAAATCCGTAATACAACCGGTATCTTCACCATTGAAGACAATGCCGGAGCCCCTGCCAGCAATGTCAAGGACAGTGTCCAACAAGACACCCTTGTGCAGCAGCCACAAAGAATACAACCCATCCGTAAAAACCAATAAGCATCATGAATATCATCTTATATATTCTGATTACAATGGCATTTTCTGCCTTCTTCTCGGGCATGGAAATTGCATTCGTGTCATCAAACAAACTACGCTTTGAAATGGACAAGAACGAGCAAAGCATAACTTCACGTATCTTATCCATTTTTTTTAAAAGACCAAACGATTTTATATCAACCATGCTTGTAGGAAACAACATTGCATTGGTTATATACGGTATTTTAATGGCAGAATTAATCGAACAGCGCATTTTGTCCGGATGGATTGAAAATGAGTTTCTGTTGGTTTTAATCCAAACTATCATTTCCACTTTAATCATTTTGGTAACAGGAGAATTCATACCCAAGACCCTATTCAAAATAAATCCGAACTTCACGTTGAATATCCTGGCTATACCAACCTTTATCTGCTATATTCTGCTTTATCCAATCAGCAAGTTTGCATCAGCATGCTCCAGTATATTTTTATGGCTGACAGGAATCAAGGTAAACAAAGAAGCAAGTGACAAAGCTTTCACCAAAGTAGACCTCGATTATTTCATTCAAAGCAGCATAGAAGATTCGGATGACAAACAAGAAATAGATACAGAAGTCAGAATTTTTCAGAACGCATTGGATTTTTCAAGTATCAAGATACGGGATTGTATGGTTCCCCGTACAGAAATTGTAGCCATAGAATACAATACGCCCCTGGAAGAATTGAAATCGCGTTTTATTGAAAGTGGAATCAGCAAAATACTTGTCTACAAAGATAATATAGACAATATTGTAGGCTACATCCATTCATCTGAAATGTTCCGTAAACACACCAATTGGACTGAAGGTATCCGACAATTTCCGATTGTACCGGAAACGATGAATGCCAACAAGCTCATGCAGATTTTCATGCAACAAAAAAAATCAATTGCAGTAGTTGTCGACGAATTTGGAGGGACAGCAGGAATCGTTGCATTGGAAGACCTGGTTGAACAAATTTTTGGAGAAATCGAAGACGAGCATGATACAACATCATACATCGCCAAACAAATAGGAGACAACGAATATGTCTTGTCCGGACGATTGGAAATAGAGAAAGCCAATGAATTGTTTCCTATCAATTTACCGGAAAACGATGAATACCAAACCGTAGGAGGACTGATATTGCACCAATATCAAAGTTTTCCTAAACTCCATGAAGTCATCTCTTTCAATAAATTTGAATTCAAAATAATCAAGGTTACATCAACTAAAATTGAACTTGTCAGATTAAAAGTAAGCGAATAATCATTTTTTTCTCAATAAAAATAGATGGAATGATACATTTTTCGTATCTTCGTGCGCTAAAACTGAATTTGAAAGAAATAATAACAAAAAATAATTTAATAAAATGGCAACATTACAAAAAATCAGAAGCAAAGGACCTTTATTGGTCATTGTAATTGGTCTTGCTCTTTTTGCATTCATTGCAGGTGATGCTTGGAAAGCTATCCAACCTCATCAAGGCAGACAAGATGTAGGTGAAATCAATGGTGAAGCAATCTCTGCAGAAGAATACCAGAATCTGTTGGATGAATACACCGAAGTGGTAAAGATGTCTCAAAACGTATCAGCATTGAATGACGACCAATTAACTTATGCAAAAGATCAAGTATGGCAAACATACATAAACAACAAGTTGATTGAATCGGAAGCTGAAAAATTGGGATTGACAGTTAGCGATGCAGAAATTCAATCTGTTATTGAAGAAGGTTCACATCCTTTGTTGATGCAGACTCCTTTCCGCAATCCTCAAACAGGTGCATTCGACAAAGACATGTTGAAGAAGTTCCTGGTAGATTATGCTAATATGGCAAACATGCAATTGCCCGCCCAATATGTAGAATATTACCAACAAATGGGTACTTTCTGGAATTTCATAGAAAAGAGCCTAAAGCAATCTCTTTTGGCAGAAAAATATCAGAACTTGCTTGCAAAATCTTTGATTTCCAACCCGGTATCAGCAGAAGATGCTTTTGCAGCACGTACTCAACAAACAGACGTACTGATTGCAGCAATTCCTTATTCATCTATAGCAGATTCAACAATCACTATTACCAATGATGACATCAAGGCTTTGTATAAGGAAAGAAAAGAAACATACAAGCAACCTATCGAAACCCGTAACATCAAATACATCGATGTATTGGTTTCTCCGTCTACCCAAGACCGTTCGGATCTTTTGGCAGAAGTAACAGAATATGCCAACCAATTGGCTGAAGCCGAAGATAAGGCTGCATTCATTCGTTCAACTGGTTCAACTGTACCTTTCACAGGTATTGCCATCAACAAGACAGTATTCCCTACTGATATTGCCGCTCGCATCGATTCTGTAACTGTAGGTGAAGTATACGGTCCTTATTACAATCAAGCTGACGATTCTTACAATGCCATGTTGGTATTAGGCAAAGAAACATTGGCTGATTCTATCCAGTTCCGTCAGATTCAAGTTATTGCTGAAAATACAGAAAAGACTGTTGCTTTGGCAGACAGTATCTATACTGCATTGAAAGGTGGTGCCGACTTTGTAGAATTGGCACAAAAATATGGACAGACAGGTGAAAGCACTTGGTTGACAGCAGCAAACTACGAAGGAGCTTCTTTGGATGCTGATAACTTGAAATACATCCAAACAATTGTAAAATCCAACAAGAATGAATACACTAACCTCCAAATTGGTCAGGCAAACGTTATTCTTCAGGTTTTGGACAAGAAAGCTCTCAAGGAAAAGTATAACGTAGCAGCTATCAAGCGCCCAGTTGAATTCAGCAAAGAAACATACAACAAGGCATACAACGACTTCAGCCAGTTCGTTGCACAGAACACTACATTAGACCAATTGGTTGAAAATGCAGAAGAAAGCGGTTACCGTTTGTTGGAACGTGCCGATTTCCGCAACGACGAACACATGGTTGGTGGAGTTAGAAACACTCGCGAAGCATTGAAGTGGGTATTCGAAGCTGAAGAAGGTGAAGTTTCTCCTTTGTACGAATGTGGTGAAAACAACCATTTGATGGTTATCGCTCTTGAAAAGATCAATCCTGCAGGTTATCGCAACATCAATACAGTTGCCGATATGTTAAGACTGGACATCTTAAAAGACAAGAAGGCTGAAAAGATTTTGGCTGAAATAAACAATGCCAACTTCGATCAAGTAAAAGCAATGGAAAATGCAGTTAGCGATACAGTTAAGCACATTACATTCTCTGCACCTGCTTATATTTCCGCTACTCATGCAAGCGAACCCGTTATCGGTGCATTCGCAAGCAAGGCAGAAGTAAACAAGACATCTGCTCCTATCAAGGGTAACAGCGCTGTTTACGTGTTGCAAACTATCAACAAGGAAAACAATGCAGAAGAATTCAACGCAAAACAAGAAGAAACTACATTGTCATCCATGGCAAGTCGTTATGCAAGCAGTTTCATCAACGACTTGTACGAAAAAGCTAACGTAAAAGACAATCGTTATATTTATTTCTAATCGAAATAAGAGTAACATAACTTCTTAAAAAAGTGGATGCATCCTTGGATGCATCCACTTTTTTTCATGGCCTAATACAAAAAACGAGTCAGAATACATAAATTTGTCAAAATATTTACATATCTTGCACAAAATATAATTATAGCCTATGAAAAACGCATATTTAATCAGGAAGATGCAGTTGACTCTTATCACTGCAATCTGTCTATCATTCGCTTTTGAAGTATCAGCTCAAAGGCCAACCAGAAAGAATTATTTAAGAGAAACCAGCAAGGAGTTTTTTCAAACAGAAGAAGCCAAAAGAATCGGCGACCAGATTCTTCTTTTTCAAAGAGTAACAGGAGGATGGCCTAAGAATACGGATATGGTCAGCCGACTGACCGATCAAGAACGCGAGAAAGTATTGAAAGATAAATCCAGGCAAGATGATTCTACCATCGACAACGGAGCAACAACCATGCAAATGCTCTATTTGGCACGCCTATATCAAGCTACCCGCGAACCGTCTTACCGCCATGCTTTCATCAAAGCACTTGAATACATTTTGAGCGGACAATACGAAAATGGTGGTTGGCCACAATTTTGGCCCGTCAAGCATGGTTATCAAGTAGCCATTACGTTCAATGACGATGCTATAGTCAACATATTGGAAATGTTCGACGATATGAAACAATCCCTTCCACCTTACGACGGAGATTTAATCGATGAAAATACACGAGCCCAAATTAGCATGGCATTCGATAAGGGAATCGAATGTATTCTTGCCACACAAATTTATGTAAAAGGCAAACCAACCGTTTGGTGTCAGCAGCACGACAAGGAAACATTACAAGCCACTTCTGCCCGTGCATACGAATATCCGTCTTTCTGCACCCAAGAAAGCGCCGCTATTATCCGCCTATTAATGTCGTTACCCAATCCAGACAAACGGATAAAGAAAGCCATACATGGAGCTATGAAATGGTTTGACACCTATAAGCTGACCGGGCTTCGTTTGGAACGTACCGGATGGAGAAAAGGAGAAGAACGAAATGCACGGTTGGTAGAAGATCCCAGTGCCAAGCCCATTTGGGGACGTTTCTATGATTTCAAGTATTGCGAGCCTTACGTATGCGACCGTGATGGCATTTGTCGCCGCCGACTGGAAGAAATAGGACTTGAACGTCGTACCGGTTACAGTTGGTACAATAGCCGACCAGCTGAACTATATCCTCTCTACGAACAATGGGCAGCTCAATACGATCCCAAGAACAAAGTTAAGATAAGTCTGACAACAAAAGGAGCCAACGAAAATGGAACCATTGACATGTATCGCCGTCCTGAAATAGACCGTTCGGCATTCGATGTCATCGTAAAACCCGGTGAAAGCATTCAGGCAGCCATTGAGAAAGCACCGGAACAACCAACAGAACCTTTCAAAATCTTGTTGTTGAAAGGTACATACAACCAAAAGGTTATCATCGACAAGCCCAACATTGTATTAGTGGGTGAAGACCGTGAGCAGACTCAAATTGTCTATGCCGAAACCATGAAGACACGTACCATCAAAGAATATAAAGGTAAACAAGTAGGGAATGGCGTAATCGTCATTCAAGAAGGTGCCGATGATTGCGTCATCAGTGGTCTGACCGTATACAACAATTATGGTACAACCGTAGAAAATACCACCACCCATCAGATGGCTATTTTCGGTCGGGCTACCCGTACCATCGTCATTAATAGCAACGTATGGGCAGATGGTAACGATGCACTCTCTCTTTGGGCAAAAGATGCCGGAGGAATGTATTATCATGCCGATTTATATCTGCGCTGTCCGGGAGTAGACTTCCTCTGTCCCCGTGGATGGTGTTACGTTACCCGTAGCCGTTTCTATGGCGATGGACGTGCCATGATCTGGCACGACGGACGAGGCGACAAGAGCAAGAAATTAGTTATTACAGACTCTTCGTTCGATGCCAAGTCGCCTACTCTATTAGGACGTTACCACCACGACTCCCAATTCTTCCTTGTCAACTGTACTCTTTCAGAAAATGTGCTCGATGGCAACATTCACTATGCCTATTCAGACAAAGTACTCGACCCCTGTCCGTGGGGACTCCGTACCTATTATCTGAATTGTACCCGTGAAGGAGGTCATAGCGGTTGGCTTAAAAATAACCTGAAAGAAGCGGGTTCTGCATTGGAATATTACAGCATCACCGCCCGCTGGACGTTTAGTGGCAAATGGGATCCGGAAAAACGTATCCGCGACTTGTGGCATGTATTAGGTTATTAACAAATTATTTTTTGCAATTTTACTTGCATCCTACACTCACCATTGAGTATCAGTAAGATAAAGTGTGTAGGTAAAGTGTGTAAGCAAATTACCTACACACTTTACCTACACACTATAAGATTTATCAATCACATATTATCCTATCAATCAGCCTTTTTCACGTAAATTCTGGCGGGAGCCCTACCAATAGCTACAATACCAGTCGAAGGGTCACTACTGAACGCACGCAATTCTTCTGTTGCCGTAGTGCGCGCAAGCTTTACTAAAGACATATAGTCCTTCACCCGTATCATACCTACTTTTTCGATGTATCCCAAAGCTTTCTGTAAACGCTCCTCTTTTGTAAACGGTGAACGCCGTATACGCGCTACTCCCCCATTCTCTAATTTGCAATGACGATTCATATTCCACACCATTTTCTTTTCCGGCTGAAAAGTCACCCCATCCAACCAAAGGCTCCGGGCATTCCGTTTAGGTGCACCATCATCCAAGCCATCCATCTCCTTGTCCGCTAGCAGGCCAACGGTCGCTTTGAAAGTACCCAACTCGTCTATAGTAACCGAACATCCCTCAGCCAAAAGTTTGGCCAAGGATTCCGTTGCATCCATCAATACGCGCATGGCATCCCCTTTGCTGACACCCGAATGATGGCTACAAATATGCTCTATAAAGTGATCAAAATCGATGTTCCTACTTGTTTTCAATCGATAATATGCCTTTTTCTCCCCCGTTTTATGTAAATCGGGCAATTCTTGTTTAATGTATTTTGCCATATCTATGCCGTTATTAAAATTGTTTTGACTCTATACAAAGTTACAATATTTCTCATCAAAAGTCAAGTAAAACAACATTTAAAATATAACCGAAATGTTTTAGTTATATAATTAAAATATTTCAATTATATAATTATAACATTTCGTTTATATAGTCGTAAAATCTTATACATAATTTAAATCCCATTTTTTCATAGAATTAATAAGGAAAAAGCATCAATATCCCTATACATCTGCACTACATCTTCAAGATTTCATACTTATAACAAGCACTAATTAAAGGAAGGAAACATTATATATAAACCCCACGTGTCACTTTAAGGAACGAAGTGACGAAAAATCTGAAATCCATCAGTTGGTTTGTGTAGGTAAAGTGTGTAGGTAATTTGCTTACACACTTTACCTACACACCCTATCTTACTGATACTCAATGGTGAGTGTAAGATGCAAGTAAAATCGCAAAAAACTTTTTGTGGATTGATTGTCTCGTCCTGATTTTGGTTGACGGTTAACACTCAATAATCCTGATATCGGTTGTATAAAATAATAACCATAAGGTTTAATCCTATCCTTTGTTGACTTCCGCATGCGGAAGTCAACAAAGGGACTTTTCTGCAAAGTTATACATCTTCGTTTATCTGTTCACATAATCCCTCCTTTTTTTTATAATAAGTTTTCCATCTCCTTCTCAATGCGCCCGTTTGCTGGTGCGCCTGTTGAGGAGTCAGATAATCGTTGCTCATGTGCGGACGTATCTCGTTGTATATCCTTACGATCTCCTGTGTCCTTGTCTTTCCTTTATCCGGCGATTCGATGACTTCCCTGTTAAACCATTCTTCCTTCAAGATTCCGTTGACCCTTTCAGCTACGGCATTCTCTCTAGGGTCCCCGTTTTCCGTCATGCTGATTTGTATGCCGTTCTCTTGCAACAAATTCACATAGGCATTGCTGCAATACTGTACACCACGATCGGAGTGGTGGATAAGCCGATGCCCTTTCGGCAGTTCTTTCAGAGCGTCCTTCAAGGCATTCAAAGGGCCTTCCATCCCAAGGGATTCAGACAGGGACCAGCCTACAATCTTATGTGAATACACATCAGTAACCAGGCTCAGATAAAGGAACGTTCCGTTCCCCATTTTTATATAGGTAATGTCAGCTGCCCAAACCTGATTGGGAGCATCGGGAATACGGCCTTTCCAAAGATTGGGATACTTGTGGAAATGATGCCAGGAAAGCGTCGTCATAGGACGCTTCTCACGATGCTTCCTTATCAGAAGTCCTTGAGAACGAAGGAAATCGAAGAATTTGTCCCGACCGGGAATCAGTGTGCCGGGAAGTCGTTCCGCTAACATTTCATGGAGCTTCCTGCCTCCAAGAACAGGAAGGGACTGACGGATAGCCAGAACTTCACGTAGGAGGACATCCTCTTCCAAAGACTTCTTCTCACAATGCAGACGATGCTTGTAATAGGCTTGTTTGGAGAAACCAAGCAATGCGCAGCAGTCCGAAACATTGATAGGAGAACTGCTGCGAAGCCTTTCCACTACTTGGTGCCGAAGTTTTTTCGGATATCCAAACCGAAGGTCTCTTCTGCCAAGTCTATAAGCGTTTCATTGATCTGGATATGAAGGTTGGCCTTATCCAGTTCCTTTTCCTTGGAAGCAAGGGCTTTCTGACAAAGCGACAGGCTACGTTCCAGTTCCTTGATGCGCAAGGACAACTCAGATTCGCTTTCGGTCTGCAAACTACGGGAAGTGCGACGTTTTACCATGGTATGAGAAGTCTTAAATTCCACTACATCTGCAAATATACGCTTCCAACGCGATATATTGCTCATGTCATGGATAGAATATTTACGGGCAACCTCCAAACGGCTCATTCCACTTAAATAATCACGTACTGCAGACAAGCGGACAGGCAGAGGATAAGCCTTGCCCGGATGTTTGCGAGAATGTCTCTTTCTTTTACTTTCTTCTGAACTCATAAAATAAATTAGTTGAGTCAACCTATACCAGGACAAGACAGATAGTTGTAAAAACGATACTTAAGAAATATAATTCATTGGAAAAGTTGCAAAGGTAAGCTTTTTTTGCTTTCTTTTGCAACAAATAAGCCGAATATGAGTTTGAATGATTGGATAAAGGAGCGAGAACAAAGAGGAATTACCACATTCTCTTTTCAACAAATCCGATGTGTGTTTGCTGAACGTTCTGAAAAGACGCTGAAAACAGACATCAACAGACTTACATTGGCTAAAAGGATTCAAAACGTTCATAAAGGCTTTTATGTAAGCATCCCTACCCAATACCAGTTAAAGGGAGTAGTACCACCGACTTATTACATCGATGAACTGATGGAGTATTTTGGCAAGCCTTATTATGTGGAATTGCTTTCTGCTGCTGCCATATACGGTGCTTCTCACCAGAGAGCTATGATAACTCAAATTGTAACTACCTGGCCTGACACAGTTTAATTTACAGTCTCCCAGGGGGCATGTATCCCCCACCTGTGTCAGTATCTGTCCCCTGACATATTTGGCTATTGCACTGCTTTCTTAAAATTCAGCTGACTACACTCCGAGTTCCAAACTCCATTCATAGACGGGCTGAATCTTCATCTTGTGACCATCCTCCTCTATTTCGCCGCTCTCATGGTCAGTGAGTAGCAACAGATTTTCGCATTTGGTCTGTCTGGCGGCAAGCAGTAGGCCATTCTTCTCACGCTTGTAAGTATTTTCAGCAGAAATATCGTATGACACCTGTATGGCTTGTATGACCTGATTACCTTTGCAGACCACAAAGTCGCACTCGCCCGAACGGTCGTTCAGGTAATAGACATCCAATCCCTCCGACTTGCATTTCCTGACAAGGTGAATGGCTACGATGGTTTCCAGCCGATGACCAAGGTTCTCGCCCGCAAAGGCATTCTCGCGTTGGTCCATCATGGCCACGTCAACGGCATAGACCTTTTCCTGGACAGAGCGTTGCTTGCTCTTTTGCGAATACTTTTGAATACCCACCAGCATATAGGCTTCCTTCAAGTATTTCACGTAGTTCTTGGCCGTATG
>SUXW01000011.1 GCA_015060765.1 Bacteroides sp.
TGCCAATGAAAGACATAGATGGACAAAACACCGTTACTAAATCGTTACTGAAAGCGAATTTGATATAAGCAAGAACTTGATTTATACGAGGTTACGAGAGTTAGGTTCATAATCCTCTCTCTCCGCGATAAAAGGGAGTATGATTACTCCCTTTTTTATTTTTTAATTGAATATTAATTTACATAATAAAAGAGGCCAACTTTTTAAAGTCAGCCTCTTTTTATGTATAGCGATTAAAGATTATTTCACCGGCATTTTTTCAATGCGCGCCTGGTGGCGTCCGCCTTCAAAATCAGTATTGAAAAATTCATCCATAATCTTGTTGGCCATGTCTTGGTCAATGAAACGTCCTGGCATTACCAGAATATTGGCATCGTTGTGCTGACGCGCGAGATGAGCAATCTCAGGAATCCAACAAAGTGCTGCACGAATACCCTGATGCTTGTTCAGCGTAATGCCTATTCCTTGTCCGCTTCCGCATACAGCAATACCCGGGTAACATTCACCTGCTTCTACAGCTTCTGCCAACGGATGGGCATAGTCTGCATAGTCACAACTGTCTGCACTGTAGGTACCGAAATCCTTGAAGGTATATCCCTTGGCTACCAACCAAGTCTTGATGTATTCCTTCAATTCGTATCCGGCATGATCGGATGCTAACCCAATCGTTTTCATTAGAGCATTGCTTTTACTTGGTTATACACATTTTCTGCAGTGAAGCCCAATTTTTCATCGAGCACTTTGTAAGGAGCCGAGAAACCGAAGCTTTCCAATCCCCATACCTTGCCTTCGTGAGCAGGAACCAGACCTTGCAAGTTAACTGGCAAACCAGCTGTCAAACCGAATTTCTTGACACCTGCCGGCAATACTTCTTCTTGATAGCAAGAGCATTGGCTGCGGAACAAACCTTCAGAAGGAACGCTGACGATACGGCACTTCACACCATCCTTACGGAGAAGCTCAGCACCGGCTACCAATGTAGAAACTTCAGAACCTGAAGCAACGAGGATAACATCTGCATTTTCATCCGAACCGGCTACGATATAAGCACCCTTGGCTGCTTGTGAGTAGTCGTTACCTGCTGGAAGGTCAGTAATGTTCTGACGTGACAAGATAAGAGCAGTAGGAGTGGCTGTGTTGGCCATAGCCAATGCCCAAGCTTCTGTCGTTTCCTTGGCATCTGCCGGACGGAGAACGAGGGTAGAGTTGTGGCCCTTGTGATTTTTCAGTTTTTCCATCAAGCGGATTTGTGCTTCTTGTTCTACCGGTTCATGAGTAGGACCGTCTTCACCAACACGGAATGCATCGTGAGTCCAAATGAACTTAACAGGAAGTTCCATCAAAGCCGCCATACGTACGGCAGGTTTCATATAGTCAGAGAATACGAAGAAGGTACCACAAGCAGGGATAACACCTCCGTGAAGTGCCATACCGATACAACAGCAAGCCATAGTCAATTCAGCAACACCAGCTTGGAAGAAAGCACCGCTGAAATCGTCTTTAGTCAAAGCTTTGGTCTTTTTCAAGAAACCGTCGGTCTTATCTGAATTCGACAAGTCAGCCGAAGCACAAATCATGTTAGGTACTTGTTCTGCCAATGCAGAAAGACAAGCTGCTGATGCGTTACGGGTAGCATCGTTAGCCTTCTGTTCAACTTTTGACCAGTCGATTTGTGGAGCTTTGTTGGCAAACCAGTCAGCCTGTGCAGCAGCCTTTTCAGGATTAGCAGCAGCCCATGCTTCTTCTTCTGCATAACGTGCAGCACAGATTGCTTTCAATTCTTCTGCTCTCTTGGCATAAAGTTCCTTAACATCGTCAAAAATCTGGAACGGATTTTCAGGATCACCGCCTAAGTTTTTCACTGTGTTGATAAATGCATCACCACCGAGAGGAGCACCATGAGTTTTACAGTTACGTTCGTACGAAGAACCGTCTGCTTTCAAAGCACCTTTACCCATGATACATTTACCGATAATCAATGTCGGTTTGCCTACAACGGCTTTTGCTGCTTCAATAGCCTTGCGGATTTCTACGGTATCATTACCATTGATTTCAATCACTTCCCAACCGAGGGCACGATACTTTGCAGCAGTGTCTTCGTTCATTACTTCAGCAGTTTCTGTGGAAAGTTGGATGTCATTGGAGTCATAGAACATGATGAGGTTGTCCAAACCAAGGACACCGGCAACGCGTGCAGCGCCTTGTGAAATTTCTTCCTGAACGCCACCATCAGAAATGTATGCATAGATGGTTTCTTTAGCGAAAGTAGGGTTGCCAGTTTGTGCAGCCAAGAACTTTGCAGCGATAGCAGCTCCCACAGCGAATGTATGTCCCTGACCGAGTGGGCCGGAAGTGTTTTCTACACCACGGGCTACTTCAAATTCCGGATGTCCGGTAGTAGGGGAGCCCCATTGACGAAGTTGTGCCAATTCTTCAAGACTATATTTACCGATAAGTGCCAATTGGGCATAAAGCATCGGAGCCATGTGGCCTGGGTCAAGATAGAAACGGTCACGACCTACCCATGTTGGGTTCTGTGGGTCGTAGTTAAGGTATTCTGAATAGAGTACATTGATAAAGTCTGCACCACCCATAGCACCGCCCGGGTGACCTGACTTAGCTTTCTCTACAGATGCAGCGGCAAGGATACGAATGTTATCCGCTGCGTGATTCATTACTTTTATATCATTCATGTCTGATAAAATTTGGTTTTGATTGCAAATATAGCTGAATAAATGTTACGATTCTTTGTTTCTTGTAACAAATACCTTTCTCCATGTTTCAGCAAATTGCAAGTTCGTTCTATTTTTCTTATTTCTTGCATTTAACCGCTATTTCTTCAATCGGAAGGGTAGCCTTGTAATTTTCAATGTAAGCATTGAAACCAGCTACTTCTTCTGCTGTAGGTGAAATTTCCACACCGGCTTCTCCTGCAAATACCTTTTCTTCCAGGTAATCGGCCAATGAAGCTTGTTCGGGGTTGTTCACCAGATAAGCAGCAAGCAGGGCGATACCCCATGCACCTCCTTCACCGGCTGTTTCCATGACAGAGATAGGAGAATTGAGTGCTGCAGCCAAGATGCGTTGTCCTACGCCTTGGGTTTTGAACAGACCACCGTGTCCGGTGATGCGGTCCACCTTGATCTTTTCTTCGTTGAAAAGTATATCGTTTCCAATCTTGAGGACACCGATAGATGCATGCAGATGGGAACGCATGAAGTTGGCCAAATTGAACTTGTCATTAGCCGAACGGATAAACATAGGACGTCCTTCAGCCAAACCTACTACCGGTTCACCTGAAATGTAGTTGTATGCAATTAATCCACCGCAATCGGCATTGCCTTTTAAAGCATGGTTGTAAAGTTTTCCATAAACTTCATTCATGTCTACCGGAATACCCAGCAGTTCCTGGTATTCTTTGAACAGATTTACCCATGCATTAAGATCGGAAGTACAGTTATTGCAATGTACCATTGCTACAAGACTACCATCGGGAGTCGTTACCATGTCAATCATTTCGTAAGGTTTCGACAGGTCTTTTTCCAAAACAATCATGGAGAAAGAAGAGGTCCCGGCCGAAACATTACCTGTGCGTTGCTTGACAGCATTGGTTGCAACCATTCCGGTTCCGGCATCACCTTCCGGAGGACACACAGGAATGCCTGGTTTCAAATGTCCGGATACATCGAGACGTTTGGCACCTTCCGGGGTCAGGAATCCGGCGTTTTCACCTGCTACAAGTACTTCGGGCAGAATATCGAGCAATTTCCAGTTGAATTTCTGAGGGGCAATCAATTGGTCGAATTTCTGAACCATTTCTGCTGAATAGGTCTTTGTTTCAGGATCGACAGGAATCATACCCGATGCATCACCTACTCCAAGCACTCTTTTGCCTGTAATCTGCCAATGAATGAATCCGGCTAACGTAGTCAGGAAGTTGATGTCCTTCACATGTTCTTCATGATCCAATATGGCTTGATAAAGGTGTGATATACTCCATCTCAACGGAATGTTGTATACAAACAGTTCGGAAAGTTCTGCGGCAGCCTTACCGGTATTGGTATTTCTCCAGGTGCGGAAGGGAACCAGGATTTCTTCTTTTTCATTGAAAGCCATATATCCGTGCATCATGGCACTGATACCAATGGCAGCCAAAGTTTCTATCTCTGTATCATACAATTCCTTCACATTGGCGCGAAGGTCGGCATAACAGTCTTGTAAGCCATACCAAATAGCTTCTACACTGTATGTCCAAAGTCCGTCCACCAATTGATTTTCCCAAGTGTGACTACCTTGGGCTATAGGCTTGTTGTTCTCATCAATGAGAACGGCCTTGATTCGAGTAGAGCCAAACTCGATACCGAGTATGGCTTTACCTGAATCTATCGTTGATTTGGCGTTTAAATTCATCTTCAAATCAATTTTTGAGTTTTACATTTAGCAGAGTGCTTTGTTCAGCATGTAGTACACTTCATTCATGCGCAATTCTTTCTTGAAATCGCACAAGTTGGTGTCCTTGTTAATCTTCAAGTATTCAAGACCCATTATTTCTGCGAAATCTTCCCAATATTCTTCTGTAATGTCATAAGAGAATGCGCTATGGTGTGTACCACCTGCAAGAATCCATGCTGTGGCACCGATTTCGAATGTTGGTTGTGGAATCCAGAGTGCAGATGCTACAGGCAGATTAGGCATCGGCTTGGGTTCGATACATTCAACTTCTTGAGAAATGAGACGGAAACGATTGCCGAGGTCAACAACAGTAGCCTTGATACCACGACCTACCTTGGAAGTGAATACGAGGCGTGCAGTCTGTTGCTTGCGGATACCGATACCGAGGAAGTGAACTTCGAGCTTGGGCTTGTCTGTTGCAATAAGCGGACAAACTTCGAGCATGTGGCTCTGGAGACAAGATGAACTGTCACCGGCGAAGTTAAGGGTGTAGTCTTCCAGGAATGAACATCCCTTAGGCATACCTTGTTGGATAGCCCAAACTGTGCGATAGAGACAAGCAGTCTTCCAGTCGCCTTCTCCACCAAAACCGTAACCTTCGGCCATGAGGCGTTGGGAAGCAAGACCCGGAATTTGGTCAAAGCCTACGAAATCTGGAGCATCGATATCAGCGTCACCAAGGTCATCAAAGTTGGTTGTGAAAGCAGTAGCGCCTTCATCTACCAATACGCGGCGCAGTGCGATTTCAGCTTTGGCTGCATTTCTTACCTTTTCCCAATATACTTCTTCACCGCTTTCATCAATCTTGATTTCATACAGTTTCTTGTATTCTTCCACAAGTGCATCTACTTCTGCATCTGTTACCTTCTTGAAATATTCCATCAGTGAAGAAACAGGGTAGTAGTCTACGTGGTATCCCATGCGTTGTTCAAATTCTACGCGGTCACCATCGGTTACAGCCACATTGTTCATGTTCATACCGAACATCAAACAACGTACGTTCTTGGCATCAGCTACACCGGCAGCTACGCGTGCCCAAACAGCGATCTTCTTTTGTACTTCTTCGTTTTTCCAATAACCGCTCACTACCTTGCGTGGAACTCGCATACGAGTGCAAATATGACCAAATTCAATATCACCGTGAGCCGATTGGTTGAGGTTCATGAAGTCCATGTTGATGGTTTCCCATGGAATCTCGGCGTTGTATTGGGTATGGAAGTGGAGAAGTGGCTTCTGCAATGCTTGAAGAGCTTTAATCCACATTTTTGCTGGTGAGAAAGTATGCATCCAAGTGATGATACCAACACATTTTTCATCGTTGTTGGCAGCTTTCATTACCGCTTCTGCTTCCTTGGAAGAGTTTGCTGTTCCTTTGTAGACTACTTTAATAGGGATGATACCGCTATTGTTGAGTCCGTCAACCATTTCTTTTGAATGACCGTCTACTGCTACGACTGCGTCACCACCGTAAAGAAGCTGAGCTCCTGTTACGAACCACACTTCAAATTGTTCAAATGCTTTTTCCATAATCTTATCTTATCAAATGGTTAATATTATTTTTGTCCATAATAGGCATTGGGACCATGCTTGCGGCTGAAATGCTTTTCTACCAGCAACTGGTTCATGGTCAGATTGGGGTTTACTGCATAGGCTATGCTGGCCATCTTGGCCACTTGCTCCATAACTACTGCATTGTGAACGGCATCGTGTGCATCCTTACCCCATGAGAACGGTCCGTGGTTCTTTACCAACACACCGGGTGTATGAACAGGATTCATGCCAATGAATCTCTTCACAATGACATTACCTGTTTCCAGTTCATAGGCACCTTCCACTTCTTCCTTCGTCATACTTTCGGTACATGGAATGTCCTTGTAGAAATAGTCGGCATGAGTTGTTCCAATATTCGGAATGTCACATCCGGCTTGTGCCCATGCGGTAGCATAGGTGGAGTGGGTATGTACCACACCACCGATTTCGGGGAATGCTTTATACAGAACAAGGTGTGTAGGAGTATCCGATGAAGGGCGGAGGTTGCCTTCCACTACGTTGCCTTCCAAATCGACAACGACCATGTCTTCTGCTTTCATGTCATCGTAAGATACACCACTGGGCTTGATGACAACCAGGCCGGTCTCACGGTCGATGGCCGAAACGTTTCCCCATGTGAATATAACAAGTCCATGCTTTACCAAATCAAGATTGGCATGGAATACTTTTTCTTTTAATGCTTCTAACATAATTCTTATAATTTAAATTTAGGATCTTTCAAGTAGGCCTTATCGTTGAATTTATAAAGGAAAGCCCCTCTTTTGGATCCAGTCTTGTCTATATGCTCCGTCTTTTCTATGAAATCCATGGTGGCGACTCTCTTGCGGAAGTTCCGCTTGTCTATTGGTTCTCCATAAATGGCTTCGTACAAGTTCTGCAGTTGAGTGAGTGTAAACAACTCGGGCAGTAGGTTGAATCCGATAGGATGGTCGGATGCTTGATGTTTCATCAGTTCACGTGCCTTGGCTATCATCTCCGGATGGTCGAATATCAATTCCGGAAGCTGGTCAATCTTTATCCAATGGGCATTGTGCTGTTGGACTAACTCCCGATCGTATTCATTGACATTGATGAGTGCATAATAGGCTACAGAGATGACTCTTTCTCCCGGATCTCTATCAATCCGTCCGAATGCACCTACTTGTTGCATGTATACATCATTCAGTCCTGTCAGTTCGCTCAATACCCGCTTGGCGGCATCGTCAATGCTTTCCTCTTCTTGTACAAATCCACCCATCAAAGACCATTCGCCCATAGCCGGTTCAAAGTTCCGTTTCAACAGGAGGAGCTTGAGCTCCCCCTTGTCGAAACCGAATATGATACAGTCTACCGACACATAGAATTTCGGATTTATATTGTAATAGGTGGTCATTATTAATTATCGTTAAATTACCAGAGGCAGATATAAAGGATAGCGGTAATCACACAGATACCGATTGTACCATAAGTATATCCTCTAGTTGTTGCAAACAAATCCAAGTTGATTGGCAATGCCTTCGGATCTTTCTTGTTATCCAAAGAGTTGCTGTAGAGCCATACGGCATTACAGCCTACCAATACACCAAAGAAGATGAATGCTTGGAAACCGATGTCGTTCAAATATGCTGTCCATTCAGTAGAGTTGCCCATTAATGTAACAACCAAGCCCAAAATTACAAAGAATGCACCTGTACATCCAATCGTTTTTGCCCACATCAACATCTGTTTCTTATCTGCATCCGAAATGGCTTCAGCACTTACATACTTCTTGTCCATATAAGATATCAGGATGAAGATGCTTACAAGGATAATGAAGATATAACCGGCACGAAGCTGGAAGGCTACATCAGGCAAACAGATCTTGAAGATAACACCCATCGGGATGGTCAGGATAGATGTCCAGATAGCTGCTGTTGCAGAAGCACGTTTCCACAAAAGACCGAGACCGAATACAGTGATGATACCCGGATAAATGAAACCGGAATATTCCTGAATGTATTGGAATGCTTGGTCGAGTCCGCCGAGCAAAGGCTTTACTGCTACTGCAGCGATAATCAAAGCTGAAAGAGCTGTGATACGGCCTACATTAACCAATTTCTTGTCAGAGGCTTCTTTGTTGATATACTTCTTGTAGATGTCCATGGTAAACAGGGTAGAAGTAGAGTTGAACATGGAGGCCAAAGAAGAAATGATGGCAGCAGTAAGAGCAGCAAATGAAAGTCCCTTGATACCAGTTGGGGTAAAGTTACGGATCAACCAAGGATAAGCATCGTCCGAACGGTTGATGGCTCCTTGCAAGTCAAAGCTGGTGAATGTTTCCGGATTCTGCATGATATAGTATGCACAGATACCAGGAACCACAACGATGAACGGAATCAGAATCTTCAGGAAACCTGCGAAAATCAAACCTTTCTTTGCTTCGTCGATACTCTTGGCAGCAAGACCTTTCTGGATGATGTATTGGTTGAAACCCCAATAACCCAAGTTAGTCAACCATACACCACCAACAACCGCTACAATACCCGGTACATTGGCATAAGCAGCTGGGTCATGAGATTCTTGGATAATCAAGTGGAAGTGCGGGTCGGTAGCGTGTTCGCCGGTTGTTAAATCGTTGAAGATTTGTGCAAAGGCACCCAAGGCATCTGTACCCAGAACTTCACCCATAGCACTTAGAGCGACGAAAGCTGTAATCAAACCACCACCGATGAGGAAAGTTACCTGCATAACGTCTGTCCAAGCTACAGAAGCCAAACCGCCATAGATGGAATATATACCTGCAATGACAAACAAACCGATGATGATGAGCATCTGCATCGAGATTTCAAATCCCATGAAGCTGACCATTACACCTTGTACACCCAAAATCTGTTCGATGGCCAAAGCACCCAACCATGCTACGGAAGTCAGGTTCACAAATACATAAAGGAACAACCAGAGAATAGAGAATGCAAGACCTACCCCTCCGTTGTATCGTTCATACAAGAACTGGGGAATAGTGAAGATCTTACGGTCAATCATAATAGGAAGTAGGAACTTACCTACAACAATCAAAGTAACGGCTGCCATGATTTCGTATGCAGCGATAGCAATACCGTCGGCATAACCTGTACCCGACATACCGATAAACTGTTCTGCCGAAATGTTGGCAGCAATCAATGAAGCACCTACGGCCCACCATGTCAAAGTGTTACCGGCCAAAAAGTAATCGCTGGCGCTCTTTCCTTTACCGTCCTTGTCGCGGCTGAGGAACAGACCGAGGGAGACTAAGACTACGATATAAATACCAAAGATGATAAAATCAATGGTTTCAAATCCTGATGAACTCATTTTAATTCGTATTATTTAAAGTTAGACAATTATTTTTCTACACCGAATTTAAATTTGCAGAAACTCTTGTAGGTTTCACCCGGTGCCAAGTAAGCGTTGCTTTCAGCCCATTCCTTGTTGGGTGAATCCGGATATTTTTGAGTTTCGAGACAGAAACCGGTACGTTGTGCGTACAAGATTCCCTTCTTGCCTTTAGCTGTTCCATCCAGGAAGTTGCCAGAGTATGCTTGGATACCCGGCTCGTTGGTGTACACTTCCAATGTGATACCGCTGACTGGAGAAGTGAATTTGGCAGCCAATGCGTTTACATCGCCCTTGGTGTTCAGTACCCAGTTGTGGTCGAATCCATTACCGAATTTCACTTGTTCGAAATCGAAATTGTCGATGTCCTGACCTACTGCCTTCGGAGTAGTGAAGTCCATCGGTGTGTCTTTTACAGGAATAATTTCACCGGTAGTCATGTAAGTACTGTCAACGGGAGTGAAATGGTCGGCATTGATGTAAAGGATATGATCAGTGATAGGAGTTGTCGGATCACCACTGAGGTTGAAGTAGGAGTGGTTGGTCATGTTGACAACTGTCTTCTTGTCGGTAGTCGCTTCATAGAAAATGTCGATAGCGTTGTCGGCTGTCAAGGCATAAGTTACGATAGCTGTCACGTTACCGGGGAAATTGTTGTCACCATCGGGCGACTTCATGGTCAATACCATGGTACTGTCATTGGTCTGGTTGGCTTCATAAACCTGATATTGCCAGCCTGTAGGACCTCCGTGCAGGCAATGCCCGAAATTGTTTTGAGGCAATTGGATTTCTTCGCCGTCCACTACAATCTTACCTTGGTTGATGCGGTTGGCATAACGGCCGATGGATGCACCGAAGTCGCTGGGTACGTTCTGATAACTTTCAATGTTGTCAAAGCCAAGTACCACATCCTTCATTTCACCGTTCTTGTCGGG
The DNA here is from genome assembly GCA_015060765.1 of Bacteroides sp. Lineage (GTDB taxonomy): Bacteria > Bacteroidota > Bacteroidia > Bacteroidales > Bacteroidaceae > Phocaeicola. The sequence continues at coordinate 10,269 of SUXW01000011.1, forward strand.
TACCATGATGGAAACGATACGGCCGCCAAAGTTGGTCACACACACTTCCATGCCGGCAGCATTTTTCAAAGTGTACAGTTTGACAGGTTTCACACTGTCTACTACAGCCTCAAAATGGGATGGATTCAAACCCGACAGAGTCAAAGTCTCTGTAGCTTGTTGCTTGGGTGCACAACCGCTGAGGATTGCCAGCGTCATGCCTGCGCCTAAAAGGCTCTTCTTCATGTTTTTCATAACAAATTGGAGTACTAATTAGTAAATTGTTCTTTAATTTGTGTAAAAGTAACACTTATTCCAATAGGTTATGCTTTTAGTGTATATGTTATGCAACATAAAGTGTAACATTTACACTATTTTGCTTGAAATAAAAAGAAGTGGATGTGACAAACACATCCACTTCTTATCGTATTTATAGCTATAATCAGATCAATTTGCGTGAACCGTCCGAAATCACTACATCGTAAACTTTCGGGCTACGGCCGAATTTTTCTTTGAAACGTTCTTTGGCAGTTGTGATGAATGTTTCATACAATTCATTCTTCACCAGGTTGATGGTGCATCCACCAAATCCACCGCCCATGACGCGCGAACCGGTCACACCGCAGTCAAATGCTACGTCGTTCAAGAAGTCGAGTTCTTCACAGCTCACTTCATACAACTTGCTCATACCGTAGTGAGTTTCGTACATTTTCTGACCTACTGTTTCGTAATCGTTCTTTTCCAATGCGTCGCAAACATCGAGTACTCGTTGGATTTCTTCGATTACGTATTGTGCACGCATGTAGTCTTCTTCCGATACTTCAGCCTTCACAGCTTCCAGCATTTCCATGTTGCAGTCACGGAGGAATTCCACTTCCGGGTGAGTCTTCTTGATAGCAGCCACTACGTTTTCGCAACTTTCACGACGCTTGTTGTAAGCCGATGAAGCCAATTCGTGCTTCACTACAGAGTCTACCAAAACCAAGCGGTATCCTTCCGGTCTGAATGGGAAATATTGATATTCCAATGAGCGGCAGTCCAAACGGATCAAGCTGCCTTCCTTGCCGAATACAGAAGCGAACTGGTCCATGATACCGCACTTCACACCGCAATAGTTGTGTTCTGTAGCTTGACCTACCTTAGCCAATTCAAACTTGTCAATCTTGCCTTCTCCGAAAATTTCGTTCAGAGCGTATGCGTATGTGCTTTCAAGAGCAGCCGATGAAGACATACCTGCACCAAGAGGCACATCACCGGCAAAAGCTGTGTTGAAACCTTTCACATCTACACCGCGCTTAATCATTTCACGGCATACACCGAAAATGTATCTTGCCCAGCTGGCGCGTGGAGCATCTTCTTCGTTCAAACCAAATTCCACATAATCCTTCAAATCGATGGAATAAGCCTTGACGATATTGGTTCCATTAGGCTTGATTTCGGCCATAATGCCTTTATCCACTGCTCCGGGGAATACGAAACCACCGTTGTAGTCTGTATGTTCGCCAATCAGATTGATACGACCTGGAGATGCATATACTGAGCCTGTAGTGCCATCAAAATGTTTGATGAAGCGACTTCTTACAAAATCTATTTCCATGATATTATAGTATTTAAAGTTAATAGTATTTTTGCGGTTTGTTTATTCTACTGGAATATCCTTGTTTACGTTCTTGCATCCAATCTTACTGTAGTAAAGGATGTATGCCAACATAGCGATGACCAACCAATAACTTGGAATGGCACCCACCTTCTGTGCAATGGCATGTTGGATAAGCGGCATGATACCACCACCTACTACCATGGTCATGAACAGACCGGATGCGGCAGCAGTGTATTTACCCAAACCTTCTACAGCCAAGTTGAAGATACCTCCCCACATAATGGAAGTACAGATACCACAGATGGCAATGAAGAAACATTTTACAGGAATATCGTGACCTTCGAACTGTATGGCAACACTTTCAGGTAAGAAAATGGCGATAAGCAATAGAACGATAGCCGTTGTAGAAACGATGGTCATCTGAGTGGAAGTGGATACTTTACCACTGATGGCGCTACTGAGCATACGACCAATCATCATCAGGAACCAATATACAGCTGCCAAGGTACCTCCGATTGCGGCAGAACCTTCAAAGCCCATGTTGGAGAGATAGAAGTTCAATTCAGCCGGAATACCGATTTCTACACCTACATAGAAGAAAATGGCGATGACACCCAATACACAATGACGGAAAGACAACGGACTGTGTGCAAACTTTTCGTTCTTTACATTCTGTTGTGGTTCTGGGATGGCAACGGCCGAAATGATGAAGAATGAAATGGCGAATACAGCCATACCGATGAACAACAGCGGAGCAACATTGCTCATGCTGGTCTTTTCGGAAAGTTGGCCAACCAATACACCCACCAAGAAAGGAGTCAGGGTTCCGGTCAAAGAGTTCATGGAACCACCAATCTGGATGAATTGGTTACCACGGTTACCACCGCCGCCCAAGATGTTCAGCATCGGGTTCACCACTGTGTTCAACATACATACGCAGAAACCGCAGATGAATGCACCCAGCAAATAAATGATCAGGTTCAAGGCAACCGGTTGTCCTTGATAGTCGAATGCGTGGATGTCTGCACCGAATATGCTCGACAAGTATTGCACTAACAGACCGGCTACACCTACACCCAAAGCGATGAGGGCAGTCTTTTTGTATCCATATTTAACAAGCATCTTACCGGCAGGAATACCCATGAAGAGGTAAGCTGCAAAGTTCATCATGTTACCCATCATACCGGCCCAAGGATAAGTGTATCCCCAAATAGTACCGAAAGGAGCGGCCATATTGGTCACAAAGGAAATCATGGCAAAAATGAAGCACATGGTAATAATGGCTATCAAGTTGCCGTTTTGTTTTTGTTGATTCATAATTTTAATACTTAAATGTTTTTTAATAGGTTGATTATTTTTCTACACCAAACTTGTAGATTGTCACTTGCTTGTAAGTTTCTCCCGGTTTCAGTACACAGGAAGGGAAGTGTCCCTTGTTGGGCGTGTCGGGGAAATGTTGGGCTTCGAAGCAAATGGCACTACGTGCAGGGAAGGTCGCTCCATGCCATCCGGCAAATCCGGTGTGCCAATTGGCGGTGTAGACCTGTACGCCCGGTTCGGTGGTGTACATTTCCAATACGCGTCCGCTGATGGGTTCTACACATTTGGCTGCAAAGGTCAACGCGTCCTGTTCGTGCTTGTTCAGCACGTAGTTGTGGTCGTATCCCGTACCAAATTCCAATTGCTGGAACTTGTCGTTGATGCGGCATCCCACGGTATGAGGCGTACGGAAATCCATCGGTGTTCCTTCTACAGGAGCAATTTCACCGGTAGGAATGCATACGTTATCGATAGGAGTATAGTAATCAGCGTTGATGGTTACGATGTTGTTTTCTACACTGGCGGTAGGATTGTCCAGACCGGACAAGCTGAAGAAAGCGTGGTGGGTGAGGTTGACGAGTGTCTTCTTGTCGGTAGTGGCGGTGTAGTCGATAATGAATTCATTGTCGTTGGTGAAGGTATAAATCACCGTGATGTCCAGATTGCCTGGGAAACCTTCTTCACCGTCGGCCGATAGATAATGTAGTTTGACACTTTGTGGAGAAGTCTGTTCGGCATCCCAAACGCGGGCATGATAACCGGTCGGTCCTCCATGCAGGGAGTTGGGCCCGTTGTTCACAGCCAGGGAATATTCCTTACCGTCCAATTCAAACTTTCCACCTGCGATGCGGTTTCCGTAGCGGCCTATCAAGGTGCTCAGATAACCTTCGGGACTGTTTATCACATGGTCAATGCTGTCATGGCCTTGGATAACGTTGGCATACTTGCCGTCTTTGTCGGGAACCATCAGGGCGAGTACTGCGCCACCGTAGTTGGTTATAGCCAATTCGGCTCCACTCTCATTCTTCAGAATGAATAAATCTGTTGCTTTTCCGTCGATGGTCTTCTGGAAATCGGCTCTCTTCAAGCCGCAGAGATTCTCTCCGGATGTAGATGCATTTATCATGGCTTGTAAATCTTTTTATATAGTATTCGTAAAACTATTGCAAATAAAAAGATTTTATTTCTTATTTCCCAATCTTTTTAAAGAAAAAATTCAATAAATCTGCCACAATGAAAGTGCTTCCACCTACAAAAATGAAATCTTCGGAAGTTGCGGATGTCTGGGCGGCGTGTACGGCTTTTTCTACGGTAGGGTATTCTTCTCCCTGCAAACCTGCTTCCAGTGCCATCCTTTGCAGGTTGGCCGAAGGCATGGCCCGTTGCACGCTGGCTTGGGTGAAATAATAATGGGCATTCTTCGGTAGCATACCGAGCACTCCGCTGATGTCTTTGTCGTTCACCATACCTATCACGATATGCAGTTCCCGGTAACTTTCCTGTCCCAGTTGTTCCACAATGTATTGCATTCCTCCTTTGTTGTGCCCCGTGTCGCATACCAGGGTAGGGCGCTCACCCAGTTTTTGCCATCTTCCCATCAATCCGGTCAACTGGCATACCTTGGCAAACCCTTCGCGGATATGGTTTTCGTTGATGCGGTATCCTGCTTTCTGTAAGATGTGCAGGGCCGAAAGAATGGTTGCCGTATTCTTTTCCTGACACAGTCCTCCCAGTTCTCCTTCCAGGCAACCCAACGCTTGTGTCGCATAGATGCGTCGTCCGTTTGCTCCGACGGTCGATGACAACACCCGTCCTTCGTCTTCGGCAAAGACAAGGGGTGCCTGCTTTTCTCGGGCTTTGCTCTCAAATACAGGGCGTGTCTCCTCGTTGGCTTCGCCTATCACCACCAGAATACCTTCCTTGATGATGCCTGCTTTCTCGGAAGCAATCTGTGCCAAGGTGTTTCCAAGGAATTGCACATGGTCGAAACTGATGTTGGTTATCACACAGAGGTCGGGCCGGATGATGTTGGTGCAGTCCAACCGTCCGCCCAATCCTACTTCCACCACGGCTACATCCACCTTTTCCTGTTCGAAATGTCGGAAAGCCATGGCGGTGGCCAGTTCGAAGAACGACGGATGCAACGGTTCGAAGAAACTCCGTTCTTCCTCCACGAAACGCACCACTTCCTCTTGGGAGATGGGGGCTCCGTTTACTCGGATACGCTCGCGGAAATCCACCAGGTGGGGGGAGGTGTACAGGCCGACTTTGTAACCGGCCGACTGGAGTATGGCGGCCAAGGTATGCGAACACGATCCTTTCCCGTTGGTCCCTGCCACATGAATGGTCTTGAACTTCCGGTGCGGGTGACCAAAGTGTGCATCCAGGGCCAGTGTATTGTCCAGTCCCTCTTTATAGGCATCTTTTCCCACTTGCTGGAAAAGCGGTGCACTATTATATAAATAGGTAAGCGTTTCTTCGTAGTTCATCATCCCTTGTTGTACATGCGTTCCCGCATTTCCTTGATATGTTCAGAACTGATATACTCGTCGTATTCCATCATCTTGTCGATGATACCGTTGGGAGTCAGTTCGATGATGCGGTTGGCCACGGTTTGAATGAATTCGTGGTCGTGCGATGCGAAGAGCACATTTCCCTTGTAAAGCTTCAGGTTGTTGTTGAATGCCTGGATAGATTCCAAATCCAAGTGGTTGGTCGGAGTATCCAGTATCAGACAGTTGGCATTGCGGAGCTGCATGCGTGCTATCATGCATCGCATCTTTTCCCCTCCCGAGAGTACGTTGGCCTTCTTCAGCACCTCTTCTCCGCTGAAGAGCATACGTCCCAGGAAACTCTTCATGTACACCTCGTTTCCTTCGCCGAACTGACTGAGCCAGTCCACCAGGTTCAAGTCGTTTTCGAAGAACGAAGTATTGTCCACCGGCAGATAGGCGGTGGTAATGGTTACGCCCCACGAGAACTTGCCCGCATTTGCCTGACGGTTACCGTTGATAATCTCAAACAAGGCAGTCATGGCACGTGGGTCCCGGCTCAGGAATACAATCTTGTCGCCCTTTTCCACGTTGAAGTTCACGTCGTTGAACAGCACCTCTCCATCGTCGGTCACGGCACGCAGGCCCGATACTTCCAGAATCTGGTTGCCCGGTTCACGCTCCATGGTAAAGATGATGCCTGGATACTTGCGTGAAGACGGCTGGATATCGTCCACATTAAGTTTTTCCAACATCTTCTTACGGCTGGTAGTCTGCTTGCTCTTGGCCACGTTGGCGCTGAATCGGCGGATAAACTCTTCCAGTTCCTTGCGCTTTTCTTCCGCCTTAGCCTTCTGGTTCTGTGCCTGACGCAAAGCCAGCTGACTGGATTCATACCAGAAACTGTAGTTACCGGCAAAGAGGTTCACCTTACCGAAGTCAATGTCCACAGTATGCGTACAAACCGAGTCCAGGAAGTGACGGTCGTGGCTCACCACAAGCACCGTATTCTCGTAGTTCGACAAGTATTCTTCCAACCAGGTTACGGTCTCCATATCCAGGTCGTTCGTCGGTTCGTCCAGTAACAGATTGTCCGGGTTGCCGAAGAGTGCCTGCGCCAACATTACACGTACCTTTTCCTTACCGCTCAGTTCGCCCATCAGCTTGTAGTGCAAGTCCTCCTTGATACCGAGTCCGCTCAGCAGGGCAGCTGCATCGCTTTCAGCGTTCCAACCGTCCAGTTCCGCGAATTTCTCTTCCAGTTCAGAAACGCGCATACCGTCCTCGTCGGTAAAGTCGGTCTTGGCATAGAGCGCATCGCGTTCGTTCATGATGTCCCAAAGCACGGTATGTCCCATCAGCACCGTATTGAGTACGGTGAAGTTATCCCATTTGAAGTGGTCCTGACTCAGTACGGAAAGTCGTTCGCCCGGTCCCAAAGTCACACTTCCCTTGGTTGCTTCCAGTTCGCCCGAGATTGCTTTCAGGAAAGTCGATTTCCCGGCACCGTTGGCACCGATTACACCATAGATATTACCATTTGTGAACTTCAGGTTCACATCTTTGTACAACACTCTTTTGCCAAATTGGATGGCCAAATTCTGAACTGTAATCATTCGATGTTAGCTTATTTTAATAGGTTCTTTTGAATGGAGTGCAAAGGTACGAAAAAAGAATGAGAAAGTGCCACACTGTGTGCTGTGAAATGTCACTTTGTCATTTTTTTGTTATCTTTGTCCCCGTTTTCGTCCGTTTGCCTTTTGGCACGGTATTTGTAGTTCAAGAACTGACTGAATAGTAAATAATAAAAATAACATATCATCATGAAGGAAGAAAAGAACAACCCTCAGGAAGAAGAAGTATTGAAGAACGAAGAGATGACCGATGAGGCCGCTTGCGATCAGGAAGCAGTCGCACAGGAAGAGGCTCCAGCCGAAGAACTGACCGTAGAAGAGCAGCTTGTGAAAGATTTGGAAGAAGCGCAGAAAGAAGTGGAAGACTTGAAGGACAAGCACTTGCGCCTGTCGGCCGAGTTTGACAACTACCGCAAGCGTACCCTCAAGGAAAAGGCTGAACTCATCAAGAACGGTGCCGAAAAGACACTCACCGCCATTCTTCCTGTCCTGGACGATTTTGAACGCGCCATCAAGAACATGGAATCCTCCGAAGAAAACAAGGCCATGCTCGAAGGCGTACAGCTCATTCATACCAAGTTCCTGAAAGTACTGGCTCAGGAAGGTCTGCAGAAGATCGAGACCGAAGGCAAGGACTTCGATACCGATTTCTGTGAAGCGATTGCTCTGATACCTGCACCGAGCGAAGAACTCAAAGGAAAGATCCTGGATTGCGTGCAGACAGGATATATGTTGAACGATAAGGTAATCCGCCACGCCAAGGTTGCGGTGGCACAATAATCTGACATTATGGCAGCAAAGAGAGATTATTATGAAGTGTTAGGCGTAGAGAAGTCGGCCAGCGAAGCCGAAATCAAGAAAGCCTACCGTAAACTGGCTATCCAGTACCACCCCGACAAGAATCCGGGCGATAAGGAAGCGGAAGAGAAGTTCAAGGAAGCGGCCGAAGCCTATAGCGTATTGAGCGACAAGGACAAGCGCGCCCGTTACGACCAGTTCGGTCATGCCGGTATGGGCGGTGCGGCAGGCGGCGGATTCAGCGACTTTGGCGATTTCGACCTGAACGATATCTTCAGCAGTGTGTTTGGTCACGGCTTCTCCGGCTTTGGCGGTTTTAGCGGCTTCGGAGGAGGCGGTGGAGGACGCTCATCCCAACGTCGGTTCCGTGGTGCCGATCTCCGTGTAAAGGTAAAATTGAACCTCAAGGATATCTCCACCGGTGTAGAAAAGAAGTTCAAGTTGAAGAAATACGTCACTTGCGAACATTGTCACGGTACAGGAGCCGATGGCGACGGTGCCACCGAAACTTGTTCCACTTGCCACGGTACCGGTAGTGTAACCCGTACCCAGCAGAGCATCTTCGGTATGATGCAGACACAGAGCGTCTGTCCGCAATGTAATGGCGAAGGAAAGATTATCAAGAACAAGTGCAAGCATTGTGCGGGCGAAGGCATCGTCTACGGCGAAGAAGTAGTGGAAGTGAAGATTCCGGCTGGTGTAGCCGAAGGCATGCAGCTTACCGTCAACGGCAAAGGAAATGCCGGTAAGCGCAACGGCATACCGGGCGACCTGTTGGTAGTAGTCGAGGAAGAAGCACATCCCGACTTGGTTCGTGACGACAACGATTTGATATACAATCTATTGCTTAGCGTACCAACAGCCGCTTTGGGTGGCACGGTAGAAATTCCTACCATCGATGGCAAGGTGAAGGTCAAGATCGAATCGGGTACCCAACCCGGTAAGGTACTCCGCTTGCGTGGCAAGGGCTTGCCCAGTGTCAACAGCTATGGTTACAACGGCGGTACGGGCGATTTGCTCGTCAATGTCAGCGTTTACATTCCCGAAACCCTCAGCAGGGACGAAAAGCAGGCATTGGAAAAGATGCAGAACTCCGATAACTTCATGCCCAACCTGAGCATCAAGGAAAAGATATTCAAGAAGTTCAAGAGCTTCTTCGACTAAAGAAAAGAAAGGCGGGTGCGTTCCATGCACCCGCCTTTCTTTATTTCAGGAAATCCCCGTCAAACGATAAAGGCAACAAACTGCCCACTCCATTCAGAATATAGATCTCGTTCTTGCTATAAAGCAGAATCCTCATGGGGAATCCGTATCGTTTCTCCGTTTCCAGTAATACCTGCCTGCATGCACCGCAAGGAGGAATCGGTCTGTCCAGAAATCCCTCTTCCGAACGCGCCGCAATGGCCAGCGTCTTCACTCCTTGGTCGGGATATTGGCTGTTGGCATAGAACAACGTGGTACGTTCGGCACAGATGCCCGAAGGGTAAGCGGCATTCTCCTGATTGGTTCCCGTCACCACCGTTCCGTTTTCCAGCAAAGCCGCCGCACCCACCGAAAAATGAGAGTAGGGGGCATAACTCCGGTTGGTAGCCTCGCAGGCAGCATCCATCAACTTCCTTTCTTCGTCCGGTAATTCATCGTACGTGCAGGTCTGCATCTGTATTTCAATTTTCAGTTCTTTCATGACATGTGGATTTTGTTGATACGCAAATGTAGTAAAAGTTTTCATTTATTTTATAATAGTATCGTATAAAGATAAAATTATACAAGTGGCCAAAGGAATAAATTCGTTATATTTGCATGATATTATTGAATTTATCAACTAACAACTAATAATTAATCGAACCATGAAGAAAATGTTTCTTACGTTGGCTGTGTTCGGAATCCTGTTGGGCTCCTGCTCGCAGAAACAGACCACAGAACCAGCCATCCCCGTCGATGCGGAAATCGAAAAGAAAGTAGAGGAAACCCTGAGCCGCATGACGCTCGAAGAGAAGATCGGCCAGATGACCGAAATCACCCTCGATGTATTTGGCAAGAAAGGTACCTATGGCGAAGCCTTCGAGATAGACGAAGCCAAGCTCGATACCGCCATCTATAAATACAAGATCGGTTCCATCCTGAATGTGCCGGGTGTAGGCTTGAAGCGCGAACGCTGGAACGAACTCATTACCCTGATACAACAAAAGTCGATGGACGCCATGGGCATCCCCTGTATCTATGGTCTTGATATGAACCACGGTGCCACCTATACCCAAGATGCCACCTTCTTCCCGCAGAACATCAACCTGGCTGCTACCTTCAACCGTGAAATAGCCCGCCGTTCTGCCGAAATTACCGCTTACGAAACCCGCGCCAGCAACACACCGTGGACCTATTGCCCGGTAGTCGACCTGGCCCGTAACCCCTTGTGGCCCCGTCATTGGGAAAACTTCGGTGAAGATTGCTACTTGAGCGGTGAGATGGCCGAAGCCCAGGTACTCGGTTTCCAGGGCGAAGACCCCAACCACATCGACCAGAACCACATTGCCGTCAGTGTGAAGCACTATATGGGCTACGGAGTACCCGTTAGCGGTAAGGACCGTACCCCCGCCATCATTGCCGAACACGATTTGCGTGAAAAGCACTTCGCACCCTATGTAGAAGCCATCCGTGCCGGTGCCCTCACCGTGATGGTCAATTCCGCTTCCATCAACGGCATTCCTGTACATGCCAATCACGAACTCCTCACCGGTTGGTTGAAGGAAGGCTTGAACTGGGACGGTATGATTGTAACCGACTGGGCCGATATCGACAACCTCTGGAAACGTGAAAAGATAGCCAAGGACAAGAAGGAAGCCATCAAGTTGGCCATCAATGCCGGTATCGACATGTCCATGGACCCGTACGATTTAGGTTTCTGTACCCTGTTGAAGGAATTGGCCGAAGAAGGCGAAGTACCTATGAGCCGTATCGACGATGCTGCCCGCCGTGTGCTCCGTCTGAAATACCGTTTGGGCTTGTTCGACCAACCCAACACCAACTGGGCCGACTATCCTGAATTCGCTTCCGAAGCACATGCCAAGGCCGCTTTGCAGGGAGCCGAAGAATCCATCGTGCTCTTGAAGAACCAGGAAGACATCCTTCCGTTGGCCCAAGGCAAGAAGATTCTGGTTACCGGTCCCAACGCCAACCAGATGCGTTGCTTGAACGGTGGTTGGAGCTACTCTTGGCAAGGCCATGTAGCCGATATGTATGCCGGCAAGTACAACACCATCTACGAAGCCATGTGCAACAAGTTCGGTGCACAAAACATCATCCTCGAACAAGGTGTCACCTATAACGAACGCGGTAGCTATTGGGACGAAAACGAACCCCAAATCCAGAAAGCCGTTGCCGCCGCTTCCCGTGCCGACCTCATTGTGGCCTGTATCGGTGAAAACTCCTATTGCGAAACTCCGGGCAACCTGACCGACCTTTCCCTCAGCCAGAACCAACGCGACTTGGTGAAAGCCTTGGCCAAGACCGGCAAGCCCATCGTATTGGTACTGAACGAAGGTCGTCCGCGCATCATTGCCGACATCGAACCCCTTGCCAAGGCTGTGGTACACATCCTGTTGCCGGGCAATTACGGTGGCGATGCTTTGGCCAACCTGCTCAGTGGCGATGCCAACTTCAGCGGTAAGATGCCATACACCTATCCCAAGGAAGTACATTCCCTCATGACCTACGACTACAAGCCGAGCGAACACACCGGCGAAGTGATGGAAGGCGCCTACAACTACGATGCTCAAGTATCCTTCCAGTGGGCCTTCGGTTACGGTTTGAGCTACAACAAGTACGAATACAGCAACCTGCAAGTCAACAAGAACCAGTTTACTGCTGCCGACGAATTGGTATTCACCGTCGATGTCAAGAACACCGGCAACCGTGTAGGCAAGGAAAGCGTATTGCTCTTCAGTAGCGACTTGGTAGCTAGCCTTACCCCCGACAACCGCCGTCTCCGTCAGTTCGAAAAGATAGAACTCCAGCCCGGCGAAACCAAGACCGTAACCCTGAAGATCAAGGGTAGCGATTTAGCCTTTGTAGGAGCCGATGGCAAGTGGCGTTTGGAAGAAGGCGATTTCCGTATGCAAGCCGGCAATCAGGTGTTGGATATTGCCTGTACCCAGACCAAGGTATGGGAAACCCAGAACCGTTGATTCCCTATACCTCTATTATAAAGAAAGGCTGCTCCGTTGGGGCAGCCTTTCTTATTTTATTCTCACCAGGGGATTTTAGCTTTGATGTATTGTGGAATTTTCGATAGAATCTTACCTGTCAGTGCCGGATAAGGAGGAATCCCGTTTGCCTTGTATTGCTTGATGTCCTCGCTCCATTTCCTTCTGCACAGCTTGGGGTCGGTAGAAAGACCGCCCATCCTCATTTTCACGATGAACCTGTCCAGGTAATGCACCTTCAGATGCTGGTTGTACAGGCACCTCACCAAGAAATCCGTATCCGCTGCAATCCGATAATTCTCATCATACATCCCCACCTTCTCGAAACAATCCCGTTTCATGTATACGGTAGGGTGTAGGGGTAGCCATCCCCATCTCACCGCCTTTCTGGAATACTTCCCGCTAATCCATTTCCGTACGATGCGTTCCGTATCCCTTTCGTTCATAAAGAGCCCGTTGCCATACACCATTTCCGCCTTGCTATTCTTGAAAGCCTCCACCACCTCGCTGATGGTGTGCGGGTCATAAAAGCAATCATCGCTATGCAGCAGTCCCACTATATCCCCAGTGGCTGCCCGTATTCCCTTGTTGATGGCCTCGTACATCCCGTTGTCCGGTTCGCAGACTATCCGGCTGATTCTATCCCTATATTCATGGATGATATCCATCGATCCGTCCGTCGAATTCCCGTCCACCACAATGTATTCTATGTTCGGGTAATCCTGTGCCAGCACACTCTCTATGGCCTTTCTCACCACCGAGTGTCGGTTATAACAAGAAGTGATAATCGATACTTTCATGTTATCTTTTATTATAATTCAAACCACTCCCTCAGTTTGTTCTCTATCAAGCTCTCTGCATTTCCTTTTTGTAGAGGTTGGAAGATGTGGTTTCGGGCCTGTTCCATTTTGTCGGGAAAGTCCTTTTCGTGGAACACCCCCACGATGCATCCCATGCTATCCAGTTTCCTCACTAATTGGAACTGGTCATGGATGTGTTCCGTATGGTTGTGCCGTGGCATCACCACGATTCTTTTCTTCATCTCCATGGCTTCGCTGATGGCACCCCATCCCCCTTGCAGAATCACCATATTGGCCTGCTCCATGTACCTTTTCATTTCCTCCTTCGTACAGAAGCGGAACGCCTTGGCATGGCGGTAAGGGTAGGGAGTATGTCCCGTTTGCACTATCACCTCCTCCTCACTTTGCGAAGCCCATTCGTCTATCGCCTTTGCCATCCGTTCGAACGGCATGTCCATGGTACCCAAACTTGCAAAAATCATAATACCCCTATATAAGTAGCGTTGGGAAACACCTGTTTCAGTTCCTCCCATTGAATCAGGAACAGGTCGGCATATTTCTCTATCCATCGGGGCGTGCGCGACGGTTCCGTCACATCCGCGGCCGAGTTGATGAAGATAATCTTTGCCTTCAGCAGTTTCTTGGCAAAGAATACGGTAGGCACCGTTACCCCGGCTCCCGTGGTGATGATTACCTTGGGCCGTTTCACCCATACCCAGAACAGCGCCTGTATGCTATTGATGAGTAGTGTCATTTTCCGATGCGGCTGGAAGTTCGTCAGAAACACATGCTCCTTATCCTTCAGGAACTCCTGGGTCGATGTCGTCTTCAGCGTCAGCCAGTAGCAGTCCCACCGTTCGGGAATTGTCCCTATGGCCAGTTGCAGTTCCCTTAAATGTCCACCGGCCGAGCAAGCCAGACAGATTTTAGAATTCTTTTTCATCCTTGATGATTCGCTTCTTGATAAACTTTGCCGGATTGCCACCCACTACCGTCCACGGCTCCACATCCTTGAATACCGCAGCCCGTGCACCTACTACGGCACCTTGTTTCACGGTAACGTCTGGACCGATGAATGCTTCGCTTGCTATCCATGCCTGATCCTCTATAACGATGGGCTTGCTATACAGACGGTGCAACGGGTCGGTAATGTCGTGCGTAGCCGTACATAAGTATGCCCCTTGCGATACGGTAGTATTGGCACCGATGGTAACCGTTGCCGCATTGTAGCAATTCACTTTGGGGCCGATACACGAATACTCCTTCATCACTAAATTGGCAGGGTAGAAGATTTGCGCCGAAGAGTACACACTGGCTGTGCGATGAATCTTTGCACCAAACAGTCTTAATAGAAACCGTTTCCATCCGCTTGCCATGTTCCGAGGGAACGGACGAGCGAGGAGGGTCCATACTACCGCCCACAAGGCACGTGTCAGCTGATGTCTCCGGCTATAGTTGTTTTGGTATTTTGAGAGGTCAATAATTGGTTGATTCATAATTGTATATTAATGTGGCTATGTGAATTATAATTATGCGATAACTATTAAGATACTATATTTTTAAAAAATTTATATAGCCTATATATAGTATCAGGAAGAAATGGTATATAGTATGTGATTTTGCATAATAGACCTTTTGACGTCTTTATAGGGTGTTGAGTAAATATCAGTTTGATATGCTTTTGTAATTTTTTATAATAGGTTTTTCTGTCATCAGATATTTTCTGTTTATCTATAGATTTCACTTTATTGAAGTTAATGATAATGCCTTTGATGCATTTCAATGTAATAGTTTCAATAAATGGCCTAAATATTATTTCCTCTTGTTCTCTATAATATTCTTCTAAAATCTTAAAATATCCTTTATAATATTGAGATTGCGTACCAATCAATTGGCTGTCAGAATGTGGATGCACTCTATATTGATAGATGACATGGGGAATAAATCGATAAGTTTGGGCTTTTTTACATATTTGCAGTAGTAGATATTCATCATCAGGTATCATATCAAACTTGATATCATGTTTCATTAAAAAAGCTTTGTTGATAACTTTATTCCAAACATATGAATGTATATTTTTTTTAGCATAGATATATTGTCCGTTGTAATTATGGTTATATTTGCATTTATAAGTGATATGCTCAAATTTATTTTTTTTATGAATCCTTTGAAAATCAAAGTTCAGAACATCCACTTGATTACGAGATAATTCATAGAAAATAATATCCAGAGCATTTTCAGGTATAATGTCATCACTGTCTATAAACCAAAGATAATCCCCTTTTGCATTTTTCAAACCTGTATTTCTGGTATCTATTAATCCGCGATTTTGTGAATGAGATATAATCCTAAGTTTTTCACAGGTGTAATTCTCCAATATGGTTAATGTCTCATCTGTGGAGCCGTCATTAATAGCTATGATTTCTACATCATGCTCTTTGCTTTGTTTAATGAGAGAAGTTATGGTACTTCTTATCCAATACGATACGTTATAGCAAGATATAATGATGGAAAGTTTCATGGCATTTCGCTGATTTTTACAATGATAAAATGGAAGTGTTTAGCTAATAAAGGATTAACTTTGTTGAACATTGTGTCCATAAACTAGGATAATCAAAATAACAGGCAGGGTATAGTTTGATGCCTTCTTTTAGTTTTATGGGTGATTGAATGAAATTACACCCATTATAACCATATTTTGCAATAGCTATTTTAGCATGAATTTTAGGTAAGGTCGTCATATCATACCTAATTTCTTCTGGTAGTGTTTGATCGTATGATTTAATGAAATGGTTGTTTTCATAATAGTTCATACAATCCTTAAAAAATGGATGATGCTTCTCTGCTCCAAAACAATGAGAGGTAAGGTAATAAATCCTTGGATATTCATGCTTGGAGTTTTCTTGGCCAATAAACATGGGTGAATTAAGATATTCATCAAACGATTTAAGAACCTCTACATCAGTATCCAGATAAATACCTCCATAAGTATAAACGGCATAGCACCGCACTACATCAGCAGCAAAAGCCCATTTTTTGACGCTGACAGCTTCATTGGCAAAAGTGTTATTTACCTCTTTCAGCCTTTCTGCATCCCACAGCATGAATTCATAATCAGGAAGAACTCTCTTCCATGTATCCATCAATTCTTGCAAGTGTTTAGGGATGGGTTCACCCGAAAACCAAGTATAGTGTATGATTTTTGGAATCATGGTTTAGTATTAAGTGATAATAATATGATTATTCATAAATAAAAACAGGCTTATTTTTGAATTCTACAATCCATTCATACATTTGTTTCATTTTTAAAGAAATGCTTTCAATGGAATAAAAATCTTCCATTAACTTTCTTCCTCTAACTCCCATCGCTTTTAATTCTTCTGCAGGAGTATGGGTAGCTTTTTCTAATGTTCGATTTAAAGCCTCCTGATTGTATTCTATCCACCACCCACATTGATGAGTATTCAATTCTTCCCAGGGCGCTCCTTGGGTAGCAATACAAGGGATGCCTCGCACTAATCCTTCCAATATCACATTGCCTAAGTTCTCGAATTCACTGGGCATAGCAAGTACAGATAGAGAAGCCAAGGCCTTGTCTTTTTCTTCACCGGAAAGAAAACCTGTAAATCGTACATTCTTCAGATTCAGCCTTTTTACTTCCTCTTTTAGAAATGATTCATAGACACTATCACCGCCTCCAATGATTAGCAATTCGATGTTTGATTGATCTTTTTGAGCTGCTAAAGCATATATCAACCCTTCTACATCCTTACGGGGAGATAACCTACCCAAATAACCTATTCTGAATATATCATCTTGCTTTTGATACGGATACTCCTTTATTTCGATAGGATTTGGTATTACGGCAATAGGAGAGGTTATACCCAATTCCCTGCAATGCTTCATTTCTTCTTGGCAAGTAACATGAATACAAGCCGCTTGATTCAAGTCCTTCAGTAATCGGAACTTTAATGATAATCGTTTGAAGAATCTATTCGATTTGGCTATATCTTGCGGGTAAAGCATTCCTCGGGGTGTTATGACATACGGTTTTCCTTTCTTTCGAGCCACATCTACCAATGCATAAGTAGGATATAGCCAAATGCCTTGTGCATGATAAATATCATAGTCTCCTAATGCTTCCACCTCTTTTTTGTAAGTAGGAGAGTAGGCGAACTTGGTTTTTAATGCTTGGCTACAGATGTGAGTCGTTATTGCTTGTAAGTCTATTGATTCATTTTGAAAAGGAGGACAATAAATTTCTGCATTTACACCTTGTTGTACAAGTCCTTTTAATGTATGGTAGGTGCTCATGGCTGGACCTCCTGTTGTCTTATTTAATGTGCCTATATGTAGTATTTCCATAAACTGAATTATAATACATAATGTTATCTATCTCCTACACAAATGCGATATGCTTTGGGAAAATATTTCATAAAATAATTTCCTATTATTACCCCACAAATAATAAACATCCATGGCGATAATAAATAGGATGTCAAGTAACCAACCGAATCTTTTCCTATTATAACTACAATGAGTTTTCGTACAATGTTGATGGTGGGTTCATGAAATAGATAAATGAAGAAGGTAAAGTGGCATACTTTTTCTAATAAAGTACCTCCTTTTAATGTAAAGTCAGACTTTACTATTCTATCATAGAGTGTCCAACTTCCCATTAATCCTATTGCAATAACGGGACTTTTTATCCATTCCATTTGAATAGATGTATGATTATATAATTCATAACATCCTATAATGATGTATGCTATCAAGCAAACTATTCCAATTCTTTGCTTGAAATTTCGGTTGGTCGAAATAGGATGCATGGCTAAATTCCCTCCTATACTGAACCATAACAATGCGTATGTTCCGAAAACTTCCGGGAAAGAACAACTGATGATAAAAGTGAATAGCGTAAATCCCCACTTGATTCTTTTTATCAATAGATACCATAATGGCGAAAACAGGACAACCAAAATCAAGTCTCTTAAAAACCACAATTGAAAAGCCAAGGGCGGATCCCAATATGTTTGGGTAAAAATGGTAGTTGTATGTTGATTTTCGAAAATGGACAGAAGAGGTGAATTAGTAAATTTATCTGTATAAGGTATGTTTGCTATGAGGTATACCAACACGACATAAAAACTACAAGCTATGAAATAAGGTATCACTAATGTCCTTATCCTTTTTTTTATTTTCAAGAAGATAGAATGTATACCTTGTGGAACTTTCACGAAAAACAAATAACCCGATATGCAATAGAACAAAGGTACGGCACAACGGCCTATTATGTCACTAATTATGTATTGTATAGATTCATTCAGAACCATACCACCAATCTCGAAATCATGGAACCCGGAATGAATATATAAAACCAGTATGATGGAAACAAAAGACATTATTCTTATTTTATCACTGGTATATGGGCTTATCATAACAATCCTTGGTATAGTTTAATCATCTCCTGAGATGTCTTTTGAATGGAGTAGCTGTCTTCAACCAACTTTCTTCCGTTCATTCCCATCTCTTTCAGTTCATTTGAAGTCAAGGATAGATAGTCATCAATGGCATGACTTATTTCATTAACTTCCGCTTTTACCCACCATCCACAATGATGATTAATCAGGTCTTTCCATGGAGCTCTTTGAGTGGTGATGACAGGAGTGCCACAAATTAGTGATTCAATGACAACATAACCAAAATTTTCACTATATGTTGGTAATATTAATATATCAGCATCTTTATATAATTCCCATTTTTCTTTACCGTATACTCCACCTATGAAATGAACCATATTGGATATATCCAATATTTTAGCTTGTGCTTTTAATTTCCTGATTAAACTTTCACGTCCTTCACCAGCAATGATGATTGAATAATCTTTTAGTGTTTCTTTTTTTATTGCCACTGCTTCAAGAAGCAGGTTTATTCCTTTTTTCTCATGTATTCTCGAAAGGAATAGTATTTTTTTCTTTCTTTGCCAATTGCTTTTAATCGATAAATCTTTTGTATCCAATCCATTGGGTACAATCATGATGTTTTGATTATAATTCAATTGAGACAGATGTTCTTTCTCAATTGTAGAAGTAGCATGAATTATATCTGCTTTTTTTATGGCTTCTTTTTGAAATAACGATAAAGCTGGTAGTTTCTTCGTCCAATAATTTTGTTTGATAATCCATGGCTCTAACATGCCATGTGGCGAAAGAATGATTTTGTAACCAGATTCTTTTGCCCATTTTTGTGCGTATGCACATTGTGGAATCCAGCACCCGTTTATATGTACAATATCCGGTTTGATGTCATTCAATATGTTTTTCCATTCTTTTTTCATACCGTGTAAAAGATTGGAACTGATGAAGTAAATGCTACAATTCTTGATGACAACGGCATCTTTGTGATAATGAGTAACGATATGAACTTGATGATATTTTCCTAATTCAGAACATAAAGACTGAATGAAAGTGGTAGTGCCGAAAGACTTTAGACTTATACTGGATATGTAGTGGATTATTTTCATTTTCTCAGTTCATTATAAATATCCATGTATTGTTTGGCTATTTTTCGTACATCAAACCTCTCTACGTTTATTAATCCTTTGCGGATTAGTTCTTCGCGATGGTTGGGATGATTGATTACATTCAGATAGGCATCTCTTATGCTGTTTATATCGTATGGATTGACATATTCAACAGCATTTCCTGAAATTTCTATCATAGGTTCCAATTGGGAGGTAATCACAACCCGGCCTGTTTTTTGTCCTTCTATAATAGGCATTCCAAAACCTTCGTAAATGGATGGAAAATTGACAATATCACAATGGATGTATTCTTGACGGATTTCATCGTCTGTTAAATCCTTTTTGTTGGAATAATCTATCTTGTATTCTTTGAGCATATCTATTGTCTCATTGTCTAATTCACCGATAATCCTTAAATGGCAAGGAATGTCTTTTAGTGCTATAATTGTTCTTCTTAAATTTTTATTCCAAAAAGTTCCTACATGAAGAATTGTAGGTTTCACCTCATTGAAAGATTTTGGAATGAATTCTATTTTAGGGTCGATAGGATTATAGATTACTTGTATTTTATCTGAATGTATGTACCGATTGATTTCCTTTTGAGTTTGTTTGGAAATGCATATAGTTCTATCTGCTAAAAGAATAGGAATATAAACCCAAAATATCAATTTATAGATTTTGATCAAAATATTTGAAGCATTTCTTATAAAGACAAGATCGTGAATGGTTAATATTTTTCTACATCCAATTAATCCTATGATGGAATCATGTATTTGCCCACTGATATGGTTTACTCCATATTTATCCCTATTCTTATATGCAAAAAGTATATTATGGTAAATGGATAGGGGAGTAGTTCTTTCGGTTTGTGTATAGTGGTCCTTGATACTTTCATATTTAGCAATTTCATATTCTAAAGTACTGAATACTTTATGAATGGAATACCCACAAGATTTGTTCCGATGAAAATAGGTTATCATGCTATACTCAATGTCGTTTTGATGGATGCTATCAATTCATTCTCATAACAGCTCCATGGTCTTTTTGAGGCTGTCTTCATCGCTTCCTTGCCGACCGTTTGTAATATTTCAGGGTGTTGGATAAATTTCTCCAATAATTCTCTGATAGGTGCACTTTCTCCCGCTTTTACAATCCATCCGTCTTTATCATGAGTGATGAGGTCGGGGGCACAAGTTCGTTCCGTGGTAATAACGGGTGTACCTTGCGACATGGCTTCTGTAATGACAAGTCCAAACCCTTCAAAAAGAGAAGGGAATATAAATACATCATGTTCGGCCATGCATTGTAAAACCTCATCGTGTGGTAATGATGGTATGTAATTTACTTTTTTCAAGGCTTCTTTCAGAACAGGACAACCGTTGATGTTTCCTTTACCAATAACGGTCAGCTCGATGTGCTCTTCTAATCCTTGGATGGATTCGAATAAATAAGAGAGACCTTTATTTTGAGTTAATGCACCTACATATAAAGCTCTGATTTTTCTACCTTTGAATGGTATATATTCTCTTTGTATATTTATTGTTGGAAATCCGTATGGGATAACATGGATAGGTGGTAATTGCTTAGGATAATATTTTTTTAAGCAATCTTTGGCATAAGTACTTGCAATAAAGATTGTATCAGAATATTCAATTTCAAAATCTTTTCGTTTGAATTTGTTAACTGAATCGTTTAAACCAGAAAAAGTACTAATCCATTTTGGGTTGCATTGCCTTTCTTTTTTAAGAATTTCTTGTTTTGCTCTCCAATAAATGGATGGGATATCATATAAACATATTATGCCATTTTTTTTTGCAGTTTTAAAAGTTTCATATGCACCGTCTTCATATGCATATATGGAATGAATGGTTTTCTTGTCTTTTATATACGTGGAGACCTTTTTGTCCAAATCTTTGTATACATTATCGATGCAGAAGATTCCTGTTTCGTGCGTTGTAAAAATAGTTAGATGTAATTTTTGGCAAATGATTCTACTTAATTCTTTTATTGGGTATGTTTGAGTCTTATTTTTAATGCTATAAACAAATTCCCTTCTTTTTATATCTTTAAATATATAGCTTAAATAATATAAGTAACTATTTTTGAAACAACTGATACACGTGTGAAATGTATCCAGTATTCCATTGTTATGTAATACGTGGATGACACTTCTAACATTGGTGTTACCTGTAGGATGAGATATGACAATTTTACTCATGATACCAATTCCTAGTTCTTATATTTTTCTGATATATACCTATCTGGTAATATATTAATGGCATATAAGTATAAATAGTAAATTAATGCATTGGTTATTCCAAAGTGCTTTTTCCTATAATAGAAATTGATTCTTGGTGGAGATCCTAAAGGAGAATGTAAATATTTGAATCTTTCAATGATTGAGACATTCCATTTTTTTATTCTGCATATTTTTTCTCTTTTACTGCATGCAATTGCTTTACGTGTTGAAACAACTTTTATCCCTCTTTTTATTGCGGTTAGGCCATAGTCTAAATCACCTAAATCATGGTGATATGTAGGATCAATAATCCCAATTTCTTTAACAACTTCTTTGGGTACTAAAACAACGTTACCGTTCATGTATCTAATTTCTTGTGGAGTATCATTAGGAAGAATAATTTCTTTTTTCTGATTATATCCACCATAAATTATTTTTTTCGTTTCTACATCTTCTACAAGACCAGATACAATACAAGTGTGAGAAATAATATTTTTACATTCTATAAGTTCCTTATAAAATGAAGGATATAATACTATGTCGTCGTTAAGCCATAAATAATGATCATAATCATTCTTAAGTGCCTCTTTCCATGCAGTGTACATTCCTCGACTCCAATATAAACTTCCATCTCCTTGAATCAAATGAATGTGTGGATATTCATTTCTTATCATATCTGTGGTTCCATCTATAGAACCATCATCAACTAAAAAAACGTCATTGTTTAGTTGTGAGGATAATAATGAATTGAGACATTTTTTTGTCTGTTCTTTTCTGTTATGACAAGTTATTAGTATTGCAGTTTTCATATGTCGATTCCTTCAAATAATCGTTTTATGCCTTTGCCTTTTAATTTAGCAGGAGAACCTGCAAGTAATGAATATTCAGGAATGTCGGAGTAATCTTTGTTGCATAAACTATTTGATGCAACGATTGTATTGTTTGGAGTAATAGTCCCTTTCATTATATTACAACGATTCCCAAACCAATTATATGAACCAATTTTTATAGGTGAATTAATAGGATTGATGATATTATTTTTTATATTTTTTGTATAATGAAAATTTGTATCAAATATTTGGCATTCCCAACTGAAGTCTATTTCATTGTTGAAAATAATAGTTTCTTCACAATAGATTTTATTTAAAGCTCCAATACGGACATGATTACCAAATTCTAATGTTCCTTTTGGACCAACATGGATGTAGGAGCTACATCCAATCTCTGTTTTCCCATGGAAAATTATTTTCCCTTGTAAATCAAGAATAAATGGATTATGCGGAAACATGTCACTACCTCTTCCTCCGATTCTTATCATGGCTCTTTGTATATGCGAAGCGTCTATTCTTATTTTACCATGCAAATTTTCAAATCGAACTTTATAATAGAAATCAAAAGGTAATTTAATCGCTTGCCTAAAAGGTAGCATTTTGAAATTAAAATATATGATAGCTATGATGTTGTGTTGTATAAAATAATTAAATATGTTCATTGTAGCTTTTATATATTTTTATTTAGAGTGGTGAAAAAATAACCTGTTATGAAGAATGTAAAATTTGCAATGAATAAATTCCCCCATGAAAAATAAAGTCCAAAACATATAAAAATGGTTGGATATAGAAAAATGGGATAATAGTTACTTGTATTTATACTTTTTTTTAGAATAGGTATACATCGTAATACATATCCCAATCTAATACTTAATATAATCCAACCTAGAAATAATCCTGATTCACATATAGTTCGTAAACCATCCCATTCTGCTAAAGCAAAACCTGCATTTTTATCTATTCCCATGATGCGACCTCCGGTTTGTGTGCTCATACCTTGGCCAAATCCCCAAAAAGGAATACTTTCGCCATCTAAAGTTTGTGGAAAAAATAAAGCTTGTATATTATATTCAATGTTTCGACTGATAATCTCTAATACTATTCCTGTTATGACATTGCTATTCCCTTGTTCTATGATAGCTACAGATTCAAATCTTTGGCCTAAATTATTGATGGCTTTTTGCCCAATTGGTGTTATAAAAATGAGAAGTAATAAGGATATGCCGATTATACTATATTTGAAAAGACGTCTAATGTATTGTTTATTAATTATAAATAAAAAATATATAATGACGGCAATATGAAGTATTAATGTCGTGCGAGATGCGGAACAAAAACATGCTAATATATCCAAAATGCAAGTTGTTATTAATACTTTTTTATTAAGCCTATTTACTTTAAAAAATAAAAAATAACATATGATAGAGAAAGCTAATAAGGAAAACAGTGAATTATGAGTGTGATGTATAAAGATACCTGCAGGTCTGAATGCGCTGGCTAATTCTGATACTGAAACATATGCAATTTCTTCTCTAACTTCACTTCCTAAGTAATTCAAAAAATGAGATGGGGGTAACATGAATTGAATGATTAGCAAAATGGAATTTGCTATAGATGTATATATAATAACTTTACTAAAGAAATTTAGATCTTTTTCAGTTAGAATTTTCCCGATAAAAAAACAGACTGGAAGTCCAAACCAATATGGTAAACAACCATATAGTGCAACGATTAGATTGCCATGCCCAAAAATCATAGTTGTAGCAAAAACAATGATCCCAACAAAAAAAAATGATATTTCCCATCGTGTCATTCTCTTGATATATTTGAATCCAATCAAGCAAATGATTATAGCTGCAACTTGTTTCAACATCATTATAGGTGCTGATAGTGAAGGTAATAACCATTTTCGGAAGATGCCATCGAATAATATCAAGAAAAAATAGGCATATATGGTCGAATGTAATTTATTGTATATGTTGGTCGGTATTAAGATTGGCATTTGCTATTTCTCTTTAGTAAAATGTAAGAATGTAAGTGTTGTCGCTCTGTTGAACTAAGTCCAAATACATATATAATTATCAATAACACAAAACAATTTGCTAAAAGTAATTGGCTAATTCCGATAATGCTAGTTAATGTGATAGTTGATAATAAATAACAAACAATAGATGATAGCCCCAATGTCACGCAACAAGGAACAATGACTTGAAAACTAACCTCCCTAATCTTAATTGCACTAACTCTGCTTGCAATGTAAGTTCTAATACCACATGATACAACATCCATAATAATGACAGATATTAGCATGTAGTTGGGATTGTTGGTGAGTTTTCCTATAAGAAATCCCATGGGTACAGCCAACAAATAAAAACAATCTGGAACCAGCATAAAATGTTTGATGCGGTTGGTGGCCAATACCGCTGTTCTGATGGGCTCAAAAAAAGCATAGGTCAAACTGATGAAGACGGTACATTGTGCAAAGGTAACGGCATAAGGAGGAACTTCGCCTAACCATAATTGCATGATATATTCGGTCCTGAATAGAAAAGGTATCATGATGATGAGAATCATGAAAACTTGTATTTTGCAACCTGTATATATCAGGCGTTTATGTTTTTCTATTTCGTTGTTGGCATAAGTTTTTGTAATTTGTGGAGCAATGGCCTTGTGTACGTTCAGTGCAAACGAAAGAATGGAATTCTTCAATTGTAAGGCAATGGCATATACAGCATTGATTGCTACTCCGAATATCAAATTGAAAGAGAGTATAATACCTTGTGATGCTATAGTAAGTATTATTCCAGAAGTACACGTAATCCCTGCAAATGTCCCCATTTCTTTCATCGTGTCTTTATCAATCATGAACCGATAGCTGACTTCTGTCTTGAATTTCTGTTGGCAATATTGCTGGTAGATTATTCGAATGAACAGACCTATTGCAAAGAGAAAGGCGGAATAGATAATCAACCGATGGTCATGGAAATAGGAGAGGCAATAAGCTGCGGCACAACTCAATACTACTTGAATGATAGAAATCCCTGCAAAGGCTCCCATACGTTCGTGAGCTATGATAAGGGCATTGTATGGAATGCTCACAAGGTTGATGAGACTCCCAACTACTGATAATTGATATACCCAGAATGCGGCTTGCTTACTTCCTTCGGGGATGTTGATATGATGATGTAATACCCACAATCCTCCTGTTTCCAGTAAAATCAAGATAAAGGCAGAAAGAAGAAAAATGATGTTCAGCGATGAACAGAATATCTTGTTTACGTTGCCTTCGTTTTTCCCGAGTTCGAAAGTGATGAACCGTTGAATGGTACTGGTTATTCCGTAAGTAAAGACGCTGAATAGTCCGACTACGCTTCCTACAACACCGTATACTCCCATTTCGTCTACTCCCAAATTTTTCAGAACAAGGCGAGTAGCGTATAGATTCAGCCACATGGTAAAGGCCATTCTCAGATAGAGCAGGCCAGTGTTTTTGATGATTCGTTCCTTATTGAAATTATCTCCCATGCACTAAAATAGGATGTTGTTATAATTCGGGACTAAAAGTTTTTGAAAATTTACCTACATCCCTACATGATTCTGCTTATCTGCTTGATTACCAGGTTGTAAACCATGTAGGGAATCCTGTAGGGAGCATGTAGGGAGTTGAATTCCCTACATTTTATAAGAAACGGTAAACTAAACTTGTTGTCATCTGATAAGAAAAGCGTTAACTGATATCGATAGATTCATTCACCATTCTTTGGACCTTCGTTCATAATGCTTTGAACGGTGGTTCAAAGTACTTCGTACGGTGGTTTAAAGATTTTGATTGAGTTTATCTGCTTGATTTTCAGTATTATATAAATCATGTAGGCAAATTATGTTGCCTACAGGTTCCTTACATGCTTCCCTACATGGTTAATGAATTGATAATTAGAAGGATAAGCTTAATCATGTAGGGATGTAGGTAAAATTGCGAAAAAACTATTTGTAGCTATAACCGAATTCTACGGTTGCGGCTGAATGGCTTTGCAATACCAACGGGAAATGCGTACCATTACTCCCATACCTACAAATACTTTCAAGAAGTAGAAACGATTGTTTTTTCGTATCAATTTGCCGGTACTTCCTTTGAACGGACCTTGCACTACCCGTACTTCCTTACCTATCAGAATATCGGCTTCGGTTGGTGTCATGAATACGGATTCCTTGAACTGAGGATCGCATAGCATACGGAGCTCTGCCATTTCTTGAGAAGATATCTCACAGAATTTCTGCCGACCGGGGTGATGGAATATCATCAGTGGAACCGGACTTTGGGCAAATTGTTCCATCATTTCTTGTGGAGTGCCTTTTTTTTCGACAAACAACAGATTGTGTATGGCAGGAACAAAGGTAGGCTTACGCGGATTCTCTTGAGTGGATGGACCAAAAGTCATGGGGATGAAGTGTGCATATCCTTTTTCTGTCAGGAATTGGCTGGCCTTTTGTTCCTGGCAATGAATGGTGCGGATGGCATACCACGAAGAATTGTCCATATCGTATTGATGATTCAATGAACCGGCTTTCAGTGGAATCCTGTATATCCTTAGGGCAATTCTTCTCTTCCTGCAAAAATGGGATATCTTGCAGATATATAGTAGCTTAACCATAAGGATATAGCTTTGGATTGCTCCACCGTACAAGAGGAACCGGAACCTCACGGATAATAAGTCAACTTATTTGCTATAACATGACAAAGGTATAAAAAAAGGCGGACTATCTTGGTAGAATGTCCGCCTTTTTTGTCTCTTGTATACAATATTATTTGATGATATATTGTATTTGTACTTTTACACAACGGTTCAACTTGGCATTTAAACCTTGAGTACTCTTATCGTCTACTTTACCGATAGGCTCAGCCAAGGCGTTGATCGAGTATTTGTCATCGGATACCTTCACATTTGGATTGCCTTTCAACCATTCGATGGCAGACATGGCACGGTTGAATGAAAGGGTCTTGTTACGGTTGATGCCTACATTCTCTGCATCTTCGCCAATGTAGTTGTCCTGACTGGTTGCCAATCCTTCGGCTTGGATATGGAGAATATTGCCTTCGCTGAATATTTTCTGAAGTTCTTTTACGGCTTCTGCGTCAGCATATTGACTGATATAGCCTGTATTACCTTCCAAGGCAGCATATACATCAGCAAAACTGAAGAGTTGGGTGCCTTCTTCGAGTTTCATGTTTTGCTTGATAAGTTGCAAGCCGTTACGTCCATTCAAGCCGTATGATTCGTTTTCCTTGTAGTTTTCTGCATTCAATAGGCGTTGTCCCTTCGTTTCGTTATCAATACGATAATACCAGGCTTTCTGTCCGTCGTATACTGGAGCATAGTAATAACCTGCTTTTTCTTCGAAGGCTTTCATGTCTTCCGGATTCATGCTGAGTGAAATCGGTGAACTTGCCAGTTCGTAACCGCGAACTGTTCCGTCGATGGCATTAGCAGCTATAGCCTTTTCTGTCTGTACGTCTGTTGTAGCCAAATTGTTCAGCGGACGGTTGTCGGCTATGCGTGATGCAACGGCTTCGTTGTCTTCAAATTTCTTTTGGGTAAAGATACCTCCAGCCAAATAGTCGATGGCGTTGACTTCTGCATCTTTTACGATAGGAGCATCGTTACGTCCTGAATAGTTGTTCGGATAGAAGATGTAGAATGTCATGGTCTTGTATTCCGGGCATTTTTCTACGATTGGAGCCGGTACGGGTACGATATCGTAGATAATATTTTCGGCAGTAGTGCATCTTTCCCATCCACGTTTGTTGAAGTAGTAAGTTACACCCACGCTCAATCCTACGTTGGTATCCCACCAGTGGCTGCCTTCTTTCTTGTAATTTTCCTTGATGACAATGTCGTCGAAGTTGGTTTGGTAGAATATACCGTGCAACTTGGCATCGAGCGACCATTTCTTTTCCTTGGTAAAGAAACGGCTGTATTGCAATTCCAAATGTCCGCTCCATTCGTTCAATTGAGGACCTCCGGTGTCGAAATGGTGTAGGGTACCGATACCGGCCGAAAGAATGAACTGGTTCTTCAGTTTGTCTGAATTCAAGCCTTCGTATCCTTTAAACATACGTGAGAGGTTGAACATGACGTTGGCACTGAGGTCCCACCACTTGATTTTGGTCTTCCAATAGGTGGTTCCGTCATCGGTCTTCAGCGGACTGCCTACATTCCATACATTCTGTTCTTTGCTGAAACCTTTGGATTCAAAACCACCAAACTGTATCTTGGCGCCGATGGTAGGAGTGAACCATTTACCTACACCGACAAACAAATCGGGTGAAATACGATCGGAAAAGTCTCCGGCACTGGAATAGTCACCACTAAACAAATGGGCTCCCACGTTACCGAATACGAACCAGTTATCCCAAAAACGATTGGTGACAACACGGAATTTGTCGTCGGTAGGTTGCTCTACCACTACTTTAGTAGAGTCCTTAATCATCATGTCTTGTGCGCTGATGCCGATGTACGACATTAAAAGAACTGCGCTTAACAATAGTCTTTTCATTATTTTTATGGTATTAATTTCTTTTTAATTCCCCTTCTAGTTATATTAATTTACAAAAGTAAACTAAATTGTAATAAAATGAAACAATTTTCAAGTTTTTCTTCGATTTTTGTGGAATAAATCGAGCGTAGTGCGAAGAATAATCTTTAAGTCGAGCAGGAACGACCAATTCTCGATGTACCAAATATCTTCCTTCACTCTACCTTTCATGTCTTCCAACGTGTGTATATCGCCTACATATCCTTTTATCTGTGCCCATCCGGTTATGCCGGGCTTCACCAGGAGCCGTACCGTGTATTCTTCTATCAGGGCAGTATATTCCTTGGTATGTTCTACCATGTGTGGACGTGGCCCCACGATGGACATGTCGCCTTTTAATACATTGACGAATTGGGGGAACTCGTCTATATGTGTCCGTCTCATGAAGTGACCAAAGCGTATCAGCTGTTTGCTGTCGGTTTCCATGGAACGGAATTTGTAACATTTGAATACCTTGCCATTTTTGCCGTTCCGTTCTTGCTTGAAGATAATCGGCCCTTTGGAGTTCAATTTAATGATGATTCCTATAACAACAAAGAGGATAGGGAACAAGGTGCAGGCAAAGAGTAGGGATACAACGATGTCAAAACAGCGCTTTATGCGCCGTTTCCCTAAAGATGATAAAGGATATAAAGCATAGGTTAAAGCCATATCATTTTCTATCTGCTGTAATTGTGGGTGCAAAGTTACAAATCTTATTCGAGAATTTTAAGTTTTTTTCAAACTAATTGAGTGGATATTTTGATATTAGGAACTCCATAATATGTTTAACGCATTATACAAAATGTTGCATATAAATGACATTCTTGAAAAATATGTATTAAATATGGTGTTAGAAAAAAGATATTTGTTTAATTTTGCAGCATTGAAATTGATTAAACCTACTACGTATTATGAATTTGAAGCATGTGTTTGTGCTGGCCTCAATGATGGGGCTGGGCATGGTCGGTTGTACAACCGATGAAGGGGTATTGGAAGAAGAGATTCTTCCGGAAATTGAAAAAAGTGAAGAAGTCCTGAATTATGAGGAGGCCTTTGCCGATGCGTTCGGGACAATCGATCCGTCGCATACGTGGAATACCGCCACGCGAGGAAATGCGGAAGTCTCTGTAGGCTACGAAGGCAATTATACGTTGAAACTTTATACTTCAAATCCCCGCATTACCAGTAAGCAAGCTTATTTGTTGGGTGAATTCCCCATCGAAGGCAATTCATCTGTTACCATAGAATTTGATATGCCGGGTACCTTGGAAACGGTATATGCTTCGTTGGTGGACGAAGAAGGACATCGTGTCATTAAACCGGCAAAGCTGAACAACGGAACCTTATTCTTGAATTTCGGTGGCGTCCCGGGTAGTAGGGTAGTAACTTCTACCGATACAGAAATTTTGAAGGTTTCGGAAACTGATCCTTGGGTATATGAAAAGAAGGATTGGGAAATACCGTTGGAAACTTTGCCAGAAGAAGTTAATGCGTTGGGAAAGGAAGGCATTTCGGAGAACTTCCTGTATCGTTCTCATGGCCCGTTCATTGTGTATCCCATGTATTTTTGGACAAGTAATACGTCTATGGAATTAGGTATTTATTATTATGATGATAATGACAATAAGATAGAACAGGCTATTTGGCATAAGGATGAAGCTTTTCGGTTTTATCATAAATATAAAGAATGGAAATCTTATAACCCATATCCAGGGAGTCCTGGATATTGGGAGGAAAAAGAAAAATGGTCGATTTTACAAACAAGTGAACATTGGGGGAGTGAGGGTTGGACTTTTAGTGGTTGGTCCATTGATAATGAATGGAATTGGTTTAAAAATCCAACAACAAGGACAGATTTGCTAAAAATGGAATGTGAGGGTATTCTAATTAATATTCAACCTGGTCTTAAATTCGGATTTTATATAACTAATGGTAATAGAAAGTTTTATTCGGAATCCAAACATAATGAAAAGACAGGAAATAATCCAATTGGTTGTTATGCCGCTACTTTTTATTCGGAGGAAGGTAATCTTTATTTAGCTTATGAAGATTGGTATGACCATACAACTCTCGACTTTAATGACTTGGTCTGCAAAATAGGAAACCCTGAAAACATTGAAATTGTAGACGAAAATACTCCCGATACTCCTATGGAGTATATCATAGCTTACGAAGACTTGGGTTATCCCGATTTCGATTTCAACGATTTGGTGATGAGCGTGAGCCATGTTTCCGGTTTGACCAAGGCGTATGTAAAGGCATTGGCGGTAGGTGGTTCGTTGCCGGTGTATGCCAGTTATTCTTCTGCATCGGATGTGGAAACTCCGTTGTTCGGTGGCAAGGAAATTCATCAAGCATTTGGGGCGGCCAATGAAGGGGATAAGAATGATGCAGCTTTGGACAATGGATGTTACTATCCAGTCAATATATCGGGTGACCCAAATGCCATGTCCGATGTGAATCCGATATTCTGTGCATTGGATGTACCCAATACGTTCTCCATTGCCGATGAAATGAAGAACTTCAAAATCAAGATGGTCCGTAATCCGGGAGATGCTCAAGAGGAAATCAGTACAATCGGTCCTCCATCATTTGCTGGTAACACTCCACAGGCTTTCCTAATTGCCGATCCCGAATGGGAATGGCCGGCAGAATTCCAAAACATCAAGGAAAAGTATACGGAATTTGAACAATGGGCAAGTAATCCAGCTGCCAATTGGTACGAAGCCAAATGGGAAACTCCTTCAGAAGATGATCCTAATCAAGGAGATGGAAATGAAGGTGGCGGTACAGGTGGTGAACCGGAGATTGTACCAGGAGAAGATTATGGAACATTAATTGAAAATTTTGAAGTAAAAGAAGGGCAAATATTCCCAGCTGAAATGTTTGCAAATGCATCTAAAGCTACAGTGACATTTACCAATGTTCAGGGGTGTAGAATCTATATGCATCATAGTGATGATCATCAAATTCATTTGGATAGTGGTTATGGTATTAAAACTGCAAATTATTCATTTATATTGGAAGGTGCTATATTGGAAACTGCTCAAGCGGGCAAATTGAAGTTAAGTGGCTTAAGTGGTAATTTCCCTAATACCAAAGTTTATGTAAAATGTGAATAAAAATGTTTGAATAATGAATTTTGAATAGGCATTATAAAAAGAGGGCATTCACAATTGCCCTCTTTTTTTATGGTTTATTCAAACGAGAATACAGCGTTCTCTTTACCTTCACCTATTGTTTTGTACCATTCCAAATTATTTTGTTGGTCTTGGTTCCAGTCCTTGAATTGTGGATATACATCGTATATTAGTTGTCTTTCTTTCGGCCATTTCCAACCTTCGGGAATGCAAATCATTTGCGGAGCAGTTGCAGATTTGTCATTGTGGTTGTTGCCAGTAATGAATGCTGCTATAGTAGGATTACCAGGGTTGTAGCCTTCCGCATACTGATTTATAACTTCAATCTTGAAGTTCCCCATATTGTTTGTAATACTAAAATCTTTTGGTACAGTAATTGTCATGGGCTCTCCCTTTCCGGGATTGTATCCACCGCCATCGGCGTCTACATTTAAAGGACGAAGGCTTTTAATCGTTTCATTATGAGGATTTATGCTTTTTAAATTAGAATCTATAGCTGTATGGTATAAATAAGGCCAAGTGTTATTACTTATATATTGTTTGTTATAATTATAATCATAATATAGATAGGAGGAACAAATACCACCTGCAGCCAATGGAGTTACTGTGGCATAGTCCCGTCCTGCAACATGGCTTACACTGAATACGATGTCATTGAAATCATAGTCATCGGCAGAACCTAAATCTTCACAAGCAATAATCCACGTTTGAGGTTTTTCTTCCTTCTCGCCAAGGTCGGTATGTTCTTCGAAATTACCGGTAAGGGTGAAGAATATGTCATTGATGTCGATGTCTCCTCCATCTTCCATTCCCATGTAGGTAGTACCGTTGTATTCAAAAACAATGGCATTGTCGCTGGCCCCTTTGGAAGGATCTTGTACATCTTTGTAGTTGCCATAATAATTGTTTAGGATAGGTAAGGAGTAATATATCTTTCTTCCTCCTTGGAAAAAATTCTCGTTAAAATAGTTGTTTATCAAATTTGTTTTTTCATCTTGTTCATTACCGGCCTTAATAATGAAAAAACCGATATGAGTGCCTTCGGGGAAATTGTAAGTAGCCTGATAGTCATTATTGGGATCAAAATATACCAGATGATACTCCTGGCCTTCCATTAGATGGCTGTTATGTTGGTTGCCATTTGCCCATGTTGGAGTTTCCATTCCTGCTGGTATATGATATGTATCGGCGGATTCATAACAACGAATGTTGCTTTTGGGCCTAGCATCGTCAATCAATAGATATTTGGGGGCATTACGGAGTTTCTCCAAATCATTTTTGTCATCTTCGTTGTAATAGAAATAACCTACCATATCGTAAAATATGGTGCCGCCACAAAGAATGGATATAGATACGGGACCTGCTTCCTTTACTACAATCTCAGCATCTCGACCCAGATATTCTTCCCATTTGGTTACGGGGTCTTCTCCTTCGCCCAACACTCCTCCGCCTTTCAGAATGTTTTTGATGACGCTAAATTTTATTTTAGGGTCGATAGCGTTTTGTTTTACATTACTCAAATAGTATAAAGGGTCGGATTGGTCGGTTTGCCATTGAGTTCCATTCTCGGTGATTACATTTCGTCCGAATTGTCCTAAATTAAAAGTGTCACATACGAATGTGGTACATTCTCCCAAACTTCTGGAGCCGATGGCACTGGTTCTTATTTCCAAATTCTTATTGTTGATTGGGTAAAGTTTGTCGGTTATGGTTCTTCCATTTTTGCTGGTAATCTTTATGAATACTTCCTCTTGGGTCTTCAGCGCATCAAAAGAAATGGTGCCGGTTCCTGTCATTTTTGTATTGGCAAGTATTCTGCAGTCGGGATGAGTCGGTTCGTGAGTGTAAATCCGAACTGTATGCTCTCCGGCAGCTTCCCTCAGGTAAATCTTGGCGGTAACCCGCATGGCGGCACTCCAATCGTGATTGGGGTCTATTTCTCCCAATGTTTCTACCCATGCGGCATTGTAGGCTTCCAACATGGACGATTGGGTGGTCTCTTCTTCTCCTGTTTCAGGGAGAATGGTTTCTACTACTGTTTGTTCTATAGTGTCTTCTTCTTGACAAGCGGTGAAAACACCTCCCAATGCCAAAGAGACGATAAGGATATTTAAATAGATTGCTTTCATAATCGGTATAATGTGATATGTTAATTTCTTTATTATTTTGCAAAAGTATAAAAATACTCTAATAAAAAGAAATTATTTGTTGTTGTTTATTCAACGATTAGATTGCTGTTACTGACATCTTTATACCATTCACTTGAAGAAGACTGGTCGTTAGTCCAATTTTTGAAGCTCTCGTATGCTTGATATATCAATGCTTCTTCTTTCGGCCATTTCCAACCTTCGGGAAGTGTAAGCATTAATGGTGCTTGAGAACCTTCGTTCTTATTCAGCTCTATGTTGTTTCCCTGATTGATGGCGTTGCCTATAGTTATGGCTTTTCCCAAGTCGTTGGTATTGGTTTGGTCTATCAAGAGGGTAAAACCATGTTGGGTTACACTATAATCTGTAGGAACGGTTATTTCTATCGGTTCTGCTTTGGTTGTATAACCATGGAGGGCATTGGCATTGATTGGAAGTCGGGGAGTGGTATTGTCTGGAATAATAAACAATTCGTGGAATTCTTTCCCTCCGACGATAGCACCATTGTATTGGATCCATACCGGTAAAATGCCTCCTGAAGCCAATGGGGTTACCAATGCCTTGTTTTCGCCTCTAACATGACTGACACTGAATACAATGTCGTTGAAATCCAAATCGTATACCGATCCTAAGTCTTCGCAGGCTATGATAAAGGATTCTGGTGGGGTTTGACTCAATTCCTGGTGATTGACGATGTTACCGGTAATGGTAAAGAATATGTCGTTCATGTCGTGGTCGTTTTTTATTAGACTTGCATTTGTTTCTGTATTACCCATGGAGTCTTCCATACCCATATATGTAATACCATTATAATTGAAAATAATGGAATTGATGGCACCTCCACTTTGAGCATCTGATGGGTCCTGGTAGTAACCGTAGTATTCGTTAAGGGCGGGTGATGAAAAACAAATGGCGTGGAAGTCATTTATATATTCTTCGAATATTGACATATCCCACAGGTCTGCTCTGATAATGAAGAATCCGATGTGTATTCCTTTGGGAAAGTTGTATGTAGCATTGCCTTCTTCATCAAAATAAGTAAGCTGATATTCTTTCCCGGTAATTTGGTGGTCGTTATGTTCTTCATTTAGAATCCAATTGTTGGTAATGTCCATTCCGTCTGTTGGTGTGTGACGTTGGTTTGCTGTATCGTAACAACTGATGTTGGACTGAGGAGTGGCGTCGTTTATCAATAGGTATTTGGGGGCGTTGATTATGCTTTCCAGATCGTTGCTGTCCCAATAATAATAATATCCTACTATGTCTTTGAAAATGGTACCTCCACAAAGCATGGAAATGGCAACTGGTCCTGTTTCGTTGACTATAATTTCGGCGTTCTTATCATATTGTCCTTGCAGAGTTGTCAGGTTGTTGTTTGCTTCAGCCAATACGCCGTCTGTGTTAAGTATTGATTTTAATACAGAGAAATCCATTTTGTCACTTTCTTGGCTTGCTACGTTTTCGAGGCATTGGATAGTAATTCTCTTTCCATTGAAATCATGATTCAACTCTTTGGATTCTGACACAAAGGTATTGCATGTACCCAAACTACGTGGACGGATATAGCTGTCTCTGGTACTGATAGATAAATTGTCGGTAGGATAATAATGACTGATAACACTACGTCCTTGTTCGTTAATGACCTGTATATATACTTTTTCTTGAGCCTTTTTTATGTCAAAGGATATGGAACTTTTTCCCTTGATGGTTGTATTTACAAGTATACGGGCAGACGGCTTGATAGGATTGTGGGTATAGATTCTGATGGAATAATTTTCATTGCCATTCAAATTGAAATTGGCGGTGGCTTGTTTGACAGTACTCCAATCGTGATTAGGGTCAATGCTTCCGAATGTTTCTAACCAGGCTGCCTGATAAGATTCGAATTGTGGGGCGATGGTAGAAGACGGATCAACTTCTATTTGTTGTTCCAAAATAGGTTCGTTGTATACTTCTTCTTCTTGACACGATGGAAATAAAATGCAAATGCATGATATGCAAACAATGCAAAATGAATGAAAATTTCTCATATAGTTCTGTTTAGATTATAGTTCATAATGCAAATGTATGAACTTTGTTTTTTTTTCGAGTGTAAATGGAACACTTATTTGGTCTGCAAAATGTTTTAAGGTAGTAAATCATTTGTTAATGAAATATTGTTTATGCCGAATCATTATCGTGAGTAAATAAAAATGTTACATAGACATAGTGCGTGATATAAATTAATTCCTTAATAAATGTAAAAATTGCAATTGTTGTTTTTACTTCGTACCTTTAGGCGGTTCTAACCCAACAAAGACCCGCAGATGAAAGTGAATGAAGATAGAATACGTGAGGCGTGTGCCGCCAACCCGGACAAAGGATTCCGGATGTTGGTGGAGGCTTACCAGCAACAGATGTACTGGCACATCCGACGTATGGTGGTGGGGCACGAGGATGCGGAAGATGTATTGCAGGAAACGTTCATCCGTATATTTAAATACATCGGCGATTTCCGATCGGAGAGTTCGCTCTCTACCTGGATCTATCGGATTACTACCAACGAATGTATCCGGTTCCTGAACAAGAAGAAGGAGGAGGCGGTATCTACCGAAGAGGTGCAGGAGGAACTGATGGGGAAACTGATGGCTTCGGAATATGTGGACTATGAGAACGAAATGGCGGTGAAGTTCCAACAGGCTATCTTGAGACTGCCCGAAAAGCAACGGTTGGTGTTCAACTTGAGGTATTACGATGAACTGAGCTACGAGGAGATAAGCCAAGTGACGGGGTCGAAGGTGGAGACGCTGAAGGCCAACTACCATTTTGCCAAGGAGAAGATAAAGGAATATATGACCAAATAATGTGTGGAGTATGGAAAAGGAATTTGATTTTATGAAGGTGGGCAAGCAAATGCCGTATCGCACGCCCGATGGATTCTTTGAAAGAATGCAGACGGAAACGATGGCGAGAGTGGAGGCGGAAAAGCGCAGAAAGAAACTCTATCGGCTGAAGATAGGATTTGCTACGGTGCTGAGCGCAGCAGCCATCTGGTGTGGAGTGACTTTCTTTACCAAAGCACCGACCGATGCGGTGCAACCGATGGATGCTTCCGAATGGTTGGTGGATGCGGAAGAATGTGACGATCCGTTCTGTGTGTATCTGCAACAGTTGTCGGATGAGGACTTGTCGCAGTTGGCGGACTTCATGGAAACGGATATTTTTATGAGTGTGGAATAATTAAATGATAGGAATATGAATCTACCTAAGTATGTATGGATGCTGCTACTGGCAGGAATGACGCTGGTGCAGGGTGTATCGGCACAGGATAACAAAGGAAAGCCGAAAGATGGACAGAAACCGGTGATGAGCTGGGAGGAAATGCAGGAAATGCAGAGCGACTTTATCGTACAGACATTGGTGCTGGATGATAAGACGGCCGAAAAGTTCAAGCAGATTTATAAGGAATATGCGGAGGAGTTGAGGAACTTGATGCCAAAACAGGGCCCCGGCAGAGGACGAAAAGGACCGGATGCCAAAAAGGGAAAAGGTGAAAATGGGGAATGGAAGGCTCCAACCGACGAGGAGGTGGAAAGGATGATTAAGGGACGATTCGCACAAAGCCGAAAGATGCTGGACTTGCACGAAAAGTATTATGACAGATACCGCAAAATCTTGTCGCCCAAACAGATTCAGAAGGTGTACGATTTAGGAATGATGAATGCCGGTAGGGTGCAACAGGAAATTAACCGCAGACATTGGCAACGGGGAGCGCACGGACCGCATCATCCGTGGGGACAACCGCAAGGACCACAATGACATATAGGGGGATAATGCTGAATGGATAATGACTCAAATGGAGGAATTATCCATTCTTTTTTTCGGATGGTGGGGATATTCGGATATTTATTGTTATGTTTGTGTGAAAATTATGAATGACATGGATATAAAGAAGTATATATGGATGGCTTGTCTGGTGTGTGGTATCGCCGGCGGACAGGCGCAGACTACGCATAAGCATTACGAGGAGTATATCAAGAAGTACCGGGAGATTGCGGTGGAGGAAATGAAACGTTATCACATTCCCGCAAGTATTACATTGGCACAGGGCTTGTTGGAATCGGGTGCGGGACAGAGTACACTGGCAAGGAAATCGAACAATCACTTCGGAATCAAGTGTGGGGGTGACTGGACGGGAAAGACGGTGAAGCATGATGATGATGCTCGCAACGAGTGTTTCCGGGTGTACAAACATGCGGAAGAATCGTATCGCGACCATTCGAAGTTCCTAGCAGGGCGCTCGCGCTATGCTTCGCTGTTCCAGTTGAAGCTGACGGACTACAAGGGGTGGGCGCACGGATTGAAGAAGGCTGGGTATGCCACGAATCCACGGTATGCCTACCAACTGATTGATATCATAGAACGGTATAACTTGCACCGATATGATACGAAGGACGGACTGAAATGGATGAAGGAGAATCCGAATCCACACCAGCCGTATATAGCCAATGGATTGCTATATATTAATGTACGCGCGGGAGATACGTGGAAGGCTATCGCAAAGGAGTTTGATATCAGCCAACGGAAACTGAGGAAGTACAACGACCTGTACAAAGGGTATGAATTGCAGGAGGGGGATATCCTTTATTTGGAGAAGAAGAACCGGAAAGCACCGAAGGAACACATTGTGCATGTGCTCCGTGCCGGTGAATCCTTGTATTCGGTATCGCAAAAGTATGGCATCCAGTTGAAACGTCTGTACAAGATGAACAAAATGGAGCCGGATGATGCGGCTCCACAAGTGGGTACCATATTGAGATTAAGATAATAAAAGCTCCCTTGGGGAGCTTTTATTTTATTGTTTCTGTACATTGACATTCTTAACAGTGAATCCGTCTACGTAGGACTGATTGAAGTCGGCATTTTTCTTGACCTTGATGTCGAGGTTCTCAAAATGGAAATTCGACAATTTGTATTGGTCGTCCTGCTTCCTTACATTGAAGAAATTGTCCACTTCCATCTGGCAATTGCGCATGGTGATGTGGTCGCTGTACGACATGGGAGGATCCTTGCGGTCTTTCAGGTCGTAGAACTGGGTCCATGGTTGGATAAAGATGAACTGGCCTACATTGCCGGTGATGTTTTCTACGGTGACATATTCGTAACGTTGTGGGGTGTCGGGGCGCATCTTGAGCCACAACAGACGAGTGGCATGGTCTACCTTGATGCGGCGCAGGATGATGTTGTGGTTGTAGATGGATTCGGAACCTAATGTCAGACAACCGTGGCAGAAGCCGTAGGTGCAATCTTCGATGATAACGTTTTCGTTCTTTCCGTTACCTTCTGTCTTGGTGGGGTCGTCGGCCCAGGGACCTTTACCGCCTTTCATGGCGATGGCATCGTC
The DNA here is from genome assembly GCA_015060765.1 of Bacteroides sp. Lineage (GTDB taxonomy): Bacteria > Bacteroidota > Bacteroidia > Bacteroidales > Bacteroidaceae > Phocaeicola. The sequence goes on from SUXW01000011.1 coordinate 49,929, forward strand.
GTTGACCGACATGTAACAGCCTTTTACTAAGATGTTCTTCACTACATCCAAATCGATGGCATCGGTGCTCGGACCTTTGGCGTGGTTGGGTTTGCCGAGTGAATAGATAGAGAGGTTGAGTAGCTTCACATTTTCGCTGTTGTAGATGTGGGTGGTCCAGAATGCGGAATTCTGCAACTTGACACCTTCTATCTGTACATTCTTGCAATTGGATACATAAACCAGACGGGGGCGCTGTTCGTCCTTGTTGGTGCATTGACGGTTCCATTTGCGGCGCAACCAGAATTGTTTGTGGTAGCGGAGGCCGTTGCCGTCGATGGTGCCTTTGCCGGATATGGTGAATCCGTCCAGACCGTCGGCATTGATCAGTGCTCCAAAGTATGTGCAAGTTTCTCCTTCGATGCGGGTCTTGCCTAACGGGTAGTCTCCAATGAAGTCGGATCCCAACAGGGTAGCACCGTCTTCCAAATAGAGGTGGGTGCCTTGCTTGAAGTGAAGTCCTCCGGTCAGGAAAGTACCTCTTGGAATGACAATCACTCCTCCGCCGTTGGCGGCAGCCTGATCAATCAGGGCTTGGATCTCTTCTGTGTGTAGTCGGCCGTCTGCAAAGATTTCGTAGTCGGTCAACACATATTTCTTGCCTAATGATTCGATGTCTACAGACGCTGTTTGTCTGAACCATTCGGGAATTTCGGTGCCGTCGGGGAAACGGTCGATGTCTTTTTTCTTTTTAGCGAAGGCTGTTGGCAATACAAGCAACACAGCCAGAAGTAGTAGTGCAATTCTTTTCATACGTTTTCAAGGATTTTTGATATTTGTAATATGATAGACAAAGATATGAAAAGATTTGTAAATAAAGAAAGAATGGGAGTAACTAAAAAGAGCGAATATGCTTTTGACATATTCGCTCTTTGTGATTCCGAAGCGATTCGAACGCTTGACCCACGCCTTAGAAGGGCGTTGCTCTATCCAGCTGAGCTACGGAACCATCCTTAATTGCGGTGCAAAGGTAAGGAGTTTCGTTGAAACGTGCAAGAAAATACTTGTTTTTTTTATTTGTACGAACTATGGCTTGATTTTCTTCTTGTACACTTCGGTGCGGGCCAGAATTTCTTTGACGAAATTGTAGGTCTCTCTACCGCGGAAGTAGCCATTCTTGCATACGGGGTCGTTGAAGTATTCTTCGTTGCTCTTCAGCAGGATGTAGTCGGCTACGTTGTTGTCCCATACGTATTTGTTCTTTCCGTATTTTTCGGCTAACGCCATGGCATCGAAGATGTGTCCCAATCCCCCGTTGTATGCGGCAAGTATGAACTTAATCCGTTCTTCGGGGTCTTCTACCTTGGTAAACGAGCGTGCGGTTAGCCCCAAGTATTTCACGGCGGCCTTGATGCTTTCTTCGGGATTCTGCTCTTTCCCTTCGGGTACTCCCATGGCCTTGGCAGTGCGGGGCATGAGCTGCATCAGTCCTTTGGCACCTGCCCAAGATACGGCGGTGGTGTCGAAATTGGATTCGGTATAGGCCAAGGAGGCAAGCAAACGCCAGTCCCAACCGATTTCTTGTGCATATTTCTTGAACAGGGAGTCGTAATGGGAAATCTTGCCTTCGCGTTCGGACAGGATGTATCCTTGCGGTTCCCGCTTGCTGTATTCAAAGTAGCGCTTGGTGCTTGCCTTGTAGGCGGGCGATGTGGTGTTTTCGGCATGCCATCGGTTGGCTGCTTCCGCCAGTAACGGGGAAGTCTTCCGTACGGCCCATGAGGCGCGCTGGTCGAAACTGATGGGTAGTTTGACGTTCAGATTGGTGTAATAGCTTTGGTTGAGGCGGGCCAGGTCGTTGTCGCATACGGCATAGTCGATATCGCCTTGGGCTACTTTCATAATCAGGTCTTCGGTGCTGACGCTGTCGTTGTAGACCGGATGAATGAGGATACCGCCCCCTAACTCGTTGTTGAGGTTGTGCAATCGCCGCAGGTGTTTGCCTGGTTTGGCGTAGACATGCTTTCCAATGAGTTCGGTGACGTTGGTCAGCGGCTTGGGGTTCTTTCCGTTCCGCTGGACCAGTACCTGGTGAGTAATGATGTCTTCTCCACAGAACAGGACGCTGTCTTTCATTAATTTGGATACGGGCAGGGGATAGGCTATCAGGTCGCCTTCACCGTTCTGTAGCATGCGGACCAGTTCCAACAGACTTCTACCGACTTTGATTTCCAGTTTCAAGCCCAAGGATTCGGCAAATTGCTTGGCCAGTTCGTACTGGAATCCCATGGGTTCTCCCCGATAGTCGAAGTAGGAGATGGAACTGTTCAGGGTCAAGGCTACCAATACCCCGCTGTCCTTCATCTGTGGAAGGTCGTGGTGGATTTCCTGTGCATGGGGTTGCCGGCGGCAGGACAACATGGCTATGCAGGAACCTATGAATATCAGTAGCCAGATTCTTCTCATTTCCCTACCATCCTTTCGATGTATCGTTTCAATATTTCGATGGCCTTGGTGTTGTGCCCGCCTTGTGGGATAATGAGGTCGGCATAGCGCTTGCAAGGCTCGATAAATTCTTCGTGCATGGGCTTGAGTACATCACGGTATTTGCCTATGAGCATTTCCAACGGATGACCGCGTTCGGCTATGTCGCGGGTAATGACGCGAAGCAGACGTTCGTCGGGTTCGGCATCGACAAATATCTTGATGTCCATCAGGTCGCGCAAATGCTTGTCGTACAAAGCCATGATGCCTTCGACGATAATCACTTCCTTGGGCTCTACATGGATGGTCTCCGGCAGACGGGTGCATGTCAGGTAGGAATAGGTGGGCTGTTCGATGGAACGCCCTTCACGCAAGTCGTTGATCTGACTGGCAAGCAATGTCCACTCGAAGGCATCGGGATGGTCGAAGTTGGTCTTCTTGCGTTCTTCGAGCGGCATGTCCGACTGGTCGTTGTAGTACGAATCCTGAGGAATGACCGCTACCGAATTCTCGGGCAGGCTTTCTACTATCTTCTTCACTACGGTGGTCTTTCCGGATCCGGTTCCACCTGCTATACCAATTATTATCATAGAAATGATGAGCTTTAAAACAAAAACCATTAAATTTGCGTGGGCATTCGGCTTATCCGCATGCATCAGGCAAAAATAGGATAAATAAATCAAATATCAAATTTATGGTTAAGCATATTGTGTTGTTTAAGTTGAAAGATTCTCTTTCGAAGGAAGAAAAGTGTGACGTAATGAACCGATTCAAGGTGGCTATCGAGGCTTTGCCGGAGAAAATATCGGTTATACGCAAGGTGTTTGTGGGACTGAACATGAACGAAGCGGAAACATGGGACATCTGTCTGGAAAGTGAATTCGATACGTTGGATGATGTGAAGTTGTATGCGGCACATCCCGACCATGTGGCGGCTGCCGGTATCTTGAAAGAGGCTAAGGGTGACCGTGCTTGTGTGGATTATGAATATTAAACTGAAGGTATGAAGAAGATTATCAATCCCTGGAAAGGAGTGGAAGGTTACAACTGTTTCGGGTGTGCACCGCACAACGAGGCAGGGGTGAAGATGGAATTTTATGAGGACGGTGAAGAGATTATCAGCATCTGGAAACCGAAACCGGAATATCAAGGCTGGATTGACACGTTGCATGGAGGAATACAGGCAGTACTGCTGGATGAGATTTGTGCATGGGTCATCTTGCGGAAACTTCAGACTACCGGAGTAACGTCGAAAATGGAGACCCGTTACCTGAAATCCATCCGTACCACCGATTCGCATGTGGTGCTGCGGGCTTCCATCAAGGAAATTCGCCGGAACATTGTGCTGGTGGATGCGGCTATCTATAATAAGGACAACGAACTTTGTACGCAAGCCATGTGCACGTATTTCACGTTTTCCAAAGAAAAAGTGAAGGAGGAAATGAAGTTTATGGGCTGCGAAGTGGAACCGGAAGAGATGATTCCGTTAATTTGAAAGAAAAAATAAAGATTTTCTGATAAATATTTGTATATCTCGAAATATCGCTTTACATTTGTCGAAAATTAGAACGAAAAGTTATGCAAAGAACAACTACATATCATCATCATTGTCCTAACGATTGATTCGGTGGGCTGATGTTGTTGTAGTCAATGATACTTGAAAGGCTTGCCGATAAGGTGGGCCTTTTTTATTAAAACGGAAATAAGAATATAAAAAATATAGAGTATGCTTAGAATTGCAGTACAGTCCAAAGGCCGTTTGTTCGAAGAAACAATGGCGTTGTTACAGGAAGCCGATATCAAGATTTCGTCTTCAAAGAGAATATTGTTGGTCCAATCGTCCAATTTCCCCATTGAAGTGTTGTTTCTTCGCGATGATGATATTCCTCAATCGGTCGCTTCGGGAATTGCCGACTTGGGTATCGTTGGCGAAAATGAGTTCGTGGAACGGAAAGAAGATGCAGAGATTGTCCGTCGGTTGGGATTCAGCAAGTGCCGTTTGTCTTTGGCCATTCCGAAGGATGTGGATTATCCGGGATTGTCGTGGTTTGAAGGACGGAAGATTGCAACTTCTTATCCGGGTATCCTGAAGGATTTTATGGACAAGAATGGTATCAAGACAGATATTCATGTCATTACCGGTTCGGTGGAAATCGCTCCGGGTATCAGTCTGGCCGATGCCATCTTTGATATTGTAAGTTCCGGTTCTACTTTGGTAAGCAACAGCCTGAAGGAAGTGGAAGTGGTGATGAAGAGCGAGGCGCTCCTGATAGGCAACAAAAATATGTCGGAAGAAAAGAAGGAAATATTGAATGAACTTTTGTTCCGTATCGAAGCGGTCAAGGCTGCGGAAGATAAGAAATATGTGCTGATGAATGCACCGACTGCCCGACTGAAGGATATCATTGATGTATTGCCGGGTATGAAGAGTCCCACGGTGATGCCTTTGGCTCAGGAAGGATGGAGTTCGGTGCATACCGTACTCGACCAGAAATGTTTCTGGGAAATCATCGGCAAACTGAAGGCTTTGGGTGCAGAAGGCATATTGGTGCTCCCGATTGAAAAAATGATCTTGTAAGATAACGTCATGAAAAAGATACTATATCCCCAACCCAATGAATGGGCGGAACTGTTGAAACGCCCGGTCATGAATATGGAGACCTTGCGCGGTACGGTAAACGAGGTGCTCGACCGTATCAAGGCGGAAGGTGATAAGGCGGTACTGGACTATGAGGAACGCTTTGACAAAGTGAAACTGGAATCGCTTGCCGTTTCCGAAGCGGAAATGATGGAAGCGGAAGCGTTGGTGCCTATCGAACTGAAAGCGGCTATTCTGATGGCGCAAAAGAATATCCATACGTTTCATGCGGCCCAGAAATTTGAAGGGAAGAAGGTGGAAACAGTACCGGGTGTCACTTGCTGGCAGAAGGCGGTGGCTATAGAAAAGGTAGGGTTGTATATACCGGGGGGTACGGCTCCTTTGTTCTCTACCGTGCTGATGTTGGCTACTCCTGCCAAGATAGCCGGATGCAAGGAAATTGTACTTTGTACTCCTCCCAACAAGGAAGGGAAGGTGAATCCTGCCATTCTGTATGCTGCTCAAGTGGCGGGTGTAAGCAAGATATTTAAAGCCGGTGGAGTACAGGCTATCGGTGCCATGGCATACGGAACGGAAAGTGTACCCAAGGTGTACAAGATATTCGGGCCGGGAAACCAGTATGTTATGGCGGCCAAGCAACAAGTGTCGTTGCATGATGTGGCAATCGATATGCCGGCGGGCCCGTCGGAAGTGGAAGTGCTGGCGGACGAGACGGCTAATCCGGCTTTCGTAGCTGCCGATTTGCTTTCTCAGGCCGAACATGGGGTGGACAGTCAGGTGGTGCTGATCACGACTTCCGAAAAACTGATGAAGGAAGTGGAATATGAAGTGCAGCATCAGTTGTCGCGCTTGCCCCGATGGGAGATTGCAGACAAGGCGCTCAGCAATAGCAAACTGATTTTGGTGAACGACATGGAGGAAGCCATAGCCATGACCAACGAATATGCACCCGAGCATCTGATTATCGAGACTCGAGATTATATGGAACTGGCGGAAAAAGTGGTCAACGCGGGTTCGGTATTCTTGGGACCGTTGACACCGGAGAGCGCGGGCGACTATGCGTCGGGTACCAATCATACCTTGCCGACCAATGGCTATGCACAAGCATATAGCGGTGTGAGTCTGGATAGCTTCATCCGTAAGATTACCTTCCAGGAAATTACACGGGAGGGAATCTTGAATATCGGTCCGGCCATAGAGGTGATGGCGGCCAACGAACAACTGGATGCACACAAGAATGCAGTAACTGTAAGATTAAATACTGTCAAGTAAGTTATGAGAAATTTGAAAGAACTGACACGTCCCAATGTTTGGGCCTTGAAACCCTATTCGTCGGCACGTGATGAATATAGCGGAGTGGAGGCTTCGGTATTTCTGGATGCCAATGAAAATCCATATCACGCTCCGTACAACCGTTATCCCGATCCATTACAAAAGGAACTGAAGGCCTTGATTGCTCCTATTAAACATGTACGTGAAGGACAGATCTTTTTAGGTAATGGAAGTGATGAGGCCATCGATTTGATATTCCGTGTGTTCTGTCGTCCGGCAGTGGACAATGTGGTGGCAATCGATCCCACTTACGGAATGTACCAAGTATGTGCTGATGTGAACGATGTGGAATACCGCAAGGTGTTGCTGGATGAGAATTTCCAGTTCTCTGCAGAGAAGTTATTGGCAGCTTCGGACGAAAAAACGAAAGCCATATTCCTATGCTCACCTAATAATCCGACCGGCAACAACCTTTGTCGTAAGGAGATAGAGAAGTTGTTGGAAGGGTTTGACGGACTGGTCATCGTGGATGAAGCGTATGCGGATTTCTCCAATGCCCGTTCGTTCCTGCTCGATTTGGACAAGTTTCCCAATCTGGTGGTGCTCCAGACATTCTCCAAAGCATGGGGATGTGCGGCTATCCGTTTGGGCATGGCATTTGCATCCGAGGAAATCATTGGCTTGTTCAATAAGGTGAAGTATCCGTATAATGTGAACCAATTGACCCAACAGGAAGCGATTGCTTTGTTGAAGGATTCCCAAAAGGTACAGGAATGGGTAGAGATTTTGTTGAAGGAACGGACCCGATTGGCCGATTCGTTTGCTGCCCTGAACTGCTGCTTGCATATTTACCCGACTGATGCCAATTTTTTCCTGGCCAAAGTGACCGACGCATCTTCCATTTATGCGTATCTGGTAGGAAAGGGAATCATTGTGCGCAATCGTACCAATGTCACTCTGTGTGGTAACTGTCTGCGTGTCACCATCGGTACTCCTGAAGAAAATGATGCTTTGTTGGATGCTTTAAAGGAAATGAAATGAAAAAGGTACTGTTTATCGATAGAGACGGGACATTGGTGGTAGAACCGCCCGTAGATTACCAGCTCGATGCATTCGAGAAACTGGAATTTGTCCCGAAGGTTTTCCGTAACCTAGGCTTTATACGCAGCAAACTTGACTATGAATTTGCTATGGTGACCAATCAGGATGGTTTGGGTACCTCGTCGTTCCCGGAAGAGACATTCTGGCCGGTACACCATTTGGTGATGAAGACGCTGGAAAACGAGGGCATCACTTTTGACGAAGTGTTCATCGATCGTAGTTTTCCGGAAGACTTGGCACCTACCCGTAAGCCGCGCACCGGTATGTTGGGCAAGTATCTGGATAATCCCGAATACGACCTGGCAGGCAGTTATGTGATAGGCGACCGCTATACCGATGTGGAACTTGCCAAGAATTTGGGATGCAAGGCTATCTTGTTGCAGGACGACAAGTCGTCGTTGGTAGAGTATGGCTTGGAGGCTTATTGTACTTTGGCAACAAAGGATTGGGACCGGATAGCGGAATTCCTGTTTGCAGGAGAACGGGTAGCCGAAGTCCGCCGTACAACCAAAGAAACGGATATATATATAAAGGTAGATTTGGATGGTAACGGGAAGTGCGAGATAGCTACCGGATTGGGATTCTTCGACCACATGCTGGAGCAGATAGGCAAGCATGGAGGAATAGACCTGACCATTCAAGTGAAGGGCGATCTGGAAGTGGACGAACATCATACGATAGAAGATACGGCCATTGCATTGGGTGAATGTATAGCCAAGGCATTGGGTGATAAACGAGGCATTGAGCGTTACGGCTATTGTCTGCCGATGGATGACTGTCTGTGTCAGGTGGCCCTGGATTTTGGAGGACGCGCCTGGTTGGTATGGGATGCGACATTCAATCGGGAGAAGATAGGAGAGATGCCTACTGAAATGTTCCTCCATTTCTTCAAGTCGCTCAGTGATGCCGCCCGGATGAATTTGAATATCAAGGCAGAGGGACAGAACGAACATCATAAGATTGAAGGTATCTTCAAAGCCTTGGCAAGGGCCATCAAAATGGCAGTTCGTCGGGATATCTACCATTTTGAAGTCCCTTCGAGCAAAGGAAGTTTATAATTACATGGTGTAAAAATAGTGTTGAGCCCCAACTTGAATTAATCGGTTGGGGCTCAATTTATTTATGTCTATAGGTGTAAAAATGAAAGAATGCAAAGGGTGTTATTGTATTTTTACAAGTGTAAAATATACCATAAAAAATGTTAAAGAAATGTTTGGTCTGAATGGCTTGATTTCGATATATTTGTAGACAAAATAACTAAATCTATTACTAAATTTTAAACAAAAACACTTTATGAATCTTGAATTTTTATTCAAAAGACTATGCCTTGTCATGACGCTAAGTGTAGTCTGTTTGTTTGCCGCTGCACAGGGCAAACCAATTCAAGGCACGGTGAAAGATGCCTTGGGTGAACCGATGATTGGTGTAAACGTGCTTGTTAAGGGTACGACCAACGGGTCCATTACAGATTTTGACGGTAAGTTCGCTCTTACCGGTGTGAAGAGTTCCGATGTGTTGGTCATCACATACATTGGATATGTATCTCAGGAAATACCTGTAGGTGACCAGACTAATTTCAATGTTGTATTGAAGGAAGATACTGAAACATTGGATGAAGTCGTGGTAGTGGGCTATGGTGTTGTCAAGAAATCGGATTTGACCGGTTCGGTAGGAAGTGTCAAATCGGAAACCATTGCAGCCAAAGGTTCTACGTCCTTGATGGAAAGTTTGCAGGGACAAGTGGCCGGTGTGAACATTTCTCAGTCATCCAGTCGTGCAGGCGATGGCTTCAGCATCCAGATTCGTGGTAAGAGCTCCATGGGTGATGCAACTTCTCCATTGTATGTCATCGATGGTGTGGTTTGTGACAACATGGATTTCTTGAATCCGATGGATATCGAGAAGGTGGACATCTTGAAGGATGCTTCTTCTACAGCTATTTACGGTTCTCGTGCGACTAACGGTGTGGTAATGATTACAACCAAGAAGGGTGATTCCAATGCTTCCAAAGCTACCGTAAGCTATGATGGATACTATGGTTTCAGAAGTGTTGCCAATATGCCGGATTTCATGACGGGAGAAGAATTCATGAAGTTCCGTTTCGGCCGTTATCTGACTTCATCTCAAGATGCAGCAACAGGTACAACTACTTGGAACATGTCCGACTCCAACTACTACAAGGCTTGGTGTAACGGTAGCCCGGTGGTACAGCAAATGTATAAGGATGGCAACTATACCGATTGGGCCGATCTCATTACCCGCGACGGTTCCCAACAGAACCATTTCATCAATATCAGTGGTGCCGGTAAGAATATCACTTATCGTGTAGGTGTTGGTTACCAGAATGAAGAAGGTATCCTGTATGATGAATACGAACGTTGGAACCTGAAAGGTGCTGTAGACCATAAGATCAATGATCAGTTGAGCGTTGGTTTCTCGACCAACTTAGCTACTTCAAACAAAGAATTCGGTAGTAAGAACTCGGTAAACAACGGTTTTGCCATGACCCCGTTGATGGGTGCTTATTATTGGGAAGGTGATAAGGCCGGACAACCTATTCTTCAACCGGGTAAAGATGCCGTACTTTATCCTTATGGCGGTGGGCCAACTTCCACTTACAGTCCTATCGTTGACCGTGAAAACTCAACCGACGACACTCGCTCTTATAATGCAATGGCCAATGTATACTTGCAATACAGCCCGATCAAGGAAGTTATCTTGAAGACTACTTTCTCTCCAATGTATCAAAAGGTACGTAGAGGTCAGTTCTATACCGGCGAAACGGAAGCTCGTAGAAACCAAGGTACCAATATGGCTGAAGATACAATGGACGAGGCATTCTCTTATACTTGGGATACTCAAGCCAATTTTATCAAGAATTTTGGTGACCACAATTTGAATGTCTTGGCGTTGTTCTCTGTATATCAACAAAAGGAAGAAGGTAATTATATCAAGATTACCAATATGCCGTTTGATGTGGCATGGCATAACTGGGGAGCCGGTACAGTTGAAAGCCAGTCCAGCTATTATCAGAAGATTTCCATGCTTTCGTATGTAGCTCGTATCAACTATAGCTATAAAGATAAATACTTGGTGACTTTGTCATCTCGTTGGGATGGTTCGTCCAAGTTTGCCAAGGACAATCGTTGGGGTATGTTCCCTTCTGCTGCTGTAGCATGGCGCGTTAATCAAGAAGATTGGATGAAGGGTACCAGTGACTGGTTGAGCAACTTGAAACTTCGTTTGAGTTTCGGTATTACCGGTAACAATGCGGGAGTAGGTCCTTATGATACTCAGTCGTTGGCCGACCAGAAGTATTACTATAACTTCGGTGGTACCGTAGCAAACGGTTTTGGTTATGCCATGAGTAATGCTGCACTTACTTGGGAAAAGACTACCGAATTCAACTTTGGTATTGATTTCGGATTCTTACAGAATCGCATTACCGGTAGCATAGACTTGTATAACAAGGATTCCAAGGACTTGTTGATGGAAATGCAGACTCCGTACGAAATGGGTTCCGCAACAGGTGCAATTGTAAGTAATGTAGGTAAAGTAAACAACAAGGGTATCGAAATTCAGTTGAATACAACCAATATCCGCAACAAGGACTGGAATTGGACCACTTCTTTCTCTTTCGCACGCAACATCAATGAAATTAAGGAATTGAACGGCGAAAAGAACGACTTGGTAGGTAATAAGTGGTTCATCGGTCAGCCGATTGATGTAGTTTACGGTTACAAGATGATGGGTATCTGTACGGCAGAACAAGCCAAGGCTTTTGCTGCTGATCCTAATCAGAAGACCAAATTCTATGAAGGTGAAATGGTTTATTGGGATAAGACAGGTGACGGTAAAGTAGATGCTTCCGACAGATGTATCTTGGGTCACAACGCACCGACCTGGACAGGTAGCTTCACTTCCAATCTGACTTACAAGAACTGGGATTTCTCAGTGAATGTATATACCAGCCAGGGAGGTACAGTGTATTCTCCGTTCATGAGTTCTTATTGTGGATACGGCTCACGCGGTACCCAGCATATCAAGATGGATTTCTATATTCCTGATGGTGCTCCTATTCTTGCCGATCCGGAAGACTTCCAAGTGATTGACGGAACTCCTTCGAATGTAATGAATAACAGCAGTGCCGTTGCTTATCAGCAAGGTACTCACTATGGTAGTTGGCCTTATCCAACCAGTACCAATGGTAATGGTGGTGGTGCCTTGTTCAATACCAGCGGTGAAGATGCTTCACATTTCTTTGTAGACAATTCTTATGTAAAGGTCAAGAATATTACCTTGGGATATACATTCCCACAGAACTGGTTGAAGAAGGTGCATGTTTCCAGCTTGCGTCTGTATGTGAATGTGATGAATCCGTTTACATTTACAGATTACAAGGGCTTCGATCCGGAATGGGCAGATGCACAAATCAGCGGTGGTGCCGGTGGCCCAAGTTCAAGAACTTATCAGATTGGTGTTAATTTGAAGTTTTAATCCATCCTAAATAAAGAATTATATGAAAAAGATACTATATAGTTTGGTTGCTGGAGCGATGGTGCTGTTTACCGGTTGCTCTGATTTCTTGGAACAAGATAACCGTTCCGATGTGCCTACCGACGGCTTTTACAATACGGCCGAAGGGTATGAGAGTCTTACAAATGCCATGTACTCTTCCTTGAGACCCATTTTTACAGACCAACCCAACTTGTTTGTTGGTGGTACCGATCTCTATGGTGACGGTAAGTCGGAAAGTGTGGTATGGACTTATTATACATTTACTACTTCCGAAGGTCATTTGAAGAATTTCTATCAAAGATGTTATAAAGGTATTCAGTTGGCAAACAGTGTCATCGCTTATGGTGAAACAACTGCTGCAAGCAAAGTACGTGAGCAATATATCGATGAAGCCCGCTTCATTCGTGCCTGGTTCTATTTCCAATTGGTACAGCAATTTGGCGGTGTGCCTTTGAGCAACGACATGTATACTTCGGCTGTAATGAGCCATCCGCGCAACACTTTGAAAGAGGTATACGACTTCATCATCTCCGAATTTGAATACCTGGCTACATCATCCAAATTATTGGATCGTAGTAGTTCCGGTGTTGGACGTGCCAATAAACGTGCTGCCAATTTCTTCTTGGCCAAGGCTTATCTGACTCGCGGTTGGTTGAACGGTCAGGATTATGAAGCACAGGAAGAAAACATTGCCGATGGTAAGGACTTTGAAAATGCGGCTAAATATGCTTTGTTGGCCATCAATAACGAAAAACCGGATGAATCCATCGAAACCGTGTTTGACATTGCCAATGAAGCGAATGATGAATTTTTCTGGAGTGTACAATACAGCTCTGAATCAGTAGAGAATCCGAGTGGAGACGGCTCTCGTCAGATGTGTCAGTTTGGTGCTTATTTAGGAGGTTCCGAATGGCAGTATAACAAGTCAATGGACGGTAACTATTCACCGACATTGTGGTTCCACCATCAGTTTGACAAGGGTGACGGCCGTTACGAACAGACATTCATGTTCGAATTCCATCAGAATTATTTCGATTTTTATGGAAAGAAGAGTACCATTAAGTTCTATTATGCACCTTGGTGGGCTACCGATGCCGATATCGAAGCATGGAAGGCCGACGATCCTAATGGCTTGAAGAAAGATTTGCAATATGTAGGAAAGACCATTGCTGAAGCTACAGAATATCCGTTGAGTTCGGCTCCAGAAACATTCAAGAACCGTCGTCACATGGACTTTGGTGTTCCTTGTATTCGTAAGTTCGATGATTATACCGAAGCTTCCAAAGCCAATCGTAGCAGTACATGTAGTATGCACGATGTGTCATTGGCTCGTTTGGGTGAAGCTTATTTGATTGCTGCCGAAGCCTATATCAAAACAAACAATGCAGCAAAGGCAGCAGAAATGATCAATACGTTGCGTAATCGTCCGGGAACCATCAAACCAGGATTTGAAGCCGAAATGACTGTCAATGCCAGTGATATGAACATTGATTTCATCTTGAAGGAACGTGCTTGTGAAATGGCAGGTGAATACGTTCGTTGGACTGACTTGAAGCGTACTCATAAGTTGATTGAATATTTCACAGAACATAATGAAGATAATGTGCCTGCAGCCAATTTGAAAGGTACCGACGGTAAGTACAAGATTCTTCGTCCGATTCCTCAATCTGCCATCGACTTGAATAAGGCAGAAATTGAACAGAATCCAGGTTATTAATCCATGGGAACAAAAATGAAGGGCGTACCGAACGGTACGCCCTTCGTTTATTATAACTCTTCACATTCTTTCAGCCAAAGGGTGGCATGGGCATCGCTTGGCATTTTCCAGTCGCCACGGGGACTCAATCCTACGGAACCTACTTTCGGACCATCGGGTAGGCAGGAACGTTTGAATTGTTGCTGGAAGAAACGGCGGAAGAAGGTGGTCAGCCATTTCTTGATAACTGTTTCGTTGTATGTCCCACGGAATGCGATGTTGGCCAGATGGAATATCTTGCTTGGGCGATATCCGAAGCGGAGGAAGTAGTAGATGAAGAAATCATGCAGTTCGTAGGGGCCTACCAAATCTTCTGTCTTCTGCTTGATATTGCCTTGTTCGTCGGCCGGAATCAATTCGGGACTGATGGGGGTATCTACAATGTCGAGCAAGGTATTACGTGATTCGTAATCCACTCCATTCATGGCTACCCAGCTGACTAAGTATTTGACTAAGGTCTTGGGTATGCTTGCATTGACCCCATACATGGACATGTGGTCGCCGTTGTAGGTGGCCCATCCCAAAGCAAGTTCCGACAGATCGCCTGTACCGATAACCAGTCCGTTCACTTTGTTGGCATAGTCCATCAGGATTTGTGTCCGTTCGCGTGCCTGACTGTTTTCATAAGTCACATCGTGTACGGTCATATCGTGGTCAATATCCTTGAAGTGTTGGATGCACGCATCCTTGATACTGATTTCCAATTGGGTGATTCCCAAGGAGGACATCAGGTGCAAGGCATTGTTGTATGTACGGTCGGTCGTTCCGAATCCCGGCATGGTGATACCAATGATATCCTTGCGTGGCATGCCCAGCTTATCGAATGTCTTGGCACAGACTAGCAAGGCCAATGTGGAATCCAATCCTCCCGATATGCCGATTACAACTGTCTTGCAATGTATGTGTATCAGTCTTTGGGCCAGTCCCGCGACTTGGATAGCGAAGATTTCTTCACAACGTTTGTCCAATTCCTTTCCTTGAGGTACAAACGGGTGCGCCTCTACGTTTCGCGTCAAGGTCAGCTCGCGTGCCGATACCTGTTCTGTGGTAATGTGGGTAAAGATGTTGTCTTTGCACGTACCTTTATTATCAGAATAGGTGGTGTTTACCATTCTTTCGTTGCGGATACGTTCCACATCTATTTCGCTTATCACCATTTGTTCTTTGAAGGAGAAACGTTCCGATTCGGCCAACAAGTCTCCGTTTTCGTAAATCAGGCCGTTGCCTCCAAATACGACATCGGTGGTGGATTCGCCGAATCCGCAGGAACTCAAAACATATCCGGCCAAACAACGGGCAGATTGCTGTTTGATTAACGAATGGAGGTATGTATGCTTGCCGATGCTTTCCACATGTGCAGAAAGGTTGAAGATGATTTCCGCTCCACCCAAAGCCTGATGGGAACTGGGTGGAATTGGAGCCCATGCATCTTCCGCTATTTCGATGCCGAAGCATGTTTCGGGTGTATCAAACAGTAGGTTGGTACCAAAAGGAACGTTCTGTCCGCATAGGCGGATGGTAGATGCCAAGGTGTCTTTGCCTGAAACAAACCAACGTTGTTCGTTGCTTTCCTTATGGTCGGGCAAATACGACTTGGGTACTACTCCCCAGATTTTTCCTTTTTGAATGACGACTGCTGCATTCATCCTTGACGAATGGGATGCAACAGGCATACCGACAATGGAGATGATGTTCATTTGTCGGGTGTTGTTCATGATTTGCATCAAAGCCATTTCCGCTTCTTCCAACAAAAGGGTCTGACCGAACAGATCGGCACACGAATAACCGGTGATACACAATTCGGGAAAAACAATGATTTGTACTCCTTTCCCATCGGCTATAGCTATTTGGGCTTCAATTTGTTGGGCGTTGAATTTACAATCGGCCACCTTCACCTGAGGGATGGAAGCCGCTACTTTAACAAAACCATATTTCATACGTTCATCCATATAGATAAATTATACGTTGCAAAAATAATCAATCCTTCCATTTTGATGAATTATTGAGGAAAAAAAACGTTTAAATCGGCGGAGTTTTGCAAAAACTCTTTATCTTTGAGGACTGATTTGAAATTAATTAATAACTATTTAAAAGATTAAGATTATGGCTAAGAAATTTATTTGTACTGTATGTGGTTATATTCACGAAGGTGATGCTGCTCCTGAAAAATGTCCGTTGTGTAAGGTTCCAGCAAGTAAGTTTAAGGAAATGGAAGAAACAGAAGGTGGTTTGCAGTTTGCTGATGAACATGTAATTGGTGTAGCTAAAGGTTGCGATGATGAAATGATCAAGGACTTGAACAATCACTTCATGGGTGAATGTACCGAAGTAGGTATGTATTTGGCTATGAGCCGTCAGGCTGATCGTGAAGGCTATCCTGAAATTGCTGAAGCTTTCAAACGTTATGCATGGGAAGAAGCAGAACATGCTGCCAAGTTCGCTGAATTGTTGGGTGATGTGGTATGGGATACCAAGACCAATGTTGAAAAGCGTATGAATGCTGAATGTGGTGCTTGCGAAGATAAGAAGCGTATCGCTACTCGTGCCAAGCAACTGAATCTGGATGCTATCCACGATACTGTTCACGAAATGGCTAAGGACGAAGCTCGTCACGGTAAGGGATTCGAAGGTTTGTACAACCGTTATTTCAAGAAATAATTCATTCCTTTAGATAAAAAAAGTGGAAGACTTATTCGGTCTTCCACTTTTTTTATGCGTAAATCTTATGAATGATTATTTGCTTGCGGATGGAGTGTAACGAGCGTTCAAACCTTCTACGATTTCGTTGGTGATGTTGTATGCAGGGTTAGCATATAACAAATTGTCGAAACCTGCGTTGCTGATAATCAAATCGTAACCCTTGTCCTGATTGTATACCTTCAAGAAAGAGTTGATGGAGTCGCGCAGCTGAAGGCTGTTCTTCTGGTTTTCAGCAGCTAATTCTTCAGACAACTTCTGTTGAAGTTCCTGCAAGTCTTGTTGTTGCTTCATCAAACGGGCTTGTTCTTGTTCGGCACGTTCGCGGCTGGTGAAACCATTGTTTTCAATTTTACGTTGGAATTCTTGTGCTTCCTTTTCCAATTTACGTCCCTTTTCGTTCAAAGTAGTGCGGATGTTTTCTTCCTTCTTTATCATTTGTTCGCTGAGGTCGTTCCAGAAATTGTACTTGGTCAACAAAGAATCGATTTCAACATAAGCAATTTTCATGCCTGAAGTACTGTTTGCATCATTTGCAGCAGCAGCCGGTTGTTGGGCATTGTTGTTTGCACATTGAGTGAATGTCAAAGCCACTACCAGTGCCAAAAGTCCATTGAGGACAAAGTTAGTTCTTTTCATGATTTTTATGTTATTACTTTTATTAATTATTATCACAAGCTTCTTGCTTGACTCTCTCTGCAATCCGATGCGGATTATCCTTACGTGCTTCCCGGTCTTGTGACTGTACACAACCGATGC
This sequence comes from Bacteroides sp., assembly GCA_015060765.1. Lineage (GTDB taxonomy): Bacteria > Bacteroidota > Bacteroidia > Bacteroidales > Bacteroidaceae > Phocaeicola. Next base: position 67,094 of record SUXW01000011.1, read on the forward strand.
CTCGTTTTTGCATTTCCTTGTTGCCGCTTACGTGTGAATTCGGGAATTTCCTCTTGAAAAGGATGCCGATACACAATAAAATCATACAAATTGCAACAATTAACGCTGTTAAGTAGATAGTTTCAAGCATTCTTTTTAAATTTGTGGTGCAAATATAGAGTTTTTTTGAATAATAAAGCAAGTAAAATAAAAAAAAGAACATAAAGTTATGGAAAACATGGATTTGAAGCCGGCATCGGTATTTCATTATTTTGCAGAAGTGTGTAAAGTGCCCCGTCCTTCGAAGAAGGAAGAAAAGATACGGGCTTACCTGTTGGATTTTGCCAAGGAACATCGGTTGGAAGTGAAAACCGATGAGGCGGGCAATGTACTGATCAAGAAACCTGCTACTCCAGGTATGGAAAATTTGAAGACAGTCATCCTTCAGTCGCATATTGATATGGTATGCGAAAAGAACGGTGATGTGGAGCACGATTTCTTGAACGACCCGATTGAAACTTATATCGATGGGGAATGGATGAAGGCAAAGGGAACGACTTTGGGTGCCGATAACGGAATTGGTATAGCTACCCAATTGGCGGTCTTGGCAGCCGATGACTTGCAACACGGTCCGTTGGAATGTCTTTTTACGGTGGATGAAGAAACCGGTTTGACCGGTGCCTTTGCCTTGAAAGAAGGATTTATGGATGGTGATATCCTGATCAATCTCGATTCGGAAGACGAAGGGGAACTGTTTATCGGTTGTGCCGGTGGCGCCAATACCACTGCCGAGTTTGCGTATGAATGGGTGGATGCTCCTCAGAACTATTTCTACTTCAGTGTGACCATCAAGGGACTGACCGGTGGACATTCGGGTGATGACATCAACAAGAACCGTGCCAATGCCAATAAGTTGCTCAACCGTTTCCTGACCTTGTTGCAGGATAAGTATGATTTCTATCTGTGCCAGATTGATGGCGGTAATTTACACAATGCCATCCCTCGTGAAGCTCGTGCCATCTGTGCCGTTCCAATGAAGGACAAGGAAAATGTGCGGATTGACATGAATGTGTTTACGGCTGAGATTGAAAACGAATTCAGTGTGACCGAACCGAATCTGCGTACAGAACTGTTTTCGGATGATGTGCGCGAAAAGGCTATCGACCGGGCTACGGTGAAGAATCTCTTGAAATCGGTCTATGCCGTTCATAATGGAGTGTATGCATGGAGTCAGGATATGGAAGGATTGGTGGAAACTTCTTCTAATTTGGCTTCCATTAAGATGGTGGATGATAAGATCAAGATTGTAACCAGTCAACGTAGTTCCATCTTGTCGTCCCGCAAGGATATGTCAGAAATGATCCGTTCGGCTTTTGAATTGGGAGGTGCTGTCTGTACAACAGGTGACGGCTATCCGGGATGGAAACCCAATCCATCTTCGCCGATATTGAAAGTGGCTGTAGAAAGCTACCAGCGTCTGTTTGGTGTGGAACCGAAGGTGAAAGCCATTCACGCAGGTTTGGAATGTGGCTTGTTCTTGGAAAAGTATCCGCATTTGGATATGTTCTCTACCGGTCCAACATTGAGAGGCGTCCATTCGCCCGATGAACGGATGCTGATTCCTACCGTGGATAAGTTTTGGAAACATTTGCTGGATGTATTGGTACACGTTCCGATGAAGTGATTGCTATGAGGATTTTGTATGTAATAGGACTCTTGTGCTGTATGGCTTGTAACCTTTCGGCACAAGAGCCTTTTCGTGTTATGTTCTACAATGTCGAGAATCTGTTTGACACGAAGGATGATTCGTTGAAAAACGATGAGGAGTTTCTGCCTGATGCTCCGAAAAAGTGGACTTATCATCGCTATAAGGAGAAACTGAACAGGATAGCAAAGGTCATCATTGCTTCAGGTGATCTACATGTACCCGACTTGGTCGGATTGTCCGAAGTGGAAAATGATACTTGCATGAGGGATTTGGTGAAATATTCCCCTTTACGGGAAGCGGGATATCGATATGTGATGACAGATTCACCTGACCAACGTGGAATCGATGTTGCCTTGTTGTATCAAAGAGGTACTTTCAAACTCTTGAACAAAGAAGAGATTAGCATTCCTCATGAGAAGTTAGGACGTTCGCCCACCCGTAATATCCTATACGTATCGGGACAAGTCCTTTCGGGAGATACACTCGATGTGTTTGTCTGTCACATGCCTTCGCGTGCTGGCGGGGAAGCGAAGAGCGAACCTTATCGGATGGCTACCTGTATGGTGCTGAAAGCGGCCGTCAATGTGGTGATGTCTGCTCGAATGAATCCCCATGTGCTGATTATGGGAGATTTCAATGATTACCCGCACAACCAGTCGCTTACACGCTACTTGGGTGCTTCCAAACCCAAGAAGAAAACGGAATCGAGAGCGCTTTACAATTTGATGTATGGTAAAAAAGGAGGTACTAACCGTTATCGGGGAGAGTGGGGGATACTCGACCAGATTATCGTATCCGGATCCATGTTGGACCCGTCCAGTACCATCCGTACCACTCCGGAACAGGCCCAGATAGTACGGCATCCTTTCCTTTTGGAGGAAGACGATAAGTACGGAGGCGATATTCCCTCGCGTACCTATATCGGTGCAAGGTATCACGGAGGGTATAGCGACCATTTGCCGGTCTGTGTGGATCTAGATATAGGACAATAGCCCTTATTCGTGATGATAAGGGTTGTTGTTTAATATAGTCATCGCCCTATACAGCTGTTCGACGAAGATTAGTCGGATCATTTGATGGGAGAAAGTCATCTTGGATAAAGAAATCTTTTCTTGTGCAGCTTCGTATACTTTGGGAGCAAATCCGTAAGGACCTCCGATGATGAAAACCAACCGCTTGTTTACTGTGTGCATCTTCCGTTCTATCCATTCGGCGAATTCGATGGAACGGAATTCCTTCCCATGTTCGTCAAGCAGTACCACTACATCTCCCGGTTGGAGGGCTTTCAGAATCAATTCCCCTTCTTTCTCTTTCTGCTGATCCATACTCAGACTCTTGGTGTTTTTCAGTTCTGGGATGACCTCCATGTCAAACGACAGGAAGTGCTTGGTACGTGCTACGTAATCGTCGATGGCGGTAATGTAATGTTTTTCTACCGTACGTCCTACCACCAATAAAGTAAATTTCATAAGCTTCTGTTTGATTTCTTTGGCAAAAATACGGAAAAAAACTACCTTTGCCTATTGAATCATTAAAATTATCAGAGAATGGATGAAAAGATTGTAAAAGATTTGATTGACAGATTGATTGACCTGTCATTCGCAGAAGATATAGGGGATGGTGACCATACCACATTGTCGAGTATTCCAGCCGATGCCATGGGCAAGTCCAAACTTCTCATTAAGGAAGAAGGAATATTGGCCGGTATCGAAATAGCCAAGATGGTGTTCCATCGTTTCGACCCCACGATGAAGGTTGAAGTTTTCATTGAAGATGGTACTCCCGTCAAACCGGGTGATGTAGCCATGGTGGTGGAAGGAAAGATTCAGTCTTTGCTTCAGACTGAGCGTTTGATGCTGAATATCATGCAACGCATGAGTGGTATTGCTACCATGACCAGCCGTTATGTGAAGAAATTGGAAGGTACCAAGACCCGTGTGCTCGATACCCGCAAGACTACTCCAGGCATGCGTATCCTTGAAAAGATGGCCGTAAAGATTGGTGGAGGTGAAAATCACCGCATCGGTTTGTTTGATATGATTCTGTTGAAAGACAATCACGTGGATTTCTCCGGTGGTATTCACAATGCCGTTACTCGTGCCAAGGAATATTGCAAGGCAAAGGGAAAGAATCTGAAAATTGAACTGGAAGTCCGCAACTTTGATGAGTTGCAACAAGGATTGGCCGAAGGAGTGGATCGGATTATGTTTGACAACTTTACTCCCGAAGATACCAAAAAGGCGGTTGAGATAGTGGCCGGTCGTTGTGAAACGGAATCATCGGGTGGTATCACATACGAAACTATGTTGCCTTATGCACAGGCGGGAGTGGATTTCATTTCGTTTGGTGCGTTGACCCATTCGGTAAAGGGACTCGATATGAGTTTTAAGGCTTGTTAATCTATAAAGAGTAGAAAATGAAGAAATTAATATGCATGATTGTATTGGCTTGTGCTGTTTCGTTCACGGCCAATGCACAGGATTTGAAGTCCATTTTGCAAGGACTTGCAGGTGCTGTAGTAGGAGACAAGGTTACTACTGCAGCTTCACTTATCGGTACTTGGGATTATGTAGGTCCCGAATGTCAGTTCAAGGGAGATAACCTTTTGGTCAACGCTGGTGGTGAAGTGGCAGCGGCAAAGGTTGAGGAACAGATGAAGAAGGTGATGGATAAATTGAATATCAATACCATTCAGTTTATCTTCAACCAAGACGGTACTTGTTCGTATACGATGAAGAAAAAGACGGTCAACGGTACCTATACTTTCAATGAACAGGACAAGACGGTCGTAATCAAGGTAGGTAAGAAAGGGTTGACCGTTACGGCACATGTGGTGACCTTGGGTACAAACATGAGTTTTGTCTTTAATGCAGATAAATTAATGTCGGCTTTGAAGACCATTACGGGAGCCGCTTCCAAGGTGAATTCTACCGCTTCTACCATCAATAGCATCGCTAATAATTTTAATGGGATGATGCTGGGATTTGAGTTGAAGAAACAATAACCAATCTCCTTATATTATAAAAAGATCGGAGAACCCATCGGGTCCTCCGATCTTTTTTATGGAGTCGGTTAAGCTTATTCCTTTTCCTTCATGGCTTGGAAAATCAGTCCTTCCAATTCTTCGGCCAATTCCGGATTGTCCTGAACCACCTGCTTGGATGCATCTCTTCCTTGTCCTAACTTGGTGTCGTTGTAGCTATACCACGAACCGCTCTTCTTGATGATGCCATATTCCACTCCCAAGTCGATAATTTCTCCTGAACGGGAGATACCTTCACCGAACATGATGTCGAATTCGGCACGTCGGAATGGAGGAGCCACCTTGTTCTTTACAATTTTTACCTTGGTCTGTTTGCCTAATACGTTGTCACCATCCTTAATTGCTTGTCCCGGACGGATGTCGATGCGTACCGACGCATAGAACTTCAGTGCGTTACCACCTGTTGTCGTTTCCGGGTTACCGAACATCACACCAATCTTTTCGCGCAACTGGTTGATGAAGATACAGGTCGTGTTCGTCTTGCTGATGGCTGATGTCAGTTTACGTAAAGCTTGTGACATCAATCGGGCCTGCAAACCTACTTTGTTTTCACCCATCTCTCCTTCGATTTCCGCTTTCGGAGTAAGGGCTGCTACCGAGTCGATAACGATGATGTCGATGGCCGACGAACGGATCAATTGTTCGGCAATTTCCAGCGCTTCTTCACCGTTGTTCGGTTGTGAAATCCACAGATTGTCCACATCCACTCCCAGCTTGGCCGCATAGAAGCGGTCGAATGCATGTTCCGCATCGATGAATGCGGCAATGCCGCCTGCTTTTTGTGCTTCCGCAATGGCATGGATAGCCAGTGTGGTCTTACCGGATGATTCCGGACCGTAGATTTCAATGATTCTGCCTTTCGGATAACCTCCTACACCCAATGCAGCGTTCAAGGCAACCGAACCGGTAGGAATCACTTCCACGTCCTGTACGTTGTCATCACCCAATTTCATGATTGATCCTTTACCGAAGGTTTTTTCAATCTTGTCCATTGCAGCTTGCAATGCTTTCAGTCTTTCGCTGTTTCCAGCGTTTGGAGCGAACTCCATTTCAATGTCTTTTTTTGCCATAAATTAAAAATTTAATTGTGGGTTTTGCGTGTGCTCCATTATTATCACTAATAGAGTGTGTTTAATAATAAAGTCCGGCATACCTTACGGGTATGCCGGACAAAGTTAAGAAATTATTTCCGTAAATTAATGAATATTTACCAGTTTCTTGCCAGTAAAATCCAATGATTTTTTAGAGTAATACCAGGTCTCGTCACCCAATACTCTGTGGATGCGTATCGGGTCTCCCAAAGACAATTTACATTCTTCTTTGGTCATGCCTTTCCGCACTTCTCCTTTGCTGATGATCTGCCACATTTCTTCGGTGATGTTGGGATATTTGGCTTTCAAGTTGCCTACACCAAACAAATCGCCGAAGTAATTGTCGGATTGCAATATGGTATTGATGGCGCTGGTCGATTGGAAGGTAGTCTTGATGGTAAACATTTCACCTTTTTCATTGGCCATTTCCAATGTGTGGAAAGGCGAGTTCACATCCGAAGTGATGTTCTTGATGGTAAGGTGAGTGTATCTCGGAAGATTCACTTCTTCTCCGGTAATCGACGTGCATTTGGCCGACTTTTTCAAGTAGATGCTTTTGTTGCCATACATATTCATCAAGTTGCCGGATGTCTTTTCGTTGGCATCTCCAAAACTGAAGGCATTGGGGAAGAACTTGTTCTTGTTTTCCATGATGAAATCATCGTCTATCATGCCACAGTTTGTTTTCGAGATGGCAACAGGCAGATAATAGGAGTTTCCTTTAGTGTCTTCGAATACAATCTTTACGGGGAATGAACGAGTACCTACTCCTACGGCGGTAACTTTCACTTTTTCGTTCAATTTGATGGAAGTTTCTCTAAAACCTGAAGTGCTGTTTGGATCGTCTACTCTAACCTTGGTGGTCTTCATGTAGAGCGTCATTCCTACTAACAAGTCTTTGGCAATGTCCACATCATCCAAAAATGCGAGTGTCGGAATACCGGCCTTGGGTTTCACACAATATTCATCGAGTGTGGTATTCTTTACTTCATGGTAGTAATTCTTTCCTTCACAAAAGAAGTCGAAACGGATGTATCCGCGTTCTGTAATTTCGTAACCCAAATATTCGAATATCTGGTGTCTCAAGTCACCGCTGCTTACTTCGCGGTTGGTTGTACCGTCTTTGAATGTAGGGATTATGATGTCCTTACGTTCCGGGATGACCATGAATTTCATGCCGGGAGTCCACTCGCACAACTTGTAATTTCTGAAATACGTGTTGATGAAGTTATGCTCCGGTGAATCGGCATTACTTCCACTACTTTTTTGATTGGCCGTGGTAGAGACCAGGTAATTGTTTTGTGCCGGCAAAATGGAAATGCTTCCTACAGCCAGGCATAAAGTAAAGATAAACCTTCTCATCATTTTGTTACTATATATATCATGTTAATAATCTTGATCAGATTGTTAGTAAATCAAAGAATTTGTTCTTTTGATGAAACTATTTTTGATATGAATCTGTGATTTTGCGGCAAAGATAGGAATAAAATTTGTAAAAATGACAATTGTGAACATTTTTTTGAATACAATGCAGGATAACCATTCATTCTTTCCAGATAATCCATTCTTTCAATAGCTTTTTAACGATTTCTCTTTCCTTTTTGTGTATTTATGGAATTCTTTCTAAATTTACGCATCATTTTATACCTTGTTAAAAATCAATCATCATGAAGACAATCATCAATCACTTTACCGATAACGATCTCTATACCTTTACTTGTATGTACTATATCCTTCAGAAGTATCCGAGGGCAGAGACGGAATATTGTTTCTTTGATCGTCGTTACACATGTTATCCGAAGGGATTCGATCGGTTGTTGCGTGAGCAGTTGGAACATTTGAGCGAAGTGGTGATTACCGATGAGGAACGGGAATTCATGACTCGTGCTTTCCCATTCCTGCCTTATTGGTTCATTAATGTCTTTTTGCGTGGTTTTCGTTTTAACCCCTCCGAACTGACTATCCGTCAGGACGAAGAAGGTCATCTTGATATTCGAGTAAAAGGGAAGTGGTGGTCGACTATCATTTGGGAGATGCCTATTTTGGCTACTATTTCCGAACTGATGCATACGCTGAACGGTGATGCGGAAAAATATGATGCGGAAGTTGAATACGAGAAGAGTCTGCAGAAAGGGCGGAAGATTTGGTTGAATGGCCTGACGCTGGGTGATATGGGTACTCGTCGTCGCTTCTCGTTCGATCATCAGGAACGGGTGATTGATGCGCTGATTCAGTCGTATGCCGAAGTGAAAGAAGAAACGGACGGTCATTGTGGTAAGTTTACGGGTACTTCCAACGTTTATTTTGCCATGAAGAAAAACATTCCTTGTTTGGGTACCATGTCTCATCAATGCATTAGTTTCGAAGAGGTGGTGAGTGGAGTATTTGAATGCAATTATAATGTAATGAACAAGTGGTCGGAAGTATACGATGGCAATGTAGGTATATTCCTTTACGATTGCTTTGGCGATAAAGTGTTCTTCAATAATCTTTCCAAGCGTATGGCCATGACCTTCTGCGGATTGCGTATCGATAGCGGGGTAGAAGAAGAACAAGTGGATTTGATTGTAGAGAAGTACAAGCAGTTGGGTATTGATCCGATGACCAAGCAGGCGGTGTTCAGTAATGGATTGGATATTGACCGTGCCATCGAGATCCATCGTTATTGCCAAGGCAAGATAACCGATAGTTATGGAGTAGGTACCTTCTTGACCTGCGATGTAACCGATTGTTCCCCCATGAACATCGTGGTGAAATTGGTTAAAGGCCGGATTACCGAGTCGCGTGAATGGCATCCCTGTGTAAAACTCTCGTGCGACAAAGGCAAGACCTTGGGCGATCCTCAAAAATGCAATTATTTACTTTCGATATTGAATTCCTAAATTAGGTACAGGTGTACAGGTAGTTTGGAAAATTTTCTATTTGATTGATAAATAATAAAAAAATAGCGTGCAAACTCAAACGATTCGCACGCTATTTTTGTCTAGATAGTTATTGTAGTTACTTAACTTCCTCGAAAATAAACACTATTGTGAATCAAATAGATAAGCGTTTAATGGTACAAATATGGTTTCTAAAATTCATCAAAAGCATCTTGTATGTTATCCCAATGCTATTTTCGAGTGTTATTAATTTTCTTTTCTCTTTAATTTGTTATTTGTTAGCTATCAATATTATATAATTAATAATACGATAGATTAAAAAGCACCTTGGGAGTTTACCAACGCTCCCAAGGATTTTTTTGAAGACCTTATTGATCAATGAGGTTCCTTATATCGGGTATCAAACCAACTATATCTGTTACTACTGAAATTGCCCCGAAGGGTGTAGGAGCCGCAAGAAACTACGCAACGTCCGCAATTAGGATTACTACATTAACAATAACATCCCACGAGAGGTGGATGGTCTTGGTAGAACTTGCCTTCTTATTAAAAAGGCAAATCTACACTCCGGTTTTCTTGATATCAAAAACTTTCATAGTATAAATATTTATTTTTAATAAGCATCACTTAAGTTTAACGTCATTGATCCGCTTTTTTGGACGAAGACTATATGGGCGGTTACCTACTCTTCCGATTTCTCAGTACCATTGGCGCAACTGTGCTTAACTTCTCTGTTCGGAATGGGAAGAGGTGGAACCACAGCGCTATAGTCACCGATAGTCTTTAATTAACTGATTTATATCTATAGATTGCTTTGTATAATCAACTCATTTTGTGTTGCAGGTTTATGTCTTACTTAGACTGTTTTATCATATTGCCTATAGCTTCAGATAAATCTTGATTAGAATTCTCCATACCCCAAATGCTCCAAAATGGAACTGTTTGACTTGATGGTTTAATTGATGGTTTGTTTATTTTCACTCTAGAAGGCAACAATGTTGCATCACCAACAATAATAGCTTCTGCTATATCAAGTAGGGAAAGATTGTCAGCAATATTGCCTAGGTTGTCAGGTAACAAGCGTTTGATTACATTTTGATCATCTACGTTTGTTAGTCGAAGACTGATAAAGTTATTGCATTGGCTCAACACTGTACGATTAACCTCTGAAGGTCTTTGACTGATTATTACTAGACCAACCCCATACTTTCGTCCTTCCTTGGCTATTCGTTCAAAGCTTTTCAAACCTATTTCTGCAACAGCATCTTGTGATATAGATTGTTGAACATATAGATGGGCTTCATCACATAATAATGCTATTGGATGGCGATGGTTCATTGAACTCCATTGTTGAATGGTAAATAAAATTCTTGCTAAAAGCCCAATTACTAAAGGAAGTACATCAGATGGTACTTCAGACATATCTATCACTTTGACTCCTCCATCGGCTTTCATTAGAGCATTTGCGAAATCATTAAGCCAATTTTGTGTTTTTTCTTCTGCTTGTAAGCAGAACATAAACCCCATCCTCTTATCCGAAAATTTATTCTCTAGTCTTTGGTTGAAACGTGTTAACTTCCCATTGTATGGGCCTTGTTTCTCTGTTCCTGCTCTTGCTCCCGGCACCATTTCTTCGTCCTTAGCTTTTAACCGACTTAAAACAGTTTGCAAGTCATAAGCTACAGGACTATCAACAGTAATCAAATGGTCATATGTTGTACCAGAAACACTATTTTCTTTTTCAACAAGAACCTCACGGGAAAATACCATAGCTTGATTAGGTGCATTTTGATCACTACGGTCCAATAGTAATGCCTGCATCTCTTCATAATTTAAGAGCCAGTATGGCACCATAAGTATATTGTTTTTGAGTTTATCAGCTATTGTTAAATCGCTAGGAGTTGCTATTTTGTATTGTTTAACTCCATCCATTTTAAAATCTACTGATGAGTATTCCCCATGTATATCGAATAAAATAGCATTTGAATGTTTTAATTTTGCCATTTGCTCAACGATACATGCTACGCAAAAAGATTTTCCACTTCCAGTAGAACCGACGATAGCAGCGTGTCTTTGAAATAGTTTGTCTCCGTCTAAATATGCAATAGAATTCTCATCCATTGTATATTTCCCTATGGCAAGAGGGCTTATTGTGTCCGCTAATCTATTGGATATAGTTTGCATAAGGTCCGTTAAGCGCGTTCCCTCTATTTTATAGCATAAAGCACTAATAGATGGTACAGCACTAACGTTTCTTCTAAATACGTTGTGGTATTCTCCTACTTTATCCAAAAACTCACCAACAAATACCAGTCTGACTTGATTGAATGTAGAAGCAACATTCTCTTCACTAGTTTCATCGTTAATTGAGATGTCAGTTGCCTTACGATAAATTTTTATTATCATTGCTATAATGTAACGGCCTGATTTCGGACTTTGAATAGCTATAAGTTGATTAATTTGTAATTGGGATAGAACGTCATCCAAATCTATAATGGCTGTTGCCATACCTGTATCTACACTATTTATCGAACCAATAGACTCTTCTTTTTCGTATCTTAATACTATATTATCCATATTATATTTCCATTAAACCTTCAATTGTCCAATATATTTTATCTTTAATAAGCATGGAATCGCTACTTGTTTGAAAAATTGTGCCATCGGCACCATTGCTATAAATTGCAATGTATTCATATCCTTTATTCATTACGTTTTCTCTGATAGAATCAGTTATCTCCTTTGTAACAATGAGAATCTTGGCTTTTCTCCTTTTAGCATATTTAAGTAGCATTTCTTGGACATGCTTGTCATTAAAACCATAACCAATACATAAATAATTTTGCGTTCCCTCAAAAATTTTATCTACAGCAGATAATAGTTGTCTGTGCGGTTCCTGTTGTGTACGTTCATATTTGTTAGTTCCAGGGGTAACGATACATGGTGTAAAACCTAAAGGAATTTTTGAAGAATTTGGAATATTGTAGATTGTATCATCCTTTCTATACCAATCTAAAGAGCCGTGTACTTTCAATATATTTATAAAACCAGTATAATCTTTTTCTGTTTTTGGGGGATTGGACATAATATTATCTTTAAGTTTCCCCATTAGTCCATGAGTAAATCCAATATTAATGTATGCATTAGTTTGACACGCTGCATACTCCGCGATTCTGTCATAGTTTGTAGAGACAACATTTAGCGTTTTGCTTGGGTCTCCATAAATAATATAATCAAACAACTGTTTTAAATTAATATCTTCTCCGCCAAGGAACCGTTCGTATACTTGGGCGTCTGATTTTAAAATAACCTTCCAAACGACATTGACAATATCTGTTTCAACCCTTTCTGGAACTTTGATGTCAAGGAGAACTGCTTCTAAACCCATTCCAGAATCCAGCAATTCTATTAATCTTTTAACAGAATCATCTGCAATTTTGTCGTGATATGGATTTGCTTTAAAAAAGTCTTTTAACTCATTAGCTAAAATCCCCATACTTGGTATGCTATAGGAAACTGACGCTCCACTTCCCAATACAATTACGGGATTGGAACTTCTTATATTTTGTATCTCTTGAAATATATCATTCTTTTCCATACTCATTATATAATAAATTCTTATTTTGATGAATAAAGCAGTTCTTTAATATCCACGTCAAGCAAATCTGCCACTTGACGTAATGTGTCGAGTGTTGGCTGTACGGTATTTGTACACCATTTTGAAACAGTAGCAGGGTCTCGACCTATTTGCTCTGCTAACCACTTTGCTGTACGCTTCTGTTCTATAAGAACTATTTTCAATCTATTTATATCTTCCTTGCTCATGATGCAACTTCTTTGCGTTTAGTGCAAAAATACAAATATTATCTGTAAATCGTAAATATTTATAGATACTAATAATAAGTACTCTGTAAAAGCACCCATATCCACCATTGATTTGCTATGAATAGTTGAGCTATAACCCATATTTTTTTACCACTTATAGCTAAACTTCTTTGTACTTTGCCAACGCTGTTTATATAATACAAATCCATTAAAAAGTCACAAAAAACATTGTGATTTGAGCTAAAAATCTCCAGCTTTCAATATTTAACAAACTTTAACTTGTGCTGAATTTTGTTTGATTTCTTTTCAGTTGTTATCATTTTCTTATGATTTCTTTTTCACTTGTCTTCTTTCTTTTCCTTTGGCTTCCCATACTCCTGATTAACAAGACTGTTAGCCTATTTTTGTCTTTCGTTATTTACGAAAATTATCTATACCTTTGCATGTGAAATAAACAAAAATAGGTATGAGTAAGAAACAATATACACTGCAAAAGTTGACAATAGAATTAGTCTCGGTGCTATTGGCATCGTTGGTTGCTTTTCGAATTTGTGAGATGCTATCTATAAAATTGGCAAATCTTCCAATAGTGTTGGTTGGCTGCTATATTGTACTCAAACTACTATATAGTCTTAGCATTATTATGGTAGGATATGTGATGAAGCTTATACCTATAATATATAAAGGGGAGCCTAGACCAATCTTGACCACCAATATGGGCGCTGTGGCGGAATACGGTTCTTCTGAAAAGAACAATGATGTTTTGAAGAAACGTATGGAGCTTTTCCATTATGAATACCAAAGCGAGCAACAAGAATATGCAAAGCGAAAAGAACAGGAAGATGATGCGAATCTTACTGCGATGTTAAAATATACGCGAGATATATTTTTTCGTTTGGGGTTTGATGAAGCTGAAGTTTTCCAAATCTGTGAATGTGTTCGATATTTCTTAACCAATCGCCAGCCGCTATCTAATACAGAGATTCGCATAAGTAAGCGTTCTACCGTAACTCAGATAGCATTGAAGAATTTTGCATGGAATATTGCATACCCATATAATATGAGTGGTGATACAACCGCAGCTTTCGTGTTCAATACATTCAATGAATGGTTTACTAATACAACGATTGCAACAATCAAGAAAACTTTGCGTACTACTAATGGGAAACATAAGATTGAAATAGACGAAAAGGTTCTGGCAAAGTATTTGCAAAATTGATTTCTCGAATCTGAAACAAATACAGAAGAGCCACTTGTTACAAAACTCCAAATATATTGCTGTGTTCATGCACTAAAGATGTTCAATACGATTGAACAAACAGTATTTATTGAACAAAAACGGCATTTTGGAAGAATAAAAGTGAAGAAAACGCTATTAAAACGATGTATACTTAAAAAAATGCAGATATAGTGTCTTTATTTTGATGGGAAATGATTAATTTTGCATATGTATCATTCATATTGTAGGTACTATATCGGAAATAACGAACAGTTTAAAGAATAGGCTTTATGTCGTACTCAAAAATTGAAGAAATCACAACTAACCTCTGGGGTAAGTATAACGTTCGCTTCTCAGCCAATGCAGATGTGAATATTATCGTTGGTATAAACGGTAGTGGCAAGACTACGTTGCTGAACGAAATATACAAATTGGCCCTTGAAAATTCCAGTGATAAAAAACAAGTAGTTTTTGTGCCATCTATAGATAATATAGCCATGCGCGACAAGCGCAAAGTGGCTAATGCATTGACACAGGATCTTGAATTTTACATGTTCGACATGAAAACAGGTCCGTCAATGATGTATTACCGCATGTCTATGATCGATGCTAAAGCGGAAAAACAAACAGAGATGAAGGCACGTATTGAAGATTTCTGTTCTATCATAAATTCTTTGTTTAAAGAAACTGGAAAGCACATTGAAATCGAAGGAAACAAGTTTAATGTGGTTTCTAAGGGACAGATTATTCCTATTGATGCCTTGTCTTCTGGTGAAAAACAAATGCTTCTGATTTTACTTCGTGTATTCCTTATGGACGGGCAAGATGCATTCGTACTGCTTGATGAACCAGAAAACTCACTTGACATCAGTTGGCAATATGAGTTGATTAATACACTTGTGAAACTCAATCCTAATGCACAATACTTTATTACCACACATTCACCAAGTATCTTTGGTGACGGATGGGGTGATAAGATTATTTATATGGAGGATGTAACAACTCCAATTAAGTGAAGGATATGAATAGAATCGAAGAACAAGCACGTTATTATCGTAATATTCCTTTGCGCAATAGGAGTATCAAGGCCGTCGTACATTTAGAGGATGCCGAGGATATGCTTTTCTGGAATCCTCAACTTCAGAACGCCTTTCCTGCGACCTATCACTTCATTACGTATTCTAAGAATGAAAAGGGTAACGATGTGCGTGGCTGTGAGCAATGTTTACGCTATAAGCCTTATCTCTCCAAGCGTTTCTTTATTTGTATAGATAGTGATTTGCGACAATTAAAAGGAGAAGAAGGATTGACGGCTGAATCCCTCATTGCTCAGACATATGCCTATTCATGGGAAAATCATTTTTGTGAGGCGGAACATCTCCAAGAACGCTTTGAGAAATTAGTCCCAAATTCTGACTTTAATTTTCAGGTTTTCTTGCAAAAACTATCTGCTGTTGTATATAAACCTCTTCTCTATCTTGTGCATTATAGCCAAAGTTCAGTGTTGAATCAACAATGGAACATTACCCGATTCAACTCATGTCTGCCATTACAACCCTCAAGAGATGAATTAGCAAACAATGGTAGCGCTTATATTGAACGGGTGAAACTGTTATTTGAAGCTGCTCTTCAGAATCTTCAACAACCAAAGAATATGGCAAACGAACATCTCGATGATGTCAATGCCTATCTTCATATCCAAGGTCATCAGCTGTATAAACTTGTACTCCATATTGGAACTATGCTTTGTAAAGGAACAAGGGTGGCATTTAAGACAGATATTCTTGAAAAGTCCATTCATACAGACGGATACCAGGAGATAGACAGTGTGCAAGCAGATCTCAGAAAAATAACTTCAAAAGAATAAAAATGGAAAATCGGATAAAAGTTGTACTCGTAGATAAAAAGAGGACCAATAAATGGCTTTCCGAACAGTTGGGGTGTGCGCCAACCACTGTAAGCAAATGGTGTACCAATGTTTCTCAACCACCTATGGAGACGTTTGTCAAGATTGCAGAACTCCTTGAAGTAGATATTAATGAGCTCGTTCGCCTTGAACGTAAATCACAGTGAGTTCGTAATTAGATAGTGAAACCATGATTTCTTAATACGATAATGGATAAGAATCAAGATATACCTCGTATCCGAAAAGGTGATGCCTTCGTTCAAATGAAACCGCATCCTCTCGTTTTCATGGAAGTTAACGAGTTGGAAGAGAGTACTGAGAACATGGACATTTGTATTGTCACATGGTACACGTTTAATGAAAAAGGGCTTAATGTTCAGCGACGATTCCCTATGGCGGCTCGTGATGGTAAGTTCAGCAATTTTGAACCTATTTCGCGTAGCCTTCTTAAAGAAACAAAGCGTTTGTTGCGTCAATATGATGCTGATCTAAAACTGTTAACAATTAAAGCAGAAGCAGAATCACTTTATAATATATATACCCATAAACTGATAGAGTTGCTTCCTGATGCTGAAAACAGACAGGCAATTGCTCTGCAAATTGAAAAGAAGATTATCACTAACGTATGGCTCGACTGTACAGAAGATAATTACTGGGTGGAAGAAGAGCTTGAACTGAATGGCAAGTACTTTACACTTGTCTGTCTTACAATAGAATCATACGATGACAAAAAAGGCCAGACTATAGCAGAACAATATTTATACTTGTACAATAACTGTCCGTATAGTTGGAATATTCTTGTAAATAGTGGCGCTAAGTATATGATAGTTGAAAAGCCCAAAATCCATAATTAAATAATAATGGCAAATCTGAATCGAATAAAAGTTGTACTTGTTGAGCAACAGAAAACAGGTAAATGGTTGGCAGATCAAATGGGAAAATCCGCTTGCACAGTCAGCAAATGGTGTAGCAACTCCAGTCAGCCTGATTTGGCTACTTTAGACAAAATCGCCACTCTTTTAAATGTGGATAGACGAGAACTAATTGCGCCCTCAAAGTAAATCCATCGTGATGTGAAGAGACTTTGTGTGGTCGATAAAGGAGTAATAATAAGAAATGTAAAGCAAATAATATAAAGCTTATAAAAATGTGGTTAATGTTATTAAAATTGTAATAAGTTAAACGATTTTAATTGTCAGCCTCTGTGCTATAAATTAAGAATTAATTCTAACAATAAAAGAATAGAAGAACTTGTAAAATGAGCGTAATCAATAATACTCATTCCCATATATTTACCAACAGAGAAGGGAATACATTAATGAAAGAGTTTGAGGGAGTATTACTTCATAATCCTCAAATCCGTAACTTAGATGCCGTAGTAGGTTTTTTACGTGCCTCTGGATATTTTTCTCTACGTCCTTTTCTAGATAACATTGGAAAAGTACGAGTTCTTATAGGTATTGATGTCGATAAATATATTGCGCAAGCTGCCAGACAAGGCAAACTTTTCTTTGGAGCTGAGGAAGATGTCAAAGAGGATTGTTTGAGAAAAATACGAAAGGATATAGAATCTTCTAATTATAAAAAAGAAATTGAGGAAGGTATGTTCCAAATGGTTCAAGACCTTCTTGATGGGAAATTAGAACTTCGTGCTCATCCTTCAAAAAAGATTCATGCTAAGATTTATGTACTTTACCCAGATGATTTTAACCAATATACACAGGGTATGGCTATTACAGGTTCAAGCAACTTGTCTGGTAATGGTTTAGGTATAAGTCAAGAACGCCAGTATGAATTCAACGTAAAGATGGATAGATATGATGACGTAAAGTTTGCCAAGGATGAGTTTGAGGAACTATGGAAAGAGGCAGAGGGGTGTGAGATAACAGCTAATGATGTAAAAAATACCATTGAGAGAACTTATCTTAAAGCTGATGTGTCACCTTACGACTTGTATGTAAAAATGCTTATGGAGTATTTCTCAGATCGAATTATTGAAACAGACAATGACGATCCCTTTGATATGCCAGAGGGTTATACAAAATACGATTACCAGATGGACGCTGTCATTGAAGGATACCAAAAACTTATACGTTACGATGGTTTCTTTCTTGCAGATGTTGTGGGTCTTGGTAAGACAGTCATTGCGACAATGATTGCAAAGAAGTTCCTGATTGAGAATGGTCGTGATCATACAAAAATTCTTGTAGTCTATCCACCTGCTGTAGAACAAAATTGGAAAACTACGTTTAAGGATTTTGGCATAGATAAATATGCCAATTTTGTAACAAACGGAAGTTTAAACAAAGTTTTGGACGAAGAGAATTATAACTATTGGAATGCGGATGAGTACGATCTTGTTCTTGTTGATGAAGCTCATAAGTTCCGTAGTCATACTACATCTGCTTTTGAACAATTGCAGGAAATTTGCAAAATGCCTCGCATTGAAACAGGCAATATCCCTGGGTATAAGAAAAAAGTGATGTTAATTTCTGCAACTCCGATGAATAACACTCCTGCAGATCTCTACAATGAAATTCTTTTGTTCCAAGATCCACGACATTGTACTATTGATGGCGTGGGAAATCTTACAGCATTCTTTTCTCCTCTTATAAAGGAATTCAAGAAGTTACGTAATAATCCTAATGCAGAGATTAGAGATTTCAAACATCTTGCAGAGCGTGTGCGTGACAGAGTGATTAAACCCTTAACTGTGCGTCGTACAAGAACTGATATAGAAAGCGTTCCTCGTTATAATAAAGACGTGAATGGTTTCCCAAAAGTTGAGCGTCCTAATGAAAGTAGATATGAACTTAACGAACATCTGGCAGACTTGTTTGAACAAGCGATGCAGACACTTGATAAGAAACTGACTTATGCTCGTTATCAGGCTATAGCATATTTAAAACCTGAAGTATCAAATGGCTTATACGACAATGCTGAACTGATAAGCCGTAGCTTGGCTGGTATTCGTAAGAACGGATTAGTTAAACGATTGGAAAGTAGTTTTTACGCATTCCAAGTTTCCATAGATAATTTCAAACAAGCCAATCAGAATATGATTGATATGTTTGAAAATGATAAAGTTTTCATTGCCCCAGACCTTGACATAAACCTTTTGCTTGAATCAGGATTCTCTGAGGAAGAAATCGAAGAGAAGTTAAATGCAAAGGCAGAAGACAATCCAAAGAATGCCATTTTTAAAGCAGATGATTTTCGCCCAGAATTTATTGATATGCTCCGTCAAGATCAAGAGATTTTGGAACAGATGGTAACAGACTGGAAGGATATTTCTGATGATGATGATTCCAAATTTGCCAAATTCAATGAATTATTAAAACATGAGTTATTCAAGACAGAACAAAATCCAGAACAGAAACTAGTGGTATTCTCTGAATCTGTGGATACTGTAGAATATTTACAGCGACGCATAAATCGTTCGGATGTCCTTGTTATCTCAGCAAAAAATAGAAGTCAGCAATTTAAAATAATACGTGAAAACTTTGATGCCAATTATAAAAATAAACATAATGACTACAATATCATATTGACTACCGATGTCCTAGCTGAAGGTGTAAATCTTCATCGCTCAAATGTCATAGTCAATTATGATACACCATGGAACTCCACTCGATTAATGCAGCGTATAGGCCGTGTTAATCGTATCGGCTCTGTTTCAAAACACATTTATAATTACGTTTTCTATCCTTCAAGAGAAGGAAATCGGGAAATCAATTTGAATCAGATTGCAGTTAGTAAAATACAGACCTTTCATAGCACTTTTGGTGAGGATAACCAAATTTATTCTCAAGAAGAAATCTTAGATCGTAACCTAAGCAAACTTTTTGACGAAGGGATGAAGGATCAAAAGAAGGACTTTAACAAAGAGATTCCTTTCTACGAAGAGTTGCGTACTCTATATCATACAAATCGTAGAGAGTACAACCGCATCGCTAAATTATCTCTACGCAGCCGAACTGGACGTGAGGCAAGATTAGTGGAAGGAGTTACTTTGTCTGGTGATACTTTAGTGTTCCTGAAAACTAATTTCCGAAAAGTTTTTTTCCTTGTATCTGAGAATGCCGAGGAAATATCAGTTCTTGATGCATTGAACTATTTCAAGGCGGCAAAAGAAGAGACTTCTGTTCCGAGAATTGAAAGTCATCATAAACATGTAGAAAAAGCTCTGAAGAAATTCCGTTCTATGCAAGATGAAGAAATACAAGCACAAGAAACAACTGGTGAGGATTCTGGTAATATGGGAGCTCAAGTAAGTACAGCTATCAACTTGCTTACAAATTTTATGCGTGAGATAGATGATAGTGACCTTTATCTCAAAATTGCTCAGTTGAAGACGTTGGCTGAGCGAGGGGTTATCACTTATATTGCCAAGAGATTACAGCGAATCCAAAAAGATTTGAGACGTACAAGTGGAAAAGCACGTATGACTCATGATGAAGCTCTTGCTGAAATCATTGAAATGGCCAAGAAGTATGCGCCTTATTATATGGCAGAAGAATCTCTTTTAAATGAGCAGGAAACAGATGCCGATATCATATTATCAGAAAGCTTTCAATAATAACATTGCCCTATGAATTTCAAAGAAGTCATTGAATCAAAATATAATCGTGAAGCATGGCAACAACTTCTTCACGACATTTTTCTTAGTAAGGTAACATTTTATAATCGCCCATCCTCTGTGCATGTAAGTAGTCGATTAGCGAAAGAAGCATTTAATTTGGGACGAATTTCTTTGTCAGATGGAGAGTCTATCGCTATTTACGAAGTAGAACTTACTGACAAGGTGGATATAGAGCGAAACCGCAGGGGTATTCGTGATATGCTAACTTCTGATTGGAGAAATATGGGATATGCTGGTGCTTTTATGTTTTGCTATCGAAAGAATGAAAGCGTTTTACGTTTCTCATATGTCAGTGAAACATGGGGATTTAACAAACAGGGTGAATATGAGAAAATTTCGACTAATACAAAAAGATATACATATTTGCTTGGTGAAGGTCGTGGATGTCGTACCGCTATTGAACAGTTCAGTATTTTAAAGAATAGCAAACAATCATTAAGCGATATTACGACAGCCTTTTCTGTTGAAGCACTCACAAAACAATTCTATAAAGACCTATTCGAATGGTATCAATGGGCCGTTGATGATTCCTCAAATGTTACTTTTCCCAATAACACCATCATAGAAGAAGATGATAAGGACGATATTGAAAAGAAAATTATCCGTATGATAACCCGTATCATGTTCGTTTGGTTTATCAAACAGAAAGATTTGGTACCTAATAAGATCTTTGACATTGACTTCCTTACTTCCATATTGAAAGACTTTGATCCATATAGTACAACAGAGGGGAATTATTATAATGCTATTCTTCAAAATCTCTTCTTCGGTACATTGAATCGTGCTATTAAGGATGAAGATGGTAATAATCGTAGGTTTGCAACATCAAGCAAACGTGATATAAAGACGCTTTATCGTTATGCTGAAATGTTCTCTATCAGTGAGTTGGAAGTCGTCAATCTTTTTGCAGAAGTACCTTTCATGAATGGTGGTCTGTTTGAATGTTTAGACAAAACGCGTTATATAGATGGAGTTGAACAATGTTACAATTTCGATGGCTTTAGTAGAAATGATGCTCGCTTTGTTGATGGAAGGTACAAGCATCGTGCTGTCGTTC
Organism: Bacteroides sp.; assembly: GCA_015060765.1. Taxonomy (GTDB): domain Bacteria; phylum Bacteroidota; class Bacteroidia; order Bacteroidales; family Bacteroidaceae; genus Phocaeicola. The sequence continues at coordinate 88,446 of SUXW01000011.1, forward strand.
CGAACAATCTTTTTTTTGAACCAGAAAAAGGTTTGATTTCTATCCTGAATCGCTACAACTTTACCATTGAGGAAAATTCACCTGAGGAACAACAGGTTGCACTAGATCCAGAATTGTTAGGTAAGGTATTTGAGAACCTATTGGGAGCGTACAATCCAGAAACCAAGGAAACGGCACGTAATCAAAGTGGTTCATTCTATACGCCACGTGAGATAGTCAACTATATGGTAGACGAAAGTCTCATTGCATATTTGGGTGATACGACTTTTATTCGTTCGTTGTTCAGCTACGATTTTGTGTTTGACAAAACAAAGACTGATGATTATCGAAAGATTGCAGATAAATTGAAAACAGTAAAGGTTCTTGATCCTGCATGTGGATCTGGAGCATTTCCTATGGGATTGTTAAACAGGATGATAGACATAATGGAGCGTATCTCACCTAATGAGAGTGTCTATGACCTCAAACTGTCTGTCATTGAGAACTGCTTGTATGGCAGCGATATTCAGAGTATAGCGGCACAGATTACCAAACTTCGCTTCTTTATCTCTCTGATTTGTGACTGTGAGAAGGATGCTTCAAAGCCTAACTATGGCATCCCAACACTGCCTAACCTTGAAACAAAATTTGTTTCTGCCAATTCTCTGATTGCAAAGAAAAAGAAACCTGCACAGGGAAACCTGTTTGAAAATTCAGAAATTGAGCCTACAAAGAACGAATTGGCAGAGATCCGTCACAGGCACTTCTCTGCCAAGTCAGCATCAACAAAACATCGGTTAAGAGAGAAAGACAAGGCACTCCGTGAGAAACTGGCCAAACTACTCTCTGATGATGACAACTTTGCCTCAGAAGATGCGAAGCAACTGGCGGCATGGAATCCTTACGACCAGAACGCAGTCAGCCCATTCTTTGACCCGGAATGGATGTTCGGTGTTGCTGATGGCTTCGACATTGTGATTGGTAACCCACCATACATTCAGCTTCAGAATAATGGTGGTGAACTGGCTAAGCTATATGAAGGATGTGGTTACTCTACCTTTGCCCGAACAGGCGACATCTATTGTCTTTTTTATGAGCGTGGTTGGCAGTTGCTAAAAAAGAAAGGACATCTTTGCTACATTACGTCGAATAAGTGGACGCGAGCTGGTTATGGAGAGAAGACCAGAGAGTTTTTTGCCAATAAAACTAATCCAATGTTGCTTATAGATTTTGCTGGAGTGAAGATTTTTGAGAGTGCTACTGTTGATACCAATATTCTCCTTTTTTCAAAGTCGGATAATAAGCATAATACAGTCTGTGCAGTTACCAACAAGCAGAACAAGGATAGCGTAAAGAATTTGAGCGATTTTGTTCAGCAACAACATACAATCTGCAATTTTTCAAATGAAGAAAGTTGGGTTATTCTATCCCCAATAGAACAAAGTATCAAGCAAAAAATTGAGTCAAAAGGAACACCACTTAAGGATTGGGATATTAAAATCTATCGTGGTGTGCTTACAGGTTATAATGATGCCTTTATCATTTCAACAGAAAAAAGAGACGAGATATTGGCTAATTGTCAAACTGAAGAGGAGAGGTTACGTACTGCTGAACTTATACGACCAATTCTTAGAGGCCGTGACATCAAACGATATGGTTATGAGTGGGCAGGACTATGGCTGATTGCCACATTCCCTTCTCGTCATTATGACATCGACAAATACCCGTCTGTAAAGAAATATTTGTTATCCTATGGCGTAGAAAGACTAGAACAGACAGGCAAAGTCCATACTGTCAATGGAGAGAAAATCAAGGCTCGCAAGAAGACCAATAATAAATGGTTCGAAACACAAGACAGTATTAGTTATTGGGAGGATTTCTTGAAGCCAAAAATCGTATATCCCAATATGACGAAGTACATGCCTTTTGTATATGACAACAAATCCTATATTACTAATCAAAAGTGCTTCATCATTACTGGCAAATTTGTAGCATAT
>SUXW01000033.1 GCA_015060765.1 Bacteroides sp.
TTGCCACTTTGCATGTATTCGATGGCAATCTGACGCTTGAGACCTTTACTGAATTTTTGTCTACTCATAACTCAAAATTTTAACAATTAAACTTGGTTATGAGTCAACCTATTTCAGTACAAGACAGGGTAATGAAAAATAATTCCCCAAATACTTGACAACCGCTATACCGATGTTGTACCTTTGCATTGTGAGGTTTAAGAAAACTATGTTCTATCGGCCATAAAACTATGTTTTCCACCCCGCAAAACTATGAGTTAACCAATCTAATGTTTCACTAAACTATTCTCAACATGGCAACAGATTTCTTGAACAAAAAAATGGGTGTACACCAATGCACACCCATCGTTCCATATGATTTGTCAAACTTACTTCGCTTCCCAACCCAATGCACTGGCACCAAGCACGGCAGCATCGGCATCCTTCAGTTCGGAAAGCAACAACTTGGTCTTTCCCTTGAAGATAGGCAATACATTTTCGTCCAACGCATTCTGAATAGGCTTCATGATGTAGTCGCCCGACTTGGCCAGACCACCGAACAACACAATGGCTTCGGGACTGGAGAATGCAACGAAATCGGCCAATGCTTCACCCAGAATGCGACCGGTAAATTCGAAGATGTCCTGTGCCAATTTATCACCCTTTACGGCTGCATCGTATACATCCTTCGATACAATTTCTTCGGCAGGAATGCTACGGAGCAAACTGGGTTCGGAACGGGCTACCAAGAATTCGCGAGCTGTACGAGCTACACCAGTAGCCGAGCAATAGGTTTCCAAACAACCCTTGCGACCACAACCGCACAAACGACCGTTTTCGCGACGCATAATGACATGACCCAATTCGCCGGCAAAACCGTCGTGACCATATACCAACTGGCCGTTGATAACGATACCACTACCGACACCAGTACCAAGGGTAATCATGATGAAATCTTTCATGCCACGGGCAGCGCCATAAGTCATTTCACCGATAGCAGCCGCATTGGCATCGTTGGTCAAAGCAGTAGGAACACCTATTTTTTCGCTGAACAGAGCAGCCAATGGAATAATGCCTTTCCATGGCAAGTTCGGAGCGAATTCGATTGTTCCCTTGTAATAATTGCCGTTAGGAGCACCTACACCCATGCCCTTGATTTTTTCTACGCCACCCATAGAATCTATCAACGGAAGCAGTTTGCTGCATACCGCATCTACATACTCTTCGATGGTAGCATACGATTGGGTCTTGATTGAATCGGTTGCCAATACATTACCACGAGAATCGACTATCCCGAAAACGGTGTTGGTACCACCTATATCCATCCCTACTACATAGGGCTTTTCCATATTTGTATCCATGATAATTAAGTTTAAAAGGTTAATTAATTTCGGACAAATGTACAGAATGAGAAAGAGGAACACAAATTTTTTTCCTTTTTTTTAATCATTACATGAAACTTTTCAGGGTTTTATTGCGTCTAATAGGAAAATAAACAAAATCCATCTGCAAATTAGTTAAATTAAACGATGATACATTTAAAGAATATCCATAAAACCTACTACAACGGGGCACCGCTACATGTACTGAAAGGAATAGACCTGGATATAGCTAAAGGAGAGTTTGTATCCATCATGGGAGCATCGGGATCAGGAAAATCCACCCTACTGAACATCTTGGGTATTCTCGATAATTACGATGAAGGGGAATATTACTTAAACAACGTACTCATCAAGAACCTGAGCGAAACCAGAAGCGCCGAATACCGTAACCGGATGATAGGATTCATCTTCCAGTCGTTCAACCTCATTTCGTTCAAGAATGCCATGGAGAATGTGGCCCTTCCCCTATTCTACCAAGGAGTGAGCCGGAAGAAACGGAATGCTCTGGCCATGGAATACCTGGAAAGATTGGGGTTGAAGGAATGGGCACACCACATGCCCAACGAGCTATCGGGGGGACAGAAGCAACGGGTAGCCATCGCACGGGCACTGATAACGAAGCCCGAAATCATTCTGGCCGACGAGCCTACGGGGGCACTCGATAGCAAAACTTCCATCGAGGTGATGCAACTATTGAAGGAACTTCACGAGAAAGAAGGCCTGACCATTGTAGTGGTAACCCACGAAAGCGGTGTAGCCAACCAAACGGACAAGATTATCCACATAAAGGATGGCGTGATAGAGCGCATAGAGAACAATACCGATCACCAGTCGTCACCCTTCGGCATGAACGGCTTTATGAAATAAAAAATTATGTTCGACTTCATTCAAGAAATATACGGAACCATTATGCGCAACAAGTTGCGCACCTGCCTCACGGGGTTTGCCGTGGCATGGGGCATCTTTATGCTCATTGTTCTGTTAGGTGCCGGAAACGGACTGCTGAACGCTTTAAACAAACAGACAAGCGGATTGGCATTGAACTCCATGCAAGTATATGGAGGACGCACAAGCATGCCCTACAAGGGATTAAAGGAGGGCAGAGAGATAAGGCTCACCAACAAGGAGTTGGAAGTGACTCGCGGAATGACCGACCATGTGGCCAATGCCAGTGCCATCATAGAACAAGGGAGTGTAAGACTCAACCACAAGGATACGTATGTAAACGTTTCACTCAATGGAGTGATGCCCAACTATCCACAAACCAACGGCATTGAAATGGTAAGCGGACGATTCATTAACAAACTAGACATTGACGAAAGACGAAAGAGCGTAGTGGTACACGAGCGGACTATAGAGATGCTCTTCGGCAACAAGGACTTCGATGCCATAGGTAAGCTGGTAAACATCAGCGGATTGGCCTACCGTATTGTAGGGGTATACACTTCGGATATGAACAATGGGAATACCTCTTCGGCCTATCTTCCTTTCAGCACCCTACACCTTATTTATAATAAAGGAGACGAAGTAGGCTCATTGGTATTCCTCACCCAAAACATCGATACGGAAGCGAAAAGTGATGCTTTCGAAAAGGAATATAGGGCTACCATCGGAAAAGTGAAGCAATTTGAAGCCGACGACCGGAGCGCCATCTGGATAAGAAACCGATTCAAACAATTCCTACAACAAGAAACGGGAAGTGACCTGCTTCGTACCGCCATTTGGGTGATAGGTATCTTTACTCTACTAAGTGGCATTGTGGGAGTGAGCAACATTATGCTCATCACCGTAAAGGAACGTACGCACGAATTTGGCATCCGCAAGGCACTGGGAGCCAAACCGATGTCCATCCTTTGGCTGATTATTGCCGAGAGTATAACCATTACCACTTTCTTTGGATACATCGGCATGGTGGCAGGTATAGCCGTTACCGAATATATGAATGCCGTAAGCGGAGCACAAGTAATGGATATCGGGGTAGCCTCGGCCACGGTGTTCGAGAACCCTACGGTTGACTTGCATATCGCCATACAAGCTACGTTGACACTCATCATTGCGGGTACTTTAGCGGGATTCTTCCCGGCCCGCAAGGCGGTAATGATCCGACCGATTGAAGCACTGAGAGGATGATACTTATTAAGCATTAACAAATTATGAGATTATTCAGAATAGACATAGACCGATGGGAAGAAATACTCATTACCATCACTCGCAACAAGACACGGAGCTTGCTCACGGCCTTCGGCATCTTCTGGGGTATCTTCATGCTGGTAGCTCTGATGGGAGGTAGCCAAGGGCTGAAGGATATGATGGCGGCCAATTTCAAAGGATTTGCCACCAATTCGGGCTTCACCGTAAACTCGCAAACCAGCAAAGCCTATAAAGGTTTCCGCAAAGGTCGTTGGTGGAATATGGAAGAAAGCGATTTGGAACGGATACGCCAAGCAGTACCCGGCATCGACATTCTTACACCTTGTAATGACAAATGGGGTATTCAAGCTACCTATAACAAGAAAGTGATAACCGGATGCTCCATGAAAGGGGTTTATCCTGACTATGGACAAATAGAGACACCTACCCTCAGCATGGGGCGATTCATCAACCACATCGATATTAAGGAGCAACGGAAAGTATGCGTCATAGGCAAGCAGATTTACGAAACGTTGTTTCCCGAAGGAGGAGACCCTTGCGGAAAGTTCATCAATGTGAACGGCACTTATTATCAAGTGATTGGAGTAAACACATCACCGGGAAACATGAGTATAAACGGATGGCCACCCACCACATTCGTCATCCCTTTTACTACCATGCAACAACAATATAATTTCGGCAACCGGGTAAATCTGTTGTGCTATACGGCCAAGGAAGGATACGTCATAAAGGACATACAGGAACGCATAGAACCGGTACTGAAACAAGCGCACCTGATACACCCCGATGACAAGCAGGCGGTTATCCACATCAATGCCGAAGCCATGTTCAGCATGGTAGACAACTTGTTCAAGGGCATCAACATCCTGAGTTGGATGGTAGGCCTCGGCACTTTATTGGCCGGTGCCATTGGGGTAAGCAATATCATGATGGTAACGGTCAAGGAACGTACCACCGAGATAGGTATCCGACGGGCCATCGGTGCACGTCCCCGCGACATCATGAACCAGATATTGTCCGAAAGTATGGTACTGACCAGCCTGGCCGGCATGTTGGGCATCTGTTTTGCGGTGTTCGTCCTACAGATGATGGAAATGGGGACCGCCCAATCGGATACCCCCGGGCATTTCCAAATCAGCTTTTGGGGAGCCATCGGGGCTTGCCTAATCCTGATGGTATTGGGGATATTTGCCGGATTGGCACCCGCCTATCGGGCCATGGCCATCAAACCGATTGAAGCAATCAGAGATGAATAATCCGGAAGAAGACAACTAAAAGGAAATAATAACAAAAACATCAACCATATGAAGAAGTATGTAAAGATTGCATTGCTCGTATTGGTAGCAATCATTTTCTTGGGAACCTTCGGGTTTCTCTATCAAAAATCACAACCCGTAGCAAAGCTTTATGAGGTAATGGAAGCAACCACCGGCAACTTGGAAAAGACCACCATTGCCACCGGTAAAATAGAACCGCGCGACGAAATCCTGATCAAGCCGCAAATCTCGGGTATCATCGACGCGGTGTACAAGGAAGCGGGCGAAAAGGTCAAGAAAGGGGAAGTGATAGCCAAAGTGAAGGTCATCCCCGAATTGGGTACACTGAACTCGGCAGAAAGCCGGGTGCGGTTGGCCGAAATCAATGCCCGCCAAAGCGAAACCGATTTCTCGCGCATGAAGAAACTCTACGAAGAAAAACTGATCAGTAGCGAGGAGTTCGAAAAGAGTGAAGTAAGTGTCAAACAAGCCCGCGAAGAATTGCAAACCGCCAAAGACAACCTACAGATTGTCAAGGAGGGAATCACACAAAATAGCGCCTCGTTCAGCAGTACCCTGATACGCTCCACCATCGACGGGTTGATACTGGATGTACCCATCAAGGAAGGGAACTCGGTCATCATGAGCAACACCTTCAACGATGGTACCACCATTGCTACGGTAGCCGACATGAACGACTTGATTTTCCGTGGAAACATCGACGAGACCGAAGTGGGACGCCTGCACGAAGGAATGCCCGTAACGATTACCTTAGGGGCATTGCAAGACATGGAGTTTGAAGCCGAGTTGGAATACATCTCGCCCAAGGGTGTGGAAGAAAATGGAGCCAATCAGTTCGAGATAAAGGCGGCCATCCGCGTGCCCGATAGCGTAACGGTACGTGCCGGATATAGTGCCAACGCCGAGATAGTATTGCAACGTGCCAAGGAGGTATTGAACATACCCGAGAGTTGTGTGGAATTCAGTGGAGACACCACCTTTGTGTATGTGCTTACCGGTAGCGAACCCCAACAGACATTCCAACGCCAACAAGTGAGTGTAGGCATGAGCGACGGTATCCAAATAGAAATCAAGTCGGGTCTGGAAAAGGGCCAACAAGTACGCGGTAACGAAATCAACTAAACAAGGGAATCATGAAAAGGAATATATTCATCGTCTGGATGACCGCCTGTTGCTTGAGTCTTCAGGCACAAGAGGCCTGGACCTTGCAACAATGCATCGAATACGCCATCGGACATAATCTGAACATCAAGCAACAGGAAGCTGCCCAAGAACAGAGCAAGGTGGAACTGAATACGGCACAATGGAGGCGTCTGCCCAACCTGAATGGAAACATCGGCCAGTCCTTCAACTTCGGACGCGCCCTGCAGGCCGACAATACGTACGGGAACCGCAACACGCAGAATACCAATTTCTCCTTGGGGACCAACGTGCCGTTGTTTACCGGTCTGCAAATACCCAATAGCATCGCTCTCGCCAAATTGAACCTGAAAGCGGCTACGGAGGACTTGAAGAAAGCAAAGGAAGACATCAGCATACAGGTCACTTCATACTATTTGCAAGTGCTCTTCAACGAAGAACTGGCCAAAGTGGCACGCAACCAAGTGCAATTGAGCCAAGAACAACTTCAGAGAAAGACGGTCTTCTTCCGGAACGGGAAAGCTTCGGAAGCGGAATTATACGAAGCCAAAGCCCGAGTGGCACAAGATGAATTGTCGGCCGTACAAGCCGAAAACAATCATCGGTTGGCCCTGCTCGACCTGGCCCAAGCGCTGGAACTCCCCTCACCGGAAGGATTCAGCATTGTGGCTCCCCAGATAGAAGAAATAACGGGACAGTTGACACATCCCGATGAAATCTACTCCCAAGCATTGATGAGCAAGCCTTCCATCAAAGCGGCCCAATACCGGTTGGAAGGAGCCGGCAAAAGCATCCGGATAGCACAGAGTGCCTGGTACCCACAATTGAGTTTCAGTGCCGGATTGAGCACCAATTACTACAACCTTTCCGGAGTAGAGAATGCCTCTTTCAGTAGTCAGTGGCGCCACAACTTCAACAAATACTTCCAGTTCTCGCTCAGCATTCCGCTATTCAATCGGTTCGAGACCCGCAATCGGGTGAAGAGTGCACGTATCCAACAAACTGCCCTGTCCTGGCAATTGGAAGAGAGCAAGAAAGCGCTCTATAAGGAAATCCAGCAGGCTTACTACAACGCCTTGGCGGCCGAAGCCAAATACAAGAGCAGCCGGACGGCTACCGAAGCGGCCGAATCCGTCTTCCGCCTGACAAGCGAGAAGTACGAATACGGAAAGGCTACCGCTACGGAATACAACGAGATGCGTACCAATTGGATGAAAGCCTTATCAGACCATATTCAGGCAAGATACGACTATCTGTTCCGAAGCAAGATACTGGAGTTCTACAAAGGCATTCCGTTGGAATTATAAAACCAATATCATTCTATACAAAATGAAGAACCTGCATACATCCTCGTTCATGTATGCAGGTTCTTCGCTATATGAGAATAATCATTTGGGCCAATTATTGAATCCGTACCCTTTAGATTCTATACCTGTTTTATTATTTCCATTAATAAGGATAATTACTGAAGCCGCCCCCTCGTTGATTCAGTAACTGCAATTTATAAATCTTCCAATATTCTGTATCGAACACTTCTTCAGGTATTTCTCCCGACAAGTAATTGGAATAGAGTGCAGGAACAGTTCCTTTACCTTCCGTATAAAATCGCCAATCCATTTCGGTAAAACAATTATCACACAAGTTTGCACATTCTGTCAAATCACGTAAAGACAAGGGAGGAGTACCTGTAAATTCATTACCACACAAATAAGCCTGATGCCCCAAGTTTTTTAACAATCCTATTTCTTCCGGTAACTTAGTAAAAGATGTATTTGCTATATACAACCATTTCATTGTATCTGCCACTTTACCAATTTCTTTAGGAATTTCGCCATTAAATCCTTTGCCACAAATAAACAACAGTTCCAACGGACAATTGAATATTTCCTTAGGAATACCACCGACAGCTCGCTCATCACCCATTATTTCCAACCAAGTCAGATAAGGCAAATTCCCCAATTCGGAGGGCAATGAATAGCCTGCAGGCAGCAAATCGGGACGAGACACTCTGATTTTCGTAATGCGATATTCGTTCTTTTCTGTATCCAATGCTGCGGTCACATCACCCCATGTAGTATAGTCTGTTATATCCCAATGAAAGGGTTCTTTCCATTCTGCACACTTCATACTATGATAATAGGCTACCATCACCAAACTATCCTCCACATTCATCGTAGGCCGTACAGGTCCTTTAGGAGGTTCCTGCAATTCATCATCACTGCTACAAGCCATTCCCACCCATAGCCATGTAAACACATTTAAAAATAATAATAACTTCTTCATATCCGTAATAATTAAAAGGTTTATATGTTATGAAATATTTTGTTGAGCTACAATATATGAATATTTTTCATTTATTCCAAATATGGTTGATTATAATTAACAATTACAAAGATAAAAAGACAAAGCTTCCCTCTCTCTTTTACATGATACAGAAATCTATATTAATGAAACAAAAGACTATTAGATGTGATAGCAAGAATTACATTGAAAAAAAGGATGTCTTTTTACTAAAAGTTCTAACAATCCAAGGAGGGCTTTCATACGAAAACCCTCCTTATCCCCCATCATTCAGCGACTCCAGCACCAACCTCGGCATTGTCCGCCTTATTCAGCTTCGCGATGCGCTGGTTGTAAGCCAATATTGTATCATCAATCAGTTTGTTCATCTTTTCGATAAACCCGGCCAACGTATCCGACGGGGCGGAAATGCTATACGCAAATACGTAGTCCATCATTTCATGATACAATACATCCATGGAATCGCGTATAGGCTTGGCCGACTCTACCGGATTGGCCAACTGATTAGCCGCACGGCTTTCAATCAATGCCAAATACCTATTGTTCAATTCCTCCAGTTTGGCTACCTCTTCCGTCAATCCCAATGTCTCGACATGGATATTCGGCTGGATTTTTTGCAAATCGGCCAAGAAACCTGCTACCACCTGCACCTGCTGCCTTTGAGGCAGGTTCTGCATCCCGATATAGAGTTTCGTGGTGTTATACAACGAAATTCCAGCTTCACGCTTGGCAGGGATGGGCGAATTCTTTGCATTTCTGATAAATGCCATCAAGAAAACAATCAGTTCGTCAATTTCCTTGTCTACTTCCGAAATCAAAGCCGTTTCGTCCGAAATCCGGCTTTGCGCCACCAATTCTACCAACCTGATATGCCCTCGGAGATAAGCTGCATAAGTGGTTTGTACTATGTGCAGTTCTTCAACTGTACATTCTTCAATCGCTTTGAGCACTTGGCCCGCAAAGTATGTATACTCTGCATTGTTCAGTCTGGGAAGACTGAAGTTTTTCACATGCACTATGGTTGCCATGCTTCACTTTTTTAAAAGGTTAGAACTAAATTTATCAGTGCAAATATACTACAGCCGAAGTAAATACACAACTATTTGATTATCAATTTGTTAGTAAAAATTAAGTTTTATATTACCATCGCTTACAACACGTTGTAGCCGTGTTTATCTAAAAAAGATGAACTTTTGTTTTAGCAAAAACGGATGTTTTTTTAGCTTCCGTACAACGGGGAACATAAGAAACGGATGTGTTTTGCATTTTTCACCAATTGAAACATGAAAAGAACACCCGTGTTCAGGACTTTTTACTTGAAAGGAAATGGAAAAACATCCGTATTTCACACTCCTATACAATATGAAAATGATAAAAGCGCCCGTTTTTTCCATTTGTCACCTATCGGGAAATGGGAAAAACAGGCGCTTGAAGTTAATTTCTACGGGAAGAACGTCCTTCACTTCGTTTGGTTGTACTTGAAGTACGGCTCCGTTGTACCTTGGTTTCCGGCTTCTTCACCGTTTCTTTCTTTTGTACCCGATTGGTACTCCTTACGGTAGACGTTTCTTTCCGTTGTACCTTGGCCTTTGGTTCCTTACTTCTTACTTGTTCCTTTCTCTTGTTGTCGTTCGGCTTTACGGCAGGCTTGGCGATGGGCTTGGCGGCCGGTTTCCGTTGCACCTTGGTTTCACCCTTATACACCGGATGCTTGTAGTGTTCCTTACGATGGGTCTTGTAATAGCTTACATGATTGTGATGCGCACGGTAGTGTCCGCCCTTATAGCTCTTGTAATGCTTGGGCTTGGCGTAATGGAAGAACTTCACGTCGGTGTACACCTTGAAGATGCGGAACAGCCAACTGCTCTTGGTAGTATAGACCGGACGGTAGAAATAGTCGGTCTGCATGAATCTACGGTATTGTCTGTCCGAAAGAATCCAGCGGAGGTCGTCATTACGATAGTCCAAATATTCATAATAGCGGTCGACGGCGTAGCCATAACCTCTTACCACATCGTCCATAATGTAACGGATGTTGTTGATGAAGTCATAATTCACTTCATAAATATCATCGTACTGCATCATGGTCAGACCCAGTTCATAAGTCATTCTGTCGGTCAGGAAACGTGCGTTTTCTCTTACCTTGCTGAGACTCATTGCCCCCATTGCCGGGATGCTCATGCTGAGCATGAAAACCATCATCCCAATAGTAGTCATCTTCTTCATAATTCCGAGTTTTTAGGGTTATTGATTTCTTTTGATACAAAAGTAGGGAGGGTATTTTCCCCTTGCAATTGAATTTTCCTAATATTTATCGGGAATTTCCCTATTTGTATTAGGGATTTTACTATCTTTGTCAAAATAGTTGAACCTTAAGACGCAATAACCATGAGAACAATCCTTGTCCTGTTGGCATGCCTGAACATCTGTACAATCCTTCATTCGCAAGAACGCAAGATACCCTTCAACGGTATCTTGACCGACCTGACAGATACTCCCATCAAGAAAGCGCGCATCTATATCTCATCGCCCGGCAGCTACTCCACAACCGACAAATTGGGGCTATTCGGGCTGACTAACGTACAACCCGACGACACGCTTCATATTCTTGTCAAGAAGGAGACTTACCGTGTAGCCGTAGGCGGTATGCGGAGCATGGAAATCAGACTCGACACACAAACCGGAAAGATACTGGTAAACGAAAGCAGGGAACTGATTGAAAAAGGATTCGACCATGTACGCCGACGCGAGCGCAACTTGGGCGACATCATATCGGGAGAATCCTTACGCCGGAGCGGAAGAGGCAACTTGCTGGAAGCGCTTCAGGGGAAGGTACCGGGACTGAACATTTCGAAAGATGGGGCACCCGGTTCGGAAGGGGAAGTGAATATCCGGGGCCTCAAGAGCTTCATCAGCGACTCCACTCCACTTTTTGTTGTAGACGGGTTTATTGTAGAGACCTTGAACGATGTCCCCATATACGACATCGACTATGTAGAGATTCTGAAAGATGGACATATGTATGGTGCCCGAGGAGCCAACGGAGTGATTCTGGTATTTACCCATTTGCCGTAATCACCCCGCAAACCACCCTGAGCACAAAGAAAAAATCAAGCCAAACGAATACCGTTTGTCTCCAGGACGATAAGGCGTTTCTTGTATAAGTCGCCAACGGCTTTCTTGAACACTTTCTTGCTCACACCGAAAGTGGCATAAATCTCTTCGGCATCGCTCTTGTCGTTAAAGGGAGTATAGCCATCGTTTTCCTTGATATAATCCAACAAAGTGTCCGAAAAGCTCTTTACATCTTTCGGACCGCCTTTATGAAGGGACATGTCCAACTTGCCGTCTTCACGAATCTGTTTGACAAAAGCCTGCAACTTCATACCGGGCTTCAAGGGTTGGAACACTTCATTCCGGTACAACATGCCACTGAACTGATTGTCTACAATGACCTTGAACCCTAAATCCGTGCTTTGCCAAACCATCACTTCCAGTTCCTGCCCTATGGCATAAGAAGGCATTTCCTTGGAAAGATAGCGTTCTACCTTGGCCGAGGCCATGATGCGGTAGCTTTCTTCATCAACATGTACGTGAACCACATAGCTACGTCCCTTCTGCATCTTCAACTTCTGTTCACGGAAGGGAACAAACAAATCCTTCATCAGTCCCCAATCCAAGAAAGCGCCATATTCATTTACCCAGGCCACTTCCAGACAGGCAAATTCATCCACTTGTGCCAATGGTTGGAGTGTGGTTGCTATCAAGCGCTCTTCGTTATCCAAATAAATGAATACATTCAGCATGTCGCCCGGCTTGCATCCATCGGGTACATAACGGGTAGGCAACAAGATTTCGCCATCGTCCCCGCCATTCAGATAGATACCGAAATCGACTTTCTTAACCACTTCCAACTGGTTATATTTTCCTAATTTTATATTCATCTGCTTAATTTTTTTCCAAAGATAAAGAAAATCACTATATTTACGTGTTCTTCAAGAAGAAATCCGTTCAAACCATTTATAATTATAGGAGAGAAAGATATGAAGACCGTTATTCTAACTACGTTTACAAGCAACATCGAAGCCCATATGCTTCAAGACTTGTTGAGAAATGAAGGCATAGAATCCATACTACAAGGCGAGTTGACCAATCAAGTTTTGTCCGCCCTTCCAGGTATCGGTGTTCAGGTACTGGTTTCTGAAGACCAATTGGACCAGGCAAAAAGCATTTTAAAAGAGGCTTTTCCGGAACATACCATGTAGCGGTCATTGAATCAAACCGTCCTTCATGTAAATGGTACGATCGGTCAGACGTGCCAATTCTTCATCGTGCGTTACAATCACGAAGGTCTGCCCCATGCGGTCGCGCAACTCGAAAAACAAACGGTGAAGTTCTTCCTTGTTCTGTGTATCCAGACTACCCGAAGGTTCATCGGCCAAGACGACCGATGGCTTGTTGACCAATGCACGGGCTACCGCAACACGTTGTTTTTCACCCCCCGACAGTTCCGAAGGTTTGTGCTCCATCCTTTCCGACAAGCCCAAGAGTTCGAACAGTTCCTTCACTCTTTGGGAAGCATTGGAAAAGGACATGCCGGCTATCAAGGCGGGCATCATGGCATTCTCTAAAGCGGTAAATTCGGGCAACAGCTGGTGGAATTGGAACACAAAACCGATCTGACGGTTGCGGAACGCGGCCAATTCCTTTTTGTTCAGTCGGGAGACATCCGTACCGTCTATCACAACCGAACCCTCATCGGCCTTGTCGAGCGTTCCCATAATCTGCAACAAGGTAGTCTTCCCTGCCCCACTGGGTCCCACGATGCTCACAACCTCCCCCTTGTTTATCGTAAGGTCAATTCCCTTAAGGACCTCCAAGGCCCCGAAACTTTTTCTGATATTCTTCAATTCAATCATAATCCAATCTCATTTATTGTAAATCCTCCCCTTTCTTGAACCACCGATAAAACCAACGTACCACATTGTCATAGATACGATTCTCGGAATTACTACGGGGACTTGAGAACGACACGGTCTCTTGCGGATCACCCAATTGGTCGGGATAAATCAGCATCAGACTGTTATTCGAGAAATATTTCATAATCTGATCGGGCAAGTTCTCAAAAGAAGCCTGATACGAAATAGACCCCTTACGAGCGCTGACTACAACCAACAGATGATCGTAGTTCACTTGACCGGTCAGCAACAACAAATCGTCCCAATCTTCCAATTCGGAGAACTCCGCACGTACTTCCTTATGGAAATTCTGCAAATAGCCCTCTATCCGTTGGAGGGTATCCGGATGTCCCCAGAAATGCACCCTGCATCCCAATTGTTTGCCGATACGTGCCAAACGTTCCACCCACTTATAGAAACCGGCTTCGTATTCCGCTTTAGGAGGTACGGCCACCACAATGCGGCGCAACACATTGACCGGCATCAGGCATTTGATAATCATCAGTTGACGGAAAGTGCCCTTCAGCAAACCTTGGGTAAAGTTTCCCAAGAAGGAATCGAGCATGCCATGCTTGCGATGCAGTCCCAAAATCAATTCGGAAGCATTGCTTTCGCTAATGGTATGAAGAATACCCGATACAATGTTGGTACTCAACCGGCAACGGGTCTTCATCGAGACATCGGCCGCCGCGGCTATCCGTACCGCATCTTCCAGATTCTTGCGACGCTGGGCAAGTTTGCGTTGCTTTTCTGTCTCATCATATTCCACCTCCACGCTCAAGCCCAACAAATCCTGCTTGGATTTGGGATCGCGCATCATCAAGGCCATATTGACCAAGGGCTCTACCGTCTCCGGATTGGATATAGCTACCAGGATACGTTCATCTTCACGTTGACGGGAAAGATTTACATCGTTGGCTTCCGACAAAGCCATCTTACGGGCAGCATGTTCGGTTGTAATGGAACTGACAATACACGAAAACAGAATCATGATAACCACCCCGTTCAGCATATCCTCGCCCATCAGAAAAACTCCCGGCGACACCTCGATCTTCGTTCCTACCATCACCATGGCCAATGCACCGGCGGCATGCGCATTACTCAACCCAAACATCATCTGACGGGCAACGGCATTCATGCCACACAACAACTGGGTAAACCAGGCGGCCACCCATTTGGTCAATGTAGCAACAACCAACATAACAAAGACTACCCACAGGGTATCACCACCGTTAAATAAAGCACCTATATTAATCAACATCCCCACTCCTATCAAGAAATAAGGGATAAAAAGCGCATTACCCACAAATTCCGTACGGTTCATCAAAGGAGAGACGTGCGGTATCAAACGGTTTAAGACCAAACCGGCCAGGAACGCTCCGAATATGCCTTCCAAACCGGCCAATTCGGCCAATGCCGAACTGAGAAACACCAATGCCAATACAAAAATATATTGCATGACATTGTCTTCATAAGTACGGAAAAACCAACGGGCCAAGCGAGGGAATACCAATACCACCGCAACGCAATAACCCACACACTTCAAAAGGAAAATAATCCACGAATTGGAATCAAGTTCCCCCTTATACATACCCGAAATACCGGCCAGAATAAACAAGGCGGCCGTAAGGGCAAACATCGTACCACCAATGGATATGGATACCGACATTTTCCGGCTCACTCCATAACGGCCAACAATGGGATAAGCCACCAAGGTATGCGATGCGAATATACATGAAAGAAGCAGGGAGGCAGGTATACTGAAGCCTAATCCGTAAACACCTACCAGCATTCCCACAACAAAAGGAATGGAGAAAGTAAGTACACCAAAAAGGAAGGCTTTTCCAAGATTCTTTTTCAGATTCTCCATATCCATCTCCAGACCCGCCAGAAACATAATATAGTAAATGCCTACCTTACCAAAGAGTTCGAAACTACTGTCCCGTTCCAGAATATTGAACCCGTATTTACCTATTGCAACCCCAGCCAAAATCATACCAATGATATGAGGAATACGCAAACGCCCCAATAAAATGGGCGCAAAAAGGATAATCATCAACACTAAAAAGAATATCCAGGTAGGATCTGTTATGGGGAATTGTATACCGAGGCTTAATGGATTCATAAATCAGGGTTATATCATAATATCGACAAAATTACGAAAAAACGCTGGAATAATCAACCGAAATCGGAATAATAGTGCATCTTGCACAGATAATAAACGCATTACGCTGAAAATCTCGGAAATACGGGAAATAGCAATTTAGCAAAGAAACGCAAGGTAATGAAATAGAACGGTTGCCTAATCGTTACCCGAAAACGAGTAAGATTTTTCTTTGT
>SUXW01000034.1 GCA_015060765.1 Bacteroides sp.
CTGGGTTGAGAACAAGTTGAACAACAGACCCAGAAAGAGGCTTGGTTATCTCACACCAAATGAGAAATTTAATTCAATATTAACAAATTAGAATTCGATTGCATTTGCAAGTTGAATTCGCCTTTTACAAAGATAGATTAATTTCAAATAATAAACTAAAATATGAAAATACTTATTGTAAATAGTAAATTGTTTACAGGAATTCTTTAATAAAACTAGCACTAAAACCTAATCCGCGTCGCCGATTCTGCGATCTGCGGCGCCGATCGACAAATCCGCGACGCGGATTACAGAATCGGCGACGCGGATTAAGTTTTAAATATGGTTTTTCAACCTTTTATATATGATTTAATAGAAGAAATTATAACAAGATTTATATAAATTATTTGGAAGGAACAACTGGTTTAATGGTTATTACTCTGTTGTAAGAGGATGGTCTCACTCGATATTCATCGAGTACATAGACACATGTGCAACCGACCCCCGTTGTATTGTAATCAAGGTTGAGTGTATAACGGTCGGTTTGAGGTTGCAGTTGATATGTAAACTGGCTCTTTGTCAGATTATCGGTAGTAAATGGATATGCATTGAAATTGAAAAGTTCGTTCATGGATATCTGTACACCCTTACCCGTTTTGTCTAACAATTGTACATAACGTGTATCGGTACGTAGAGCATGATCTTGTGGCAAGAGGTACGGCTCGTACATATCAGCAACAGTTTTAGTCCAGATTCCAACGGGATAACCGGTCTTCCGGTCGGGATAATTTTCTTCGGGTCCACGACCGTACCAAGTAATCTGATCGAATTCGTTTGCAACAGAAGTCGTAAAGCCTATGCGAGGAAGAAGTTCCGGTAATTTGCCTTGAGGACTCATGTAATTGTGAATTCTGACTGTTCCGTCGTTATAGAAACTATAGGTATAATCGATTGTATAACCTGCCAATTGGATACCTTGTATATAGAGGTCCAATGCACCATAAGAGGATGCACCGACTTGTACAAGCTGACGAATGTTGACCGTAGTTTCGTGGTTATTATGAGTCAATCGTACTTCAGACGGACGGATACGAAGTTGGTTCAAACCATGCGAATAGAATAGGGTGGATACCATATTGCCATAGCCTTCATCATATCCTCCATTGACACGAAATGCATCCCATGAATCAAATTCATTGGCAAGTGGAGCACGCCACAGATTGAATGTAATTGGCTCTTTAAGTACACTTTTTCCTTCCACTTCTATCTGTTCAAGATTACCGGTTTCCTTATTGATTACATAACAGAATCCCTTCCCGCTAATCATGATTTGTTTGTCAGTTTCTTCTGCTTTGACATTGGCGGAAGAAAGTTTTGTCTCTGGGATAGGAATGTTCCAAGATGAAAGTTCCAATTGATTCCATGCGACTTCGTGACCGGCTTTAGCCCATATCTCCTCTTTCTTCAAAGAAGAAGTGATCATAACGCGATATTCTTTCCCTGCAATGATAGTAGGCTTGTGATAAGGGATAATTATCACTTCTTTTTGTTGTGGCGCTGTTGTGAACTGTATATCACCTTCTTCCAATATTTCGTTATCTGCCATTAGTGCCCAATGGGAAGTATATTGTGACAGGTCTGTAAAGTGTAGGCGATTGCTAACTTCCACTTTGCCATTATCTGCATCGATTAAGCGAATGCTGACCGGTTGTGTAGTCCATTTCATCTGTTTCATTTCAGGTTGTACGGTACGGTCGGGCCAGATGCAACCATAAGTTCGCATATTTCCGCCTATAGTATAAAACGTACCTTCATCACCATTACTATCGAACGTGAGGTAAAGAACTGCTTCTTCGGCATTTCCTTCACCGTCGGTCAGACATTTATTGTAAATGGCTACATTATCCATTTCTGCATCGGCTGTATAGATGGTCTGTGGATCTTGGGCATGATTACCGGCAAATCTACCGATGTTGATAGGATAGGGGAAATTGCTCAATCTACCTCTTTCTCTCGGTTGATTTCTACGCCAGTTATTGTTCGGTGTTTTGTCTACTGTCGATTCGGTTCCTTTCAGTTCACCGTCAATGTATAATTTCATTTCTTTACTATCCCAAGAGGCTGTGACATGGTGCCAATTGTCGATCCAATCGCTTGGAAGATTAACATTCAATGTATGTTTTATGCCTGAATGTAGATAGAATTGCAATTTGTCATTCCCTTTTTGAACAACTCCGAATTGTGCGCTTCCTTTGGTTACATAGGGGGCACCTTCATGCATTCCGCTTAATTTGCCTGGCTTGACATCAAAACTGATGGTTAATGCATTACTGGACAATTCTACGTTATGGTTACGATAGACTTCTACCCATTCGTCGTGTCCGCTAAGGTTCAAAATACCTTTTTCTACTTTGGCATTACCCATTAAATGAACAGGTGTATGGTATGGAGAACTATCGGTTAAAGGACGAATGCGGTCTGTAATTCCCGGGTTGACGAAATCCCAAACAGCGCCACCCATCAGACGCGGATGACGGCGGATTATATTCCAATATTCATCAAATCCACCACCGGCATTACCTGCTACAGAAAGATATTCGTCCATAAACGAAGGACGAGGATCTTCGGTTTCGGGAGTCATGGCTGTATTCATTTCCAATTCGTAAGGTGTGGGGTAGCGTGGCCCGATAATTTCTTCGCCTGGGTGAGCATATGCGTTACCGCCATACATAAAATAGCGGGTAGGGTCATATTTCTTCCCTTCCTTAATAACTTCAGTGATGAGTGGTCCTTCACCACTTTCATTGCCTGCACTCCAGAAAAGTATACAAGGATGGTTTCGGTCTCGAAGTACCATTTGACGAACTCGCTCAAGGTACATGGAAAGGAATCTATTGTCATTTGAAATATATTCTGTTGCATGTGCTTCGTCTCCTGTTTCATCGATGATGTACAGACCGTATTCATCGGCTAACTCTAAATATTTGTTGACTGGAGGATAATGAGAAATACGAACTGCATTGAAATTATGTTGCTTTAGTATCTCCATATCTTTACGAATAATCTCTTCGTTCATCACGTGTCCCCAATCAGGATGTTGCATGTGTGTATTGATTGCATTCACTTTGATCGGTTCTCCGTTTAAATAAAAAGTCTGATTGCGAATTTCTGTTTCTTTAAATCCCATATTGCTGGTTATCTGCTGGATGGATTCGCCCGATTCAGTAAGTAATTCCAACTTCAATTGATAAAGAATAGGGGTTTCACAGGTCCACTTGTCGGGGTTGGAGATGAATGATGAAAGTTCGAAGGCTTTCTTTCCTTTGCCATTCATCGTAAATTGGTCTGTCTGCATTTCTTTTACCATTTTACCTTGGGAATCTGTCAATATAGCGCGTACAGAATAAGGAGTGTTGTTTTCTTCGTAACTTTTTACATCGACCTTTACTTTGAGTTCAGCATCTTTATATTCTTTGTCAAGATCTGTTGTGACAAACCAGTCAAACAATCTGGTTTGGGGTGTAGCATAAATGGTTACGTCATCAAAAATACCGGCTAAACGCCAATAATCTTGTCCCTCAAGATAGTATCCGTCGCAATATTTTACAACGCATACGGCTATGGTATTCTTGCCACTTTTGATATAAGGGGTTATATCGTACTCGGCTGGTTCTTGTCCTCCTTCATTATAGCCTGCTTGTTTCCCGTTAATCCATATAAATGAAGCACTTTGGGTCTTCTCCAATCGAAGGAATACTTGTTTGTCGTTCCAATTGGATGGAATATTGAATGTACGCCGGTATGCTCCTGTTGGATTGTATTCTCTGGGTACATAGGGTGGGTTAGCTTTGAATGGAGCGGCAACATTGCGGAACAATGGATCTCCGTAGCCTTTCATTTCCCAATTACTAGGTATTTCGATTATATCCCATTTATTGTCTTTAAAATTGGGTTGAAAGAAATTTTGTGGTATTTCCTCCGGAGTGTTGGCATAATAAAAACGCCAATTGCCATTGAGTGATATGTGTCGGTCAGACAGATAGTAGGCATGACCTTCTTCTTGATTCTCCTCATATACAGAGGTGTTTTCGATATAATCGTAAATATGCTCAAGATATTGAGCGTCAATTTGTAATGGATATACTGCAATGAGACAGCATATCAACATAGTTTTGATTTTATTAATAGAAAACATACAAAATGATTTTAATATTTCATAGTTAAAATTAGCTTCTCAATTTGTTCTTATTATTGATTTAAGCTAATATTTAGCAAAGGTAACCTTTTTATTGATTGTTTACTTGTGTAATCAAAGAATTTTCTATGAAAATTGTATATAATAGCAATATCCAACTTTCTTTTCCAATTTTACATTAACTTTCATATCTTTATTGTATCTTTAGCACAGATTAAAAAGATACCTATGCAAAAATTATGTTCTAAGAAATTGCCTGTGGATATCGTGCTACATCCATCATGGTGGAACAAGAACGCCGGTATATCGTTCGACGAAAGCTTCTTTTACGATCCGAGAAGAAGAGTGGCAGACGAGAGACTCATGGAGCAAGTGCTATATGAGCGCTTTGGAGATTTGGGATTAGGAGAAGATCATTTGAAAGACCTTCCTCAGATAGGAGCTGTACACCTTGCTTCCGGCTATCTCCTCTCTGAAATGTTGGGTTGCAAGATAGAATATTTTGAGGATTCCGCTCCTCAAGTTATCTGTGCTCATCGTGAAGAATTGAAGATAGACGAATCGGCAGCCTTTCAGTCGGAAGCCTTCCAAAAGTTAGTCAGACTGATAGAACAGTTGAAGGCCAAATACGGATATGTGGTAGGGGATATTAATTGGGGAGGAGTGCTTAACCTTGCCATCGATGTACGAGGAGAAGAGATTTTCACTGATATGATAACTCGTCCCGATGAGGTGAAAAGCTATTTTCGTTCCATCGCTAATGTGATAGATAAGTTTGTGTGGTATGTACAAAGTCTTACCGGTAGTTCTTCCATTTCTGTGAATCGCTCGGCACGGTTGTTCAACTATCCCGTTGCCATTCATTCTGAATGTTCTCATACGATGATTTCAGAACAAGATTACCGTGAGTTTATATTGCCTATTGACCTTGAATGGAGTATGCGACATCAACCGTATGGTATTCATTATTGTGGTAAAGACCCTCACCGTCATGCCGAAGAATATGCCAAGATAGAAAGATTGGCATTCTTCGACCTTGGTTGGGGAGGTGATGTAGCATATTTGCGAAAGTATCTGCCTAACACGTTCTTTAATATCCGGTTGAATCCAGTGGATATTGAAACCAAAACTAAGGATGAACTGCGTCAGATAATTGGTGAACGTGTCACAGCTTCTGGTAAAGACCAGACACTTACTGGGATATGTTGTGTAAACATGGACGATAAGGTATCCGACGGAAGAATCAGAGATATCTATGAAATAGTAGATGAACTGCGGCAAGATGAATTTGAAACTACAAACGACAGTTTCAACTTTAATTTGGCCGATAGTCAGGCTACTTTTGTCCACCCCATTAAGCCAAAAGAATTTTGTTTGAACGAGTATGCTGACTATGCAGCCGAGTTGGATGAACGCTGCAAGGAGTTTTGGTATGCCAATGAAGGTATTCTTGTTTACCGGCGTATGCGAGTAAAAGAAGTGTTTGCTGCCGATTGTCGCAATATGGAGAAGTCTTTGCAATGGCAGTTGGGCGCATTGAAAGAAAGCATGAAGTTCAAGGCCGACATTGCTAATTTCATAGAGCCATGGTACGGGCTGGGTACTGTAGCTTCGGCATACGGTTTTGAATATCTTTGGGAACCAGATCAGGCACCGGCTGTAAACGGAAAATTTGCTTCTGTAAATGAATTGGTCAATGCTCCATTTATGCCTGTAGCTGAAACAAATATCGGGAAATTTACGCTTGATATGACCCGCTATTTCGTTGAACAGACCGAAGGACGCATACCCATGTCGTTTTGCGATGTACAATCCCCTCTGAATACAGTGAGCAATATCATTGAAAGTAATCAATTCTATATGGACTTTTATGATAATCCTAATGATATGCGTACGGCGTTGGACCGCACAGCACAACTGCTCACCGAATTCACTTTGGAACAACAGAAAATAATAGGTGATGCCCTTGCACGTCCAGGTCATGGCTTTGCTTCCAGTCGAATGTTTACGGGACTTGGAATGTCTGATGATACAATAACCATGATGCCTGACGACATTTATTTCGATATGTGTGTTCCGCCCATGGTAAAAGCTGCTATGCCTTTTGGAGGTCCGGTATTCCATTCATGTGGAAACTGGAGTGGTAAGAAACAAGGTATTGCCAACATAGAGGGAATACGCATGGTCGATGGAGCCTTTTCGCTTGCTACTGACCCTGGTGCCAATCCAACAGAAGGATATGCCGATGCCTTTGCTGGTAAAGACGTTGTACTCAATGCTAGAATCGTGGGAAAGCCTTCGCTCGTCATTGAAAAAGTAAAGCAGTTGTGGAAACCGGGTATGAAACTTATTGTCGTTACCTATTGTGAGACACCAGAGGAGCAAGCGTACGTTTATAAGAAATTGAAAGCTCTTTTATAACCCAAAATTACAATATAATATGAAACAATATCGTTGGCGCATTGTCGCTTTGTTGTTTTTTGCTACAACCATCAATTATATCGATCGTCAGGTTTTGGGTCTGCTCAAGCCCATCATCTCCGAGGATATTTCATTAAGCGAAGCAGAATATGGATATATTGTATCTGCCTTTCAGACGGCATATGCTATAGGAATGCTACTCGCTGGCCGTTTTATTGACAAATTCGGTACTCGTATATCTTATTCCATTGCCATTGCCGTATGGAGCCTGGCAGGTTGTCTGCATGCGGCTGCATCCAATTTCTTCCACCTTGCTGCTGCACGTTTCATGCTTGGTATTGGAGAATCGGCTAATTTCCCTGCTGCCATCAAGACTATTACTGAATGGTTTCCTAAAAAGGAACGGGCATTTGCAACGGGACTATTTAATTCAGGCAGTAATATTGGCGCTATTGTAGCTCCCCTTATTGTGACTTACATTACAGTTGAATATGGTTGGCGAGAAGCGTTCATTGTTACAGGATTATTGGGATTCTTATGGATTATCGCCTGGTTGGTATTCTATCAGGTACCGACTAAAGCTAAAGGGCTTTCCAAGGAAGAATTCGACTATATTCATCAGGATAAAAGTGAGGAAGATGTTGATGACGGTCAGAAAAAGCCTTGGTGGAACTTGTTTAAACGTCGCACCACATTGGGCATTTGTCTGGCTCGTTTTGTATGCGATTGGCCATGGTGGTTCTTTCTTTTTTGGACACCCGATTTCCTTAGCAAGACTTTTCATATGGATCTCACGGCTATGCAAATACCCATTGTTATCATCTACATTATATCCGACTTTGGTGGTATCGTTGGTGGATATATCTCATCAAAGATGATGCGCATGGGACGTACGGCTGCTTTCTCCCGTTTTGCTGGTCTCCTTATCTGTGCGCTTTTGGTACTTCCTGTATCATTGATCCCATCTGTCAAGACCTTGTGGATAGTAATAGGCATCATCAGTTTGGCATGTTTTGCACATCAAGGATGGGCTGCTAATATCTATACTGTTGTATCGGATAATTATCCTAAAAGTCAGGTAGCAACTATGACTGCTTTAGCTGGCTTTAGTGGCAGTATGGGCGGTATTATCGCAGCATCATCTGTGGGTCTCATCCTTGAAATTACAAACAGTTATTATGTTGTATTTATGGTAGCTGCTATGACATATGTTATAGCATGGTTACT
This sequence comes from Bacteroides sp., assembly GCA_015060765.1. GTDB lineage: Bacteria > Bacteroidota > Bacteroidia > Bacteroidales > Bacteroidaceae > Phocaeicola. The sequence goes on from SUXW01000034.1 coordinate 7,823, forward strand.
TCTCCGATTGTTTGTGCGATACAAATGATAATAATCGATATAATTTGAATTGTTTCTTAATGATTTATATATCATATTACTGATGAACAAAAAGCAACATTCTACAATCAGCATATTTTTTAAGACATATATTGTCGATGCACTCAGCTTTATGGCAATGGGTCTTTTCTGTTCGCTTATCTTAGGGCTTATCATCAAACAGATAGCTTTGATTCCCAGATTTGATTTTTTGAAGGATATAGCCGTTTTGCTACAGTCTGTCCCAGTGGTGGGGGGCTCTATTGGTATGGCTATTTCCCTCGGTCTCAAGCGTGCGCCGTTGGTGACTATTTCTGCTGTAGCTGTAGGTGCACTTGGTTACCAATTCGGTGGTCCGATAGGTGCATACTTAGCAACTATTGTTGGGATAGAGTCGGGTTCACTTCTATCGAAACGCACACCTGTCGACATCATCGTTACACCTCTTGTAGCAGTAGTAGCTGGTGGATTGTTTGCTAAGTATTGTTGCGTTCCAATCAATGAATGGGTGATGTCTTTGGGAGCAGTAATCAATCGTGCTACTATGTTAAATCCTTTCATTATGGGTGTTGTAGTATCAGTATCTGTGGGTTGTCTTCTTACACTTCCTATCAGTTCAGCTGCTCTTTGCATATCCATTGGTATCGGTGGTTTGGCGGCCGGAGCAGCTACAGCCGGTTGTTGTTCGCAAATGATAGGTTTTGCAGTTATCAGTTATAAGGATAATGGCGTGGGTGGTCTAATCTCACAAGGGTTGGGTACATCAATGTTACAAATAGGAAATATTGCTCGTAAACCCATTATATGGCTTGCTCCGACTCTTACTTCGGCCATACTTGGTCCTGTTTCGACCATGTGGTTTAAGCTGACCAATAATGCCGCAGGTGCAGGAATGGGGACCGCTGGATTAGTCGGTCCTCTCGGTTGTTGGGATACCATGGCTGCATCTACTGACCAAAGCATGCTTTTTATCGAAATATTAAGTCTCTACTTTGTAGCACCAGCTGTTCTTAGTCTTTTCTTTCATTTCATCATGAAGCGAATAGGGTGGGTAAAGGATGGTGACATGAAGTTGAAAGGATAGGTTTTGGAGATTATTGTTGATGATATAAAAGAGTATAAGATATTAGGCAGGCTCATCATAAGTGAGAACATTTGTATTATCTTTTTTTAAAATGGATTGTATAAAACGGCCTCTTTTGTGGTGTAAGCAACCGTCTTCAAACAGACAAGGAACTATCTTATCAAGATCAATTGCTTCAAGTTATTTCTGTTGAAAAGCCTATATCGTTCGAAAAAAATGATATAGGCTTTGTCATTAAATTACAAACATAAAGTTGATGGTATTGATTACTGCTAAATAATGCAATGCAGATTGCCATTATTTCAATTTCTTACCGTCTGCAAAAGCATTACCTACGCGTTCTCCCATTACAAGATAGCCATGATGTATCGGTTCGTAAGTAATGAGCTGCATTTTTTCTACATCCGGATTTCCATCCTTAGCTAGGTAGTTTTCATCGACAAGGATATTGACGATTTCGGCCACGATGTTGTAACCATCTTCCGATTCGTCTATCTTACTGAGAATGCGACACTCCAATGTCATCGGGAAATCAGTGAATATGGGTGCATTCACATGTTCTGATTTAATGGCGGTCCACCCTGTCTTCTGCATCTTTTCGGGGTCATTCTTGGCACTGACGATACCCACAAAGTCCGATGCCACCATCGTATCCTTGGTGGCAAAAGCCACGGTAAATTCACCGCATCGGTTCAGGTTCTCCGTGGTGGCATGCGAACCCATGCTGATCATAATCTCCTTGCTGTCCCATTGACCACTCCATGCGGCATTCATGGCATTGGAAGTGCCGTCGCTGTTGTAAGTACCGATAATCAGTACTGGTTGTGGGAGAACCCACGGTTTTTGTCCAAAGCTTTTCATAGGAATTTCTTTATTACTTGTTGTTGATTATTATTTTGCCATTAGCTTTCCTGCCTCGTATGCCTTTTGCATGTCCTCTTCCCAATGGGCATCGCGCCAAGCATGTTTGGCTTCTTCAGAGAATCCACCTAATTCGTAGTTGTCATATTTGGCCACTTGGGTAGTGTTGTAGGCAACGATACGCTTTGGTTCGCCAAGGGCTGAAGTGATGCACCATTCCATTGTGCCGAAATGGTTGCTGTTGTTGCGTTCTGGAGTACCGTTCATGGTTTCGACAAGTACCACGGGCATACGCTTGGGGGCTGTCAAGCTGTAATCATTATACGAAAGCCACGGAAATGCCAAACGCTCCAGGAAAGCCCGCATCTGTCCCGTTACCTCTCCAAAATAGATGGGCGAGCCAAGAACAAGACCATCTGCTTGAGAAATTTCCTCCAAAACAGGAGTCAGCGCATCCTTGAAACGACAGATGTTCGATGCCTTACCTTTGAGTTTGCAGGCCATGCACGACATGCAACCTTTATAATCGAGGTCATAGAGACGTATAGTCTTAACTTCCGTATCACTACCCGCAGATTTTACACCTTCAGCAAATTTCTGCAACAACTTTGCGGTATTCATATTCTTTCGAGGACCGCCATCGATGATAATTATCTTTTTCATTGTTTTTATTGTTTATACCTTTATAACTTATATTTCGCCCAAATTGTTTTGCCCAATTATTACACACTCATCAACTGGAGCTTGGTAGGAGGGATGTAAAGAATGGCAAAGTTACAGAAATTCGTTGATATGAAAAAGGACAACAGGTAATCATATTTTCAGGTGTTTGTTCTCAATACGAAAATTGTGAAAGTTGCGGGTTGCGTTTTTATGGCTTGTATATATAGGGTACGAGATTAAAGAATAGTCGTTTTTTTCTTTTGGAAATCAATTGTTGTAACTGAAAATATAGTACATTTGTTGTAAATATCAGTATATTGAATATGAAGCTTTAAATTTGATAAACTTTATGCAAACCGATACATTCAAAGATAAAGTAGTTATAGTAACAGGTGGTGCCAAAGGTATTGGCCGATGCATTGCTGATGAGTTCCGTAATCAGGGAGCCATAGTATATGTGATTGACAAGCAAGAAGGCGAACACTTCGTTGGAAACATCTCCAGGAAAGAGGTGCTGGAGGCTTTTGCGGCCGAGGTGCTGAGCAAGCATGACAAAGTGGATGTCATCGTCAACAATGCCTTGCCACTGATGAAAGGGATAGATGAATGTTCCTACGAGGAGTTCCAGTATGCCCTGAGTGTGGGAGTGACCGCACCCTTCTATTTGGTGAAATTGCTGAAGAACCATTTAGCGGATGGTGCATCCATTATCAACATCTCTTCGTCACGCGACCGCATGAGCCAGCCGCAGACCGAGAGCTATACAGCAGCCAAAGGGGGCATTGCTGCTCTCACTCACGCATTGGCGGTCAGCCTGTCGGGGAAAGCAAGGGTGAACTCCATTTCCCCCGGTTGGATAGATACGGCCTACACCGTTTACGAAGGTCCCGATGCCACTCAGCAACCTGCCGGTAGAGTGGGTAATCCCATGGACATTGCCCATATGGTGCTGTACCTTTGTAGCGACAAGGCCAGTTTCATTACGGGCGAGAATATCTGCATCGACGGTGGCATGACCAAGCAGATGATTTACCACGGAGACTATGGTTGGAAGTTGGAAAATATTTGAATTTAGAGAGAATATGATAGATATAAATGTTTGGATGAATGACTTTCTCCTGAAGCTGAATGAAGTTTTTGCGAATCGGGTTTGGTTTGTTGGCTTACAAGGCAGTTATGGTCGGGATGAGGCAACAGAGACTAGTGATATAGATGTTGTGGTGATTTTGGATGAACTGAATGCATCGGACATTCAGATTTATCAGAACATGTTGGATACATTGCCTCATAGAGAACTAATCTGTGGCTTTGTGTCGGGTAAGGATGAAATCCTGAATTGGGAGCCGTCCGACCTTTTCCAATTCTATCACGACACCACCGCTATAAAGGGAAGTCTGGATGATTTGCTTCCGTTGATAGACCAAGTAGCTATCGATAGAGCCATCAAGATGGGTGCTGGCAACATCTATCACGGATGCGTTCACAACATGCTGTACGAAAAGAGTGAAGACATTTTGAAAGGATTGTACAAGGCTGCCTCTTTTGTGGTGCAAGCCATCGTTTTCAAGCAGACAGGCAACTACATCAAACATCAAAGCCAATTACTTCAAGTGTCTTCTACTGAGGAGCGAATGATTACAGTAACTTTCTTGAAGTACAAAAACGGAGAGACTGTTGACTTTAATGAAGCATCTCGAATGTTGTTCGAATGGTCAAAAAAGTGGATAAAGAATTTATGTTAGCATACACCTACATCGAAAAAGGAAAGTTCGCTTTGGTGGAGAAGCCGAAGCCTACAATGATAGAACCCACCGATGCCATTGTTCGTGTGACAATGAGCAGTATCTGCACCAACGACCTGCATATCAAGCACGGAAGCGTGCCTCGTGCCGTTCCGGGCATTACCGTAGGCCACGAAATGGTGGGTGTGGTGGAAGAAGTGGGAGCCGAAGTCACCCGTGTTAAGTCAGGGGATAGAGTGACCGTAAACGTAGAGACCTTCTGTGGAGAGTGTTTCTTCTGCAAGAATGGCTTTGTGAACAACTGCACCGACCCGAACGGGGGTTGGGCATTGGGATGCCGCATCGATGGTGGACAGACAGAATATGTTCGTGTACCGCTTGCTAATTAAGGATTGAACCGTATCCCCGATAGCGTTTCCGATGAACAAGCCTTGTTCGTGGGCGATGTCTTGGCCACCGGCTTTTGGGCGGCTCGTATTTCAGAAATAACCGTAGATGATACCGTCTTGATCATAGGAGCGGGGCCGACTGGTATCTGCACGTTGCTTTGTGTGATGTTGAAGCAACCTAAACGCATCATCGTGTGCGAAAAGTCAGAAGAAAGACTTCGCTTTGTCCAGGAACATTACCCCGACGTGCCGCTCACCACTTCCGAAGAATGTAAGGATTTTGTCTTGAAATATAGCGACCATGGAGGTACCGATCGAGTGCTCGAAGTGGCCGGTGCCGATGACACCTTCCGCCTCGCGTGGGAGTGCGCCCGACCGAATGCCATCGTAACGGTGGTGGCCCTTTACGACCATCCCCAGGTTCTTCCTCTGCCCGACATGTATGGCAAGAACCTCACCTTCAAGACCGGTGGCGTGGACGGTTGCGATTGCGAAGAAGTCCTCCGCCTGATTGAAGAGGGTAGGATAGACACCACTCCGCTCATCACGCATCGTTTCCCGTTGAGTGAGATAGAGGAAGCCTACCGCATCTTCGAGAATAAGTTGGATGGTGTGATTAAGGTGGCGATCGTTTGATCTCAAAGTCGAAATTATATAATGATAGAACAATGAAGGAAGAATGTTTGATATGTAGTGCTCCATTGAAATATTTAGAAAAGGAAGTTCTGATGGAGTGTGCTATTTGCCACAAGAAGGAAGATAGCAAGACCTGTTGCGAACAAGGACATTACGTCTGCAACGAGTGCCACACAAAGGGTATAGATGCCATTTACAAGCTTTGCCTTGACGAAACCTCCAAGAATCCGATAGAGATTATGGAGAAGATGATGTCAATGCCCTTTTGCCATATGCACGGACCCGAACATCATGTGATGGTAGGAACCGCTTTACTGACAGCTTATCACAATGCCGGAGGCGACATCGTACTTCCCGATGCATTGGTGGAACTGATGAAGCGAGGCAAGCAGGTTCCTGGTGGGGCTTGTGGCTTCTGGGGAGCTTGTGGCGCGGGATTGAGTTCCGGCATGTTCGTTTCTGTCATCTCGCATTCCACACCACTGACCGTCGAACCTTTTGCTTTGTCGCACAAGATGTCGGTTGCATCGTTAGGTAAGATTGCTGAGGTGGGTGGCCCACGATGCTGCAAGCGCGATTCCTATCTGTCCATACTGGCAGCCATCGATTTCGTGGAAACGAATTTCGGTGTTTCCATGGACAAATCTTCCGTAGTGTGCAGACATTTCGGCAAGAACAACCAATGCATCCGAATGCGTTGTCCTTTCTTTCCCAAACATTAGTAAATAACAAATATTTAATAGCCTTTTATGAGAGTATTGATTTTATGCACAGGCAACAGTTGCCGCAGTCAGATGGCACACGGGTTTCTTCAGTCGTTTAGTCGTGACATAGAAGTACATTCTGCAGGAACAAAACCGGCCGAGAGGGTGAATCCTAAAGCCATTGAAGTGATGAACGAAGTAGGTATTGACCTATCCGGCCATAGCCCCAAAAGTGTAGAAATATACCTTAACGATGAGTGGGATTATGTGATAACTGTCTGCGGCGGAGCCAACGAGAGTTGTCCCAACTTCATTGGCAAAGTAGGCAAGCGACTACACATCAGTTTTGACGACCTTCGGATGCAACAGGTACGGATGAATTTGTGATGAACGAATTTCGCAGAGTGAGGGACGAAATCCAAGCGAAGTTTAAGGAAATCTTCTTATAAGATAATATGCAACCACCGAAGAAAGAATGCTCCACCCCAGAAGAAAGGCGAGCCTACATCCTCGAAGCCTGGAAATGCCTGCACGATTGCGAGGCGTGTGGCAAGTGTCGTATCCTGAAAGGTCGGGATGCCGAAATCCTCTATGCTGACTACATTGAAGGAAAGCGGAGTTATATGGATGTTACGTTGGAGATAAGGAGCAGGAGCTATTGACGGTAGCTCCTGTTCCTTTATTGTTTAACCAAATATGAGTTTACTTTTCGATGCAACACATTTACACTATTGATTGTAAGCGCCTTAGTCTTTTAATCGGTACAACTCGCATTTTTACAATGACACGGAAAATACTCACAAATTCACTGTGTTGATAATCAGCGATTTCGATATACGTGTTGTACCGCGCTTTTCAAGCTCATTTTCAAGTTTCGGTAGAAACCAAATTGAAGTGGTTTATATTCAGCCTCTTACCGCATTTGCGTTCCAAATGATTTACTAATGCAAAGATACGCTTTTTAAGCGATAATCAGTAATGATTAGCAATGATTTTTATCTATCTGTATACATATGGACGAGATAAATGTATAGTTATTTTTCTTTTGTAAAGCATATTTTTTGTTGTTAATGTATTGGATATAAGAATTTATCCATATCTTTGCATTATAAATCATTGTATACGATAAGTAAAAGTTTGATTAGCTGGTTAAATTAACGCATAAGATAAGATATTATGGCTGATTATTATGAATATTCCATACCTGAATTGGTGAAGTTACTTGGTGCCAGATTCAAGGACTATCGCTTGCGTTCTCATATGACGCAAAAGGATGTTGCAGAGCAATCTGGAATCACGGTTAATACCATTCACAAATTCGAGAATG
>SUXW01000035.1 GCA_015060765.1 Bacteroides sp.
AAAAGACGATTATCGAACCTTTAACGAAAACGAAGCTCTCGCTGTAATTGCGAGAGTTTCAAGTAGTTATGAAAATAAAAAAGAGGATTTTCCCGAAGAAAAATCCTCTAAAGTAAACTTGTGCGCGTGATAGGACTCGAACCTACACGTCTCTCGACACCAGATCCTAAGTCTGGCGTGGCTACCAATTACACCACACGCGCAGAGCTTTGGTAAGCGAGTGCAAAGATAAATAAAAAAAATGAATCACCAAACTTTTCAGTTTATTCTTTGTGCTTTCTGAGGTATTCCCTTGCAGTTTCGATGAGGGTATCTTTCCCTTTCTGTATGTCTTCTGAAGTCATATCCACTTTGATATCAGGTTCTATCCCGAATTCAATGTGTTTCATATCAGGGTCGTACATCGGACTGGCTGAAAAACGAACCGACCAACCGTTGGGCAGTTCTGATGAAAAGGGTAATCCGGAACCACCACCGGTCTTGTCACCCACAATAACGACTTTAGGGAATTGTTTCATCTTGTTTACGAAATCGTTGGTTGAACTATATGAACGTCGGTTGGTTAATACAACCACCGGTTTTTGCCAACGTACACGGTCGGTCGCCGGTTCTACATAAACGGCTATGGGGGTAGAGAAGTCGTTATGCCCTTTACCCGTCTTATGACACATGTATCCGGTCAATACTTTTTCGTTGGTAAATCGCGCAGCCCAACGGTCGGATAATGTAAGCATTCCTCCTCCATTGTTGCGTACATCGAGAATAAGACCATCGCAAATAGCCAGTTCGTTCAATACTTCGTCTAAATTGCTTTCTCCTACGGCTGAATTGAAACTTTCATAGTATACGTAAGCAATATTGTCTTCCAATATCTTGTATTTCAAACCAGATGATACGACATAGTCTTTCCCTAAATAAATCCGTTGGATGGTATCCATGAAATTGGCTGGATAACTATCGTACCATTCCCTGTATTGCGAAGTTTCGTGGCGGGCAACTAAATTAACGTGACCGTCACGAAGTTCTTCCAACATGCTGGACAAGACTTGGAACAGGTCTTTGTTACTCATGTTGGGAGTGAGCTTTTCTTTGTATTCTCTGTAGATGGCATCCCAATCCAAACCGTATTCCTTGTTCTTGTAATCGAGGAAACAGTATTGGCTATCGATGATGTTCCACAAAGCTTCAAAATTGCCTTGAGGGGTGTTGCCAGGAACATCTTCTGTTATGCAAGAACAGAACAGGGAGGTGAAAATGCACAGGGAAATGATTATCTTGTTTTTGAACATGACTTAAAAAGGACTGATGGATGAAGGCATGGATACTTGGCGTTTGCCCTTGAATACATAGAAATTCTTTACCAGACCAACCATGAATGCATGCGACCATTGGTGGCTTTTCAATTGATTGACTTTAGCCTGTTGGATATCGGCTATATAACCAACTCTGACAACGGTGCTTCGAATGGGAAAATCCAATGTCAGGAACTGGCGTAATGACGGTTGGTTATGGATAGAAGTGAAACAGATGTTTTTCCCCCAATCATGGGAAAGCGACATCTCGTAATAAGGTTGTCCGTATTCCGGTGAGAACAGGATACCTACCAATGGGATGTTCAATTGGTATCTCAAGATAAAAGGATATTCTTTGATCTTGAATCGATAAATGGCCATCCCTGAGGCTCCCAAGTTGATGTAGGCTTTCGCTTGTACCGGATTGTTGGAATTGCGGAGATTGTATATGAATCCGCCGTTCAAATCCAATATGGGACCTGCCATGAGTTTCAAGTTCTCATCAAGGCGGAACTGATAGTGCCAGGCTTGGTTCCAGTTGGCTAAAAAAGCCACTTCACTTCCCGTAGCGGCCTTGTTCTCGGTCAATGACAAGTTGGCTTGAAACATGGACTGATAGGATACATTCCCTTCCATTAAGGTTGTCATGCGCATACTTTCTCTTAATAGGCGCAATTCCATTCCCGAATATTCCATGGGAGAAAGATAGGTGTCGAGAATATTGGTATGACCTACTCCGTACAGTGTGGAACGCACGACGTATCGGTTGGCTTTCAGACTATCTTCCTGAGCCAATGCCGATAGATGGCATAGGCACAGCAGAGACAATATAACCGACAATACTCTTTTCATGTATCAGAAGAGTTTCATTTGACCGGTTATTTCATCGATGATGTCCGATTCGCTTTTGTCCTGATCCGGATCTTCGTTGACTATTTCTTCCAACACTTCTTCCGGCTCTTTCTCTTCTATCGGAAAACGAAGAGGTTCCAGTTCAACGATGCTTTCCACTTCGAAGGTGGTCATGCGTTTTCCTTTCGCTTTGTAACTCTTGACTCCGATGAATTCTTCCACATCAATTTCTAATGGTTCACGGAATTTGTCGGCTCCTCCAAAAGTGACTTGAATGCGTGGGTAAACTACATCGGTGAGTTGTATCAGACGGTTGTTCTTGTTCTCTCCCAGGTAATTGAGTTTTTTGGCTGAAGCTTCAAATGTGAATCTTTTGAGGTATGGATAACCTTGTTGGTCGGCGTCATACAAAGCGGCCGACCATACCTTGTTTGCATCGAATTTTTCGATAATGCGGATACCCTGTTCGTAATGGTTGCTCAGATCAAAATTGGTGGTGTAGAAATCTCCGTTTTCCATGGCAACCAATATCAAGTCGTCGCTATGGAACTCGCCCAGATATTGTCCGCGTTCGTCGTAATTCAAACGGAGTACATCGGCATCAAACCATACCTTACGTCCGCCCAAGGTAGAACCTCCCCGATGCTTGAGGGCAATCTTGTGTACATCGTTCTTCGATAAAATATTGCCCATGGACTGACGTCCCTTGATGGCGATTTCACTGAAATCCTTTTCGAAGACAATTTTCTTGATGCGCGGATTCGGCTTCAAAGTGACTTTGATTGTTTCCGCTTCTCCGTTGGGGTTGGCCGTGAAATACACGATGCGCGAACCGGCTTTTCCTTGAGTGACATCGTATTCACGGTCGCGGGTAATGGAAGTGATGTTGAATCGTTTGATGTAGTGGAATCCATCCTTTCCATCCCGGTACACTACGTTGTAGATGGTGCGCTTGTCGTTCTTCTTGAATACATCCACGTGTAGTACATTCTTGCCTACAAACAATTTGTCGGCTACGCGTACTACCTTGTATCGTCCGTCTTTATAGAAAAGGATGATGTCGTCCATATCGGAACAATTGGCTACAAACTCGTCCTTTTTCAACGATGTGCCGATAAAGCCTTCTTCGCGGTTGATGTAAAGCTTTTCGTTGGCCTCCACGACCTTAGCTGCTTCGATGGTGTCGAAATTGCGAAGCTCGGTGCGGCGAGGATAATTGCTACCGTACTTGTTCTTCAGCATTTCGTACCAATCGATGGTATAGTTCACAATGTGAGCCAATTTGAAATTGATTTCTTCAATTTCTTCTTTGATTCGGGCTATGTTTTCATCGGCCTTATCCTTGTTGAATTTCAGGATTCTGGCCATTTTGATTTCCATCAGGCGAAGAATGTCTTCCTTGGTCACTTCCCGAACGAATTGAGGGTAGAACGGAGTGAGACGTTCGTCGATATGTTCGCAAGCCGCATCCATGTTTTCGGCCTGTTCGAATTTCTTGTCTTTATAAATGCGTTCTTCGATGAAGATCTTTTCCAGCGAGGCAAAATGCAGATTCTCCATCAGTTCTCCCTTGCGTATTTCCAATTCCTTTCGGAGCAATGCCAAAGTATTGTCGGTCGATTTTCTCAATACATCACTGACGGTAAGGAAGTGCGGCTTCTTCTCGTCGATGACACAACAGTTGGGTGATATGCTCACTTCACAATCCGTAAAGGCATAAAGTGCATCGAGTGTCTTGTCTGAAGAAACTCCCGGAGCCAAATGTACCAGAATCTCCACTTTTTCGGAAGTAAGATCCTCTACCTTGCGAATCTTGATTTTCCCTTTTTCACTGGCTTTTACAATGGAGTCGCACACACTGGGAACCGTCTTGCTGAAAGGAATTTCGGTGATGGCAAGCGTCTTGTTGTCTATCTTGTTGATCTTGGCACGTACCTTCACTACACCCCCTCTTTCGCCGTCATTGTATTTGGATACATCGATGGAACCTCCGGTCTGGAAATCGGGATAGAGGTGGAATTCTTCTTTCCGCAAATAAGCGATGGCGGCATCACACAATTCATTGAAGTTATGAGGAAGAATCTTGGATGACAAACCTACGGCGATACCTTCCACTCCCTGAGCGAGGAGGAGCGGGAACTTTACCGGCAAGGTAATCGGTTCCTTGTTTCTACCGTCGTAAGAGGCCTGCCATTCGGTTGTTTTGGGATTGAACACCACATCGAGCGCAAATTTGGAAAGACGTGCTTCAATGTAACGGGGAGCAGCGGCACCATCGCCTGTCAGAATGTTTCCCCAGTTACCCTGACAATCAATCAACAAATCTTTCTGACCCAATTGTACCAAAGCGTCACCGATGGATGCATCACCGTGAGGATGAAATTGCATGGTGTGTCCCACAATGTTGGCTACCTTGTTGTAACGTCCGTCATCCAATCGCTTCATGCTATGAAGGATGCGTCGTTGCACCGGTTTGAAACCATCGTTGATGTGGGGGACGGCTCTTTCCAGAATTACATACGAAGCATAGTCCAGGAACCAGTTCTGGTACATACCACTGAGCTGGTATTTCACGGTATCACTTTTGGCATCGGCAGGTTTATAGTCTGAATGTTGGTTTTCCTGTGCAGGCATGTTTTCTTCATTCAGACCTTCTTTATCGGTCATATCGTCGCTCATATATATTTAAATTCCTTAATGTTCTCATGATATAAAGGCAAAAATACAACATTTTCCGAAAAAAATCATTTACTTTGCACTTTATTTCGGAAAATAGAAAATAGAAAAATAAAAATAAAGAAGAAAATGGCACAAGAAGACGTTTTTAAGAAATTAGTTTCGCATTGTAAGGAATATGGTTTTGTTTTCCCGTCAAGTGAAGTGTACGACGGTCTGGGCGCAGTATATGATTACGGCCAGATGGGGGTTGAACTGAAGAATAACATCAAGCAATATTGGTGGCAGAGCATGGTACTCTTGCACGAAAATATTGTAGGTATTGATTCGGCCATCTTCATGCACCCTACTATTTGGAAAGCTTCCGGACACGTGGATGCTTTCAATGACCCGTTGATTGACAACCGTGATTCCAAAAAACGTTACCGCGCCGATGTGCTGATTGAAGACCAATTGGCCAAGTACGATGAAAAGATTGAAAAGGAAGTGGCTAAAGCTGCCAAGCGTTTTGGTGAAGCTTTTGATGAAGCCCAATTCCGTAGCACCAATGCTCGTGTGCTCGAAAATCAAACTAAGCGCGATGCATTGCATGCCCGTTTTGCAAAGGCTTTGAATGATGGCGATTTGAATGAACTCCGTCAGATTATACTTGATGAAGAAATCGTTTGTCCTATCAGTGGTACCAAGAACTGGACCGAAGTGCGTCAGTTCAACCTGATGTTTTCTACAGAAATGGGATCTACGGCCGATGGTGCGATGAAGATTTACCTCCGTCCCGAAACGGCTCAAGGTATTTTCGTGAATTACCTCAATGTACAGAAGACCGGTCGTATGAAGGTGCCGTTTGGTATTGCTCAGATTGGTAAGGCCTTCCGTAACGAAATCGTAGCACGCCAATTCATTTTCCGTATGCGCGAGTTCGAACAGATGGAAATGCAGTTCTTCGTGAAGCCGGGTACCGAACTCGATTGGTTTGCCAAGTGGAAAGAAACCCGTCTGAAATGGCACAAGGCTCTCGGATTTGGTGATGACCATTATCGCTACCACGATCACGATAAGTTGGCTCACTATGCCAATGCTGCTACTGATATTGAATTCCTCATGCCGTTCGGTTTCAAGGAAGTGGAAGGTATCCACTCGCGTACTAACTTCGACTTGAGCCAACACGAAAAGTATTCGGGCAAGAGCATCAAGTACTTCGATCCGGAAATCAATGAAAGCTACGTGCCTTATGTTATCGAAACATCCATTGGTGTAGACCGTATGTTCCTCAGTATCATGAGTGCTTCGTATTGCGAAGAAAAATTGGAAAATGGTGAAACTCGCGTGGTGTTGAAGTTGCCTGCAGCTTTGGCCCCGGTGAAATTGGCCGTAATGCCTTTGGTGAAGAAAGACGGTCTACCTGAAAAGGCTCGTGAAATTATCAACGACCTCAAGTTCCACTTCAATTGTCAGTACGATGAAAAGGATTCTATCGGTAAGCGCTATCGCCGTCAGGATGCCATCGGTACTCCGTATTGTATAACTGTTGACCATCAGACATTGGAAGACAATTGCGTGACTTTGCGTAATCGTGATACTATGCAACAGGAACGTGTTGCCATTTCGGAATTGAACAACATTATCGCCGATAAGGTAAGTATTACCAGTTTGTTGAAATCATTACAATAATCCTATGAGTAAGAATATTCTTTGGCTATTGGGTATATTGTTCGCCGTATCGTCTGTAATAACATCGTGTGATGAAACGGATGGTATAGTGGATCCCTATACCGACTGGCAAAAACGGAATGAACATTACATTGACTCTATCGCTCAAGTGGCAAGATCCAATCAGGGAGAAGGGATAGGACAATGGAAGATTATCCATACCTATAAATATCCCCAACAAGGTATTGCCATGGGTGATGTCGATGAATATGTATATTGTAAGATATTGGAAACAGGAAATGGGGAAACTCCTTTGTTTACCGATACGGTAGCTGCCAATTATCGGGGACAATTGATACCGTTGTACAACGGACAAACTCTGGTTTTCGATCAGAGTTATAGAGGAACGTTGGATGATAAGGTAGCGGTCCCAGCCGAATTTGCGGTCAGTGGAGTGATTACCGGTTGGACAACCGCTTTATTGGAAATGAAAGTGGGCGACCGTTGGGAACTTTACATACCCCAAACGTTGGGATATGGTGAAAACGAACAAAGTGAAATACCTGCCTATTCAACTTTGATCTTTGATCTGGATTTGGTTAAAGTGATGAAACTGAAAGGAAATCCACAACAATCGGAAATTGAATAAACAAATAAAAAAGGAAGCGGTGATTTTTTAAATCACCGCTTCCTTTTTTATTATATTGTTCTTCTTTACTTTACATTACCCACCTTGATGAGGTATTCGGCAATCTGAACGGCATTCAGTGCGGCACCCTTCTTGATCTGGTCGCCCACAATCCAGAAAGTCAGACCGTTTTCGTTGGCCAGGTCCTTGCGGATACGTCCCACATAAACAGGGTCCTTACCGGCAAGGAACAACGGCATGGGGTATTCCTTTTCGGCGGGGTTATCCATCAATACCAAACCTTCGCCCTTGGCAAATGCTTCGCGTGCTTCTTCCGGAGAAACAGGACGTTCGGTTTCTACCCAAATGCTTTCGGAATGCGAACGGAGAGCCGGCACACGTACACACATGGCACTAACCTGTACATCCGAATGCATAATCTTACGGGTTTCGTTGAACATCTTCATTTCTTCTTTAGTATATCCATTGTCGGTAAACATATCAATTTGTGGAATGAGGTTGAATGCCAACTGGTAAGCAAACTTTTCAACGGTAACGGGTTCGCCGGCAAGTACCTGACGGTATTGTTCGTAGAGCTCGTCCATAGCGGCGGCACCTGCACCGCTGGCTGCTTGATAAGTAGCTACATGCACGCGTTTGATGTGAGAAAGCTGTTCGATGGCTTTCAAGGCTACTACCATTTGAATGGTTGTACAATTGGGATTGGCAATGACACCGCGTGGGCGGTTCAAAGCATCTTCGGCATTCACTTCGGGCACCACCAAAGGTATATCAGCATCCATACGGAATGCACTGGAATTATCAATCATTACCGCACCATACTTGGTGATGGTCTTTTCGAATTCCTTGGAAGTTCCTGCACCGGCAGAAGTAAATGCAATGTCCACATCTTTAAAGTCATCGTTGTGCTGAAGGAGTTTCACTTCAATTTCTTTACCGCGGAACGTGTATTTTCGTCCGGCACTACGTGAAGAACCGAACAACACCAACTCGTCCAACGGGAAGTTTCTTTCATCGAGCACACGCAGGAACTCTTGTCCTACGGCTCCGCTTGCACCAACAATTGCTACTTTCATTTTTCTTTTTTTTATGGTTTCAATGTAAATGATAATCTTTATATCCGACCTTTATTGCTATCAGAATGAAAGGTCAAGTGATTCGTTTGCAAAAATACGACATTTTAATAGAATATACATGAAAAACGAAACTTTTTTCATAACTTTTGCAAGAAAAGATAACTCGCTTAGAATAAATCGGTTGGTCGGATTGCTTGAAAATTGGGTAACGAGATAGCAACCGTTCGTATTTCTGAGTTCTTCATTGTTGTGCTCCAATGTGATAACTCTTGATGCTACAAATGTAATAGAATTATTCGACACAAGCAATATCGTACCATAAAAAACGATGGTAGCTATTGTTTAAGCTTATTCAATCGCATAACGATAGATGTTTGGCTTCTGCCCATTTTTGCAGCAATGTATTTAATGCTCTTACCCTCGCTGTGTAATTTCAATAGAAATTGGTCTGCGCCTCTCGTCCATCTTTTGTTAGCGTTGGGGTGCTTTACATAACTCTCTTCTGACACCTTTTCGGGATGCAAGAACTCATCCACAAATACAGACGGAAAACGCTTATCGTATAATACAAGCGTTTTTATCTTAGCCCTTGTTATTGCAACATAGAATAATCTTCTTTCTTCTCCGTATGGGAATTGGTCGCTTTTAGTGAGCACATAGTTAAGCACAGGGTCGTCACTCACCTGTGATGGGAAACCGTATGTATCTTTATTGCATTGCAAGAGTATTACATAATCTGCTTCAAGACCTTTTGACTTATGTACGGTTAAAAATTCTATCTTTCGTCCTCCTATTACATAGTAGAATCTATTACCCTCTTTAATTGATTGGTACATAAAGGAGAGGTAGTAATCATCAAAAGAGTAACGCCCCAATAGGAATATTGATTTATCCGATGGAATAGAAGCAACAAGTAGCCCTATCGTATTGCAGTAATCTCGTCTATCATAAGCATAGAATTCCAATTCGGTTCTCATTTCAGAGCTGAACGAATGGATATTCTTTTGTATTTGGGCTTTATTGCGTTGTATAAAGTTTGAAGATAAAGAAACCAAAGGCTCTCCAAATCTGTATGTAGTTTCAATCTTGTTTATCTCCGTTGCTCCAAAATATTCGGGGAATTGATTGAATAGAGCCATATCACTTCCCGAGAAACGATAAATAGACTGCCAATCATCACCCACACAATACAACTTTGCAGGAGGATTACCCTCTCGCAATACTTTTAAGAAGTTGTAACGGTCAACTGAAATATCTTGAAACTCATCCACGATGATATAATCATAATCAACAGGGTGTGAAGTACGACATATCTCAGTGGCTTGAAGAATAGCATCGGTAAAATCAATTTGGTTACTATCGCTTAACGCATTTATGTAGCGTTCATACACAGGTTGAAATATATTCTTGATGATAAACACACTTCGTTCATCATCAGCATTTTTGGCTTGTCTCAAAACCTCTTTGACTGATTTGCAACTTGATTTAACCAATGTAACAAAAGTAACGACAAGTCGTATAAACGCCTTTTCCTGCTTGCTACCTTTGGGTAGTACTAAATCGTATAACTCCTCATCGGTCTTTTCTTGAATTGGTACACCTGCATCATCTAACAATTTACGGAGTTTATCCCTAATATCAGAATAATGGAAATCTGCACTTGATGTTACTAAAAGTTGTGTGCCAAATTTCTCGTGAGCCGCTTTCTTCCAAGTTATACCATCATTGTATTTCTGATTGGCTTCTTCGTATGTTATACCCTTATCTTTTGCGAACCAAGCAGGAACAAGCCCGTGTTCATCAACTCCAAAATGTTCAAGATAGATGCGTTTGGTTACTCCTCCTTGCTCAAAATATATTGAGAAGTCGGGACGATATTGTGAGTGCATCTCATCTGCTAATTGATGTTCGTATGGTTCTTCATATCTGAACTTCACACCAAGTGAAGACAATACGAAACATATCTTTTGTTCCTGCTCGCTTCTTACATATATGGCTCTGCCGTCCATGTCGGGGAACATAGCCTTTAGCTGCACACTCTTTTGCTCTGATAATTGCTCTCGCCTTTCATTTTTGCGTTGTTCCCAATCTGCTTCATTCGTCTGGTAATCAATAAAGTATTCCACGATACTTTTCTTGAAAGACGATTTATCTAACAATTTGTGATATATATCTACAAACAATGAATCTGTATTGTCGCAAATAGATGGTTTTGTACCTGTCGTTTTGCCGATAATGTCAATAGCTAACTTATGAAATGTATAACCTTTCAATCCATTGGTTGCCATTCTTTCGGTGAGTTCGGCAGCAGCTTTATTAGTATAACTGATAAGTAAAATCCTTTCGGGAACTATACCTTTGATTTCGGTAAGATATTTAACCTTACCGACAATAGAAGAGGTTTTGCCACTACCTGCACTGCTGACCACTAAACAATTATCCTCCTCAGAAACAATAGAGCGTCTTTGTTGCTTGTCTAATGGATATTTCAAGCAATGGTCGAAAAAGTCCTTGTGAGTGTCAAGTAGAAAGGTTATAACACCCTCATTATGCTGTTTAACAAGTTTGTTGATTCTTCCAAAGTCGCTAATGAATTTGGATATTGTTTCTGATGGAGTGATGTTAAAGGCTTCAAGTTTCTTCAGTAGAGAGTATGCCTCTTGGAAATGTGCCTTATAATGATTGATGAAATCTTTTTCTTGTGTTGTGGAGATTACTTTGCCATAAAAGCCATTGTTCAAATCTGAGGGAATGTCAATAAACACACCCTCATTACGAGCCGATAATCTCTCTCTTGCTTGCTCGTAATTTGATTTCTCGCTATATGAAGATATATGGTTTAGCTTTTCTGCAAGCTCTTTGGATTTGCTTTTTAGGCGTGTTCGTACCATCGCTATTATACCTACTGAAATAGCAATTATACAAATTACCAAAATAAACAATGCCTGCATATTGGAAGTAATATTTATCTGAATCTTTCAATCCATCTATAATCATCCCCCTTAGTACTCCACTGAAATTTCCACATATCCCCTGTATTATCGTTTATAAGATAGTATTGATACATGCTCGTCAGCGGCTGAATAGAGAATATACACCTTTCGTTATTTTCGACTAATTCGTATTTATTTATTGGAATACAAAATAGGTTGTCTAAATCTTGTGTACTATATTGAACTTGCCATAGTCGTCCATTATACGAGTCCAACAATATAAATGTCCACATGTTTTCAGTAGCAAACATCTGAAATCTATTAGTCCAATTTGACGACTTCTCAGGATATGCAAGAGAAAACATATTGATTGGTGCAGCAAACATGTAATCTTCACCCTTAACACTAAACTGAACTTGCCAATTTTTACCTGTATATGTATCAAGCATTATGAATGTCCACATATTTTGCGTTTCATAAAGACGAAATCGCCCTTCTTTATCTCCTAAAATTTCTCTCGCACTACAAATTTCCCAAGACTGACCATCATCTTGAATTTGTTGAACTTCACCTGTCATTGTATTTAAGCGAAGTTGATTATGATAGTTCCGAGTCTTATACATTTTGTAGACTTGAGCATATGATGTAGAAGCTATAACCATTAAGGCGAATAATACGAAAAGCTTTTTCATTATCTGTTATGTTATTATTTGACAATTAACGGATTGTATTTCTTAGTCATAATTGTACCAGACACTTTTTGAATAAATTGGATACTAAATATCCTCTAAATCTTTTTGAATTTTGGTTTCTACATTTTGAGAATCACGATAACGTATCATTACCATACCTTCATAGAAGCCAGAAGTCTTTTCTATTGACAGTTCTATGTCTCCACCTGTAACTTCCCATGCACTGCCCCATACAACCGTTCCTTGATGGACTTCTGCCATTAAAGCGGTATTGGAATCTGAATGGGCTGGGTTTTTCTCTTTTGATATAGTAGGATTGCCATATTTTCGGGTGTATAAATCTTTATAGTAGTTATAAGTATTGACAAGCGTATTCCATTCACCGCTTGGGTCAAATAACACAGCTACGGCAAATACACTTTTCCCATCATCTGTGGCTGTTACACCTATCGTTGCATTACGACCTGTAAAGTCTCCCATGAACAATGCAAGATTGTTTTCACTACCAATAGAGGTAAATCCTTTAGCTTTTAATTTTTGACAAAATTCAGTCATACTTCCCTCGATGGGAATCCCCTTAAAAGTAAGATGTTCAGAACCACCTTGAGCATACGAAGTCAAAGCAATTAAAACAAATGCGAATGATACAATTAGCTTCTTCATAATTTGTTGTATTATATTTAATAAACATTTTAGTCCAACCTACAAAAAAGCGCGAACCACAATGCCACACTCTTACTTGAAGGTCGTAGGAAACCATAGATGCAGATGTAACAATAGCAGCCCACGCTATATGCGTGAGAACCACTATGCTATCCTTGCATCTAATTGAAAATTTCCTACGTTTTCAAGTACAAGATAAGCATAACGCTTCTTCTTTTTCTCATATGTCTTTGGATGGAGTTACCTCAATCCAACTGCAAAATTACAAAAAAGCCGTAATAATAAGCACACTATGGGCAAATTATTACGGCTAAGGGGTGTGTTTTATAGCTTCATTCCTCGATTTTGACTTCTTCTGCTTGTCGGCAACCCTAATGCTTCCATAAACTCATCTTTTTTGCGTCTGAACCAAGAGTGATGTGATACGCCATCGATTCTAAGGTCAAATCTTCCCTCTTTGTCCTCTTTGAGGGAGCAGACCGCACCATCGGTAGAAAACGATTGATTAAACATCGTTGAATAGAGTTTGCCTTTGACGGGGATTTCCTTGAAAGTGCACAATGCTTTGATAAGGTTGTCGTTGAATCCCATTTTCTCGCTGAGGTATTTAATCATCGGCATCAGCTTCTCCACATACGGGAAGTAACGCAGAATCTTGTCGATATACTCCGATTGTTTACGATGTTCCGCTTCGTATGATTGCTTGACCTCCTGTATCTGCTTTTGGTGTTCCACCTCCATTTGCTTGATGTTGGATTGCAGTTGCTCGATGGTCTCGTCTCGGATTGCTATCTCATCCCGTAAATCCTCATTCTTGCGTTCCAACGATTTCATCTTACCGCTGCCGAAAAGAGAACTTACACCGCTTGCAAGGGCTGTGGCTGCATCGGTGGCAACGCTTTTGAGTTTGTCGGTGCGTATCTCCGATTTCACCTGTTTTAGTTCTTGTTCGGCTTCAACTTTCTGTTCTTGCAGTCGCTTGGATTCCAGTTCAAGAGTATCGTTCATCTTCTTCAATTCCCGATAATATTGCGTGGTGGTAGTGTGCCGAGCTTCGGATCCACGAACACCACGCTGCAATCCATACTTCGCCATTACCTTGGCATATCCATCGTGATATGAAATCAACGTCTGACGGTTGAACAAATCATCGGCACACAAGCGGACTGCATTTGTTTTCTTGCGATATTTGCGTTTACCGTTGGCTTGCTCTTTCTTGGCTTTTCGGCGTTCACCTGTTACAATGGGTACAACCGATGCGTGGATGTGTGGTGTCTTCTCGTCCATATGAAGATGAGCCGAAACTACATTCTCCCGACCGAATGTATCGTACAGGTATCGTATGCTGTCTTGACACCATTCACCGAGTTTGCCATTTTTGTAAATAGCCATCATATCCTCGTGTGTTCCCGACATTACGATACGGACAACTCTCACTTGGTCGTTGGTTATCTTCCGCTTGATACCTGCTGTTTTCAGTCGGTAGGCGATTGCTTCGTCCCTGCCATTCACTCCATCGGGATATGTAACCAACGCCATATTAAGATGCGTTCTTGTCGGGTCAGCATTATGCGGTATTACTTTTCTCTCTATGTGGTCGGATTGTGTGGCATCCGATGTGCCTTTTGCCTTCTTTACATCAAATGTGAAATTTCCCATATTGCGTGTTTTTAGTAGTTAGACTTGATTGATTTTTGGTTGCTCTCTGCATCAGCTTGCAGGGTTTCCAAAGGGCATTCCCTTTGGCTCGATAGGGAGTTTTTAGCGTTACGATAGTAATGCGTTAAGAAAACGCCCTATTGAGCTATGGTATTTTTGCTAAATACCTTTGGGAAAGCGAGCGTGCCGATTATAGACCCAACCCCTTTTTCTTCTTCGGCTGCGGTTGTGGCATCCGCCTTGCGGATTGGACTTGCGATTTTTTCTCTGCTTGTTTTGCTTGGCTTCGGTGGCATAGATAGTCGTTCAAATCCTTGTGTCCTGCGTAGTGATGCGACATATCTTGAAGCCTGTTTCCAAACATTTTTTTCAGATTCTCATAGGCTCTTTGTCCTGCATGGTCGTTGTCAAGGAAGCAACCGATTCGGTAGTATGAGCGTAATAGTTGCTCGGCTTTTAAGAGGTTGGAAACGGAGTTCAGCACCATATAATCCTGCTCATTGGTGCGTGGCTCTTCGGGATTATTGTTCACTCGGATTGTAAGGAACGAGAGATAATCCATAAAGCCCTCGAAGAGATAGCACACATCTCGCTGCTCTCCTTGCTGTCGGATATGGGTAATATCCTTTGGAGCAAGACAACCTTTGAAGTAGCGGTTGCGGAGTTCATAGCCACCAGAGATATTCGGGAAGCCGATAGCGAAATATGGTTTGCCGTTATGCTCAAATCGCAACTCCTTACACTCTCTTTTGGCGAGTTCGATGTTTATTCCTCGCCCTCGCAGATAGTCGATGAGGGCAGGAGAAGATAACTCGCCGACCTGTACACCTTGAAAGTTGCTGTTATGTGCTTTCTGCTCCCCAAAAGAAAAGGATGCCGGGCGAATGTAAGGTGTTCGCTCTGCTATGCGTTCCAACAGATAGGCTACATTCTCGCTATGGTAGAGTTCTGCTGCCAATGCGATGATGTTGCCACCCTTTCCGATACCGAAGTCGTACCATTGGTTGAGTTCGGTGTTTACCTTAAACGAAGCATCGGTTTCGTTCCTCAGTGGTGATTTATACCATAGGCTCCTGC
>SUXW01000036.1 GCA_015060765.1 Bacteroides sp.
GAGGTTTGACGGAGTAAAGTAAGCACTTTTATCCCATTCAGTAGAGCAAGGGAGGGAATTTTCCTCTCTGCTTACTGAAATTATCTCAAACCGATAATTCCGTTGCATTTATTAGTTGAATTTGCATAAAAAAACACAATGAAAATGCTATTTCGCCCTTTTAGCTGAAGTTTATATCCATTTTCTTTGTACATTAAAAAAAAATACCCACTTTTGAACCGAATTTTAATAAAAGAACGAAAGACATGGAAGAATTCAAGAAGAAAAGTGCTGCTGATGGAGACAAAGAAATTGTTTTCTCCAAAGCCATTAAGGCCGGAAAACGCATCTACTATCTGGATGTAAAAAAGAACCGCAAGGATGAAATGTTCCTCGCAATTACTGAAAGTAAAAAAATCATCTCGGGTGAAGGCGAAGATTCACAGGTAAGTTTTGAAAAACACAAAATTTTCCTGTATAAAGAAGATTTTGAAAAGTTCATGACCGGATTACAACAAGCTATCCAATTCATTACCGACGAACAAGGACCAGCTGAACCGTCTTTCAAAGAAAAAGAAACCCCTACTCAAGAAGAGCCATCCGAAGGTCTCAGTGAAGGCGAAATCAAAATAGACATTGATTTTTAATTCCAATCATACAACGTCCTCTCAAAATCTTTGCGAGGACGTTTCTTTATAAATTTACACCCGGATTGTTTTGTCATTCAACAATAAAGTTGTAACTTTGCACCGCTTTTTTAAGCTCATCGTGTGATATACCACATCGTGTGATGGCGAATTAAGCAAAAAAATAACTTAATTTAGAGTAACACATTTAATTTATTAACAATGAAATCAATTGAAATTAAAGGTACTGTAAGAGCAGACATCGGCAAAAAAGCCACTCGTGAATTGCGTAAGAACAACGGTGTTCCTTGTGTATTGTATGGCGTAAAGAAGGACGAAAACGGTCTTCCTGTAGCTACTCACTTCACAGTAACAGTTGACGGTCTCCGTAACTTGGTATACACACCAAACATCTACTTGGTAAACTTGGACATTGATGGCACAGTAGTTACTGCTATCATGAAGGATATCCAATTCCACCCTGTAAAGGACACAATCATGCACGTTGACTTCTTGCAAGTAGAAGAAAACAAGCCAGTAATGATGGAAGTTCCTGTACAACTCGAAGGTTTGGCAGAAGGTGTACGTGCCGGTGGTAAGTTGGCATTGCAAATCCGTAAGCTCAAAGTGAAGGCTGTTTATACTTCAATCCCTGAACGTCTGGTTATCGACGTAACTCCATTGGGCTTGGGTAAGACTATCAAGGTAGGTGAATTGAGCTACGAAGGTCTTGAATTGATGAACGCTAAGGATGCTGTAGTTTGCGCCGTTAAGTTGACTCGTGCTGCTCGTGGTGCCGCTGCTGCCGCCGCCAAGTAATTCACAGTTTAATCCTTATCAATGAAATACTTGATTGTAGGACTGGGTAACATTGGTGCTGAATATCAAAATACCCGTCACAACATAGGATTCATCGTATTGGACGCCCTTGCAAAGGCGTCCAATATTGTTTTTGCCGACGGACGATATGGTGCAACCGCCAACCTCTCTGTCAAAGGTCGCCAATTGGTATTGCTTAAGCCGTCAACCTACATGAACTTGAGCGGGAACGCCGTCCGTTACTGGATGCAGAAGGAAAACATCGCCCTCGAGAATGTACTCGTTGTAGTAGACGATTTGGCACTCCCCTTCGGAGCCTTACGCTTGAAAAGCAAAGGAAGCGACGCCGGACACAACGGATTGAAGCATATTGCCGAAATTTTGGGTACACAAAACTATGCTCGTCTGCGGTTCGGTATTGGCAACGATTTCCCTCGCGGTCACCAGATTGACTATGTATTAGGACACTTTACCGAAGAAGATATGCAAACCATGGACGAACGGGTGAAAATTGCCGGTGACATCATCAAAAGTTTCTGCCTGGCAGGTATCAACATCACCATGAACCAATACAACAAGAAGTGATATGGCAGAAGCGAGAATAGACAAATGGATGTGGGCTACCCGTATCTTCAAGACACGGACTATTGCTTGCGAAGCTTGCAAAAAAGGCCGTATTGCCATCAATGGTGCCCAAGTAAAACCATCGCGTATGGTAAAGCCAGGTGATATAGTCGAAGTGCGCAAACCGCCCATCACTTATTCTTTCAAGGTACTACAAGCCATTGAAAAGCGAGTTGGCGCTAAATTGGTACCCGAGATGATGGAAAATGTCACACCCAAGGAACAATACGAATTGCTGGAAATGAGTCGTATCAGCGGATTTGTTGACCGTGCCCGAGGTACCGGCCGTCCTACTAAGAAAGATCGCCGGAGCATGGATGAGTTTATGACACCTGAATACCTTCCGGAAGACGATTTTGACTTTGATTTTGATTTCGAGGAGGAAGAATAAAAAAGTGGATGTGCATCAAACACATCCACTTTTTCTTTAATCTATATTTTACAGATATTTCTTGATTTCTTCAATCATCTGTTGATACTCTTCATCGGTCAGATAAACTTTTCCGGGATTCATTTGGAATGTACCACCATAATCGGGACCATCCACATACTTGGGAGCCAAATGGAAATGAAGGTGAGACAACTTGTCGCTATAGGCACCATAGTTTATCTTTTCAGGATGGAAAGCCTGATCCATCGCCTTAGTTACCTTAACCACATCGGCTATAAAGGCATTGCGTTCCTCATCACTCAATTCAAACAGATCGTTCACATGGTCCTTATAAGCCACCAAACAACGTCCACGATAAGTTTGTTCCTTAAACAAAAACACTCTTGAAACGCTCAGTTGAGCAATTTCAATCATCAAGTTATGCAATGTCTCATTGTTCTGACAATACAGACATTCTGCTGGATTACTTCTCATATTGCTTATATATTTACTATTGGTTAATAATTTGATTCTCCATCAATTTATATACATTTTTTTGCTCGCCCACCACCCAAATCACATCTCCAATTTCAAACGCCATTTGAGGTTCCGGGGTAAGCAGACGACCGTTTCCTTTCTCCACTCCAACCACCAGACAATGATATGCTTCACGGATATTGCTGGTTTGGATGGTTTTTCCTAAGAAAACCGAATGTTCACCTACTACAATCTGCTTGATATGCATTTCGCGCTTTTCTATTTCATTTTCTTCGGCAGCAGCGGACACTTTCTGCACCTCCTTGCCAAATACAGACAATTGTTCATCTGTACCTATCACCTGAATCGTATCTCCAGGGAACAGACGCACTTCAGCTCCCGGTATATTGATACGGTGAAGCCCACGGATAACGGAAGCCACATGAACTCCGTATTTATTCCCTAAATTCAGTTCTTTCAACGTACATCCTGCCCATAACGAATCGGCCGGTATATCAAAATCTGACAGATGCAAATCCCTTGACAAAAGATGACCTTCATACTTCGGACGCTTTTGTCCCGTAAATTCAGCATGAGTATCCCTGAAGCGCAAGTTCTGAATAAATGTACGTTCCATATAAATGGACTGCTTTTTAAGAGAACGAGAAAATATCATCAACACAACCAGAACCAAAGCTATGGCAATAACCAACAAAGTGGATGCATCAAACAAACGTCTGACTACAAACAGGATAAAACCCACTGCTATAATCATACGCAAAACAATTGTAGAGACCAAAGGCGCACGGTTAAAACGATTGTCCTGCCATAAGGCTTGGAACTCTATGCTATGATTCTTTTTCATTACTATTGCACGCAAGAAGGGAGAAATACAAAGAATCGTAAAGACGACACTTGTCCATTTGGCCCAGACTTCCGGCATGATAGCATATAATAAAGGGATAACAAAATGGAACGACAATAAAATTACGGCTACACACAATACCGAATAGACAGCTACAATACGACCTATATCAACCAGAAGTTTCTTCCAATTGCTTTCACTGTTAACTGTATGTGATCCCGATGCATAGCGTTCCAACATCAGTTTCCATTTTAACGGCATCCGCTTGTCTACATATTGATAAGCCGGCACTGCCAAACGTATCATATAAGGTGTTAGAAAAGTGGTAATGACTGACACAGCCACCACAATAGGATACAAGAAACTGCTGGTTACATTCAAACTTACTCCCAAAGAAGCTATGATGAAAGCAAATTCTCCAATTTGAGTCAAACTAAAGCCACACTGCATAGCTACCTTCAATGGCTGACCGGCCAAGACAACTCCACCTGTACCTAAAATGGTTTGTCCTAAAAGGATGGCCAAGGTTATGGCTATAATCGGTCCGATGTATTCCACAATCATGGCCGGATCGACCATCATTCCTACTGACACGAAGAAAATGGCACCAAACAAATCTTTCACCGGAGCTACCAATTTCTCTATGGTTTCCGCTTCAACAGTCTCTGCCAATATCGAGCCCATAATAAATGCTCCAAATGCAGGAGAGAAACCTACTTTAGCTGCCAGGACTACCATTCCGAAACACATGGCCAAAGAAAGAATCAGCATTGTCTCGTCACTTACCCATTTCTTCGAACGCTTCAAGAAAATAGGAATCAAGTAAATACCTACAACAAACCAAAGTATCAAAAAGAACACCAGTTTGCCGATACTGAGAACCATCTCTCCGCCTTCGAAGTTCTGACTGACAGCTACAGTACTGAGCAGCACCATCAAGACAATGGCAAGAATATCTTCAATAATCAGAATACTGAGCACCAGTCCTGCAAACCGCTGTTGCCGCAAGCCAAGGTCATCGAATGCCTTATAAATAATGGTAGTGGAGGACATGGCCAACATTCCTCCAAGATATAAACAGTCCATCGATTTCCATCCAAACGACCAGCCTACCGTCATCCCAATCATAATCATTGAGAAAATAATGGAACATGCGGCAATGACCGCTGTCCCTCCTACCTTCACCAATTTCTTGAAACTGAATTCCAAACCGAGCGCAAAGAGAAGGAAGATGACACCAATCTCTGACCACGTATGAATACTTGTCGTATCGATGACAGAGGGAGTCAGTGTAAAATGCGGACTTGCCAAAAATCCAGCCACAATATAGCCCAACACCAAAGGTTGCTTCAGGCGCTTGAAAATGAGCGTCATCACACCGGCACAAATCAAGATGAGTGCCAAATCGCTGATAAGGGGAGCTAGTTCTGACATCTGCTTATGTTTATCTTATCTCATTTTTTTCATTCCGTTTAAGGCGTTCCCGCATCTCGGCCGTAATGGTAAACAAAACATCACCACTGGAGTTTAGCGCTGTCTCTACCGAATCCTGCACCACACCTATAATAAAGCCTACCGCCACAACCTGCATGGCAACATCGTTGCTGATACCAAATAGAGAACAAGCCATAGGAATGAGCAACAAAGAACCACCTGCCACACCCGATGCTCCACAAGCGCCCAAAGTAGCGATGATACTCAATAGCAAGGCGCTAAATAAAGAAATTTCAAGTCCTAAAGTGTGGCATGTGGTCAAGGTCATCACAGTTATTGTAACAGCAGCCCCATTCATATTGATAGTACTGCCCAAGGGAATACTTACAGAATAGAAATCTTCATCCAATCCCATACGTTTACACAACGCCATGTTTACGGGAATGTTAGCAGCCGACGAACGGGTAAAGAAAGCGCTCACAGCACTTTCCTTCAAACACCGCCACACTAACGGATATGGGTTACGACGAAGCATACATCCCACAATGATAGGATTGATAACGAGTGACACAGTTAGCATACAACCAATAAGCAACAACAATAGCTTGCCATAGGTAGTAAAAATGTCAAGACCACTCTGTGACACTGTAGTATAAACCAAGCCGAAAATACCAAACGGAGCACATTGGATAACCCATGCTACCACCTTCGACACCGCTTCAGCCCAATCATGCAAGCAATCTATGGTCTGCTTGGTAGCTACCATCTTCAGAGCAAGTCCTACAATTATAGCCCAAAACAAGATACTCAAATATTTGGCACGGACAATGGCATCAAGAGGATTGCACACCACTTCTGTTACAATGTTACGGAATACGTCACCCAATGCACCTGGAGCAGCATTGGAAGTATCAACCACATTAGCCAAAACAATGCTTATCGGGAATAGCGAACTGGCAAACACGGCAAACACAGCTGCCATCAATGTAGTGAACATATATAGCATCACTACGGTTTTGAAACGACTTCCCAATCCATTGTGAGCCTTGGCTACCGATGCCGTTACCAACACTCCTACCAATATTGGTGCAATGCCTTTAAGTGCACCAACGAACAAATCGCCCAACATGGAAACAACGCTGTAACCCGGCATCATTATTCCCAATATCGAGCCTAAGATAATGCCAGTCAGAATGCGCAGCATCAAATTGCTCTGCTGCCATGCACGGAAAAATTTCATGATTTGTTTCATTATAATAATATCTCCTTGAGACCGGATTATTTAACAACAATCCTTACACATCATTTTACGGCTCACAGAACATTGTTTTTGAATAAAAGAACAATGTTCTATGAGCCAACGTACATTATCTACTTGTTTGCAAATAACAGAACGAAAACAAAAGTTCATTACTTACGGAACGGAGCCTTCACCACTTTTGCTTTCAGTTTGCGACCGCGCACATCGATAAAGATTTCAGAATCGAGAGCCGAATAAGCCTTGGCTACATAACCCATACCGATACCAATCTTACGGGTAGGCGACATGGTACCACTGGTCACTTCACCAATTTCTTCGCCTTCGGCATTCACGAGTTTGTATCCATGACGAGGAATACCACGATCAAGCAATTCAAAAGCAACCAACTTACGGGTAATACCTTCGGCCTTTTGCTTTTCAAGGATAGCACGGGCTGTGAAGTTTTTATCATCGACAAACTTGGTAATCCACCCTAAACCAGCTTCGAGTGGCGAAGTAGTATCGCTCAAATCATTACCATAAAGGCAGAAGCCCATTTCCAAACGAAGGGTATCGCGGGCACCCAATCCAATGGGTTTGATACCTTCGGGAGCACCGGCTTCGAAAATGGCATTCCAAATGGTTTCACCATCTTCCGGATAGAAGTACAATTCAAAACCTCCGGCACCGGTATAACCTGTATTCGAGATGATGACTTCCTTACATCCGGCAAATTCACCGGTAGTGAATGCATAATAAGGGATTTCGGACAAGTTCACTGGAGTGAGGCGTTGCAACACTTCGGTAGCCTTCGGACCTTGGATGGCCAATTGTGCCATGCGGTCGGAAGAGTTTTCAAGTTCTGCTCCTACTGTGTTATGACTTACACACCAGTTCCAGTCCTTTTCAATGTTGGCGGCATTGACTACCAGCAAGTATTTTTCGTCTTCATAATGATATACCAAGAGATCGTCAACAATACCCCCCTCTTCATTAGGGAAACAAGTATATTGTGCCTTACCCAACGGAAGTATGGCTACATTATTCGATGTAACTTGTTGCAAGAATTCCAAGGCATTGGGACCTTTCACCCAAAATTCGCCCATGTGAGATACATCGAACACACCCACACCGTTGCATACGGTCATGTGTTCATCGATAATACCCGAGTATTCTATCGGCATGTTATAACCTGCAAATTCATGCATCTTTGCTCCAAGAGCGATGTGTTTTTCGGTAAACGGAGTTGTTTTCATAATAGTATTGATTTTGATAATTTCTATTCAAGCCTGTTCATCTGGCGGTAAGTTCAGCAATCTTCACCACCACCATCATCGCCTTTTCCATCGATTGGATGGGAACAAACTCATAACGGCCATGGAAATTCAAACCACCGGCAAAGATATTGGGGCAAGGCAATCCCTTGAAGGAAAGTTGCGCACCATCCGTACCACCACGAATAGCCTTTACCTTCGGGGTAACGCCCGCTTCTTCCATCGCCTTGAAAGCAATGTCGATAATGTGCATCACTGGTTCTATCTGCATGCGCATATTATAATACTGGTCTTTCAGTTCTACGGTTACTATGTCTTCGCCATACTTTTGGTTAATGGTATCGCCCCATGCCTTCATACACTCCTTGCGGGCCTCGAACTTGGCACGATCGTGATCACGGATGATATAGCTTACAATAGTTTGTTCTACCCCGCCTTCTATACCCACTACATGGTAGAAACCTTCGTAACCTTCGGTATGTTCTGGAGTTTCTTCACCCGGCAACTGGCTCATGAATTCATTAGCCACACGAATAGCGTTAATCATCTTATTCTTGGCATATCCCGGATGTACATTACGGCCCTTGATTACGACTTTGGCCGATGCTGCATTGAAGTTTTCAAACTCCAACTCTCCCACTTCACCACCATCCATGGTGTAAGCCCACTGGCAACCAAACTTTTCTACATCGAACTTATGGGCACCCAAACCGATTTCTTCATCGGGATTGAAACCGATGCGAATCTTTCCATGCTTAATTTCAGGATGTTCCTGCAAATATACGATGGCCGATACGATTTCGGCAATACCAGCCTTATCATCAGCACCCAACAATGTCTTTCCATTGGTTACAATCAAGTCCTCTCCTTGATGATCGAGCAACTCGGGGAATTGTGCCGGAGACAAAACGATGTTTTCTTCCTCGCAAAGCATGATGTTATCACCGTTATAACGATGTACTATCCGCGGTGTTACATTTTCACCACTCATATCGGGACTGGTATCCATATGAGCTATAAAACCAATAACCGGTACTTCCTTATCGGTATTAGCCGGTAAAGTAGCATACAGATATCCATTTTCGTCCAACTCTATCTCTTCCAATCCCAAACCTTCCAATTCTTCTTTCAGGTATCGAGCAAACACCATCTGTTTGGGAGTACTTGGAGTCACTCCACTGTTTTCATCCGACTGAGTGTCGAAACTCACATATTTCAAGAAACGTTCTACTATATTCATAACTTTCACTTTTAAGAACTAAGTGCGGTAAAAATAACAAAAGAGCCTTGAATTGCCAAACAATTCAAGGCTCTTTTTTATTTGTTCACAATAATCTGTCATCAGAAATGGCTGGAGCCATCAAAGCAATGGGTACAAACCTTACATTTAGGCAATCCGATAGCCTCCACCAATGTTTCAAGTGTATTGAATTTCAAGGAAGTCAGTCCAAAACGTTCTCTAATCATTTCCACCATCTGTTTATACTCGGGAGAGTCTGTCTTGGCATATTTTTCCAAATTCTTGTTCTCATCCCCTTCCAAATCTTTGATGATACGACGCGCCAACAGTTCCAAATCTCCTTTTGATGAACTAAAGCCCAAGAACGGACAACTATAAATCAATGGAGGACAAGCAATACGCATATGCACTTCCTTGGCACCGTAATCAAACAAGATTTTTACGTTATCGTGCAACTGTGTACCACGCACTATAGAATCGTCGCAAAATAACACACGCTGTCCTTCGAGCATTGCACGGTTGGGTATCAATTTCATTTTAGCCACCAATTTACGTAGTTCCTGACGGGAAGGTGTAAAGCTACGGGGCCATGTAGGTGTATATTTGGCAATGGCACGATGATAAGGAACCCCTTTCCCTTCTGCATATCCCATGGCCATACCAATACCCGAATCGGGGATACCACAAGCGCAATCCACTTGAGATTCATCCTTCTGACCCATTTTGAAACCACTGGTAAAGCGAACTTCTTCTACATTACGACCTTCATAACAGGAAACAGGGAATCCATAATACACCCATAAGAAAGAACAAATCTGCATCTCCTCATTCGGTTTGCGCATTTGTTCCATACCATCGGCACGGAGACGGATAATTTCACCCGGACCTACATATTTCTCTATCTCAAAATCCAGGTTCGGGAAACTGCTCGATTCACTGGTAACCGCATACGCCCCCTCTTTTTTACCGATAACTACTGGCGTGCGTCCCCATTGGTCGCGAGCTACAATGATACCACCTTCGGTCAGAAGCAGCATTGAGCATGATCCCTTTATCTTCTTGTATACATTTTCTATGCCATCTACAAAATTCTTGCCTTGAACAATGAGCAACGCCACCAATTCCGTCTGGTTAGTTTTACCCATACTCATTTCAGCAAAATGCATATTCGAAGCCAACAATTCCTGTTCCAATTCCTGGATATTATTAATCTTCGCTACCGTAACAATGGCGAATTTGCCCAAATGAGAGTTTATCAAGATAGGTTGAGGATCTGTATCACTGATAATACCTATACCAGCATTGCCCTTGAACTTGGAAAGTTCTGATTCAAATTTATTGCGAAAGTAAGCATTTTCCAAGGTGTGGATTGCCCGTGCAAAACCTGACTCTTCAGAATATGTGGCCATACCGCCACGTTTGGTACCCAAATGTGAGTTGTAGTCTGTGCCATAGAACAAGTCCGTAGCACATGCGGTCTTAGAGACCGTACCAAAAAAACCACCCATACGATTATCTATGTATATTTGTTTTCAGGCCGCAAAGATAAAAAGAATTATGGAAAAAGTGAAAGGACAGAAAAGAAATATAACCTCATTCATTCATTTTACAACCACAAAGTCATGATGATGGAACAATAGAAAAAACATTTCTCATAAAGTTCGTCAAAGTTATATTATTTTTGTAAAAATACCTATTTTTGTTGTTTTAACAAAAATCTGTTCTTTTATGCTTGAAAAACTATTTGGTTTCAATCCGAAAGAAACTACCATCCGTACCGAGATCATGGCAGGAATCACCACTTTCCTGACTATGGCTTATATCTTAGCCGTCAATCCGAATATCCTGGGCGAAACAGGAATGGACAAAGGGGCTTTGTTCACCACTACCGTATTGATGTCGGCTTTGCCCACCATCTTTATGGGACTTTACGCCAAATTGCCTCTTGCTCTTGCACCGGGTATGGGGCTGAATGCTTTCTTTGCCTATACCGTCTGTCTGGTAATGGGCTATTCATGGCAGTTTGCTCTGACTGCCGTCTTCCTGGAAGGGCTTGTATTCCTTTTACTGACCGTGACCAATCTCCGTGAAAAGATTGTAGATGTCATACCCAATGTACTGAAAAATGCCATTAGCGCGGGTATCGGGCTTTACATTGCCTTCATCGGTTTACAGGGTGCAGGCATTATCGTGAACAACGATGCCACTTTGGTCAGTTTGGGCGACTTGACTACCGGTTCTGCCCTCTTGGGAGCCATCGGTATCATCGTCACCTCCATTCTGTTGGTCAAAAACGTGAAAGGCGCACTCCTCTGGGGCATTCTGGCTACAACCCTTATCGGTATCCCTTTGAGGGTAACCCAAATTAGTGGCGTGTTCAGTACCCCTCCTTCCATCGAACCCATCTTCATGCAATTCGAATGGAGCCAAATCTTTACCAAAGAAATGGTCATCATTGTATTTACCTTTCTATTTGTTGATTTGTTCGACTGTATCGGCACCGTGATAGGAGTGGCCAATCGTGCCGGAATGATAAAAGAAGACGGTAAGATTCCTCACTTGAAAGAAGTGTTTATGGTCGATTCCGTTTCTACTGCAGCCGGAGCCGTAATGGGTACCAGCACCGTCGCCGTATATGTAGAGAGTGCTGCCGGCGTGAATGAAGGCGGACGAAGCGGACTTACAGCCTTTGTCACCGGCATCTGTTTCCTATTGGCTTTGTTCTTCGCACCGCTTTTCCTTGCCATTCCGGCCGCTGCCACCACTCCCGTATTGGTATTGGTAGGTCTGATGATGATGAGTTCGGTGCTGAAAATCGACTTCAACGATTACGCCGAAGCCATCCCAGCCTTTGTTTGTGTGTTGTTGATGCCACTCACCTACAGCATTTCTGAAGGTATCGTTTTAGGACACCTCAGCTATATATTCATCAACCTGCTAAGCGGTAATTACAAGAAGATGACCGTCGGAATGTATATCCTCGCCATCTTCTTCCTCATCAAATTTATGGTATAAAAACGTACAATTATGAAAAGAATAATTCTCACAATTCTAACAGTCCTCGTATCCTTACCGAAGCTTGCCCAACTGAACGTGCAGATGCACTACGACTTTGCTGATGCCCTTTATGGAAACGAACTCTCCAACCGTGCACACTGGACAGCCACTATCGAAAATTTCAAGGCTGACAAATAGGGTAGCACTTATTTTTCGTGGACGGTAACTTTGCCAATAACACCATGGAAAGCGCCTATGCCGAATTGTCCCGCAAACTCCGTTTTTGAAAAGTTCTCATAGCCATTCACGTAGAATATAACGGTGGCTTATCGGGAGGCGGAAGCTATAATGATGCTTATCTGGCTGGTGGAGCCTGGAATTGGGCCAACAAGTTGGAAGCAAGCACAGTTGGCAACTTACCACCGTATGGGGCATCCATTTTGCTAAAGGAGTATGTACTTTCAGCGGATATGCCGACTTGTGGCATGACAATAGTGTAAAAGGTAATTTAGTTTTAAGTAGCGAACCTCAATTCTGGTTCAATCTCTATGCATTGGATAAGGTAGACGACGACTTCAAGCTCAGTTTGGGTGCGGAGCTGGAACTCTCCAAAGGTTTGGTATGGCCTACCGACGGTTTGAACGACCGTTTCTATGCCATTCCTACATTGGCCGCCAAATGGACTTTCTAAATAGCCTCATAGAATAATTCAATCGGTTGGAGCGAACATGTTCCAACCAATTTTTGTTTCTTTGTAATAGAAAAGAAAACAATATGCATTATGAAAATCAAGACTATCAAAGGAAGAGAAATTCTGGATTCGCGTGGCAATCCTACCATTGAAGTGGATGTGATTCTTGAAAACGGTATCATAGGACGCGCTTCTGTACCTTCGGGAGCATCTACCGGTGAAAACGAAGCCCTGGAACTTCGTGATAAAGATATGAGCCGATATTCGGGTAAAGGCGTATTGAAAGCAGTAAAGCATATCAATACCCATATAGCCGAAGCACTTATGGACAGATGCGTATACGACCAACGCAACATAGACCGTACGCTGATAGAACTGGATGGCACTCCCACCAAATCGCGTTTCGGAGCCAATGCCATTTTAGGAGTATCGCTTGCCGTTGCCAAAGCGGCAGCTGCTTCTCTTCACATTCCACTATACCGATACATCGGAGGATGCAACACCTATGTCATGCCCGTACCCATGATGAACATTATCAACGGTGGTTCTCATTCCGATGCTCCCATTGCATTCCAGGAATTCATGATTCGTCCTATAGGAGCCAAATCCTTCCGCGACGGCCTGCGAATGGGTACCGAAGTATTTCATGCCTTGAAACAAGTGTTGAAGAAACGTGGATTCAGTACAGCCGTAGGCGATGAAGGAGGTTTTGCCCCTGCATTGAATGGTACAGAAGATGCATTGGACAGTATCCTGACCGCTATTGAAGCCGCCGGTTACGAACCTCAACGCGAAATTACCATCGGATTGGACTGCGCTTCCTCGGAATTTTATTGCGACGGTATCTACGATTATACCAAGTTTGAAGGT
This sequence comes from Bacteroides sp., assembly GCA_015060765.1. Classification (GTDB taxonomy): domain Bacteria; phylum Bacteroidota; class Bacteroidia; order Bacteroidales; family Bacteroidaceae; genus Phocaeicola. The sequence goes on from SUXW01000036.1 coordinate 13,507, forward strand.
ATCGATGCTTCCATCCGTACTTTCGGCGAACAGATAGATTACTTGGAAGAATTGTGCAACCACTACCCCATCGACTCCATTGAAGATGGCATGGCCGAAAATGATTGGGACGGATGGAAAATGCTTACCGCACGACTTGGCAAACAATGCCAGTTGGTTGGCGATGATTTATTTGTTACCAATGTACATTTCCTCCGCAAAGGTATTATGGAAAAATGCGGAAATGCCATATTGATTAAAGTAAATCAGATAGGTACCCTTTCGGAAACCCTCGATGCCATTGAGATGGCACACCGTCATGGTTATAGAACCATCATCAGTCATCGATCGGGCGAGACCGAAGATACCACCATAGCCGATATTGCCGTGGCCACCAATAGCGGACAAATCAAGACAGGTTCATTGAGCCGCAGCGACCGTATGGCTAAATACAACCAATTGCTTCGCATCGAAGAAGAATTAGGTAATAAAGCCGTATATGGATATGGAAAGGTTTGCTGACAGAAAATCATTTTTCTGATTATAAAGGAAGTAGAGTATGCATTTAGGATGCCTACTCTATTTACTTTGTAACAAAATCTATTTCTTCATAATCCACTTTGGTTCTGCTAACGGTTCAAAATCATTCACCGATTGTACAACCCGAGATAATGATGGATATATTGGATTATCCCATTTTATAAAATCTTGAACAGAAAAATTCAAATTAGAAAGTTTCATTATACGACTAACAATACACCAACGACTTTGTACATTATAATACGGAATATTATTATTCATACAACTATTTTCTTCCGAACGCCAAACTCCATATTGATATTCGTATCCTCCCTCATAAGCTCCTACATTATCGTATTTTTCAAGACCAATAAAATCTTTCCATAATATTTCATTCAGATTGTTCGTAAAATCCAAATTCATTTGATATCCAAGTTTTTGCCATTCTTTTATTGCATTCTTTCGATTTTCAGGCATTTCACTTCTATTATACACATATTCATCACATAAAAAGCCAAAAGCATGCCCCCCCGCTTCATGATGAACTATTCCTTCAAAATCATTAGGTGACTTTTCTGCACTCATTGGACAAAGTGCAATTGAGTTCCCATCAGCATAAAGATAAGCAGTACCTGCATATTTATCACTATTCAATACTACAAGAACGGTTATTGGCTTATCTTCTGGAAGTTCTTTTATTTTTCTAGCATATTCGAAAATAAGTTCGTCATCACACATAATCTCTGTACCACTTCCAAAGACAGTTCCGAATTTATTATTAATTGAATTTCCTCCCCAAAATCCTTTTTCACCCACACCTTCTTCTTCTGATTCTGCTACGACTACATAAACATTAAAACAATCACGATAACTTTTATAAGGTTCTATAGAAAAAAAATACTCTGCCGCTTTATTCATACACTCTTTGTATCTACCATTATAAGCTAAATCTGTATTGGTAAAGCCATCCCCCATTATAATAAGATTAGCATTACTTTCCTTATATTTTTGTATCAAATAAATTTCGCCATCAGCATAATAATCATCAACACAACCTTTTTGAGTTATAATTAAAGGGCGAATTCAACTTGCAAATGCAATCGAATTCTAATTTGTTAATATTGAATTAAATTTCTCATTTGGTGTGAGATAACCAAGCCTCTTTCTGGGTCTGTTGTTCAACTTGTTCTCAACCCAGGAAA
>SUXW01000037.1 GCA_015060765.1 Bacteroides sp.
CACATCCTCACCGCTGTAGTATTCCATCGGTTCGTTTGATGTTTCTTTTCCCTTTTGTTGGGATTTACAGACGATTATCTGACTGGCTTTGGGACGTTGGCAAGGGATTACCCGTCTGTATGGATTTTCTTCCAGCATGTCTTCTATGTCCTTCCTGCGGATAATGGACATTCGGTCACTGATGCGTGAAGCATGGAGCTTTCCTTGTGTCACCAGCTTGTAGATGTATTGCCGACTGCATCCCATCAACGTGGCTGCTTGCGAGAAAGTGAAATAGTCTTGCTGCCGCAAATTAGCTATTGGTGCAAGTTCATTGAGGAGGATGTTCCTTTTCTTCTTTATCTCCTGCTTGGCGGCTTCGGCACATTCAATACAGCAGTACTTTTTCACCGCGCTCTGTGTGCTGAACTCCTTGCCGCAATAAAGGCATTTCTTGGTTCTTTTCATGTGATTCTCTTTTTTGCGTTGAACAATCTGTCGTATTCCACGCAAGAGAGTGTACGGAAGTAAATGCTTGTCAACTGTTGTCGCCTCTGTGCACGATATGGCGGGACTTGCATATATGCCCCAAATTTGTCTTCTCATGTAAACCGTTGTCAACCGGTGTTAACGGAGTGCACGATATGACAAAAAATAAGCCCCGTAATTTCTTTGCGGTAGAAATACGTGGCAAAATTATCATCAAAAATGCATATCACCAAATAGCGACTGCGAAGTGTTAAAATTTGAGCAACACTGATTATCAGGAGTTTAGTTCGTGTTGTTTGTTTTTGTTTGTGGTTGTTTGTAAGTATCTAATTACATACATGGTGAATTAGACAAACCACAAAATATAATATTTGGATATGGTGATGAAATCGATGAAAATTATCAGGCACTGAAAAATCTGAATGACAATGGATGCCTCTGCAATTTGAAAACCATTAAGTATTTGGAGACTGATAATTATAGGAATGCATTGGCATTTATGGATTCCGCACCATATCAAGTATGTATTATGGGGCATTCATGTGGTAATTCAGACAGGACTCTGCTTAATACACTTTTTGAACACAAAAATTGTTTATCCATCAAGCCATACTATTATATCAAAGAAGATGGTACGGACAATTATCTTGATATAATACAAAATATTAGCCGCAATTTTACTGATATGAAGTTGATGAGAGATAGGGTGGTTAACAAAACATATTGTGAAACAATAATGTAATATGGAATTATGGCATTACCAGTTAACATAGAAGATTTAGAAGAGTATATCCGTCAGGGAGAACTAGATAAGAAAGAGAAAGCCTATATCTGACAAACAACCATAGGTTTACAATTGGTGGATTGGATACAGGTACTCATATGTACGGGCTACGGAGTAATGTAATAGGCAATCTCGATTGGATGAGCCTGCAAGTACTGGATAAGCTCGGGACAAGTCCAGATATTTGAGTTTAATTGATGACAAACAACGATACAAAGAATATGAAGGATAAAAGAATTTATGGTATGTTTGGCCCCAGGATTAAGGCCATGAGACTGGAACATGGATTGAAGCAACGGCAGTTAGCTGAGTTGCTGGAGACGGACATGCCTATGTATAGTAAGATGGAGTTGGGAGCTCGACGTGTAAGGCGCGATCAGGTTCCCAAATTAGCAGAGCTGTATAAGGTTGACGTAAAGGAACTGATGAAACTCTGGCTGGCTGATGGAGTGTATGCCATCTTGAAGGAAGAGGACGAAACACTTCGGTTGGATGCCATTGACTTGGCTAAAGAGTATTTTCTTGCGAACGAAGGAATGTAATCATGGGCAAGCCAAGGATGCTGACAAGTGGAACAGGACGTAAGACAGATGCATCATACCATCTGGAGAAAAAGACTACCTCATTGGTGAATCGCCAAGGAGGTTTTGAAGGTGTTTCCATTTTGACAACACCTCAGTTTTTATTTTGTTCATTGAACTTCAACTTGTTTTCGCAGTCGCACAAGATTGCGAAAACTTGCTTAAAATGGGGGCGAACTCAAACCGATTGTTTTCGCATTGTTTTCGCAAAATGAAAAATCAGCAACTTGAATTTCTTCTAAGTTGCTGATTTTCAGTGTGGACCAGCCTGGGCTTGAACCAGGGACCTCCAGATTATGAGTCTGTTGCTCTAACCAACTGAGCTACAAGTCCGGCATAAAGATTTCCTTTAGCGGCTACAAAAGTAGAACATTTCTCTGAATTCTGCAAAGGTTATATCGGTTTTTTTGATAAAAAGACTTAATTCGTCCTCACATAAGGATATAAATTGTACTTTTGCAAGTATTATTCATGATATCAAAAATATGTCAGAGAGAAAACAAACAAATGTATTGATAGGGCTGACCGACAAAGAAGTAATCGAGAACAGGGAAAGGTATGGTGCCAATCTCCTTACCCCTCCTCAAAAGACTTCCTTGTGGAAACTTTATCTCGAAAAATTCAACGACCCGGTCATCCGTATCCTATTGGTAGCTGCACTCCTCTCATTTATCATATCGGTCATCGAAGGTGAATACGCCGAAACCATCGGTATATTCTTTGCCATCTTTTTGGCAACGAGTATCGGTTTCTATTTTGAATACGATGCCAACAAGAAATTTGAACTGCTGAATGCCGTCAACGAAGAAACACCCGTAACCGTACGAAGAAACGGAAAAATTCAGGAAATACCACGTAAGGAAGTGGTGGTAGGCGATATAGTGATTCTGAATACTGGCGAAGAAATTCCTGCAGACGGGACTTTGATAGAAGCCATCTCCTTGCAAATCAACGAATCAACTCTTACAGGGGAATTGATGGTCAACAAGACTACGGATGAAACATCCTTCGATCCGGAAGCAACTTACCCCAGTAACGAAGTAATGAGAGGAACTACCGTAACCGACGGGCATGGTGTAATGCAAGTGAATCGGGTGGGTGATGCTACAGAAATAGGGAAGGTAGCCAAACAGGCTACCGAACAAAACGAAGAGGAAACTCCACTCAACATCCAACTGAACCGACTTGCCAAATTCATCGAGAAAGTGGGATTCACCATTGCAGGACTTACCTTTATTATATTTACCGGAAAGGATTTGTACCAATACTTGTCGGTGACCGACATAACCGGATGGCACGAGTGGTTGCACATGGCACGCATCGTACTGAAATACTTCATGATGGCCGTTACCCTCATCGTCGTGGCTGTACCCGAAGGACTTCCCATGAGTGTCACTTTGAGTTTGGCACTGAACATGCGCCGCATGTTGAAGACCAATAACTTGGTACGCAAAATGCATGCATGCGAAACCATGGGAGCCATTACCGTAATCTGTACCGACAAAACGGGAACATTGACCCAAAACCTGATGCAAGTACATGAAGCGAAAGTAAACGAAAATAAAATGGACATCGTGGCCGAAGGCATCAGTGCCAATTCCACCGCTTTCTTGGAAGATAAAGAAGGAGAAAAGAAGCCGTCGGGAGTAGGTAATCCTACAGAAGTGGCCTTACTCCTATGGTTGGGCGAAAAAGGGAAAAAATACGCCCCGATACGTGAACAGGCCAAGATAATCGACCAACTGACTTTCTCAACTGAACGTAAATACATGGCGACTTTAGTGGATTCTCCCCAATTGAAGCAGAAAGTGCTTTATGTCAAAGGAGCCCCCGAAATCGTCATGGGAAAATGTCAGCTCGCCACAGACGAAATCACATCGTACAACGATCAATTGCTGACCTATCAGAATCAGGCCATGCGCACATTGGGAATCGCATACAAACAAATACCCGAAGGAGCAATCAAAGATTGCAAGGCATTGGTAGAAGAAGGAAATTTGGAATTCTTGGGTATCTTTGCCATCAGTGACCCTATCCGACCGGATGTACCCGATGCCATTACCAAATGTCAAAGTGCAGGCGTCAACGTAAAGATTGTTACGGGTGACACTCCAGGAACCGCCACAGAAATTGCCAGACAAATAGGTCTTTGGAAATCTGATGATACAGAACGTAACCGCATTACAGGAGTGGAATTTGCCGCTTTGAGCGATGAAGAAGCTTTGGACAGAGTACTCGACATCAAGGTAATGAGCCGCGCACGTCCTATGGACAAGCAACGCCTGGTACAACTCCTGCAAAGGAAGGGGGCCGTAGTAGCGGTAACGGGCGACGGTACCAACGACGCTCCTGCCTTGAATCATGCCCAAGTGGGACTTTCGATGGGAACCGGTACATCGGTCGCCAAAGAAGCCAGCGATATCACCCTGCTCGACGATTCTTTCCATAGCATCGCCACAGCCGTGATGTGGGGACGGTCGCTCTACAAGAACATCCAACGGTTCATCGTATTCCAACTCACCATCAACGTGGTGGCATTGGCCAGTGTATTGCTGGGGGCTTTCCTCGGTACCGAACTTCCACTTACCGTAACACAAATGCTTTGGGTAAACCTCATCATGGATACCTTTGCCGCCATGGCATTGGCCTCCATTCCCCCCAGTGCTGATGTGATGAACGAGAAACCACGCAAGGCCGACGACTTCATTATCAACAAGCCTATGCGTTACAATATCTTGGGAGTAGCAACCTGCTTCCTGATTATACTGATGGCAATGATTGTGGTCATCAAGCATCTCCCAATGGAACAAGTACCTACTGCCCTTACCATTTTCTTTACCGTATTTGTGATGTTACAGTTCTGGAACTTGTTCAATGCCAGTGTATTCGGAACAAATCACTCGGTATTCAAGGATGGACGTCACGCCATGGGCATGATCAGTGTGGCAGCTATTATCCTGATAGGACAAATCATCATTGTAGAGTTTGGCGGAAAGGTATTCCGTACCGTACCGCTCAGTCTCAACGAATGGATATACATCATCGGCATTACCTCCATCGTGCTTTGGGTAGGTGAAGGATGGCGCTGGATTCAAAGATTGAAAGCATGAAAAAAGAAATCAAAAACATCGTATTCGACCTCGGGGGTGTCTTGATAGACTTGGATTTCCCCCGTGCCCTGAAAGCTTTTGAACAAGCAGGGCTGACTGATATCGCCAAGGATGTACAGGCCTTCAGTCGCGAAGGTATCTTCATGGACATCGAATTGGGAAACATCTCGAGTGAAGATTTCCTTGAAGCCATCTGCCAACGTTCCGAACAACCTATGAACATAGAGCAGGCACGCGAATACTGGAACCTGATTTTAGTGGATATACCACAAGAGAAACTGGCATTGGTACGCGAGTTACGCAAGAAATACCCCGTATATCTGTTGAGTAATACCAACCAACCACATTGGGAATACGTATGCCAACAGAGTTTTTGCGCCAACAACTACAGGATGGAGGATTATTTCGTGAAGTCCTTCCTTTCGTTCGAAATGCATCTGGCCAAGCCCGATAAGACCATTTTCGAGAGAATGTTGCAAGAAGCTGGACTGAAAGCGGAAGAGACTCTATTTATCGACGATTCAGAAATCAATTGCCGAGCAGCGGAAGCATGCGGCATTCAGACCATACATTACCAGTTGGGAGAAGATTTAAGGAACTATTTTGAATGACAATGGAAATCATTGACGGACATACCACACATACGCTATCCCCATCGGTTGCAACCATCGGTTTTTTCGACGGGGTACATCTGGGGCACCGTTTCCTCATCAACCAAGTAAAGGAAATAGCCGCCGAAAAAAGATTGTGTTCGTCGGTCATCACTTTCCCGACTCACCCTCGGCAAGTTCTTCAACCTGAATTCTGCCCGCAATTGCTCTCCACTTCCGATGAAAAACTCCGTTTGTTGCAAGAAACAGGCATCAATCATTGTATTCTGCTACCTTTCACCCTTGAATTGTCCCGACTCTCGGCCCGCGAATTCATGCAATTGCTCCGAACGAAGTACAATGTTCATGCTTTAGTCATCGGGTACGACCATCGGTTCGGCCATAACCGTTCAGAAACTTTCGAGGATTACCAGCGCTATGGCGAAGAACTGAATATACACATTCTTCGCGCCGATGCCTATACAGAAGGAGAAGACAAAGTCAGTTCATCGGCTATACGCAAATTACTTGCACAAGGCGATGTATCCACCGCTTCTACCTTTTTAGGCTATGCCTATGGACTCGAAGGAGAAGTTACCAACGGTTATAGGATGGGCCGAAAAATGGGTTTTCCTACTGCTAATCTGACCATCGCCAACCCCAACAAACTCATCCCCCACGAGGGTGTATATGCTGTTTTTGCTCATGTCAACGGTCGGAAACATTTGGGTATGCTGAACATCGGACACCGCCCTACCCTGAACAACGGTTCCAATTTAAGTATCGAGGTGCACATCCTCAACTTCTCGGAAAATATCTATCACCAAAGCATCCGTTTGGAACTACTTCAATTTCTCCGTCCCGAAATGAAATTCTCGTCCATCGACCAATTGGTGAATCAAATGAAAAATGACAAGGAACACATTGTTTTGTGGAGTGAAAAACATAGTTTTACGATCGATAAAACATAGTTTTTTCATTACCTCTAAAATATTCAGTTATTCAATTATTCAGTTATCTTCTCCGTAGGTCAATCATAGTGGAAGCAGTGGATGGCACAAATATTTAATTGAATAAATGAATAACTGAATATTTTATGAAGGTATATTTATCGTTTTTCGATAAATTTTTCTCGTTTTTTCTTTGGTATTTCAAAAATTAGCTATACTTTTGCATATCGAAAAACGATAAATATTTATTAAAATTCAAAATACAAGTACAACTTTTAAATGAATTGAATGATGAAACGTGCACTCAAATTATCGCTTTATTATTACGGCTATCAGCTATTGTTTACCGCACTCCTTGTATTTCCTATGAACCTGGCCAAAGTATTCCAGAATGGGGAAGCGACAACTTCCATGAATACAGAAACCAATGTCGACCTTAATTATATCACCGGCATTGCCATGGTGCTTTCGGGTATCATGATGATATGGCACCTCATCCACTTCAAGTATGTAAAATTCAATTGGAGAAGTTTTACTGAAGTGCCTGCCAAAACCATTTGGCTGAGCATCCCCCTCATTTTGGGTGCCATGACTTTCTTTAATATCTGTAGCGAAATCATCGCCTTACCCAACTGGATGGAAGACGAATTTTTAGGTATGAGCCGTAACATTTTCGGAGTACTTTCCGTCGCCATCATGGCTCCATTGGTGGAAGAACTGCTGTTCCGCGGTGCCATCGAAGGCCATCTTTTGAAGCAAGGCAAAAGCCCTGTAGCAGCTATCCTCATTTCTTCGCTTATCTTCGGCATTGTTCACATCAACCCCGCTCAAGTTCCGTTTGCCTTTGCCATCGGAGCCATATTCGGTTGGTTGTATTATCGCACGGGTAGTGTAGTGCCAGGCATCATCGGGCACTTCATCAACAATTCCATTGCCACTATCCAGATGATGACGCTCAGCAAGGAAGAACTGAACACCAAGACCATCGACATGATTGGCGAAGGTCCTACCTACGCTCTGTTTGCAGTTTCACTTATCTTGATGGTAGGTTCTTTCCTTTACCTGAAAAAGCATTTGCCGGCAGCACCGGAATACACTTTTGACGCTACAAATATTAACAAATAAAAAAACTATGAAAAAAACGACTTCCCTTAATTTCGTGACCGGCGTATTTATTGGCGCCCTTTGCTTTACCAGTTTAAGCGGTATCAATTCATATTATATCAGTTTGAAACAAAGCATCATAGATAGCAATATTTCATTTATTATCATGTATGCATCCATTCTTATATCGTTTTTGGTATTAGGAATTGGTGTATGTAAAATCATTAACAATATAAACAAGAAAGAAATATTCAACAAACAAAATTTTCTCATTTTTGATGTGATGGGAATAATTTTATTTGTACCTATACTCATCTACCTATCTGGAATGGTTTTCGGTAATTCAGAAGTATGGAAATCTTTGCCTATAGAGTTAAATTTTTGGTTGGTTGCTTCCTCCTTTATGTTCATTCTCGGCAAAGTCTTTTTATACGGTTATCGTTTACAGAAAGAACAAGAGTTAACCATTTAACTCAGGAGGAACAAGTATGAAGAGACCTGATTTTCAAACAGAAAGAATAAAGAGAAGAAAAAATAAGGATGCTTCGAAATCCCACCTTAATATGGTCATGATAGTAGGTTATGTGTATTGCATTAGTTACATTTTACATATTAATTCCGACCTCAATTGGCCTATCGATCCCAATATGTATTCCATAGCAAGCAATATAGGCGAATGTATATGTCTGTTGATATGTACAGTTCTTATTTCCATTATCTATTATAATGTGAGACATAAACGTATATTCATCCACACCAATGCCAACTTAATAAAAGGCATAGGAACAGTTGTCATGTTCGGTAATCTTATAACAGACTTTATTATAATTAAGATTCTACCAGAATACGCTAGATATACCTCTATGAACCATTTTTCGATTGTTATGGGCCTTTTCATTATTGCAATCGGATACGTCTTCCAAGAAGCCATTAAAATGAAGGAAGAACAAGACCTGACCATTTAATCTAAAAAGAACTTAGTTATGCCTATTATAGTAAACTTAGATGTAATGATGGCGAAGCGGAAGATTTCGCTCGGTGAACTGGCTGAGCGAATCGACCTCACCCCCGCCAACCTTTCCATCTTAAAGACGGGAAAAGCCAAAGCCGTGCGCTTCTCCACCCTCGAAGCTATCTGCAAGGAATTGGATTGCCAACCCGGGGATATTTTGGAATTCAAGAATGAAGAACAAACACTTTCTTAGCCAAACCGCCAAATTCATACCAAATTTGGCGGTTGCAACCACTAAATTTAGTATAATCCATTGTTTCTCCGTATCTTTGCAACAAATTTGAGATTTTATTGAATGAAGACATTTGAAGAATTAGGCGTTTCTGCTGAAATACGCCGTGCCATTGAAGAAATGGGATACGAGAATCCCATGCCCGTACAGGAAGAAGTGATTCCTTATTTGCTCGGCGAAGGAAACGATGTAGTAGCGCTTGCACAAACCGGTACCGGAAAGACCGCTGCCTTTGGTTTGCCCCTCATACAAAAGACGGATGTAAAAAATAGAGTGCCTCAAGCACTCATCCTCTGCCCTACCCGCGAACTTTGTTTGCAGATAGCAGGCGACTTGAACGATTATTCCAAATACATCGAAGGGCTGAAGGTATTGCCCGTATATGGTGGTTCTTCCATCGAAAGCCAAATCCGTATGCTCAAAGCAGGTGTACACATCATTGTGGCTACTCCGGGACGCCTCATCGACTTGATGGAACGTGGTGTGGCGAAGCTTGACAACATCATCAACGTGGTGATGGATGAAGCCGATGAAATGTTGAACATGGGCTTTACAGAAAGCATCGATGCCATCCTTGAAAAAGTACCCCAAGACCGTAACACACTGATGTTCTCGGCTACAATGAGTGCTGAAATCAGTCGCATCGCCAAGCAATACTTGAAGGATGCGAAGGAAATCACCATCGGTGTAAAGAACGAAGGAACCAAGAATGTAAACCACATTGCTTATATGGTTCATGCCAAAGATAAGTACAATGCCTTGAAGCGCATAGCCGACTATTATCCGCAGATTTATGGTATCATCTTCTGTCGTACCCGCAAGGAAACGCAAGAGATAGCCGACAAGCTGATACAAGACGGATACAATGCCGATTCTCTGCATGGAGAACTCTCGCAAGCGCAACGCGATTTGGTAATGGCCAAGTTCCGTCAACGCCATCTTCAATTGTTGGTGGCTACGGATGTAGCAGCCCGCGGATTGGATGTAAACGATTTGACACACGTCATCAACTACGGTCTCCCCGAAGATGTAGAAGTCTACACCCATCGAAGCGGACGTACAGGTCGTGCCGGTAAGACGGGTATCTCCATCGCCATTATGAACCTTCGCGAGAAGGGGCGCATGCGTGAAATAGAACGTATCATCAATAAGAAGTTTACGCTGGGAGCCATGCCCAGTGGCAAGGAAATCTGCGAGCAACAGCTCATCAAGGTGATTGACGACATCGAAAAGGTAAAGGTAAACGAAGAAGAAATCGAAACCTTCCTTCCGGGTATCTATCGCAAATGGGAATGGCTATCGAAAGAAGACCTCATCAAGCGGGTAGTATCGATGGAGTTCAACCGATTCTTGGAATACTATAGCAATGCTCCGGAAATAGAGACTCCGGGAGTAAAGGAACAACGCGAAGCCGATAAAGAAAACAAGCGCAAGAACCATGGCACGGATAAGGAAAAGACCAGTCGCAAGGCCGAGAAGGGATTTGCACGCCTCTTCCTCAACATGGGTAAGACCGACGGTTTCTTTGCCACACAAATCATCGACCTCATCAACCGCAACACCAAGAACATGCGCGTGAATGTGGGACGCATCGACTTGATGCAAAACTTCTCGTTCTTTGAAGTGGCCGAAGAACAGGCTAAGGATGTAATCCGTGCACTGAACAAGGTAAATTACAAGGGTCGCAAGATTATTGTGGAATTGGCCGGTGAAAATACAGGCAAGAGCGACAAGAGTGGCAAGAAGCAGGGGCGTAAAGAGGAATCACCCAAACAAGAATCCCGCAAATCAGCTAAAGCCTCCAAAGCCGAAAAGGAGTCCAAGAAAGAAAAGAAGGTCAAGCCAAGCAGGGAAGAACGTGGATATACCAATGCCCGTGGCCCCAAGAAGAAAGACGATTGGAAACAATTCTTCGCTCCTGAAAACAGCAAATGGTTGAAAGGTCCTGAACCTGATTTCGAAGAAGAAGGTTGGGCAAGGAGAAAGCCGAAGAAGAAATAAATTAAAAAAGGGAAGCACATTGAATGTACTTCCCTTTTTAGCTTATCTAAAATACTTCCCCACTACCGGTAAACTCTTGAGAGGAAAATCGTTCTTCACGATGTATCCTACAAATACCAACAACAAGCATGTGCGGATAACCAGCAATACCCAGACATTCTCGATTGGGAGATATTCGGAAATCACATAGAGCACACCTGCCATAGCTACATACTTCCCTATCGATTTCAAGTCATACTGGATAGGGTATTTCTTCTGCCCTACAAAATATGAAAGCAACATGGCTACTCCATAACCGGCAAAACCCGCCCATGCACAAGCCATATAGCCATACAAAGGCACAAAGAATACATTGATAGCAATCAACACGGCACATCCGGCAAACGAGAACCAGGCACCCCACTTGGTCTCGTCAATCAACTTGTACCAGAAGGAAAGGTTGAAATAAACACCCATGAAGATTTCGGCCATCATGACAATGGGTACTACTTTCAAGCCCGACCAATAATCGGGTGCAAGGATGTATTTCAAGATGTCAATGTAAAAGACTACAGCCAAGAAAGCCAAGAGCGTAAAGATAATGAAATACTTCATGGCATTGGCATACATCAGCTTGCTATCCTTGTCCTTACTCTTGCTAAATACAAACGGCTCGTAAGCATAGCGGAAAGCTTGTGTAAGCATTGCCATAATCATGGCTATCTTACTGGCTGCTCCATAAATACCCAATTGTACTTGTGCATCCTCGCCGGGATACACATGACGGAAGATGATCTTATCGGCCACTTGATTCAAGATGCCTGCTATCCCTAATATCAGGATGGGATAGGAATAGTTCAACATCCGTTTGGCTAACTTACCATCAAATCCACCTCCCAACTTGATTTGTGGGATAAGCAATAGCATGATAACCGATGTACAAATCAAATTGAAGAAGAAGGCATAGAAGACATCGCTTCCACCCATCCCTACATAATAAATAAGGTTGAGGGTGATGTTCAAAACAATGAATAACATCTTCAATCCGGCAAACACCAAAGGCTTGCGTTTGTATCGGAGGTAAGAGAAAGGCAAGCATTGGAAGGCATCCATCGCTACTACAATCATCATCATACCCACATACCAAGGATGCTCGGCATACCCCATCATCGAAGCAATGGGATGCAAGAACACCATGCCCAAAGCCACAAAGAGCAATGAAGTGCTACCTACCATGGTCAATACGGTGGAATACACTTTCTGAGGATTCTCGGTATCCTTATTCACAAAACGGAAGAAAGTGGTTTCCATGCCATAAGTAAGGATAACCATCAGCAAGGCTGTCCAGGCATATACCTCGGTCACTACCCCATAACCACCCGATGCAGCACTCATCGATGCTGCATAAATGGGCACCAACAGATAGTTCAAGAACCGTCCTACAATACTACTGATGCCATAGATGGCGGTATCTTTCAAGAGCGATTTCAATCCTGCCATATCAATCAAAAAGAGTTTGTTCTCTAAAGATGCTTCGTCCCAGATGCTTGTATGCCAACTCTGTCACTTCACGACCACGAGGCGTACGCTTCAAGAAGCCTTCCTTTATCAAGAAGGGTTCATAGACTTCTTCTACCGTACCCGGATCTTCACCCAAAGCCGTGGAGATAGTGGTCAAGCCTACCGGTCCTCCATTGAACTTATCGATAATGGTTGTCAGAATCTTGTTGTCAATTTCATCCAATCCATAGCGGTCGATGTTCAACGCTTCGAGGGCATATTTCGCAATGTTTAAATCAATCCGTCCATCGCCTTTCACTTGGGCAAAATCGCGTACCCTTCGAAGCAACGCATTGGCGATACGTGGGGTACCACGACTTCGGGAAGCAATCTCGCCTGCGGCTTTGGCATCGCAAGGTACATCCAAAATACTAGCCGAACGACGGATAATGCGTTGCAGAATCGCATCATCGTAATACTCCAGATGGAGATTGATTCCAAAACGGGCACGGAGAGGAGCCGTAAGCAAACCGCTACGGGTAGTAGCACCTACCAACGTAAACGGGCTCAATTCCAACTGAATGCTACGAGCCGAAGGACCTTTGTCAATCATGATATCGATGCGATAGTCTTCCATGGCCGAGTACAAGTACTCTTCCACCACAGGACTCAAGCGATGTATTTCGTCGATAAACAACACATCGTTAGGCTCCAGGCTAGTAAGCACACCCGCCAAATCACCCGGTTTATCGAGTACAGGGCCCGAAGTAACCTTAAATCCCACACCCAATTCGTTGGCTATAATGTTACTCAAGGTCGTTTTCCCTAATCCAGGAGGCCCGTGAAGCAATACATGGTCGAGTGCCTCACCACGTAATCGTGCCGCTTTTACGAAGATGCGCAGATTGTCCACCACTTTATCCTGTCCATTAAAGTCACTGAAGTTCAACGGACGCAAAGCGTTTTCAAAATCGCGTTCCTTCTTATTGAGCTGTTGCTCGCGTATGTCAAAATCTTCTTTCATTTTTTATGATTAATATACAAAGGTACAAAGATATTATCAATGACAAAAGAAAGCGAAGAGTTTTCGTTTTTTCGTACCTTTCTCGGACACAATATATATACTATTAAATTTTAAAGCCATGAGTATTACATTAGGAAAAAGATCTTTAAAAAAAGGAAGAGTCTCACTTTATATCGATATTTGTTATAAAGGGAAACGGAAAAAGGAATATTTAGGAATCATCATGCAAAGGCCCGACACTCCTGAAATCCGAAAACAAAACAAACGAAAAATGCTTTTAGCCCAACAGATAAAAGCTAAAAAGGAATTAGAATTTCTTTCATCCTTGTATGAAATCAATAAAACAGAGTCAAGTTTCGATCCATTATTAGAAATTAAGACAAAGCAAGATGTCGATTTTTTCCAACTAATGGATGAATATTTGGAGGGTTATCACAAAAAAGACCGTAAGATGGTAAAGGCATCCCTCATGCATCTCCACCGCTTTTATAAGAAGAAGAAACTGCCGGTATCCTTACTCAATAAAAAAATTTGTATCAACTATTTGGAGTATTTACATGAGCAACTTCATGGGAATACCCCCATTGGATATTTTAAGAAATTCAGTATGTGCATTGATAAATATGTCGATGAAGGTATACTCTCTTCCAATCCAGCTAAAGGTATCAAGCTCATACAATCCAATGAAGTCACTAAACAAATTCTTACCCCTAAAGAAATACAAAAATTAGCTCTTACATCCTGCCTCAATAATGAGGTCAAACGCGCTTTCTTATTTTCTTGTTTCTGTGGTTTACGTTGGTGCGACATTTATAAACTGCAGTACAAAGACATTGATTTTCAAGCCAAACGGATTACAATCATACAACAAAAAGTACAATCACACTCCCGAAATGCTATTCTTCATTTGAATCTAAGCTCCACAGCCATCAAATTACTTCTAAAAGAAGAAGAAACATACTCAAACAAGGTTTTCAATCTTCCCTCCTATTCATACAGCACTCGTATCCTCAACCATTGGGTGAAATCTTCAGGCATCCATAAACACATTACATTCCATTGCGCCAGACATTCTTTTATTACTAACATCATGGCCCAAGGAGCCAACATCAAAACAGCAGCATCCTTGGCGGGGCATTCAACGACTCGGCACACCGAAAAATATATACACATCATCGATGAATTAAAACAAAAAGCAGTAGATAGTCTACCTGAAATCAACATCAAATTCTAGTTTATCTCGTCCCTCACCTGTCTCTCGCAAGTCTAACAAACGGCATCATTTCACTATATATCAATCGATTACAATTAAATAATAGTATTCGGGACGAATACCACGTATCTCTCGAACACGGTGAACCGTCGTTTCGGTGTAAACTTGAAGACATTGGTGAACCGTTATCGGGTGAATCACGCCAAGCGTCTGATGGAGGTTTGGGATTCCGC
>SUXW01000012.1 GCA_015060765.1 Bacteroides sp.
TCCTGGGTTGAGAACAAGTTGAACAACAGACCCAGAAAGAGGCTTGGTTATCTCACACCAAATGAGAAATTTAATTCAATATTAACAAATTAGAATTCGATTGCATTTGCAAGTTGAATTCGCCAATGAAAGTGAATGCAGAATAAAGAAAAAAGGGGCAAGAGAAAAGGATTCAGAGATAACACTTTCCTTGATAACTACCACGTTCACGCATCCGTTTCTTCACTTTATCAGTAAACTCATGATTCTTCAATCCCCAATCGGGGGCTATAAGCAATTCTTTTGGAGATTGGGAAACAAAACGTTCCAACACCAAGTTGGGACGTAAATGTTCCACATAATCAATAACCAAATCTATGTATTCATCTGCCGTAAACAAATGGAAATCGGATGGTCCTTTTTCGTATTCCATAGCCATACGAGTTCCTTTTATCAATTGCAACTGATGTAATTTCAACGTAGTAAGCGGAAGTTTTGATAAAATCCCAGCCTGTTTCATCAACATTTCCTTAGTTTCTCCCGGTAAGCCAAGAATGATGTGAGCTCCAACACGGATTCCTCTTTCTGCCGTTCGACAAACAGTTTGGACCGCCTGTTCAAATGTATGTCCTCGATTGATGCGATGTAAAGTTTCATTATCAGTACTTTCAATACCATATTCCACTATAAGAAAAGTACGACGATTCAATTCTTCCAAATAATCGAGCAACTCCTCGGGCATGCAATCTGGACGAGTACCGATAACAATCCCCACCACATCGGGAACAGTCAATGCTTCTTCGTATTTTCGTTTTAGTTCCTGCAACTCACCATACGTATTGGTATATGCCTGAAAATAAGCCAAGAACCTCATATCAGAATACTTACGAGCAAAAAAACGTTTCCCTTCTTCCAATTGTTCCGTCACAGATTTGTCGGTATGGCAATAAGCCGGGTTAAACGTTTGATTGTTGCAATAGGTACACCCACCATACCCCACCGTACCATCACGATTTGGACATGTGAATCCTGCATTCAAAGAAATCTTCTGTACTTTAAATGAAAAATGTTCCGACAAATAAGCAGAAAAGTCATAATATCGCGGAGAAACATCCATTATCCCTAAAACCTAAAAATTATTTATATCAATGCAAAGATAGACAAATCCAAACAAAATCCATATCTTTGCCTTCTGTTAAATCAAAGCAATTCCCATAAAATTATGAAGAAAGCAAGTATACTCCTCATCTTATGTATGGTTTGCTTGTTGGGACAAGCCCAACAAGTGACACTGAATGATGTTGCCCGCAGCGTCTATCGTACCGAAGGTATTCAAGGCATCAAACCCATGATGGATGGTGAACATTACACACGCATCAGTCCTGATGGAAAGAAAATTGTTAAGTATTCATTCAAAACCGGCAAAGAAGTCGGTACCGTATTCGATGTTGAGACTGCACGCAACCATACACTCCGTTCATTCGACAATTACATCATGTCACCTGACGAAAGCAAGATTCTCATCCAAACGGAGACCAAGCCTATTTACCGTCGTTCTTTTACTGCGGTCTATTATATTTATAACGTGAGAAACAATACATTGGAACCGTTGTCAGAAAATGGTCCTCAACAAGTTCCCTTGTTCTCACCGGATGGCAACCAAATTGCTTTTGTACGAGACAATAACCTCTATTTGGTAAAACTCCTTTTTGGGAACAGCGAATCGCAAGTAACCAAAGATGGTAAATTCAATGAAGTATTGAACGGTATTCCCGATTGGGTATATGAAGAAGAATTCGGTTTCAACCGCGCTTTTGACTTTAGTGCCGACAGTCAGATGCTGGCTTACATCCGTTTTGACGAGAGTCAGGTCCCCATGTACTCTTTCCCTTGGTACAAAGGGATGAAACCAGCTCTCAACCAATACGAAATCTATCCCGGTAAATATGAATATAAATATCCAATGCCCGGAATTGACAATTCAAAAGTAACAGTACACACATTCGACATCAAATCGAGAGTAACTCGTAAGATGGACCTTCCGCTCGATATCGATGGATACATTCCCCGAATTAAGTTTACCGACAATCCGGAAGCATTGGCCATCATGACCCTAAATCGCCATCAAAACCGTTTTGACCTCTATCTGGCTAATCCGAGAAGTACGCTTTGTAAACTCATTATTCGCGATGAAGCAGAACAATATATCAAAGAAACAGCCTACGCCAACATTCAATTCTACCCCAATCACATCGTCATGATGAGCGAACGGGATGGATTCAACCATTTGTATTTATATACCGCAGGCGGCAATTTGGTTAAACAGATTACCCAAGGTAAATACGAAGTAAAAGATTTTTTAGGATGGGATGAAAAGAACAATGTATTCTATTACGAAAGCAACGAAGAGAGTCCACTCCGCTCCGCCATCTACAAAATAGACAACAAAGGAAAGAAAACCAAGTTGTCAACCCGTGAAGGTACCAATAATGCTATTTTCAGTAAAAATCAAAAATATTACATCAATACCTTTTCAAACATTACCACTCCTCCTGTCATTACTTTGAACGACAATACAGGCAAGGTGCTTACTACTTTAGTCGACAATAAAGCATTGATTAAAAAAGTAGCCTCCCTGAATATGCCCTCTAAAGAACTATTCACTTTTACAACGACCGATGGAGTGGAATTGAATGGATGGATGATGAAACCAATTAATTTCGATGCTAATAAAAAGTATCCCGTCATCCTTCACCAATACAGTGGTCCCGGTTCTCAAGAAGTGCTCGACACTTGGCGCATTGGAGCACGGAATGACGGCGGCATGTTCGAAGCCTATATGGCCAGTCAAGGATTCATCATGGTATGCGTAGACGGTCGAGGTACAGGTGGACGAGGAAGTGACTTTGAGAAATGCACATACATGAGTATCGGTGTCAAAGAAGCGCGCGACCAAGTAGAGACAGCCCTTTATTTAAGCAAATTGCCGTATGTAGACAATCAGAACATAGGTATATGGGGATGGAGTTATGGAGGATATAATACATTGATGGCCATGAGTGAAGGAACTCCAGTATTCAAAGCAGGTGTTGCCATTGCTGCACCTACCGACTGGCGTTTTTATGATTCTGTTTATACAGAACGATTCATGCGAACCCCGAAAGAAAATATGGAAGGCTATAACGCTTCATCCGCCATACATCGCGTCGACAAGTTGCACGGTGAATTGCTTTTGATCCATGGTACAGCCGACGACAATGTACATCTTCGCAATGCATCCGAATACAGTGAAGCTTTAGTACAAGCCGACAAACAATTTGACATGCATATCTATACCAACCGCAATCACGGTATACGAGGAGGCAATACGACCAAACATTTACTGACAAGAGTAACCAATTTTTTCATTGAACATTTGAAATAATCATACAGTGTCATTCCGAGGAAACGAAGGATGACACTTTTTTCTTAAGTCTATGAACAATCTTGCAATCTACTTGTTGACACTATATATTGCAAGATAGATTAATAGATATGAAAAGTCCCGATTTTACACCCAGTGAAAGTATGCCTATCATTAGAATTGCTCCAATCTGTAATGGTAAAGTCTATGTAATTCCCCACTCTGTTTCTCCAAAGATGGATATTCCATTCATGGAACAGACTGATATTGTCCCCGCAAAAGCGTCCAACAAATTGGCCAGACAACTCATGAAGAAATACGCTTCACAGATCAGTACCAGTGAACAACCGCGTTTCTGTGTTAGATACAATTCACCTGTCCATAAGGGTGAATCCATATATCTTTATATTCTTCCTTTAAAAAACGAAAAAGAGATTCATTTTGAGAACGGAGAATTCATTATTGCAGATGACATCACTACAGATGCCACTTTATACAGTCATTACTTACAAAAAGAAAGCGACCTACTCAGTATGGCCGCTGAACTATGGAACGATTATTTATAAATCAAGAAAATACAAGGAATCTTAGACAAATCCGGGAGTTTGCCCTGCCATTCCTTTACCGTTTTGGTCTTAATGAACTCACCTTCGCACGTAATGTTTGCTGCAATACAAAGTTTGGTCTGCGGCCGACAATTCTTCAATATGTCTTCCATCATCTTGTTATTGCGATAAGGTGTTTCAATAAACAATTGGGTTTGGTCCTCTGTATACACCCGTTGTTCCAGCATCTTAATGCGTTTGGCCCGTTCACCCGGTTCTATCGGTAAATAGCCATGAAAAGCAAAACTTTGTCCATTAAATCCAGACCCCATCACCGAAAGTATAATGGAAGAAGGTCCCACTAAAGGTACCACCTTAAGATTCCGTCGCTGAGCTATAGCCACAACATCAGCACCAGGATCGGCAACAGCCGGACATCCGGCTTCAGATATAACCCCCATAGATTCTCCTGCTATCAAAGGTTTCAGATAACCCGATATTTCTTCGGGAGATGTATGTTTGTTCAAGACATAAAAAGTCAAGGTATCAATATCGATACTTTTTTCCACTTTTTTCAAGAAACGCCGGGCCGACCGTATATCTTCTACTATAAAATGTTTGATGCCCAATATAATTTCTTTATTATAGGCAGGTAAGACTTTTTCGATGGATGTATCACCAAGAGTAACAGGCAGCAGATAAAGAGCTGTTTCCATAATTCAAATATTTGCAAATTTCGAAGAGCAAAGATACAAAATATTTAAGAATTGTTTCTTTTACCCATACACTTTCGATTAAATCGTGCTATTTTGAACAATTATTACTAAAAAGTGTCATTTTTGCCCATCCTTATAACAAAAATTCTACTTTATCTGTCAATTACTCCACATTGTTATAATTCCTTTGGAATATATTTGCAATCGAATTAAGAGGTTTTTTCATAATATTTATTTAAGGTTAGAATTAGGTTAAATGATTATTACTATCCCCGTAAAAAGCCCGTGAGGGTATTTTACGGGTTGGTAATAAAAAATCTTTTGATTCGACGACGAATACCGATTATTAATTCCAAACAGATATACTATGATCAAAACATTCAAGAATGTAGGTTTATTCCTATTGGGCGTAACTACATTTACTTTGGCAGGATGTTGCAATCAGGTTTCCACACAACCAGCAGAAGAATTGATTGACCCTGCCATTTATTCATCACTTCCATTCCAAATGGAGCAAGTACAGCAACCATCTTTCCCTGATTATTCTGTCAGCATCGTAGAATTCGGTGCCGTTGCAGATGGAAAGACATTAAATACCAAGGCTATCAATGACGCCATCAAGCATGTCAACGAAAAAGGCGGTGGCAAAGTTATCATCCCAGCCGGTCTTTGGATTACAGGTCCTATCGAAATTTTAAGTAATGTCAATCTTTATACTGAAAAAAACTCTTTAGTACTTTTCAGTGCCGACCACTCTTTATATCCTATTATTAATACATCATTCGAAGGTTTGAACACCACTCGTTGTACTTCTCCATTGTGGTCTAAAGGAGCAGAAAACATAGCCATTACTGGTTATGGTACATTCGATGGAAACGGTGATACTTGGCGTCCAACCAAGAAAGAAAAGCTCACCGAAAACCAATGGAAAAAATTGGTTGCATCAGGTGGTGTGGTGGATGAAGCCGGCCGTATTTGGTACCCCAGCAAGGCTGCTTTGGAAGGTTCCATCTTGTCTAAAGGTAACTTCAATGTTCCTCGTGGTGTAGAAACTCAAGAAGATTGGGAATATTTCCGCGACTGGTTGCGCCCTGTCTTGTTGAGCTTCATCAAGTGTAACAAAGTATTGTTGGAAGGTGTTACATTCAAGAACTCTCCGGC
This sequence comes from Bacteroides sp., assembly GCA_015060765.1. GTDB lineage: Bacteria > Bacteroidota > Bacteroidia > Bacteroidales > Bacteroidaceae > Phocaeicola. Next base: position 5,805 of record SUXW01000012.1, read on the forward strand.
ATGGTGTCTTCACCCATTGTCTTGTAACGACATCACTATCAACAAAGTTACCGTATCCAACCCATGGTATTCACAAAACGGCGATGCCCTTGACCTGGAATCCTGTAACCGTGCACTCATCATAAACAACTCGTTTGATGCTGGTGATGATGGTATCTGTATCAAGTCGGGTAAAGATAAGGACGGACGCGAACGCGGTGAACCTTGCCAGAATGTCATCGTTAAAAACAACGTTGTATTACATGGCCATGGCGGTTTCGTAGTAGGTAGCGAAATGTCAGGTGGTGTGAAGAACATCTATGTAGACAATTGTACTTTCATGGGAACCGACGTCGGTCTTCGTTTCAAGAGTACTCGTGGTCGTGGTGGTGTAGTGGAAAATATCCATATCAGTAACATCAACATGATAAACATTCCGAACGAAGCCTTGATCTTCAACCTCTTCTATGGCGGTAAGGGTCCGGGCGAAGCCGGTTATGATGACAACAAGGGCGCTGAAATAGTACCTCCTGTTACAGAAGAAACTCCTTGTTTCAAGGATATCTATATCAAGAATGTAACTTGTAATGGTGCCGGTAGAGCCGTATACTTCAACGGTCTTCCTGAAATGCGCATCACCAACATCAATATGGAAAACATGAACGTAACCAATGCCGGTCGCGGTATCGAACTCAGCCAAGCCGACGGTGTTACCATCAACAACGTAAAAGTTTCCCTCAAAGGTGAAGGCAAGAATCTGAAGATGCAAAACGTAGCCAATGTTACCATCAACGGACAGAAATATGAAAATGTAGATGAAAAAATTCAAGAATTGAACTTTTAATCTTACCTTTGTTACTCCAAATTACAGCATAGATTATTATCCTTTGCTGTAATTTGGAGTAACCATTTTAATATTTTAAGCCATGAAAAAACACTTACTCCTCTCTTTGATTCTCTGTATGGGAATCTCTATTCACGCCCAAAATGCAGAGAAAATTATTCAAGTAACCATCAACAACGATTGGAAAGAAAGCAAGGTCGACGAGCCCATTGTTATTGATTTAAACGAGTTGGGACTCGACTTTACTGTCAAATCAGCTATTGTATGGAATGGTAATCAAGAAATACCATCTCAATTGGACGATATGAACGGCGATGCTCGCGCCGACGAATTGGCATTACTCGTTGATATGCCAGCCAAGTCATCCAAAGACTTGCGCATAGTCCTGTCATCAGCCAAGAGCGACAAACAATACCCAGCACGTACCTATGCACAGATGATGGCATACGGACATAACAACAAATTGGCATACATCTCTGGATTTTCCGCTCCAGGTACCGAAAACGTATATAGCTTTGTATATCACCACGGACCAGCTTTCGAAAGTGAATTGGTAGGTTATCGCATCTACTTCAACGAGAAGCAGACCGTCGATCCTTATAGCAAAGTACACAAGCGTCTAGAAATCAAAGAAACCCGTTTCTATCCTACTAAAGATCAATTGGCTGCAGGCTATGGAGACGATGCCTTGAAGGTATACAACAGTGGTGGTGTAGGTGCCTTGAAAGGTTGGGATGGTAAAGAAACCATGCACATCAAACCCGTTTTGAACCGTACCGAACGTGTTATTGCTTCAGGTCCTGTACGCGCCATTGTAGAAGTAGAAGTGCTTGCTTGGGAATATCAAGGCAAGGAACTCAACATGATCAACCGTTACACCCTTTATGGTGGTCACCGTGATATCCAAGTAGATGCATTATTCGATCGTCCATTGGACAAAGAAACCTTTGCAGCCGGGGTACAGATTTTGAAAGAAGGCGACCACATGACCGACCACGACGGATTGTTGGGTAGCTGGGGAACCGATTGGCCTGTAAACGATACCGTTTATCACAAGAAAGAAACGACAGGTATGGGGACCTTCATACCCAAGGCTATCCGCGTAAAAGAAACTGAAGATACTTCGAACTATCTGTATACCATCCAAGCACCAGGCAAGCAAGGCATCCGTTACTATACTACTTTCACCTCTATGAAGGAAAGTTTCGGCTACAAAGGAATGAAGGAATGGTTTGCTTATCTGAAGGACTGGAAGAAAGTGTTGGAACACCCTTGTAAAGTAACTATCAAGAAATAAAAACGAATAAGCATATGAAAAAAATAATGACTCTCTGCCTGTTGGGTGCAAGCTTTCTAACAGGAATTGCACAAAACAGTGTATCAAAAACTTGGGTACCCGATTTAGGAAACGGAACCTACAAGAATCCGGTATTGTATGCCGATTATTCCGATCCGGACATTTGTCGCGTGGGCGATGACTATTATATGACTGCCTCCAGCTTCAACTGCTTGCCAGGTCTTCCTATTCTTCACTCCAAGGATTTGGTGAATTGGACCATCATCGGCCATGCAGTAGCCTCTTCATTGGCTCCTCATAGCAATACCCGTCCACAACATGGTAACCATATCTGGGCACCTTGTATCCGTCACCACAACGGTGAATTCTACATCTATTGGGGTGATCCCGACCAAGGTGTATACATGGTAAAGACCAAAGACCCTAGAGGCACTTGGGAAGAACCCGTATTGGTAAAGGCAGCCAAGGGTATCATCGATACTACTCCTCTTTGGGATGAAGATGGCAAAGTATACTTGGCCCATGCTTATGCGGGTAGCCGTGCCGGTTTGAAGAGTGTGATTGCTGTATGCGAAATGAATGCCGAAGGAACCAAGACCATCGGTCCTTCACGCATCATTTTCGACGGTCACGAAGCTCATCAGACATGCGAAGGTCCTAAGTTTTACAAGCGTAATGGATACTATTACATCTTCCATCCAGCTGGTGGTGTTCCTACTGGTTGGCAAGTGGTGCTCCGTTCCAAGAATGTATATGGTCCATATGAATGGAAGACTGTATTGGCACAAGGAAATACTCCAGTCAATGGTCCTCACCAAGGTGGTTGGGTAGATACTCCGGAAGGTGAAGACTGGTTCATGCACTTCCAGGATGTAGGTGCTGCCGGCCGTTTGGTACACTTGCAACCAGTTAAGTGGGTGAACGATTGGCCTGTTATCGGCATTGACAAGGATGGTGATGGCTGTGGCGAACCTGTATTGACTTACCAAAAGCCAAAGACAAGTGCCAAATACCCTATCTGCACTCCACAGGAAAGTGATGAATTCAACACCAACATCCTTGGCTTGCAATGGCAATGGCATGGAAACATCAACGAAAAATGGCATTATTGCAATCCAACCGACGGTTACATCCGCCTCTATTCTCATCCGGTTCCTGAAGATTACAAAAGCCTTTGGGATGTATCCAACTTGCTGATGCAGAAAGTTCCAGCTCCAAGCTTCACTGCTACTACCAAGTTGAAATTCTCGCCCATTGAAAAGTACAAAGGCGAACGTGCCGGTTTGGTGGTAATGGGTATGGACTATGCTGCCCTGGCCATTGAAAATACAGAAAATGGGTTGGTTCTTTCTCAAGTAGAATGCTTGAAGGCCGACAAGGGAAATACTGAAACTGTAAATGAATCGGTTACGCTCAAGAACAACGAAGTATATCTTCGTGCCAAGGTAACCACTACCGGTGAAAAAATCGGCAAGAGCGAAGGTGGTCACGATTTGGTAGTGAAGTGCCAAATGTACTATAGCACCAACGGTAAGAAGTTCCAGAAATTGGGTAAGGAATTCCAACTCAAAGAAGGCAAATGGATTGGTGCCAAAGTCGGTATATTCTGTACTCGTCCAGCTATCGTAACCAACGATGGTGGTTGGGCCGATGTAGACTGGTTCCGTATGGAATAACCTTGTCAGTTGTAAGATTGTAAGTTGTCAATAGGAAAGTGCCACTTTACGAAATGTAAAGTGGCACTTTATTCATTCTAATATCTTGTTAAATAGTGTCATTCCTCGAACATTCGTTTTCGCGATGTGTTAATCCATCAAAATCATTTAAACAAGATGTTATGGATTCAAGATTATCAACATTCCTTCTGGCAGCTTCCTGTATGACTTTCCAAATACCTGCTTCAGCCTGTACCGGTATCACATTAAAGAGTAAGGATGGTTCCACCATTGCAGCACGTACCATTGAATGGGCAGAAAGCGTAATGAAGACCATGTATGTAGTTGTTCCTCAAAAACACGAATTACAATCGCTCACCCCTTCCGGAAAAGACGGATTAAAATTTAAGGCCCAACATGGATTCATCGGTTTGGCGGTCGAGCAAGAAGAATTCATTGTGGAAGGGATTAACGAGAAAGGACTTTCTGCAGGTCTATTCTACTTTCCCAATTATGGTAAATACCCTTCCTACGATGCTACCCAAAAAGACAAAAGCCTCTCCGACTTCCAATTGGTTTCGTATGTACTCGCTGAATGCAGTTCTTTAGACGAAGTAAAAGAGGCATTGTCCGACGTACGCGTCATCAATATTGACCCTCGTTCATCAACGGTACATTGGCGATTTACAGAACCTTCGGGGAAACAAATGATTTTAGAAATCGTAAATGAAGTCATGCATTTTTACGATAATCCTTTAGGAGTGTTTACCAATTCGCCCGGGATAGAATGGCATTGGACCAATCTAAACAACTATATCAACCTGCAACCCGGAACATTACCCGAACACAATTTCGGTCCGTTGGAAATGAAATCCTTTGGACATGGAAGTGGGCTACTTGGACTTCCCGGTGATTTCACTCCCCCTTCCCGATTTGTCCGTGCCACTTTTTTCCAACTGACTGCGCCACAACAGCCCGACGCCCGAAGAAGTGTAATTCAGGCATTCCATATATTGAATAATTTCGACATACCGACAGGAAGCGAGCAACCTTGGGGAAAAGCATCTGCCGATGTTCCAAGTGCGACACAATTCACGGTGGCATCAGACACCCAAAATCGGATGATTTATTATCGCACGATGTATAATAGCAGCATACGTTGTATCGACCTGAAAGCCATCGATTTCAACAAAGTCAGATACCACACCAAACCTTTGGATGAAATAAAAGAACAACCGATAGAAATGATAACAATCAAATAAGACATTGTTATTTGCCCCTTTTCATTCATTATCCACAAAAAGAAACTATATTTGTACTTCCAATAATTATTGAAGTACAGATATAATATGGAGAAAGAACAAGTAACTATTCATAGTTGTGTAGATTGCGGCACTCAAAATTGCAAGTTCAAGACTCGTACTTATCCCGAATTCTGCCCAACTACCCAGTTAAAGGAGGAGGACCTGCAATGGGCTTTGGAACGATATCAGGAAGAACGGAACCATAACATTATGGTAGCCAGTGCGGAAGTGGAATACGAAGGATATTGCCAATGGACGAGAGTGCAAGAGATCATGGAATTTGCCAAAAAGATTGGAGCACGAAAAATAGGTATAGCCAACTGCATCGGACTCATTAACGAAGCACGAATCTTTGCCAAGATACTTCGTTCCAACGGATTTGAAGTTTATTCCGTCATCTGCAAAGTTGCCGGTAAAGCCAAATCATCCATCGGCATTCCTTCCCGATGTGAAGAGATAGGTGCTGCCATGTGTAACCCTATTTTGCAAGCACGCCTATTGAATGAAGCGAAAACCGATTTGAATGTAGTCATCGGTCTTTGCGTAGGCCACGACAGTTTGTTCTACAAATATTCCGATGCCTACGTCACAACATTGGTAACAAAAGACAGGGTGACGGGCAACAATCCTGCTGCCGCTCTCTATACCGCCCAGTCCTATTATAAAAAGAAGTTCGGAGTGTAACCTCCGAACTTCTTTTTATAATATATCTTTCAGCTGACTAAGTTTCATGCTATTCGAACCTTTAATCAGGATATATTTCCCTTGTAAATTTTCGGTTTCCACCATGACCTTTACCTCCTCTACATCTTGATAATGTTCATACGAAGAACCGGCTCTTCCAAATTCACTTCCTACCAGGATTACTCGTTCAAAAGCACATTCCTCGAGTTGTGAAAGCACTTTCTGATGTTCCTCCAAACTGCTTTCCCCCAATTCTTTCATATCTCCCAAGATGACCATCTTGTGTGGTACATCCATCAGACGGAAATTTTCCAAAGCAGCCGCCATACTGGTTGGATTGGCATTATAAGCATCGACAATCAATTTATTGCGGTCCGTTTCAGTCAGTTGCGAACGGTTGTTGCTCGGAATATAATTATTCAAAGCTATACATATGGATGTTTCCGGCACTCCAAAATAACGACCTACAGCTATAGCCGCAAGCGCATTCTTTATATTATACGAACCTATCAAATGAGTGCTGACTTCGTAAGACCGACCATCATGTTCCCATTCAAATGCAAGGAAAGGAGCACAAGCGCTCAAATTGCCCTTGACAAACAAATTCTCGTGGTTGTCCACACCATACCCCTTCACTTTCATACCTTTTGATATCTGGCATAAAATTTCATTGTCTTTATCCAAAAACACCAAGGCATCTTCTCGGGTTCGTAAATAATCGTATAGTTCGCCTTTCGTTTTGATTACTCCATCAAAAGAACCAAAACCTTCCAAATGAGCCTTACCCACATTCGTAATCAATCCGCAATCCGGTTCTACAATATGGACCAATGTATGGATTTCACCAGGATGGTTGGCCCCCATTTCAATAACAGCCAATTCATGTTCCTTTTTCAAACGAAGCAAAGTCAAAGGAACCCCTATGTGATTATTCAAATTCCCTTGAGTGTAAAGGACATTGTATTTTTGTTGCAATACCGTTGCAATCAATTCTTTGGTTGTCGTTTTTCCATTCGTACCTGTAATCCCTATAATTCGGGTACCCAAGCGACGACGATGCTCATTGGCCAAATCCTGCAATGCCTTCAAACAATCATCCACTAACAGGAAACGGGAATCCCCTTCTTCTACATATTCTTTTTCATCTATCACTACATAGCGGCATCCCTTTTCCAGCGCCTGCTTTGCAAAAGCATTTCCATTAAAGGTTTCCCCCTTCAAGGCTACAAACATAGAACCCATCGGGCAATGACGGCTGTCAGTGGTCACCACGCCACATTCCTCAAAACATTTATAGATTATTGATGTCTCCATTTCCATACTTTGAATAATATGGCGACAAATATAATTGAAAAAAAATTCCCAAAATAAGAAAAACTCAATTATTCTGCTTACTTTTGTCAAAATCAAAATCAACGAGTGAACAAATGCAGACAGATAACCTTCGATTCATTAATGTCAACGGTAAGCTGATGGATTTAACCCATCCGCAAGTGATGGGTATATTAAACGTCACTCCCGACTCTTTTTATGCCTTCAGCCGAAAGCAGACAGAGGACGATATGATTGGACGTATCCTTCAAATAAAGGAAGAAGGAGGTTCTTTCATTGATATAGGTGCCTACTCTTCCCGACCGGGTGCTACGCATTTGTCTGCAGAAGAAGAAATGAATCGTCTACGTATCGGTTTGCAACTGATTGGCCGCTATGCCCCGGATATGCCCGTATCGGTAGATACTTTCCGCGCGGATATAGCCAAGATATGTGTAAAAGAATATGGCGCTTCCATCATTAATGACATATCTGCCGGGAACATGGATGAAAATATGTTTTCTACCATCGCCCAATTAGGAGTCCCCTACATCATCATGCACATGCAAGGTACTCCTCAAGACATGCAGAAGAATCCGCATTACGACCATTTTTTGAAAGAAGTGTTCTATTATTTCTCTGAAAAAATTCAAGAATTGCGAGATTTGGGAGTAAAAGACATTCTGATAGATCCCGGATTCGGCTTTGGAAAAACATTGGAACACAATTACCAGTTGATGAATCATTTGGAAGAATTCCAATTATTTGAACTCCCCATTCTGATTGGTATATCACGAAAATCCATGATATCAAAAGTATTAGGAGGGGGGCCCGAAGAAGCATTGAACGGCACCACAGCCCTGCATGCCATCGCATTACAAAAAGGAGCCTCCATATTAAGGGTGCACGATGTAAAGGAAGCGGTGGAAACCATAAAGATTATAGAAAAAATGAAAGCCTGTGCGGCTTTTTAACCTCATAATATAGAAAAAGATATGTTTTTAGATTACGGCATAAAAGACCTGATTGACATTTTATTGGTAGCCTATCTGCTCTATCAAACATACCGTTTGATGAAGGATTCCGGATCCATCAACATCTTCATCGGAATACTCGTATTTATAGGTTGTTGGCTGATTGTATCCCAAGTTCTGGAAATGAGATTATTAGGTTCCATTTTTGACAAATTGGTCAGTGTGGGTGTACTTGCCCTCATCATACTTTTCCAAGATGAAATCCGCAAATTTCTGGTCACACTGGGCTCACACAAAAGATTAGGCAGTTTCTTCCGGTTCCTGACAAAAACCAAACAGAAGAAAGTGGAAAAGGCCGACATCATGCCTATCGTTATGGCCTGCATGAGCATGAGCAAAGGAAAGATTGGAGCCTTGATTGTTATCGAGAAGGACATGCCTCTGAATGAAATCATCCATACGGGTGAAAAAATCCACGCAGATATCAACCAGCGATTAATTGAGAGCATATTTTTCAAGAATAGTCCGTTGCACGATGGTGCTATGGTAATCAGCCACATGCATATAGAAGCTGCCGGATGCATCCTCCCTGTATCACACGACTTGAATATCCCTAAAGAATTAGGTCTACGCCATCGGGCTGCTTTAGGAGTTTCTCAAGAAACCGATGCCTTGGCCATTATTGTATCCGAAGAAACCGGAAGCATATCAGTAGCCTACAAAGGACAGTTCCACCTTCACCTCACTCCGGAAGAACTGGAACGTATTTTGACGAAGGAAAAACAACAATAGGAACAGTCTATTTGCACATATCTGCTCAACAACATGTATTTTTTAGAATATTAGACTAAAATATTCCCGTTATTTGCAATGTTGATATAGCAAAATTGCCTACTTTTGCATTATGAAAAACATTGTTCCGGAATGAACATCTAAAAATATACATTATGGATTTAATTTCTCAAATTGTAGAACGTGCGAAAGCTAACAAACAACGCATCGTTCTTCCTGAAGGTACCGAAGAACGTACCCTTAAAGCTGCCGACCAACTTTTGGCAGACGAAGTAGCCAATCTTATCCTTATCGGTAATCCGGACGAAATCAACGGACTCGCCAATCAATGGGGATTGAAAAACATTCATAAGGCTACTATCATTGATCCGGAAGATCATCCTAAGAAAGAAGAATATGCACAATTGTTGTGTGAACTTCGTAAAAAGAAAGGCATGACCATAGAGGAAGCCCGCAAATTAGTGGTAAATCCGCTTTATTTGGGTTGCTTGATCATCAAGGCAGGTGATGCCGACGGTCAGTTGGCCGGTGCCAAGAACACAACCGGCGACGTACTTCGTCCAGCCTTGCAGATTATCAAGACATCACCGGGTATCACATGCGTATCAGGTGCCATGCTGATGGTTACCCAAGCTTCTGAATACGGTGATAACGGTGTAGTAGTAATGGGCGACGTAGCTGTTACTCCAATGCCAGACGCCAACCAATTGGCACAGATCGCCGTTTGCACCGCACAAACAGCCAAGGCTGTAGCTGGTATGGATCCACGTGTAGCTATGTTGAGTTTTTCATCCAAGGGTTCAGCCAAACATGAAGTAGTGGACAAGGTACTTGAAGCTCTTGCTATCGCTAAGGAGATGGCTCCAGAAGTGAAGATTGACGGTGAATTGCAAGCCGATGCCGCTTTGGTTCCACACATCGGACAAAGCAAGGCTCCAGGTTCTGAAATAGCAGGTAAAGCAAACGTATTGGTTGTTCCTTGTTTGGAAGTTGGTAACATTGCCTATAAGTTGGTAGAACGTTTAGGACATGCTACAGCTATCGGTCCTATCCTCCAAGGTATTGCACGTCCGGTAAACGACTTGTCAAGAGGTTGTTCTATCGATGACATTTACAAAATGGTTGCCATTACAGCCAACCAGGCCATTGCAGCTAAAGCATAATCAGCAACAATTAATAAATATTCAAATGAAAATATTAGTTCTCAATTGCGGTAGTTCTTCCATCAAATATAAATTGTTTGACATGACTACCAAAGAAGTTTTGGCACAAGGAGGTATTGAAAAAATCGGATTGACCGGTTCTTTCTTGAAACTTACTTTGCCAAACGGTGAAAAGAAAATCTTAGAAAAGGACATACCTGAACATACTGCCGGCATCGAATTTATATTGGACACACTGACCAATGCTGAATACGGTGCCATCCAATCTTTGGAAGAAATCAATGCAGTAGGTCACCGCATGGTACACGGTGGTGAACGTTTCAGCGAATCTGTTTTGTTGACCAAGGAAGTATTGGATGCTTTCGCTGCTTGCAACGATTTGGCTCCACTTCACAACCCAGCCAACTTAAAGGGTGTCAATGCCGTATCTGCCATTCTTCCCAATGTACCTCAAGTAGGTGTATTCGATACAGCATTCCACCAGACTATGCCGAATTATGCATACATGTATGCCATTCCATACGAATTATACGAAAAGTACGGCGTACGCCGTTACGGTTTCCACGGAACATCACATCGTTATGTTTCACAACGTGTATGCCAATATTTGGGTATTCCAACCGAAGGTTCCAAAATCATCACTTGCCACATCGGAAACGGTGGTTCTATCTCGGCTGTTAAAGACGGAAAATGTATCGACACCAGCATGGGACTTACTCCATTGGAAGGTCTAATCATGGGTACTCGAAGCGGTGATATCGACGGAGGTGCTGTTACATTCATCATGGAAAAGGAAGGATTGACTCCAACCGGCATATCCAATTTATTGAACAAGAAGAGTGGTGTACTCGGTGTATCAGGCGTATCCAGCGACATGCGTGAATTGGATGCTGCTTGTCAGGCAGGCAACCCACGCGCCCAATTGGCAGAAAAGATGTATTATTATCGCATCAAGAAATATGTAGGTTCTTATGCTGCTGCTATGGGTGGTGTAGATGTTATCCTCTTCACTGGTGGTGTAGGTGAAAACCAATCACAATGCCGCGAAGCCGTTTGCGACGGTTTGCAATTCATCGGTGTTGAATTGGATAAAGACATGAACAACAAGATTCATGGTGACGAAGCCATCATTTCCACTCCTGAATCAAAGGTAAAGGTAGTGGTTATTCCAACCGACGAAGAAATGATGATTGCCAGCGATACATTGGCTATCTTGAACAAGTAATTTCCAAGGTATAAAAACAAGTGGGTGTGTCTATGCACATCCACTTATTTTTTTATCTATAAATTTATACTTACTAAAACATAGAACTATGATAAGAAAAACGCTAACCGTTTTGGGGCTGTTACTCTGTACAGTATCATGTACCCAAAAGCCAGATGTGATGACCGAAGCTTTTGCACAAGCCGAAGCTATTGTAAATGCAATCAAACAGCCCGTATTTCCTGATAGTACCTTTTTGATTACCGACTTTGGTGCTGTAGAAGGCGATTCAACTGCTCTTTACCACGAAAGCATCAACAACGCTATTCTGGCCTGCCACAATGCAGGAGGCGGCAAAGTGGTGGTACCTCAAGGTACATTCTATACAGGCCCTATCACCCTGTTGAGCCATGTAAACCTACACATCGAGAAAGGTGCCACTTTGAAATTCTCTACCAACCCTACCGACTATTTCCCGGCCGTACTCAGCCGTTGGGAAGGGATTGATTGTTACAATGCCCATCCGCTGATTTATGCATATCAGGCCGAGAACATTGCACTCACCGGCGAAGGAACACTCGACGGACAAGGAAGCAAGACCGACTGGTGGTACATGAAAGGCGGACGCCATACCATAGAAGGTATGCCCGACCAAATTACCAGCGGTGGTCGTGCCCGTCTGTTCGGTGCAGCAGAAAACGGAATCCCGGTAGAAGAACGTATCATGACTCCAGCCGATGCACTTCGCCCTCCGTTTGTCAGCTTCATGAATTGTACCAGCGCCCTCATCGAAGGAGTCTATATCACCAACTCTCCTTTCTGGGTGATTCATCCTATCTTCTGTCAGGACCTGATTGTACGCGGTGTCAGAATCAACAGCCACGGGCCCAACAACGACGGTTGCGACCCCGAATCCTGTAAGAATGTATTAATTGAAAATTGCGTGTTCGATACAGGCGACGATTGCATTGCCATCAAGAGCGGACGCAACAATGACGGCCGTAAATGGAATATCCCCAGCGAGAACATCGTTGTACGCCGTTGCCAGATGAAGGACGGACACGGAGGTGTAGTGGTAGGAAGTGAAATTTCGGGTGGATACCGCAACCTCTACGTCGAAGATTGTGAAATGGACAGTCCCAACCTGGACCGTGTAGTACGTATCAAGACCAACGCTTGCCGCGGTGGAGTGATTGAAAACCTCTTTGTACGCAATGTCCACGTGAACGAATGTAACGAGGCAGTGATGCGCATCAATCTGCTTTACGAGCCCAACGAAGACTGTAATGCCGCCTTCCCACCCGTTGTACGCAACGTATACCTGAGCAATGTTACCTCGCAGAAGAGCAAGTATGGCATCATTATCGACGGATTTGAAGACAAGGCCAATGTCTACAACATTCATGTAACCGATTGCGAATTCAATAATGTAAGCAAAGGCAACACCCGCATATCGGGCATGACCGAAAACATCTGTTTGGATAACTTAAAGATAAACGGTGAAGTCGTTGCGCTTCAATGAAAAAAGTGCGAAAATATCCTTGATTACCAATATATTTAGGAAGAAGCATTTTTTCTTCTAAATTTGTACGTATGATGAACAAATTCAAAAAATTAGTGTCTATCGAACCGGTGAGTTTGATTCCACAAGCCGAAGAGAAACTGAAGACCTTGGCCGATGAAGTGGTGATGTACCCCGATGTCCCGATGGATGAAGACGAAATAGCGGCCCGCATAGGCGATGCCGATGCGGTACTACTGAGCTACACTTCGCGCCTCACCGCCAACAGTATGAAACAATGCCCCAACATCCGCTATGTAGGGATGTGCTGTTCGTTGTATTCGCCGGAGAGTGCCAATGTAGACATCCGCTATGCAGAAGCCAATGGCATTACCGTAACCGGTATCCGCGACTATGGCGATGAAGGAGTGGTAGAATATGTAGTGAGTGAATTGGTACGCTGCCTGCACGGTTTCGGACAAGAAGCATGGGAAGGCATACCACGCGAAATAACCGGGCTGAAAGTGGGTGTGGTAGGACTGGGTAAATCGGGCGGCATGATTGCCGATGCCATGAAATTCTTCGGAGCCAAGATTGCCTATTTTGCCCGTAGCGAAAAGGAAGCAGCCAAAGCAAAGGGCTACCGTTTCTTGCCGCTTTGCGAGTTGTTGGCCGAAAGTGACGTGGTTTTCTGTTGCCTCAACAAGAATACCGTACTATTGCACGAACAGGAATTCCAGTGCTTGGGCAACCACAAGATTCTTTTCAATACCGGACTTTCACCCGCATGGGATGAAGCGCCCTTCCTGAAATGGTTGGAGAAGGACAACCTTTGCTATTGCGATACATTGGGAGCATTGGGCAAGGAAGACTTGCTTTCACACCCCCACGTGCATTGCGTCAATGTTTCGACCGGCCGTACCAGTCAAGCCTTCGTTCGCTTAAGCGAAAAGGTATTGGCAAACATCGAAGGCTTTCTGGGGTAAACTAGTATAACAAAAGATTTAGACAAACACGATTGGGGAACATAAGTTCCTCAACGTGTTCACTACCGACCAACCGGCTATTTCGGCGGTAGCACTATACACGTCGACTACAGCATGAACCTGTTCATTGCGTATTTCTACACGTTGGGTATCCCCTTTGAAGCCAGGTGTAGATTGCATGGTAACCTGCATTTGTTGGGGACCAACCGATGCCCGTGATGCCGCAACGGTTACGTTGACTTTGGTAGGGAACATCTTGATGGCTTCCGAAGCTGTACCTTGAAAAACCGTACGTTGTTCCGTTTGCAATGAATCATCATAGACAGAAGTTCCACGCAAAGCATCAGGTCCCTTTTCATTAAAGAAACAAGCCTTTGCACCCCCCATCAAGGTTGCGGTCTGCAACACATCAAACCCACCTGTCGCACCCGAAACGATATATACATGCGCATTATTCTCTCTGGCTGTTCTTGTCACTTCATCATAAAAATCATCATCTGCAAAAGCCCCGATGGAAAGAGTGACAATAGAAACGCCTTGTTTCAATGCAGGTAAAGCACATTCATACATAGCGGCAGGCGAAGCAGTTTCCACCAAATAATCAGGGTGCAAAGCCAATAGTTCGCTCCAAGAAGCGACAGCCTTACAATCATACCCTCCCTTACAGATTTTTTCGGCTAAAGATGCTGCCTTTTCCATTGAACGTGAATATACGCCTACAATTTCATATTCGGGCAATAATCCTTGCAAAGAAGCGTTTGCCACTATATTTGCCAATTTTCCACAACCAACAATAACTATTTTTTTCATAACGAATTCACATTTGATTGTTGCAAAGATACGTTTTATTTTCCAAAACCGACAGAATCCCCCATCATCCATCTCTACGGGCACACAAAAAAAAGAACAAAACAGTTCGTTATTATAGGGAACATTTTATAAAAAACGTATATCTTTGTAGGAACAGTCACTATAATCGTTTCTCATGAAAAAATTACTGCTACTTTTATTCATTGCATTTGGCGTTACACTATCGCACGCCAATGGAATCAGAATTTTGTTCATAGGCGACTCCATTACCGACGGAGGTTGGGGAAGAAGTGGTGGAGACATGCGATCTTCCCAAGAGCGCAACCTATGGGATTTGAACCACATCTACGGACATAGCTACATGTTCTTGTGCGCAGCCTATTACCAAAGCGCTTTTCCTGAAAAGGAACTCCAATTCTACAACAGGGGAATCAGTGGCAATACCCTGAACGATTTATCTACACGTTGGGAAGAAGATGCCATTGCCTTACATCCCGACGTTATCTCCATCCTTGTAGGTACCAATGATGTAGACGCATCATTAGCGAATGATTCGTTTGATAGTCAAGTTTGGGAAAAAGAATACCGTGCCCTATTGGACAAAACCATTCAGCACAATCCGAATGTCAAATTGGTATTATGCACTCCATTTACAGCCGAGACGGGACGATTGAAAGGTTCATCCAATTACAGGATACGAGAATCACGTATACAAACTTGCGCAGACATTATCGAACGCCTGGCCAATGACTATCGTGCCATACTCGTTACCTATCACACTCTTTTCAATCATCTCCTGAAAGAATATCCCATTCAAGAAGGTCAATATTGGATATGGGATGGAATACACCCTACCCCTGCCGGTCATCAACGCATGGCCGACTTATGGATTGAAAATACCAAAGAATTCCTGGGCCATTAAAGATGGGTACACCAACCGATTTCAATCGTCTTTAAATATAATAATTACTATCTAAATACATCGAATATGAATTATTACGAAATAGGGAAAACAGGTTTGAAGGTATCCAACCTTAGTTTTGGAGCTTCTTCTTTAGGAGGAGTTTTCCACAACATCCGTGAAACCGAAGGTATTCAAGCAGTCTTTACTGCCATTGAAAGAGGTATGAATTTCATCGATGTTTCACCATATTACGGCCATTACAAGGCCGAGACCGTATTGGGTAAGGCCCTTAAGGAAATTCAGCGTGACAAATACATTCTTTCTACCAAAGTTGGCCGATACGGAAAAGACGGTGTCAATACATGGGACTATTCCGCTCAACGCGCTACCGACAGTGTATACGAAAGCATGGAACGTCTGAATATTGACTATATCGACATCATCAACGTACACGATGTAGAGTTTGCCGATTTGAACCAAGTGGTAAACGAAACTTTGCCCGCCTTGGTTGCCTTACGGGAAAAAGGAGTAGTGGGACACGTAGGCATCACCGATCTGCAATTGGAAAACCTCAAGTGGGTTATCGACCATTCTCCAGCCGGTACAGTAGAATCTGTATTGAGTTTCTGCCACTATTGCTTGTGCGATGACAAATTAGCCGATTTCTTGGATTACTTCGAAGAACGTGGTATCGGCATCATCAATGCCTCCCCTCTTTCCATGGGATTATTGTCACAACGAGGAGTACCCGATTGGCATCCGGCTCCCAAGCCATTGGTTGAAGCTTGTCAAAAAGCCGTACAACACTGTTTATCCAAGAACTATCCTATCGAGAAATTGGCAATCCAATATGCTGTAAGCAATCCACGCATCGCTACTACCCTATTCAGCTCTGCCAATCCGCAAAATGTCATCAAGAACATTGAGTTTGCAGAAGAGCCAATTGACTGGCAATTGGTACAGGAAGTACAGGATATTATCGGCGACCAGAAACGGGTTAGTTGGGCCAATTCATAAGTTAGAGTCATGAACTATCAGATTATTGATGCGCATGCCCATTTGTGGCTGAAACAAGACACGGTAGTCGATGGTCTTCCCATCCGTACCTTAGAAAATGGGCGTTCCCTTTTCATGGGAGAAATACGCCAAATGGTTCCTCCGTTCATGATCGACGGTGTGAACAGTGCAGAGGTGTTTCTGTCCAACATGGACTATGCACAAGTCTCCGCAGCAGTCATCACACAAGAATTTATTGACGGAATTCAAAACGATTATTTATGGGAGGTAGTCAACCGTTACCCCAACCGTTTCTTGGTATGCGGCATGTGTGAATTCCGCAAGCCCGGTTTCTTACCTCATGCCAAAGAACTGATTGAACAAGGATTCCGAGCCATCAAAATCCCCGCCCAACGTTTGCTGCTCCCCGAAGGTCGGATCTGTCTGACCAACGACGAAATGATGCAATTGTTCCATCTGATGGAAGAACGGGATATCCTTCTCTCCATCGATTTGGCCGATGGTGACTTGCAGGTAGGCGAAATGAAAGAGATTATACAGGAATGTCCCAACTTGAGAATAGCAATCGGACATTTCGGTATGGTTACCCGTCAAGGATGGGAAGAACAGATCAAACTGGCCCGTTATGAAAATGTCAGAATAGAATCGGGTGGAATCACCTGGTTGTTCAACGATGAATTCTATCCATTCCAAGGGGCTATACGAGCCATCCGACAAGCAGCCGATTGGGCAGGAATGGAAAAGCTGATGTGGGGATCGGACTATCCACGCACCATCACTGCCATCACTTATCGGATGTCATACGACTTTATCTGTAAGAGCAATGAACTTACAGAAGAAGAAAAAAGAATGTTCTTAGGCAACAATGCCAAAAAGTTCTACGGATTCAAGAATCTGATAGAACTTCCCTATATTAAGAATATGTCAGAGTAATCAGAGTAAAATTAACATCGAATATGAAAGCAATCCAAATTCCAGCTACTAACGAAATGCAAGTGGTAGCGATTGACAAACCTGTTGCAAAGGCAGGAGAAGTTTTGGTAAAGATCCACTACGTAGGTTTCTGCGGTTCCGACCTCAATACCTTTTTGGGTAAGAACCCGATGGTAAAGATGCCGGTTATCCCTGGTCATGAGATTGGAGCGGTCATCGAAGAAGTAGGCGAAGGTGTACCTTCCACCTTGACACCCGGTATGATTGTTACCGTCAATCCATATACCAATTGTGGAAAGTGTGCTTCTTGCCGTAACCGCCGTTTCAATGCTTGTGAACACAACGAAACATTGGGCGTGCAACGTAATGGTGCCATGGCAGAATATCTGGTTCTTCCATGGGAAAAGATTATCCCGGCAACCGGTATCAGTCCACGTGATTGTGCCTTGATTGAACCGATGAGTGTAGGTTTCCATGCTGTAAGCAACGGTCAGGTTACTGATATAGATACTGTTATGGTTATTGGTTGCGGTATGGTAGGTATGGGTGCCATCATCCGTGCATCCTTGCGAGGAGCTACCGTCATAGCTGTCGACTTGGATGATGAAAAATTGGCATTGGCCAAAGAAGTCGGTGCTACCTATGCCATCAACTCCATGAAAGAAGATGTACACGAACGTCTGCAAGAAATAACCGAAGGCTTCGGTGTAGATGTAGTGATTGAAGCCGTGGGAAGTCCGATAACCTACAACATGGCCATCAATGAAGTAGCCTTCACCGGTCGGGTAGTATTCATCGGTTATGCCAAGTCGGAAGTTGCTTTCCAAACTAAACTCTTTGTACAGAAAGAACTTTGCATCCGCGGCTCACGCAATGCGTTGCCCGAAGATTTCCGTGCCGTAATCCGATATTTGAAAGGCAGGGATTTCCCGTATGCTAAATTCATTAGTAAGACAGCAACTCCGGAAACGGCCATCGAAGCCATGCAAGAATGGGCATCCGCTCCTCAGAAGGTATTCCGCATTTTAGTGGATTTCCAATAAAGGAAAAAAGAAAGCCAACTTCAAAGTTGGCTTTCTCCTTCTATATACTGTTCCAGGAACATATTCTCTCCATCAAAGACTGCATACGAGAATTCTTGTATCCAATCACCCAATATCAGCATTCTCGAAGTATGGCTAAGCATCAGGTCGAGCATGATGTGCCGATGCCCGTAAACAAAGAAATTGACTTCCGGATTTTTCTTCAGGTATTCTTTGGAGTAGATCACCAACGGTTCTTCCTTTTCTCCCATATATTCCGGTTCCTTACCGTCCACACGCTTCAGGCGACTATGTTTTGCCCATTCCAAACCAAAGTCTATACTCCATCGAGGATGAATCATTGAGAATAAAGTCTGCAAAGTTTTGCTATGAAACATAGTCCGTATCAGTTTGAACTTCCAATCCTTGTCTCCCAATCCGTCGCCGTGTGCCAGATAGAACTCCTTCCCGTAAATTTCACAATTCAAAGGCTGTCGATGAAGGATTACTCCACATTCCTTTTCCAAATAATCCCCGCACCATATATCGTGGTTACCGATAAAGAAATGCACTTCCACTCCCCTATCAGTCAGTTCGGCTATCTTTCCCAAAAAACGGGTAAAGCCTTTAGGTACCACCATTTTGAATTCGTACCAGAAGTCGAACATATCCCCCAACATATACACCGCCGCCGCATTATCCTTGATACTATCCAGGAAATTTACCAAACGACGTTCTTGCGTGCGAGCATGAGGGATGGCACGAGAACCCAAATGGGCATCGGATATGAAATAGACATTCTTCATAGACTTATCCATTAAAGGAATCCTAATTCCAATTTTGCTTCTTCGGTCATCATGTCCTTGTTCCATTCCGGTTCAAAGACTAAATTCACCATAGCCGACGATACTCCTTCGACCGATTCTATCTTCTGACGAACATCCTCCATGATGAAATCGGCCGCCGGACAATTGGGAGCCGTCAATGTCATATCGATCACCGCTTCTCCATCGTCCTGCAAGTCGATTTTATAAATCAGCCCCAAGTCGTATACATTTACCGGAATTTCCGGATCGAACACCGTCTTGAGCATTGCAATGATTCTTTCTTCTATCTGCAAACGAACTTCTGCATCCATTGTTTTCATTATTTGTTCCTGCAAAGATACTTATTTTTCTGATACGGGAATAAAAACAAATACAGATAGTCTCCAATAGCTAACAAATCTTAATAATGTTTCATCTACTATTAAAATAGTTGTAAACAAAAATAAGGTGGTCTACTTTCGTAAGCAGAACAAAAAATAAGAAGATATGGACATTGATACCAAACATCGAAGCCTCACCAAGTCGGAATTGCACTTGATGAATCTCTTGTGGGATAAAGAAGAAGCCACCGTCAACGAACTGGTGGAAATGATGCCTGAACCCCGTCCGGCCTACACTACAGTACTTACCGTGATGCGTGTGTTGACTCAAAAAGGGATTGTAAAAGCTACCCCAAAAGGAAAAGCAAACGTCTACACCCCCATCATGACACGTGAGGAGTACACCAAAGGATTTATGGAAGAAACCCGCAATACCCTTTTCAAAGGATCCCTTTCGTCCTTTTTTCTATTCTTTGCCGAGCACGAACGATTGGCCTCCGATGAAGTGGAAAAAATTATCTCCCTATTAAAGAAGAATCAGAAAAAGGGGCACAATGAAGTAACAAACAAAAGTCAACTATTATAAACCAATAATTATGAAAGCAAATCTATTCATAAAAAGCACAGTCTGGATACTGACCTTTTTGGTCGGCAATCTTTTCATGGAAGGAAAAGCAGTCAATGTTACAACCAACGAAGACGACGATCCGTACAAGGAATTCGTTTCTCCCCAATGGGGATTGAAATGTCCCGAAGGATACATCCGGCTGACCGAATTCAAGGCACAGGCCCAATCGTCTACCACCGCCAAGATGTATTATGACCAATTGATGAAGTGCATCAGCAAGGCCAAAGCCAAGCGACAGAAGATGTTGGCAAAGGCATACCGCAAGAAACAGGCTCGTTTTGTAGAAGTGGAAGCCAAGGCTATGAAGGAAACAACCAAATACTTCAAACGCGCAGGAATCGAAATGCTCGATTTAGGTGCTTACCGCTTGCCCGACGGAACCATCGTGATAGAAGACGACAAGCACACGCTGACTCCCCAACCGGTGACCTACCAGGCCATAGCCAAGAGCAAAGCTCCCATCATGGAACGCGACAAGTCACCCAACTACGATGCACATAATGAACAGACATGGCCTATCTATACTGGTGTGGAAACCGTATCTACCAAATATATCGACCATAAACCGGAAGTCTATCGCGGAGAAAACTGCACCTATGTAGTGACATACAGGCTGATAGGTTTTGATTACCATTGGTTCCATCCTAGTTCCGAAAGTGCATTGGTAGACACAGAAACAGGCGACCGCTACATGGTGCGCTACATGGAGCATTATGCTTTGGACACTTATCATTGGATTCACGGACAACGAGGACAAGTAATACGCCGTGTAGCTGTTTATCCGCCTCTACCGGAGCATATCAAGAAAATTGATTTGGTTCCCGGAGAAATTCCTGCGGCCGACCGCCTGGGCAATGTAGCTCCCCATCGAGAATATAACAACTTGGAAGTTAAAGCAGAGATGCCATCCTCAAATACCATCTACTAAACCTTAACTATGACATTATGGAAGCATACTATCCTATTTTGTTGGTAGCAGGCCGTTTCGCGATAGCTACAGGTCTGCTGATGGCGCTCTATTGGCTAGTCTGGCGCAAGCAAGCCACTTATCGTGCCAAGCGCATGTATCTGCTCACTCTACCCATCGTAGCCCTACTCATTGCTTTGGTTCGGATGGAAGTATACAAGCCCGCCCCGGTAGTAATCACCGTAAAGCAAACGAAACAAGTTTCTCTCCCTTCCCCCAAGGAAGAGACCAGTCACCGCACTATAGAAACCTTGCCGATGGAGAGAGTGGTGCGCCCAACAAGCGAGTTGCAAACAGAACAACCCCAAAACGCTTGGTTCAACCAAACGAATGTTCTTGCTTTAGCCTATACCTTTATTATTATACTCCTGTTCGTTCCGTTTACCGTCAGTCTTGTCCAACTTCATCTTCTACTCAAGAATTTGAACATCGAAAGAGACGAAGAGAACAACATCTACATCCTGACCGGTACGGCCGTCAAGGCTCCTTTTTCGTTCTACCGTAACATCTATCTACCTCAATACCTGACAGAGACACAACGACGCATGATTCTTGCCCATGAGCGGTCACACATTCTGCACCGCCATTACATAGACGTATGGGTGATCGAAATTGTGACACGCTTATTGTGGTGGAATCCCTTCCTATGGTGGACCCGTTCCGAATTACGTAACGTGCACGAATTCGAAGCCGATAGTGATGTATTGGCTATGGGTGAAAATGTATCGGCCTACCAAGCCATTCTGATTGAAGAAGTACTGAACGGAGACATTGTAATCACCAATGGATTCAATCATTCCTTCATCCGTCGCCGGTTTATTGAAATGTTACAAACTACCAACCAGCACATGAGTATGTGGAGAAAAGCCGGTACAGGAACTTGGATAGCCTTGGTGGTAGCATTGATGTGTTGTACCGTGGGCGAAGCAGAAACCATCTATCGTACAACGGTTAGCCAACCTACATTCAGCACGAGCCCTAAAGTATCTTCTGCAACCAAAGCGACAACCGAAACGCAACCGGAAGAGTCATCCTTGCTTGCCCATTTGGACGTGATGCTGGACGATACGCTTGTCGTCGTACCTGTAGATAGCGGTTCACAGACTTCGGATGCTATCGGGTATGCCTTGCCATTCAATCAAAGTCTCAAGGACATCATTCCTTTATTGGGTAAAGAACAAGCTGATGCTTTAGGAAGTTTGCTAAACGCTTTGGGCTCTCTCCAAGAAATAAGTCCCGAACAATACGAAGCATGGCAGAAAGAATCTTCTGACAGATTACCCAACCTTGATGATATTAACGGCCGTGTGAAGTGGATTAAGGATGATTTGAATAACCATTTTACTGATGCCATCAATAATTTGTTATTCCAGTTAACGCGTGCTCAGATAAGTGGATTGGTAAATACCGGATTGATAGATTCGTTAGGTACTGAAAAGTTTTCACAACCTGTATCAAATTTGCCTCAGACGTTCGACGCTCAAAGAAAAATGGTGGGTGAATTCATATTTGAATGGTGTATCTATCATAAAGATGTAACATCCGAAGAATATCAGGAGCTTAAAAAAATGATTTCTAATCCGGAACTATTACCAAGTTTGGAAGAACATAACAAGGATATAAGAGAAAGGCATGAGAAACACGTAAGCTATCTTCTGATGCAGATTAATAAGATGGACGAATCTATAGGTAAACAATTGGAAAACTATATTGCCCAATATGGCATCCGTCCTGAAGAGGAATACATGGAACTGTCCATTACGTACAAAGATGGTAGGGAAGTGATATACCAAAAAGAGGGTAATCGTTTCTCCACACGTGAAGTTCATGAACACAGTCATTCAATCTTCCCATTTTACGAAAAGGCTATCAAAGCCAAGGAAAACGAATTTGTGATTGAAGGTTTTGTGGATGAGAACATTACCGATTCGTGCTATCTCATCTACTTGGCCGATGAGCATTTCAAGATTCAAGATGAGCCAGCAGATACGGTACCGGTGGTAAACAAGCGGTTCACCTACGTTCTCAAAACCAACAAGATGACAGCCGGACGTCTCCGTTGCATCTTCCCTGGTGGAGAAATCTGCGAAGCATCGATAAATTTATTCTTTGTTCCGGGCGAAACCGTACAACTCTATGTACATAATGGTCATTATAGTTTGGATAAATCGCAAAGTTATGCAGAAAAGATAAATAAAGCCATGAGTGTCATCAGAGAAGAAACCCGCTGGGAATCGCCCCATCTACCGAAAATAAAAGGCAAAGTATGGAAAGAGATTTCCGAAGATTTTGATCCACTTCTGGATGTGAGGGAAGTATATTTCAATGATAAAGAAACAGTTTTACGAATTGCATGCAGACAATATACGGAAAACATGAACATCAGCAAAGATGCGTATCTTGTGGATAACAAAGGTAACAAGTATTGTCTAAAACATGCATTGATGGGGAATGTAGATTCCAACAATGATCAGGAAGTCCGCATTTTCGGTGGTTACTTTGCTTTCGAGTCGGTTCCTGATGATGTCAAATCGCTTACTTTCAAAGATAGAGGAACTACCATCAAGCGCATCAAAGAAGCCAAGAAAGGAAAGATAATTTACTAAACAATCAGGAAAAAGTCAGAACGCTATTTATAAACCTATCGTTTACGAGACGTAAACGATAGGTTTATGCATCACAAACAATAGGTTTCTACATTACTTTGTTTATATCTCCAAAATATAAACTAACTTTGTATGCAGAATTATGATGATAGAAGAAAGACTTACCCCACTCATCTGTGAACGGTTCCTGAACGAAGAGAAATACCGCCAAGGACACATTCGGATAGTCAATGCATTATCCGGAAGAAGAATATTGGGACTGCATTTGCCCGAAATGAAACAAGTAGCCAAGGAGCTTGCCAAAGAATCCGATATCCGAGAAACACTTCATCGTTTCGAGTCGGCATACCAAAACGACCGATTCGGACTGGCGTATGAAGAAACGTTGATTTGGGGATTGGCCATCAATGCACTGAAATGTACAAAAGAAGAACGATTGTCTTTTTTACAATCCTACATTCCCGTACTCGACAATTGGGCGGTGTGCGATTCGTTCTGTTGCAATGCCAAATGGGCCATTAAAATACCTTCCAATGAACTATGGTCTTTTCTTCTTCCTTATTACCAAAGTAAAAAGGAGTTCGAAGTACGGTTTGCCATCATAATGTCGATGTGCTATCTGATGAACGAAGAATGGCTCCCAACCGTTTTTCATCAGTTGGAAACCATTCCTCTATCTGCCATACATACCGAATATGCCCTACCGAATCCTCCGTATTATGTACGAATGGGAATGGCTTGGCTACTGGCCACGGCATTAGCCAAATATCCAGAAGAAACCCGTGCATTCATGAACCACACTTCCTTACCGGAAGACGTAAAGCGGTTGTATGTACGCAAGTCAAGGGAATCGTTCCGTACCCGGAACGTTTCCCCTTATTAATTATTTCTTCTTTTCAAAAGTAATCTTGTAAGTCTTTACCATACCCTTGTAGTCGCAATCGTAAGCTATGGAGCCGTCACGGGTAGTCATGCTTATCTTGACTTCCGGATTATCTGCCGACACTTCTACAACAGGCCATGCACTACCGGTTACAGGCACCTTCACTTCGTAAAGTTTCACGTCTACCAAACCGTTTTGGTTAGTCGAGCGTACCGGATGAACCGGTGTTTCCACCCATTGTCCGTTGGCCTTGAAGCGTACTTGCGGAACTTTCGGACCTTCAACATCCTTGTTCTTGGAACTGAAACCCAATCCCATCAAATCAAACAAGCCTTCGCCTTCAGCACCTTCGGCTACCAGGAAGATAGCGTGCTTCTTGCCCAAGCCATCTACATACTTAGCTACATCGAGTTTGAAACGAGTCAGCTCTTGAGGCGAACCAGCCGGAACAACGATTTCACCAATCTTCTTTCCCTTCCAAATCTTGTTGGCCCAAGGACCATCCAACCATACATTAATCTTGAATGCCTTGTCGGTCTTCGGAGTAAGGAAAAGGTTCAAAGCTGTCTTGTTTCCTCTCTTGGTTCCTTCGAATGGTTTCAGACCTTTCTGAGCAGCCTTCAATCCACCGAAACCGAAGTATTTATAACCGATAATCTGTCCGTTCTTCACGGTTCCTACCGGCATGTTATTATCCCAAATATCCCAAGAATCCTGTTGCAGACCGATATCCGACAAATAACAAGCAATACCTGCCGAATAATACTTATAAGGGTCGAGTCCGTAGATGTGGAAACCTTCGGAAGTCACTTCAGCACCCTTGTATTCGTTGCCTTGCTTGTCTTTAGCTGTCCACAAATTGCCTTTGGTATACGGATCGTATGCACGGATACGTACTTCACCTCCATCGGCAACCAACGCTTCGTCCCATTCAATGAACACAGGAGCGACTACCGGCTGACGGGCATTGCCAAAACCACGTGGAGCACGATGATAGAACACATACCATTGGTCATTGATGTATTCAATACTACCGTGTGTATTATGTCCTGAATAAGAAGTCTGCAATGAAGAACCATCTTCGTTCAAAATCGGTGCACGAGAGTCAACCAACACACCACCACTCTTCCAAGGGCCCAACGGCGAATCAGCATATGCATAACGCAAAGCCGAGTTGGTACTACTCAAACCATAATCAGGACCTGAATAACCGCTATACACCCATACATACTTGTTGCCTACCTTGCGAATTGAAGCCGCTTCGAAGAAATTGAAACGTCCCAAATCCTCACCTTCATAAACGGCAGGATACTTGGTACCTTCAGGATCTCTTAACACACCATAACGGAGGCTAGAAGGAATGAACGGACTGTGAACCTTTGTACCCGGGCGAACGGAATACATGGTATTCGGGTCGAGCTCAGCCGCATTGGAATGTTGGAAACCCCAGAATCCGTAAGCACGGAAACCTGTTTCATAATCCGGATCATTCGGATCGGTAATATAGTCGATGTATACTGAGGGGTCGAATCCCATGGTACTTCCTGGAACGGTGCCTCTACCATCCCAAGTGACATTGACCGGTTCGAACGGGCCATCGGGACGGTTGCTCTTTGCTACCATCGCCTCGCGTCCGAAACCGCGGCTATGTGGATAGAGGTAATATTCTTTCTTGCCATCCTTGCGTTTCACTTCTACCAAATCGGGAGCATACATCACATCCCACTGGCCGTCGATAGGATAAGTAAAGATAGGACCTTCATCGCGCCAATTGGTCAGGTCTTCAACCGGTGCCGACCATGCACGGATATCCGGTCCGCAATAACTGGTCAGACGCAAGTCGTGTGAACCGATGATATAGATACGATACTTGCCTGGATTATCAGGATCTTCAAACACACGAGGTTCACCATCGGGCAAGTGTTCCCACAACGGTAAATAAGGATTCACACCACCTTCGAAAGATTTCTTGTCGTAAGGTTCCTGTTTTACAACGGCTTTGCGTTGTCCTCTCCAACCTTGTCGGCGTTGGCTAAATGCAGAACCAACCACCAAGAATGAAAGAACAAACAAAAGGATTGATACTCTTTTCATTTTCTTCAGATTTACAGGGTTAAAAATTCAACAATTCTTTTTAACAAAGGTAGAAAAAACTACACTATAATCACATTGCCCCAGTCTCCAAAAGGTTTGTATACGTTACATGAGACAAATTAGAGGTTACCAAAACCTTTGCTGATGTTACATGATATAAAATTCTGTTATTTCCATGTGGAAAATTTCATCATTCCAATTACATATTATATCTTTGCAACGAATACAAAGGGGTGCCTTCCTCCATGAAGGAAAGGCTGAGATTACACCCTCGAACCTGAAGCAGTTAGTACTGCCGTAGGAATTGTGGATATCAAATATGTTACGCGTGTCCATATAGACATGCGTTTTTTTGGCTCAACCAAAACACTTCTTTGTAGTTCAGTAACTCATTAATTGAAAAGAGCTATGAAACTGAAAGTAAACGATCAGGAAGTGGAAACAGGAGCCATCAATCTCCTTGAACTTTCCCAAGAACTTGAACTGCCATCTGCAGGTGTAGCCGTAGCAGTAAACCAACGCATGATTCCCCGCACCGAATGGAAAACATTTACCTTGAACGACGGTGATAATATCCTTATCATCAAAGCTGTTTGTGGAGGATAAGACAATGGTACAATTTATTACACATTATACCGACAAGTATTCCTACCTTGATTCGGTACGCATCGCCTTGGACGGAGGGTGCCAATGGATTCAGTTGCGCATGAAAGAAACGGATGCAAACACCTTGTTGGAAACCGCTATCCAAACGCAACAATTATGTAAAGCCTACCATGCCACCTTTATCATCGATGATCAGGTAGAATTAGTCAAACAGATTGAAGCCGATGGTGTACATCTTGGTAAAAACGACATGCCTATTGCCGAAGCGCGGAAAATTCTTGGCAATAACTTCATCATCGGTGGTACAGCCAACACGTTCGAAGATATACGGATGCACTACAAAGCAGGTGCAGATTATATCGGTTGCGGACCTTTCCGGTTCACGACCACCAAGAAAAACCTATCCCCCATTCTCGGACTGAAAGGTTATGCCGACATTGTATCGCAAATGCGAAAAGAAAATATCAACTTACCTATCGTAGCCATTGGAGGCATTACAAAGGAAGACATCCCTTCGTTAATGGGAACCGGCATCACAGGTATTGCCATCAGCGGTAGTATTCTCCGTTCTGAAAATCCTATTGAAGAAATGAAAGAAATTCAAAACATAATACAATCATGGAAAATTTAATCATTGCCGGACGTGAATTCAATTCACGCCTATTCTTGGGAACCGGAAAGTTCCCCAACAACCATCTGATGAAAGATGCCATTACAGTTTCAGCAACCGAAATGGTAACCGTTGCTATGAAACGAGTGGAACTGAACAACAAGGAAGACGATTTATTAAACCATATTCTAAGCCCTAACATTCAGTTACTCCCCAACACTTCAGGAGTACGAACGGCAGAAGAAGCGATTTTTGCTGCACAGATGGCCCGTGAAGCTTTCGGCACCAACTGGCTGAAACTGGAAATCCATCCCGACCCGAAATATCTGCTCCCCGACTCCATCGAAACATTGAAAGCTACCGAACAGTTGGTAAAGTTGGGATTTGTAGTGCTTCCCTATTGTCAAGCGGACCCTACCCTATGCAAACAATTAGAAGAAGCTGGTGCCGCTACCGTAATGCCACTTGGAGCCCCTATCGGGACCAACAAAGGATTACAAACCAAAGAGTTTCTACGCATCATCATTGAGCAAGCCCATATACCCGTTGTAGTGGATGCAGGTATCGGCGCTCCTAGTCATGCCGCCGAAGCAATGGAGATGGGCGCATCAGCCTGTCTGGTTAATACCGCCATTGCCGTTGCCGGTAATCCCGTAGAAATGGCTACCGCCTTTAAAGAAGCCGTCATTGCAGGCCGTCGGGCTTATGAAGCTGGATTAGGAAGTACAAGTCGCTACATGGTAGCATCGGCCTCATCGCCGCTAACCGCCTTTTTAAATGAATAAGTTATGGAAGAAAAAAAAGCATACGCACAACGAGAAAAGATTTATATAAACGGTACGATGTTTCCGTTTATTAAAGTTGGGATGCAGAAAGTAAACCTGACCCCTACCGTCGAAATCGTTCATGGAGAAAAGATTGTAAAACCCAATGCTCCAATATATATTTATGATACAGGTGGTCCCTATACAGATGAGAACATTTCCACCGACCCACGAAAAGGCATTCAACGTATCCGTGAAGAATGGGTAGCTTCACGCAAAGCCAATAGGCACCCCATCGGTCAGATGGCATGTGCCCGTAAAGGCATCATCACCCCTGAAATGGAATACGTAGCCATCCGCGAAAACATGAATTGCCAGGAATTGGGTATCGAAACACACATCACACCCGAGTTTGTCCGCCGAGAGATAGCCGAAGGACGAGCCGTTCTGCCCGCCAACATCAACCATCCGGAAAGCGAGCCGATGATTATTGGCCGTAATTTCTTGGTAAAAATCAACACCAACATCGGCAACTCAGCCACCACTTCGAGCATTGACGAAGAAGTGGATAAAGCCATATGGAGTTGCAAATGGGGAGGCGATACACTGATGGACCTTTCAACCGGAACAAACATCCACGAAACCCGTGAATGGATTCTCCGGAACTGTCCCGTACCCGTGGGTACCGTACCCATTTACCAAGCTTTGGAAAAAGTGGACGGAAAGGTGGAAGACCTAACATGGGAAATATATCGTGATACACTTATCGAGCAATGCGAACAAGGAGTGGACTACTTCACCATTCATGCCGGTATCCGATTGAAAAATGTACACTTGGCCGACAAGCGCTTGTGCGGTATTGTGAGCCGCGGCGGAAGCATCATGAGCAAATGGTGCATTACCCACAACCAAGAAAGTTTCCTTTACGAACATTTTGATGAAATTTGCGAGATTCTTGCACAATACGACGTAGCGGTTTCGTTGGGCGACGGTCTACGTCCTGGATGTATCGCTGACGCCAACGACGAAGCACAATTTGCAGAATTGGACACCTTGGGTGAATTAGTCCTTCGTGCTTGGAAAAAGGATGTACAAGCCTTTATTGAAGGTCCCGGACATGTACCTTTGCATAAGATTCAGGAGAACATGGAACGACAAATCAAAAATTGTCACAACGCACCGTTCTATACCCTCGGGCCGTTGGTTACGGACATAGCTCCTGGATACGACCATATCACTTCGGCCATCGGTGCCACACAAATCGCTTGGTTGGGTACAGCCATGCTCTGTTATGTCACCCCCAAAGAACACCTCGGGCTGCCGAATCGGGAAGATGTACGTACGGGAGTCATCACCTACAAGATAGCTGCGCATGCCGCCGATCTTGCCAAAGGTCACCCTGCTGCACAAATCCGCGACAATGCACTGAGCAAAGCACGTTTCGAGTTCCGTTGGCGCGACCAGTTCCACTTGTCGCTCGACCCCGATCGTGCCTTGGCATATTTTCAGGAAGGTCGGCATACCGATGGAGAATACTGTACGATGTGTGGTCCCCATTTTTGCGCCATGAAATTAAGTCGTGACATTCGTAAAAATTAAATACTATGTTCAGCGAGGAAATCAAAAAGTATTCGTGGAATGAAACCACGAAACAAATATACACCAAAACCGATACCGATGTGCGACGCGCTTTGTCCAAGGAATATTGTACGGTAGATGATTTTATGGCACTCATCTCACCGGCTGCCATTCCTTATCTGGAAGAGATGGCATCATTAAGCAAACACTACACCGAAGAACGATTCGGTCGGACCATGTCGCTCTTCATTCCGCTTTATCTCACCAATTCGTGTGCCAACTCATGCGTGTATTGTGGTTTTCACATCAGTAATCCCATGCCACGCACCATTCTCACTTTTGATGAAATGGAAAATGAATACAAGGCTATCAAGCAACTCGGCCCGTTCGAAAACATCCTCCTGGTTACAGGCGAGAACCCCGCCAAAGCCGGTGTCCCTTATTTGAGCAAGGCACTCGACATTGCCAAGAAATATTTTGCCAACCTGAAAATAGAAGTAATGCCCCTCAATACCGAAGAATACAGAGAACTGATTGGACATGGATTGAATGGGGTGATTTGTTTTCAAGAGACCTATCATGCTGAACGGTATAACATCTATCACCCACGGGGTATGAAATCGAAATTCGATTGGCGTGTCAATGCACCCGATCGTATGGGAGAAGCCGGTGTCCATTCCATCGGTATGGGAGTACTCATCGGGCTGGAAGATTGGCGGACGGATATTACTTTTCTGGCATATCATTTACGCTATCTTCAACGAAAATATTGGCGTACCAAGTATAGTGTGAATTTTCCCCGTATGCGCCCGGCCGAGAACGGCGGATTTCAACCGAATGTCATTATGAGCGACAAGGAACTTGCCCAACTCACTTTTGCCATGCGCATCTTCGATCACGATGTAGACATTTCATACTCCACTCGTGAAACGCCTTTCATTCGCGACCACATGGCAAGTTTAGGTGTTACCACCATGAGCGCTGAGAGCAAAACCGAGCCAGGAGGTTACTACACTTATCCGCAGGCCTTGGAACAATTTGCCGTAAGCGATGAACGAACGGCCAAAGAAGTAAGCAAGCGTTTGAAGGATTTGGGACTGGAACCGGTATGGAAAGATTGGGATACAAGTTTTGATTACAAGGAAAAATGAAAGATAGATACCACCGCCAAACGCTCCTTTCTGAAATTGGCGAGAAAGGACAAAATAAATTGATGCATACCCGTGCACTTATTGTAGGTGTAGGAGGACTGGGGTGTCCCATCGCTCTTTACCTTACTGGTGCCGGAGTGGGTCATATCGGCCTCGTCGATAACGACATCGTATCGCTTAGCAATCTGCACCGCCAAGTATTGTATGATGAATCGGACATCGGCCAATCTAAAGTCGAAAGTGCCGTACGACATCTTCACAAGAAAAACAATGAAATTGAACTCATCGCCTATCCAGTGCGTTTAACCAAAGACAATGCAGAACAATTGATTGCTTCATACGACTTTGTCATAGACGGATGCGACAATGCCGCTACCCGATATCTGCTTTCCGATGTTTGCGAGAAACAGCAAAAGCCATATGTCTATGCCGCCATAGGTGCTTTTCAAGGACAGATAGGCATATTTTGTTACCGCAAAGGAGCACCGACCTATCGCACTCTTTTTCCCGATGAAGAAGCCATAAACTTCATCGAAACCGAGAAAGGTGTAGTTGGTACGACTCCCGCCGTAGTCGGAAGCTTGGTCGCCAATGAAGTATTGAAACTGATTGCCGGATATGGGAACCCACTTCTCGGAAAGCTTCTATTTATTGATTTACTTACGCTTGATATACAAAAAATTGATTTGTAAAATCTGTATAAACTTAAAACGGTTATGAAAACTCCAACTATCGTATTGACCATTGCCGGTTCTGATTCATCTGGAGGTGCCGGTATTCAAGCCGACATCAAGACTATTTCCGCCTTGGGAAGCTATGCCGCATCGGTAATCACTTCCGTTACTGCACAGAATACACTTGGCGTACAAGGTATCCACCCTATCCCTATGGATATGGTCCGTCAACAAATCATTTCCGTCATGGACGACTTGCAACCACAAGCCATCAAGATAGGAATGGTATGCAATGGTGACATTGCGGTAACTATTGCTGAAAGCATCAAGAAATACCAACCGAAATGGGTTATCTACGACCCCGTCATGGTTTCCACTTCCGGCAGTAAGCTGATGACCGACGATACCATCGACTGCATCCGTCGGAAATTGATACCCCAAGTTACCCTAATCACGCCCAACCTGCACGAAGCCCGCATCCTTTGGGGACGCGAAATTACGTGCATCGACGAAATGGAAAAGGGAGCCGAAGCATTAGGAAAAGAATATGGTTGTTCCGTCCTGATCAAAGGTGGACATTTAGAGAAAGGTGGAATGTGCGATATTCTTTATGATGCCAACGAAGCTCGAATTTTTCGTTATGATGCCCCTAAAATCGAGAGCCATAATTTACATGGAACCGGTTGCACCCTCTCGTCGGCCATTGCTACCAAACTATCCCAAGGGCACTCCCTAAAAGAAGCCATTGCTCTAGCTAAGGATTATGTAACAAAAGTGATTGATACCGCCAAGGATATACAAATAGGAAATGGATACGGTCCGTTGTGGCATTTTATATAAGACAAAAGCCAGTCTGTCGACTGGCTTTTATCATCTTTTATGACGAAAACAAATTATCCTAAGAACGAAATCAGCACACCGGCTGCTACGGCCGAACCGATAACGCCCGAAATATTACTTGCCATACAATAGTTCAACACATGGTTTTTGGGGTCGTACTTGGTAGCAATTTCATTAGCTACACGACTTGCCATAGGAACCGCACTTAAGCCAGTTGCACCAATAAGTGGATTGATTTTCTGCTTGCTAAACAGATTGAACACCTTTACCAACATAATACCGGCAGCGATAGACAATCCAAAAGCAAAGAAACCACCAATTACGATTCCAATAGTTGTCCAGTTCAAAAATGCATCTACTGTCATGGTAGCACCTACACAAAGTCCCAAGAAAATAGTAGCCGCATTCATGATACTGTTGGATGCCGCATCAAACAAGCGACTGGTATCGCTACCAATTTCCTTAATCAAATTACCAAACATCAGCATACCAATCAATGGAACTGCCGTAGGCACGAACAACGCCACTACAGTAGTTACCGCAATTGGGAAAATAATTTTCAGTACACGAAGGTTCTTGATTTCAATCGGTTTACCGGCTTTCTTTTCTTCCTGACGCATATTAATCATCAATTCCTTTTTGGTACAAGTAAGTTTCACTACCAACGGAATAATAACCGGCACCAATGCCATATACGAATAAGCAGCAATAGCAATCGGCCCCAATAAATGCGGAGCCAACTTGATGGTAGTAAAGATAGCGGTCGGGCCATCCGCTCCACCAATAATACCTAATGAAGCCCCTTCTTGCAAAGTAAAGAATCCTGATCCTACAGCGATAAGCAATACGGTAAAGATTCCGAACTGTGCAGCTGCACCAAAGACACTCAAACGTAAATTACGAAGCATTGGGCCAAAATCAGTCATAGCTCCTACCCCCATAAAGATAACGGGTGGAAGAAAACCTGTCTTGATGAGCATGTAATAAATAAAGTTCATCAAGCCCAATTCATGAGCGATTTCGTGCAAAGGCATCTCCCAAATGATTTTTCTCGTACCGTTGGCCAAAGTTACATATCCCTCAGAGTCGGCCTGGATCACCCCCATTTCCCCACCTGGGAAATTGGCGATAAGCACACCGAAGGCTATGGGTACCAACAGCAACGGCTCATAATGCTTCACTATACCCAAGTACAATAGTACAAAGGCCAGCAAATACATGATGAGGAACGACGGATCGGCAGCAATGTTGCTGAACGCCGTCATATCAAACAGTTTACCAAATATATCTTCCATTATAATACCTTCATTAATACGTCGTCTTCAGATACTGAATCTCCCGAGTTGGCACAAATAGCGGTAATGGTTCCGTCAAATTCAGCACGAATAGCATTGTAGGTCTTCATAGCCTCTACGTAACAGATCACATCTCCGGCAGCCACTTTGTCGCCAACCTTCTTCGGAGTTTCCTGTGCATTCTTCACCAAGAAGAACTTACCCTCCAATGGAGACAAGACATCCTTTCCTTCTCCTATTGGAGCAGTCGGAGCATTGGATGCAACAGGAGCAGCGCCAGCCAATTCAGCAGGATCAACAGCACCATAGGCCACCGTTACACGATAAGCCTGTCCGTTCACATCTACGGTCAGTACTTTCGGTTTATTGTCGGCTGCATCTGCCGGAGCCGAAGCATTAGCTATGTCATCCCGACGTTTCTTCACATCTGCCAGGAAGTCCTCCTTGGCCTTGCCACTCTTATAAGCCTCATATTGAGCTGGATGCATAGCATATTCAAAGAGTTCTTCATCGTCTTCACCTCTATCCCACTGTTTTTCGAGCATCATCTTCTTGTATTTTTCCAATTGATCAGGATAGTTGTCCTGCGGATCACCTTCGTAGAACTTGCGACCTTCACGTACAGCCTTGTCTATGATTTCAGGAGCCAATTCGCCCGGCAATCGTCCCGCCTTGCCCAAGATCATATCCCAAATATCATCGGCTATCATACCCCAACGCGGCTTGCCTTTTTCGAGTGCCATCACATTCATCATAGCCAGATTCTTTACATACTGACTGAACGGAGTCACCAATGGAGGATAACCCACGCGAGGCCATACATAAGCCACTTCGTCGAACAGTTTGATGAGGAGTTCGTCTTGTGTCATGAACGGCAAGTTACGCTTTGCCTTATACTTGTTGATGGATTCGAGGTTGGTTTCCAAATCGGCCATCAAACTTCCCATCATACCTCCCGGCAACCCTGGAGCAATCAGCAACGAATTCATCAGGCGGTTCTTCGGACTGATGTACAATCCCAAGAAATCGTCCATGAATTCCTGAACCAAAGAGCGTACCTTCATGTAGGCTTCCATATTTATTTCCGGCACTTTGAATCCGGCATCCTTCAACATGGCTTGCACGCTGATAACATCGGCATGACCTGTGCCCCATGAGAGCGGTTCCATACCTACATCCACATAATCACAACCCGCCTTACATACTTCCAGAATAGAAGCCATGTTAAAGCCAGGTCCTGCATGTGAGTGATACTGAATAGGGATATTCTTGATCTCCTTGATTCCCGCCACAATCTTTCCGAGGAACGCAGGACGACCAATACCTGCCATATCCTTAATACAAATTTCATCGGCACCAGCTTCAATCAATTGCTTGGCCATATTGATGTAATACTCTACGGTATGCACCGGCGAATAAGTGATGGAAAGTGCACATTGCGAAATCATACCCGCCTCGTGTGCATAAGTGATAGAAGGAATGATATTACGGACATCATTCAATCCACAGAAGGTACGAGTAATATCAGTACCCTGTACTTTTTTCACTTTGTAGAACAATTTACGGACATCTGCAGGAACAGGACTCATTCGGAGACCGTTCAAAGCACGGTCGAGCATATGAGTCTGAATACCTGCTTCATGAAATGGCTTGGTCCATTCACGGACAGCCTTATTGGGATTTTCTCCAAACAATAAATTGACTTGTTCAAAGCCACCGCCATTGGTTTCTACACGGGCAAAACAACCCATTTCAATGATAGCGGGAGCTACTTTAATCAATTGGTCCACACGCGGAACATATTTCCCGGCACTTTGCCACATGTCGCGAAAGACCAAACTAAATTTTACTTCTCTTTCCATGTTAAAATACTGAGTTTTTTCTTTTACGGATTACAACTTCTCAATCTTCACTACTTGTCCTTTTCCAGCTGTCAGGATGTCGACAGCTGCCTTAATGGCATCCATAGCGCCAGCATCAGCTGTCGGAGCAACGGCCGAAACCTTCTTCTTCGGAGCCTCTTCGGGTGCGAACTTATTCACTATGGCAATCAGTCCCTTACCCAAGTAGATAACGATGAGGAGAATGACAAAAACAGTAGCCATACCAACCACCATTAACATCAATGCAACTTCCAAATTCTCCATAAAGTTTTTATTATCAATTCATTCTAAAATATTCACAAATCACAAAAGCAAAAATTGCGTTCAAATATACATTTTTTTCATGATAGTTTATCATAATTAAATCACAAAATATATTAAATCGTCAGTATTCCGAATAAATATGTATCTTTGCAGAAGAAAAAACAAAGTCTATGAAGAAACTTGTCATATTCGACCTTGACGGTACCCTATTGAATACCATCGCCGACCTTGCAGCCTCTACCAATCAAGCCCTGCAACATTTCGGTTACCCGACACATTCCACCGAAGCCTATCGCTTCTTTGTGGGCAATGGCATCAACAAATTGTTTGAACGGGCACTTCCCGAAGAAGAACGCACGGAAGAGAACGTCCTCCGTATCCGCTCCCGTTTTATACCTTATTATAATGAGCACAATGCCGTATTCAGCACCCCCTACCCCGGTATTCCAGAATTGCTGCATACCCTTCAAGAAAAAGGTATCCTATTGGCAGTTGCTTCCAACAAATACCAATTGGCTACAGAAAAGTTGATTGCACATTATTTTCCCACCATCCCATTCATTCAAGTATTGGGGCAACGCGAAGGTGTTCCCATCAAGCCCGACCCAACCATCGTAAACGACATTCTGGCGACTACCGAACTGAACAACAACGATGTGCTTTATGTAGGCGATTCGGGAGTAGATATGCAAACCGCCCGGAATGCAGGAGTAGATGCCATCGGTGTTTCCTGGGGGTTCCGTCCCCGCACGGAACTGGAGCCACTTCAACCGTTGGCTATCATCGACAAAGCAGAAGATTTGTTGGGATTCATCTAAACATCATCCCATTCTTTTCAGAAATTCCCTGATATCATTCTCTATTTTCTTGTAGAGAGGAGACTCTTTGTATCCGTCCTGCTTACGAAGTACGACATCTATACCCAACAAACTGCGTTCATAACAAGTCAGTTCGTTGCGGTATTGGGTATTATGCATGGCCAATGCCTTGATTTCCGTTTCACGTTCCCTACGCAACGTCGTACAGACAGGCCCCAACAATTTCAGCGTAACACTCTCCATGATGTGATGTCCTTGAATAAACATATAAGTCGTTTCGGGAGTAACGCCCAAATATTCGAATTCGGCCTTCAATGATTCGATTTCATTCAGTGCATGAGCATATCTCTTCTCCAGATTCTTCACTTTATTGTTTACCCGTTTTGCCATTTGGGCAAGACACTCTTCAGGTCGACGGATATTGACATGATCAAGACGTACATAAGAGCAGAATTCCATCAATGGGAAACCATTAAGGTCACGTTTCCGATAAAACCATACCGACCATACAAACAACGGATAAGCAATTTGCGAATACATCCGCATGAATCCTTCATAATCCACCAACTGATGATCGTTCAGTGTAGCCATGACACAAGCCTCATGAAGTGCACCGGCATAACACTGATAATTCTCTATGGCATAAGCATAAGTCTGAAACACGAAACGACTGTTGTTGATTTGTCGTGAAGTAGAAGTAGTCTGTTGCAACAAATAATCATAATCGCTATCCACACATGCCACCATATTCACACCCAAGCGGGCACCCAAATCATTCATCAACACCGACTTCTTTCCTTTCTGAAGGTTTTTCTTGGAAGGGAGCATTACTTCAAAATAACAATGTTCGTCTTCGAAATCAGCAAACACCGATCGCCAGAAAGCGATATCATCATAGCTTTCCACATAAGCTATGATTTTCTTCTTCGCCTTCTTGGGTTTCAGTTTGTTGGCCGCTCCCAAATATAAAGAACACAGATTATCCGACAATCGCTTTCCCATACCTCTCTATTATTCAACGATGTCAGTAATGTCGGTCACTTCGGTCACAGCATCCATCCAGCCATCCATAATCATGGCAGGCGAATGAGTGGTAAGGATAATCTGTACATTAGGATTCAAGCTACGAATCAGTCCGATGAGTCGTTGTTGCCATTCCACATGCAACGACACTTCAGGCTCATCCATAAACATCACTCCGCTACGATTGTCTTGCACCAATACCGTAAGCAAGATAACAAGCATTTGCTTCTCTCCAGCCGAAAGTTGGTAAGGATAAAGCAAATCGCCGTCCTGTTCAAAACGGATTTCATTGCTCTTGCGTACAATCATCTTTCCTGTTTCGCCGAAAAGTTCATCCACCAAATCCTGGAATTTCGTCTTGGGCTGTGAAAGTTGCGCCGCCTTCAACTGGTCTTCGGGATTTCCGGAAGTCAAACATTCTATGATGCGGTTGCCGATATTCACCTGATAGTCCAGATAACGACGTTGAAGCTGGTATAGTTGCCAGTCGAGTTCTGTCTTCACATTCTTGTCTGCCATTTTTTCCAGCAAGTCGGAATGAATGAGCGGACGGTCAAAGCTCCGAATCACATCGTAATGGATATAAGTAGCATCTTCGGGCGAGAAAACCAGCTTCACTCCATTGGTTGCTTCACTATGGAGCGATCCCCCTTTCAAATCATCCAACGAATGTACCGAACGGTTCAGAATGGTACTCTTTCCAATACCATTTACCCCACTCAGGATATTCACTTCGGGATTCAGTTCCCATGAAATGTTCTTACGGCCCCAAAGCCCTTTGATTTCGATACGCTTGATGTAATCCGCCTGCTTTTTCATAATGTACGAATGTTTCTTTTAGCAAAGGTAAAAAAATAAAAAAGAAACAACTACTTTTGCACCGTTTTTTAAGGCAAATTGTATGAAGATTCAGAAATATCAGGCACATCTGGCACTTTTGGGTGCAGCTATATTGTGGGGATTGATGTCTCCAGTCGGTAAGACTGCTATGGAAAACGGCATTTCAGGCATATCATTAGCCACGTTCCGAATGACAGGTGGAGCCGTATGTTTCTGGTTGGCTTCCCTCTTTTCCAAGCAGGAGACCGTCCGTCCGAACGACCTGCTGGGAATGTTCTTTGCCGCCCTGTTTGGCATTGTATGCAATCAGGGATGTTTCACTTTCGGGCTGTCCATCACCTCTCCCATCGACGCCTCCATCATTACTACAACGGCACCTATCGCCACCATGATCATTGCCGCCATATACCTGAAGGAACCGATTACGGGGAAAAAGGTGACTGGAGTCTTTTTAGGTTCCATCGGTGCATTGATTCTGATAGTAAGCAGTGCAGGAACGGCCAGCGGCAGAGAAGGGAACATATGGGGAGATTTGTTATGCCTCACCGCACAAGTCAGTTTTTCATGCTATCTGGTCTTCTTCAAGAATCTGATATCCAAATACAGCATATTCACTTTAATGAAATGGATGTTCACTTATGCCGCCATCTGTTTCATTCCATTCTCGTACCACGAAGTATCCACCCTACAATTTCAGGAAATCCCCCTCTTCGCCTGGTATTGCGTAGCATTCGTCATACTTGGAGGTACCTTCTTTGCCTACATCCTGATGATGATGGGACAAAAGACTTTGCGACCTACCGTCATCAGCATGTACAACTACATCCAACCGATTGTAGGCACCACTGTTTCTGTATGGCTGGGATTGGGAACTTTCGGTATCGCCAAAGGGATAGCCGTGGTACTGGTCTTTACCGGAGTCTATATTGTTACGCAAAGCAAGAGCCGCGAGCAGATGCTGGCCGAGGAGAACGGAATCAATCCCTCAGAGTAACGATATTTACTCCATTTCGAAGCCGATGCTTTCCACCGCTTGCCTTACGGCCTCTTTATCAGCCTTACCATAAACTACGGTTCTTCCTGTCGGGAGATCTACCTCTACCCGTTCCACACCTTCCACCTTCAAGATAGCCTTTTCCACATTATTACGACAATGATTGCAGGTCATGCCCTTGACTGTAGTTACCCACTGGTTTTCCGAACCACCGCATGAGCAGCCTGCGTGACAAGTACAGGCCTCCGGCTTGCGATAACGTTGGACAAAAGCATTCAGCAGCAACAGAGCCAACAAGATGGTACAACCCACATTAAACCAGGAAATCCCCTCTTCGTGGCATGCATGGATTTTTGCCAGCGGAGCGACAAACCATTCGCGGGGCAGCAAGTAATCGATACCCAAGCCAAAAAGAATGGCACCGCTCACAATGGACAACAGATATAAAGCCAATGTCCTTTTCCCCATCACCTTGCTGATGACCAGCATGGAAGCCACATTCACTGCGGGTCCGGCCATAAGCAGCACCAATGCCGTACCCGGCGAAAGACCCTTCAACATCAAAGCGATGGCTATGGGAATAGACCCTGTAGCACATAGATACATGGGAATGGCAAATGCCAGAACCAACAACATACTGAGAAGCGGTTTGTCGGCAAAGACGGCAAAAAACGAATCGGGAACAAATACAGTAATGAGTCCCGCTACTACCAATCCCATCACCAACCATTTACCTATATCCTGCATCATTTCCACAAAAGCATAACGGAAAGCCGACTTTATTTTTTGTCCGAACGACAACCCCTCTTGCTGTTCTGTCGATGCTGCAACCACAGGCTTTTCCTCCACCCCTTCTTTCTCGTCAAAACGGTTGACCAGGCATCCCCCCATCAACGAAGTGGCCAAGGCCACCAACGGACGAAGCAAGGCAAAAGGCAATCCCATCAGCGAATAAGTGGCAAAGATGGAATCCACGCCCGTTTGCGGAGTCGAAATCAAGAACGATACAGTAGCTCCTCTCGATGCCCCTTCCTTACGCAACGACATGGCAGTAGGAATCACACCACACGAGCACAACGGCAAAGGAATGCCAAGCAAGGCAGCATTCAGCACCGAGCGAAACGAACTTCCGCCCAAATAACGGCGGTACAATGTATTGGGAACAAAAGCGTGCATCACTCCTGCCAGGAAGAAACCCAGCAACAAATACGGAGCCATGCTATTGATCAATTCGAATATCTCTCTCATAACGTTTTTAGTTTTATACCACAAATTTACGATGTTTCTTCATCCAAACAAAAACTCCTACACAAATTATGACCGAGACAACCGATCCTGTCACCGTAGCAAGCCCCATAGGGAACAAGGTAGTGGGATACATAATGGAAGCCAAATAAGCCAACGGAACACGAGCCACTACAATGGACACAGCATTATGGATAAACGAAATGATGGACCACCCACAAGCGCAGAAGAAACCACTGAAACAGAAATGAATACCCGCAAATACACAATCCCATACATACCCCTGCAAATATTGGCAACCTTGAACAATGACCTGCGGGTCGTCGGTAAACAGGCCGACCGCCTTCTCGGGGAATATCTGCATGATGATAGAAAAGAACGTACCGAAACCGATAACGATGCAATTGGCATACCAAAGGGTACGGATGGCACGATCCAGTTTGCCAGCCCCCAGATTTTGGGCCGAAACAGTAGAAACCGTAGACAGCATGGACGAAGGGATGAGGAACAGAATACCAATTATCTTTTCAACAATCCCTACTGCTGCCGCATCATTCAGTCCTCGCTGGTTGGCTATGATAGTAATGATAATGAATCCCACTTGAACAAATCCGTCCTGCAAAGCCACAGGTACCCCTATATTCAATATCTTCCCCATGACAGCCCTTTGTGGTTTCAAGTCGGACCGACTGATACGGATACCCGAATCCCCCCGGTTCATGGCTATCAAAGCAACAACAACACTTACCGTCTGCGAAAGCGTGGTAGCCCAAGCCGCTCCGGCAGCTCCCATATCAAAATAACCTATCAACAGATAATCGAGTAGAACATTCACTACACAAGCTATAGCAATGAAGTACATCGGACTTTTGGAATCCCCCATACCCCGATAGATGGAAGCGATGATGTTATAAGCAACAATGAAAGGAATCCCAATAAAGCAGATAGTGAGATACGAAGTAGTCTCGGTAGCAGCCTCAACGGGAGTAGACATCAGTGAAACAATATCACCTACCCATCCCACCAAGCCGGCCGCCATCAGCAACGAAAACACCATAAATAGGGTTACGGTATTCCCCACTACCCGTTTGGTACGCGCCACATCGTTTGCTCCGACCGATTGTGCCGTTGTCACGGTAG
This sequence comes from Bacteroides sp., assembly GCA_015060765.1. GTDB lineage: Bacteria > Bacteroidota > Bacteroidia > Bacteroidales > Bacteroidaceae > Phocaeicola. Next base: position 48,235 of record SUXW01000012.1, read on the forward strand.
TCCCCATAGCCAGCCCCACCACAATAACCGTTACCATGTGCATCACTTGGCTACCGATAGAAACAGCCGTGATACTGCTCACCCCACAATACTGCCCCACTACAAACAAATCGGCCAATCCATAGAGTGTCTGCAGAAAGTAAGACAACAAGTATGGCAAGGAAAACGAAACGATGTTTCCCATAATGCTGCCGTTGGTAAGGTTTTTACTTTTCATCTGTTCTGTTTACCAATTTTCGCGGCAAAAATAGTCATTATGGTCCGTTCTTTGAAATTTGAGAGGTGGAAAATGATGAAAAACAAAAGAAGTCCAGCCCATCACGGGCTGAACTTCACACTGACAAATCATTTTGATTAATTTGTCTTCTATCTAATCCTCGCAAATAAATTAATTCAATAAATTCGTAGCAGAAGTATACGTAGTATTGTTCACCGTATTAGCATTTCCTACACCCCAATCATTAACCTGAATCTTGATGCCATTTGACTCAAATGTGCAATTATCTTCCTTATAAGTAACGTTGCAACCTCCTGTTTCACCACCAACATAGATATTATGCCAACCGCCAGTACACTTGAATGTACCTGCATTAACAGAACCGGTAGAACCGTTGTTGTAAGAAACATTAGTAAATACTGATTCGAAAGAACCACCGTTGATGGTCAAAACAGGAGTTCCGTCTCCAAAGTTATTTGAATTTATCAACGCTTTTTCTGAAGAAGTATTCTTATAGGAACCACCTTCAATTGTAGTTTCTCCATCATATACATTGTTAATGGCGTTTTCTACAGACTCAATATCGCAATTGATGGTCAATGTACCGTTGTTCTGAATACCAACTTGGGTAGATGTAATTTTACCATTCTTTACTTCCAAGTTTGCTGTATTCTTTATACCCGGATAACCGCTCTGTGGAGTGAAGGCCAAAGTATAACCATTCAAATCAAGAACCAAATCCTTTTCAACCTTAATTAATGCACTGACATTTGATATATTAGTACCCAAAGCAACTTCACCGCCAGCAGCGATAGCTGTTCTCAAAGCTGTTTCTGTAGATGCAAAATAGATGTTATGAGCTCCTGTATATTCAACGTTGTTCAAAGTGTTCTTGTTTCCTTCTACACCCCAATTGTTAACCTGAATATTGATGCCATTTGATTCAAAGGAACAATTTTCAGCATCGTAAGTAACATTACATCCTCCTTCAGAACCACCGACATAGATATTGTGCCAGCCGCCAGTACACTTGAATGTACCACCATTGACTGTACCCGTTGAACCATTGTTGTAAGAAACATTAGTAAATACTGATTCGAAAGAACCTTCAGCGATGTTTAAGACAGGGGATCCATTTCCATGATTGTCGGAATAGATAAGAGCCGATTCGGTATCAGTATTCTTGTAAGTACCACCATTGATTGTTGTTTCACCATCATATACATTGTTGATTGCATTGAAAACAGATTCAATATCGCAATTAATAGTCAATGTACCGTTATTCTGAATACCAACTTGGGTAGATGTAATTTTACCATTCTTTACTTCCAAGTTCGCTGTATTCTTGATACCCGGATAACCGCTCTGTGGAGTGAAGGCCAAAGTATAACCGTTCAAATCAAGAACCAAATCCTTTTCAACCTTAATTAATTCGCTTATATTCAAAACATCGCCTGTTAAAGTATAGCTACCACCATCAGCGATAGCTTGACGCAAATCATATTCAGCAGCAGATACGATTTTAATATTTTCTGTTTCCGCAATAGAAGTAGTTGCATCCGCTTCTAAAATAAGATAAATCACACCACCAGTTGCATTGGTCAAGCTTCCTATCGTTGCATTTTTATGAAGACGCACATTACCACCATTGATAGTCAAATTGGTTATGCTTGCACCTTCATTAACAATTAAGGTATGTTCTGCAGTTGTTGCTTGCAAATCAGCTATCTTACCATTAATATATACTGTAGTATTAGGCAAATCAATATTCAACTTAGCTACAGCTTCTTCTGGTAAAGTCAAATTCAATGTTTTGATAGGATTATCACCAGTTGTAGACGAAGCATCTTCTATCGAAATTTCATTTTCATAAGAAATACTTTCTATTGCGATTGAAAGGTTTTGTTCGTCACTTTCTTGGCCAGGGATAAGAATAGTTGTAACTGTTTCTGATTCTGGTATAGCTGAAATAACTACCTCTTCGGCACCTTCTTGCAATGCTTTATTGGCTGCAGCTACACCTTCTACAGTTTCACTCTCACCGCCACCTGTAATTTCCTTTTTACCGATTGTACCTTTCTTTTGAGCACGACGGACTACTTTTTGGTTTTCCCAATAGCCCCATGCAAATGCTTCATCACCATTTTTAAGTGTTACATTAATAACGGGATAGTCTCCCACAGGAGCCGGGATATAAAAGACACCAGAAGCATTTGCTGTTGCATTCTTAAAAGAAATGATAACTTGATCGTCACCCGCTGTTGTTGCCGCAGTTTCCAATATCGGTTCATCATCAGTCAAATCCGCTTCGAAATCACCTGCAATTCGCTTTCCATCAGTTTTAAAAATAAACTGCATATCATCACCTACAGGAAGGTTATGGACATAAATTTTGAATACACCACCCAAATGTTTGAATGATACACCACCATTTTCCAATGCTCCCCACATTGCAATGTTAAAGCTATTTTCTTTTTCTCCAATTACTTCACCGTAATCATAAGATGAAGGCAGATTAAAAGTCAATTCGCCTCCAGATGTCAAATCATGATTAGTTGAATATGGATAAATGGCATAATTACCAAAAGAAAGATTGGTAGTAATTTCAAAATTACCTGATGATTTACCACCGTCGCCTTCTTTCAATGTCATAGGAAGAACTTCATTATTACTCATCAAAGCACCAATCTTATCTGCTTCATGCCAGAAAAAAGAACCGTCAGATTCCATACCAGCACGCGATCCTACCAATTCACTTTCAGTAGAAACTTTCAAAGTCTTAATACTTGAACCTTGTTCAAACAAATCTTCATTATTACATGCCGTAAAAATACCAGCACATAAAATAATACCAAATAATTTTGTTTTCATAATGTCTCAGATTTAAATTTACATATCGACATCTCCCAATCCACCTTCACCTTCACCAGTAGCACTACCAGCAAAACCTTTTTCCACTTCCACTTCGATAACCTCTACCTGTGGAACCACATACAAACTTTCCTTTTCCATAATCTTATAACATTTTAATTACGGCCTTGGGCTCCTCTATCAAGGCACAATAAAAAAATAAGCGTGAGGAGTCTATTTTTGTTTATCCTTTCATCAGGCTCTCGCATTGCCTTTGCAGTAGATAAACAACAGACGCCCACGCCCATTTATAGTGATAGCATACCTATACAGTGATGCCAAGGTATATAAACGTATACGTGAGCGCTATTGTTAACCATCTTCACTGCATTGTCAAATTTGCGAGATTTGATGAAAGAAGATAAGTTTCAATAACGCTATTCCAATAAGTTAAAGCATCCGGCTACTCCAAGCCGAACTACAAGGCAAATATAGAGATTAATATCATAATCACAAAACAATCGCTGTTTTTTTTCATTAAAGCAAAACGACAGACCGAAACGTCATGATAATGAAACATCAACCTAAAATGCACAACCTAAATGAAAACATACATTTAGTTTGGATTTCGGTCGCACAAAAACGAGGAAAATATATTATTTTTTTGATTTCGGTTGTGATGAAAAAGAAAACATACATTTAGTTTGGGCTTCGGTCGTGCAGAAAAGGGAAAAACACATTTAGTTTGGACTTCGGTCATGCAAAAAAAGGGAAAAAACATTTAGTTTTGATTTCGGTCGTGACGAAAAGACGAAAAACATTACAACAAGAATTATTTACTTACATTTTTATAAATTTTCATCAAAATCACTTGACAAATCATATTATTTGCTTTATCTTTGCGACAAGAGACGAAATGAGACGCGTCAAATAGAAAAAGCTATTTCCCTCCCTTTTAAAGTTTGTCCAACTTGTTTCGCTCTCCCACAATTAACTTAATTCATTAACCAACAAAACCAAACGAGATGTTTTTAAAGAAATTAACGTATCAAGCTAATTTGAGCATCGTGGAACTCGACCAATTCTTGTCCGAGTTCTTGAGAATTTTTAACAGTCCAATTGACGAACCTACTGTGGAAGACAGAGAAGAGCTATTGAACGATGTTTGTTTAAAAAACAAAGGCCGGTTTTTCGAAGAGGCTTTGACTGCATACGAACGATGCATCAAGCGAGTGCGGAAAATGGACCAGACTGAAACGATGACGCAGACAAGTAAAAAACGATTGAGACTATTGTCCGGTCACATTAGCTACATCTGCGCTTGCGAGACCGACAACAACGAAGAGGTATCGGCTGCCGCATTGTCGTACAAGCCCGTTATCGATGAATTCAGAGGGTACTCCAGATTGACGTCATCGGCTCAAAGTACACACATCCGCCGATACATCCTCACCCTACGTAGTGAAAAATACGCGGAAGCATTTGCCAAACTGGATTTGGAAGAGCGCACCAACGAACTGGAAGAAACCAACGAAAAGTACATCCAACTGGCTTCGGAACGCGCAGCGGAACAGGAAATGATACCCGAATCGCCCAGCAAAATGCGAAACCAATGCATAAAGGCGTACCGCTACTTGGTAGACATCATCAACTTTGCGCTGCAGAACAACAAGTTCTTCCACTATGATGAAATGGCCATACAACTTGCAGGGATTACACAGAATGCGCAAGAGCTCATCAACCGCCGCCGCAATGTTTCGGAAACGGAAGAGGATACCGAAAACCAAGAAAATACCGTAACCGGACAACCGGAAGGTAGTACTGATAAGGTATCGTAATAAAACTATAAAAGAACGCTCAAAACCGGGGCGTTCTTTTTCTATCTAAAGAGAATGAACTATCTTTGCAGAAAATCATCATCATGAGCAAGAACAGTCTACATACCCCGTCGGTCATCGCACAGCTTCAACAACAGGAGTTGTTGTTGCGCATGGAGTATGATTACGAAAAGGAGACTTTCCGCCAACAGACGGAAGCCATGGGGATAGGACGAAAAGTGAAACGGGGCATGTGCTGGTTCCCTCTGTCGGTGGGAAGGAGTTATTACAACTCGCTCAACCAACTGACGGTGGAGGTGGAACGTAGGGAAGACAAGGATATAGAGCATGTGTTCGAGTTTGGCAAACCGGTATGTTTCTTTGCGCAAGATGGCTCGGAGAAGTTACACTACTTCAATTTTACCGCCACGGTGAACTATGTGGACGAAGACCGTATGGTGGTGATTCTACCCGGAGCATCGGCACTGATGGATATTCAGAATGCCGAACGCTTGGGCGTACAACTTTATTTCGACGAGACCAGTTACCGGCTGATGTTCGAAGCATTGAGGGAGGTTATCAAGGCAAATGGAAACCGGTTGGCAGAACTGCGCGACATTTTTCATGGCACGCAGAAGACATCGACTTTCCGTTTCGGTCCTACCCGCTTCCCGTGGCTCAATCCTACGCAGGAAGAAGCGGTAAACAAGGTGATGACGGCCAAGGATGTGGCCATCGTACACGGTCCTCCGGGTACGGGGAAGACCACCACCCTTGTAGAAGCCATCTATGAAACGCTGCACAGAGAAAACCAAGTGCTGGTCTGTGCACAGAGCAACATGGCGGTGGATTGGATCAGTGAGAAATTGGTCGACAGGGGTGTTCCCGTACTACGCATCGGTAATCCTACCCGTGTAAACGACAAGATGCTTTCGTTTACCTACGAACGGAGGTTTGAAGCCCATCCCGACTATCCTCAGTTGTGGAGTATCCGCAAGGCTATCCGCGAACTGCATGCCAATAGCCGAAAAGGGGCCAGCAGAGAAAACATCCGTCAGAAGATCAATTCACTGAAAGACCGCGCCACAGAACTGGAAATACGCATCAACGAAGCCTTGTTTAGCGAAGCAAGAGTCATTTCGTGCACCTTGGTCAGCTCGGCCAACCGTATCCTGATGGGGCAGAAATTCGGCACACTCTTCATAGACGAAGCCGCACAAGCATTGGAAGCGGCCTGCTGGATAGCCATCCGCAAGGCCGACCGCGTGGTATTGGCCGGCGATCATTGTCAGTTACCACCTACCATCAAATGCATGGAAGCCATGCGGGGCGGACTGGACAAGACGCTGATGCAACACATTGTGCACAACAAGCCCGAAGTGGTTTCGTTGCTGAAAGTGCAATACCGCATGAACGACGAAATCATGCGGTTCTCGTCCGATTGGTTCTACCACGGGCAACTCACCTCGGCTCCCGAAGTGAAATACCGGAGCATTCTGGACTACGACACCCCGATGGTATGGGTGAATACGGAGGGAATGGATTGCAACGAAGAGTTTGTAGGCGAAAGTTTCGGACGTATCAACAAGCAGGAAGCGGCACTATGCATCGAAAAACTGAAAAAATACATCACCAAGATAGGGAAAGAACGGTTGTTGGAAGAGCGTATAGACTTCGGAGTCATCTCACCCTACAAGGCCCAGGTACAATACCTGCGACAACTCATCAAGAAAGATGCTTTCTTCAAACCTTTCCGGCCGTTCATCACCATCAACACCGTCGACGGGTTCCAAGGACAAGAGCGCGACGTAATTCTCATCAGCCTGGTTCGTGCCAATGAGGATGGACAGATAGGATTCTTGAATGATTTAAGGCGCATGAATGTAGCGATTACTCGCGCCCGGATGAAGCTCATCATCCTTGGAGATGCCTCTACACTGACCAAGCATCCGTTTTACAAGAAGTTATTTGATTATATCTTACAACTTACTTAAAAACCGTTCCCTATCCACAACAAAACGGATGTGGGTTCCTTCTCCTATCACATCGCCTTTACTATCGGTGGCACGGATGGCAAACGTCAGTTTTCTTCCTTCCACCTCCATCAGTTCGGCCGTGGCCTGCACCGTTTCGCCAATGGCCGAAGGCTTGATATGCGTGGTATTGATCATTCCGCCAACGGTAGTGGAGCCTTCCGGCAAATGAGGAGCCACCGCCTTCATCGCCGCATTTTCCATTAATGCCACCAAAGTAGGTGTAGCAAGTACATGCATATCGCCACTTCCCATTTCGAGAGCGGTATGCGACATTTCGGCCGTTAAAACCGATGTATAAGTCAATCCTTTTTCCATACTCTTTTGTTTAAATTGCAACAAAGATAATCTATTTTCTTGGGGACTAACAGATTTTTCCGCTATATTTGCATCCAAACAGATAAAGAAATGAAGAAAATACTATTCATATTGTCACTTGCTTTCTATACGATGGCAGGACAAGCCCAATCATCAAGTCTCAGACAAACAGTAGAAGAAGGTATAAAGACCAGCATCAAGCAGACCGAAAACCGAGAATGGAAAGAGGCATTTGCCACTTGCCGACAAATGGATGCCCTGATTTATGCCGAAGAGCAAAAAACGGGTAAAGCCGCTCCCGATTTACATTATTTGGTCACCAAGGAACGTCTGCGCATGTATATGCGGTCGAACAACAACGAACGGAGCAAGACCCAATTGGAACAAATGGCCGTCTATGTAGAGCAAGCCCAATCGGATGCCTTACAAGAAGACTTGTTGATGAGTCAGGCCGGTTATTACCAAAAGTTTGGAATGACCGACAAGAGTCTGCAATGCTACAAGCAGTTGATTCTAAAGCAAACGGCAGGAAAAGACGAAGCCGCCATTGATGCCTGCTACCAAGATATGTTGAAACAAGCCGAAGCAAGCAACAACGCAAGTCTCACCAGTGCCATGAACAAGCTATATGCCCATTGGCAAGATTCCATCCGAACCGCCAAAGCTGCTCAGGAACTACAAACGCTGAAAGACGACTACACCCTTTCGCAAAACACGCTTAAGGAAAAGGAAGAGAAAATCAGTACCCAACAGGGAGTCATTGTCATTCTCTGTATCCTGGCCGTTGCATTGGCAGGTGCTCTATTGTTCCTTTTTGGTATGATGGTCAAGAATATGGCACAAGCCAAAAAACTGAAAAAGAGTCTAGCCATCGCCAATGAGAACAACGGACAGAAGAGTCGGTTCATCCAAAATATCAGCAAACAGATAACACCTTCGTTGGAAGCCATCGAGAAAGCACCGAACCAATCCAAAAAACACATTGAGGGCCTGAAGGCCTTGATGGAGCATACCCAACGGTATATGGAACTGGAAACCACACGTGAAGAGCGCTACGAACTGAAGGAGTTGAACATCAACACGCTCTGCGAACGCATCATGAATCAGACAAAAGAGCAGTTCAAGCCCGAAGTATCCGCCGTACTCAACGTACCGCGTGTCAATATCCGCACCCATGCCGAAGCATTGGAAAGCATCCTGACCTATTTATTGGGAAATGCGGCACTTCATACGGAAACAGGAAAAATCACATTGGAATTCAAGAAAAGGAGTGCACACACCGGCCAGTTCATTGTAACCGATACCGGTTCCGGAATCCCCGAAGAAAAACGAAGCAATCTGTTCAAACCGTTTGCCGAAGTACACGATCTGACTACAGGCGACGGATTGGGATTGCCTACCTGTAGTCTTATAGCCTATAAGTTGAACGGTACCTTACGGTTGGATGAAGAATACAAGAAAGGCACTCGTTTTGTACTGGAACTTCATTCCTGACATTATCCTTTCAGCATCTGCAAATCCAAGCCGGTAGGACTTTGGAATACTTTCAGGCCGAATTTGGGAAGTACCGCCAACAGGTGGTCGAACACTTCGGCCTGTAGACGTTCGTAGGGTATCCATTCGGTACCATCGGAAAAGAAATAGAGTTCTATAGGCAAGCCTTCGGCGGTAGGTTGCAATTGACGGATCATCAACGTCATCTGTTGACTTACCTTAGGATGCGTACGTAGATATTGTTCCAGATAATGACGGAATACATAGAGGTTGACTTCCTCGTTCCCCGTCGCCACGAAATTATCCATCCATTTTTCAGAACGGAAGGCCTCCATTTCGGCCGGGGTACAAAAGCGCACGGTATGCATGTCGATGTTGATGGAACGCTTTACCCGTCGGCCACCGCTTTCTCTCATCCCACGCCAGTTCTGGAACGAATCATTGACCAATGCATAGGGCGGAATTGTAGAAATGGTCTTGTCCCAATTCTGTACCTTTACCGTGGTCAGTGTCACTTCCAACACACTACCGTCGGCTCCATACTTGGGCATAGAAATCCAATCGCCCGGACGAAGCATATCATTGGCGGAGAGTTGCACACCGGCAACAAGTCCCATAATCGTATCTTTAAATACCAACGAAAGGATAGCGGCCGAAGCACCCAGACCGGTAAGAATGGTTACCGGATCCTTGTCAATCAACGTGCTGATGACAATGATGACTCCCACACAGATCACAATCAATTTGAGCATTTGATAAAATCCTTTCATGGAGTGTTCTTTCAGTCTTTCGTGTTCGCTGGAAATAGTGTAGAGCGAAGTAAGGAAAGAGCAGACAAGACGGACCGATACGATGGTGATATACACCCAGCACAATTTCATGATGAATGCAAGGGTCACCGTTTCGCCTTGGAAAGCAAAAGGAATCAACGTGGTAATGATGACCGGAGGGACCAAATGGCACAGATTATTCAATACCTTGTCATTAAACAGATAGTCGTCCCATCTGTTGTGTGTCTTGGAGGTTATTTTCCTGATGGAAGTGACCAGAACCCGTCGGCATATCCAATCGGCCAACCAAGCCAGCAACAAGATTCCAACTACCATAACGATACGATGTACCAGTTCCAAATCACTTGGTTGTACGCCCCATTGACGCAACCATCCTATCAATGTATTGTTTATTGTATCCATTTTTCAATCATATTTGGTGCAAATATACGAAAAACAAGAACAATTACCGACAAGTTTCCTTATCTTTGCACATTCCATTAAAAGCAAGCAGCATGAGTGAAAGCAAATATATATCCATCAAAGGAGCCCGGGTCAACAATCTGAAAAATATAGATGTAGACATTCCCCGAGGGAAATTAGTGGTAGTAACCGGATTATCCGGTTCCGGGAAATCGTCATTGGCTTTCGACACGCTCTATGCTGAAGGCCAACGCCGCTATGTAGAAAGTCTCAGTAGTTATGCCCGCCAATTTTTGGGAAGGATGGGCAAGCCCGAATGCGACTTTATCAAAGGTATTCCTCCAGCTATCGCCATCGAGCAGAAGGTTTCGAGTCGGAACCCTCGTTCTACCGTCGGCACATCGACTGAAATATATGAATATGTAAGGCTGCTCTTTGCCCGTATAGGCAAAACCTATTCGCCCATTAGCGGTCAGCTGGTCAAGAAACATTCCGCCGAAGACATCACCCAATGCATGTTGTCCTTTCCGCAAGGTACCCGTTTCCTGGTACTCACCCCCATCCATCTACGCGAAGGACGCACGATGGCAGAGCAATTGGGCATTGATTTGAAACAAGGATTTACCCGTGTAGAGGTAAACCGTGAAATCATGCGGATAGAAGATTACCTGATGCAATTGCAAGCAGAAGGCGAAGAAAAGAAAGCAAACGTGAATCTATTGGTCGACCGCATGACGGTCAGCTCCGACCCAAGTAGCATCAGTCGTCTGACAGATTCCATAGAAACGGCCATGTACGAGGGAAATGGAGTATGTATGCTACGTTTTCTAAATGCGGACGGTAGTACCCAGCTCTTCACTTTCAGCACCCAATTCGAAGCCGATGGAATTACGTTCGAAGAACCGAGCGACCAGATGTTTTCATTCAATTCTCCCATCGGCGCCTGCCCCACTTGTGAGGGATTCGGCAAGATTATCGGTATTGATGAACATCTGGTAATCCCCAATCGCGCACTGAGTGTATACGATGGAGCAGTCATGTGCTGGAGAGGTGAAAAAATGAGTGAATGGCTCAAGGAATTCATCCACGAAGCACCCGCTCATGATTTTCCCATCTTTACGCCCTATTACGAGCTGACTCAGGAGCAGAAGGATTATTTGTGGCATGGACCGAGAAACAAGGCCTGTATTGACTCCTTCTTCAAAATGTTGGAAGAGAATCAATACAAGATACAATATCGGGTTATGTTGGCACGATACCGGGGCAAGACCGAATGTCCGACTTGTCACGGTACCCGCTTGAAAAAAGAAGCAAGTTATGTAAAGATAGGCGGAAAATCCATCAATGAGTTGGTGAATCTACCTATTTACGAGTTGAAGGAATTTTTCCGTACCCTTACCTTGGATGAGCATGACGCCGCGGTAGGCAAGCGTCTACTCACGGAAATCAACAACCGTCTGAATTTCATGATGGATGTAGGTCTGGGATACCTCACGCTGAACCGATTGAGCAATTCATTGTCGGGTGGTGAGAGCCAGCGCATCAACTTGGCCACTTCGTTAGGAAGCAGCCTTGTGGGCTCCCTCTATATATTGGACGAGCCGAGTATCGGACTTCATAGTCGGGATACCGACCGCCTCATCAAAGTGCTCCGACAATTACAACAATTGGGCAACACCGTTGTTGTGGTGGAACACGATGAGGAAATTATCCGGGCCGCCGACTACATCATCGACATCGGTCCCAAGGCCGGACGATTGGGTGGAAACGTTGTCTATCAAGGAGATATGAAAGATTTGCAAAAGGGAAGTGACAGCTACACGGTGCGCTACTTACTTGGCGAAGAAACCATTCCCCTCCCCGTTGCATACCGTCCATGGAACAATTACATCGAAGTGAAGGGAGCACGCGAAAACAATCTGAAAGGCATCGATGTACGCTTCCCGCTCAATGTCATGACCGTGGTGACCGGTGTGAGCGGATCGGGCAAGAGTACTTTGGTACGCGATGTATTCTATCGCGCACTGAAACGGGAATATAGTGAGAGCAGTGAGCGCCCGGGCGAACACCTATCATTGGAAGGCGACATCAAGATGGTGAAGAACATTGAGTTCGTCGACCAGAATCCGATTGGCAAATCCACCCGAAGCAATCCCGTGACCTATGTCAAAGCATACGACGAAATTCGGAAATTGTATGCCGAGCAACCGCTTGCCAAACAGATGGGATACGGTGCAGGGCACTTCTCTTTCAACACCGAAGGCGGCCGTTGCGAAGAATGTAAGGGCGAAGGTACCATCACCGTAGAAATGCAATTCATGGCCGACTTGGTTTTGGAATGCGAGAGTTGCCACGGAAAACGATTCAAGAGCGATACACTCGAAATCAAGTTTCATGGACAAAGCATTTACGACATATTGGAAATGACCGTCAACCAAGCCATCGAATTCTTTACGGAGCATAAGCAGAACAAGATTGTGAAACGCCTGCGTCCGTTACAAGAAGTAGGATTGGGATATGTCAAGTTGGGGCAATCGTCATCCACGCTTTCAGGAGGTGAAAATCAACGCGTAAAACTGGCCTATTTCCTCAGTATCGAGAAAAGCGATCCAACCATCTTTGTATTCGACGAGCCTACTACCGGACTCCATTTCCACGACATCAAGAAATTGCTTGAAGCATTCGATGCACTCATCGAACGAGGACATACCATCCTCATTATCGAGCACAACATGGATGTCATCAAGTGCGCCGATCACATCATCGACCTTGGACCGGAAGGCGGAGAAAAAGGAGGTAATCTGGTTATTGCCGGAACGCCCACCGAAGTGGCGGAATGTGCGTTATCGTATACCGGACAGTTCTTGAAGGAAAAGTTGATGCAATAATTCCACTATCAATAAATACGGGAGGGTACACCAGAATCTATCGGTATACCCTCCCGCATAATTTATGGGAAACAATCAGAAGTACAAGCCAAAGCCTATCTTGAAGCCCAACTTACTATACTGGGATGTTTCGTCCAAGCTCAAGTCGTAATACACGGCAGGTTCTACCGTCAAGTTACGTCCCAAGAAAAAGGCATATCCCACTTCAGGAGTGAGACAAACCAGATGCTTGCGGAAGTCCCCGGCAGTAAGATGCTTATAGCTCATGCCCAATCCGCCATATACACCACAAGTGGCAAAATAATAGCGCGCTTGTGCTCCGAGGCTTGTTTCGTCCATTCCATGTTCAACATACTGACCTTTGAAATTCAACAAAAGAGACACATTGTCGGCTACAAAAGCACCACCCGTCAAAGCAAATCCAAAGTTTGTCCCTTCACTTTTGCTATGCGACAAGTCCAATCCCGTCAACGATGCATTCACATACCACACATCCTTTTCGAACTGAGCGTTCGCATTCAATGTTGCCGCCAATACCAGCAACAAGCTCAATAATACTTTCTTCATTTTCTCTAAATTTAGTTAGGGTTGTTTTTATATGTTTCCTCAATTTCTTTATTGCGTTTTTCCATCATTTTCTCCTTTTTGCGGAGTACCCACCAAAGCAACACGATGACAACGTACGACATGCCAATGGTAGCCCACTTCTCCGTCTCGCTAATCTCCGAGTTACGGGGCAAGAAGTAGATAGCCATTCCCGTGGTATACAGGAACAGGATAAAAGGCATCCAGAAAGATTTCTTAAATTTCCTCATAAACGTTTTTGGGATTCTTTGTTATACCATACGATAAACCAGACAAGTGCAACCAGCAGACAAACCCCGCCCATGCCATAAGACACGCCTTGTGGGAGTGACAATCCTTCGGGAGCAATGCATATATAGGTAGAGCAGACCAGAGTCATGAACAACGCCGGCAACAATGTGATATAGAAATTCTTCTTCTCACGTACCAGATATACGGTAATGGCCCACAAGGTAAATACCGACAAAGTCTGGTTGCACCAAGCAAAATATCGCCAGATAATCTTAAAACCATCCGCATCGCTCAAGCTATATACCAGCACACCGATCGTAAGCAAGAAAAGAGGGATACAGATCAGCAAACGTTTGGCAATGGGGCGTTGGTCGATATGAAGGAAATCGGCCGCGATGAGACGAGCCGAACGAAGTGCCGTATCCCCACTGGTAATCGGAGCCGCCACAATACCCAAGATAGCCAATATACCGCCAAAGGTTCCCAACCATTCATTGGATATGCGCGTAGCCACCGCGGCACCCGAGAAAGCTTTGCCGGTAAGTTGGTCGACAATACCATTTTCCTGAAAGAAATAGGTAGCGGCGGCCGCCCAAATCAAAGCCACCACACCTTCGGCAACCATAGCTCCATAAAATATAGGCCGACAATGCTTTTCATGCTTCATACAACGAGCCATCAAAGGCGATTGAGTCGCATGAAATCCACTGATGGCTCCACATGCTATGGAAATGAACATCATTGGGAAAATAGGGTTCGTTTCATACTTGGTACCAAAACCATTCCACATTTCGGGTAAATCCGGGTTCTTTACATAAAGCATCACCAGGATACCCCCTGCCATAAACAACAAGGCAACGGCAAAGAGAGGATAGACCTTACCGATAATCTTGTCTACCGGCATCAGAGTCGCCAACACATAATAAAGGAAGATGACGATAATCCAGAAATAGGCATCCATCCAATCGGGCGTCATACCGGCAATAAGTTCCGCCGGTCCGCTAACAAACACGGCTCCGACAAGAATCATCAGAATCATGGTAAAGATGGTCATGACCTTCTTGGTAGTCAGTCCAAGGTAACGGCCCACTATTTCAGGCAAACTTTCCCCTCCGTTACGGATGGACAAAGCACCCGAAAAAAAATCGTGTACAGCACCGGCAAAAATAGTACCCAATACAATCCACAAATAAGAAGCCGTACCGAATTGGGCTCCCATAATCGCACCGAATATAGGCCCCAGTCCGGCAATGTTCAAGAACTGGATCATAAAGATTTTCCATGTAGGCAAAGGAATATAGTCCACTCCATCTGCCATAGTTACGGCCGGCGTCTTTCGGTTGTCAGGGCCAAAGATGCGGTCCACATACTTGCCATAAATGAAATATCCACCTATAAGCAATAATAGAGCTAATGTAAATGTTATCATAACAACATGTATTTCTTTTATCGGTACAAATGTAACGAATTAATCGGGAACTTATTATCTTTGCAACAAATTAAAAAGAAGATGCGTATACATTTCCTAACCTTTCTGCTATTCATCCTGGTTGCCATGCCCCTTGCTTCCCAACCGAAGCATGAAATCCGAGCCACGTGGATTACCACCCTCGGCGGAATGGACTGGCCCCGCCAGAAAGCGACCAACGCGGAAAGCATCCGAAAGCAACAACAAGAACTTTGCGACATATTGGACCGATTGAAAGAAGCTCATTTCAATACCATCTTGTTCCAAACACGATTAAGAGGCAATTTGATTTATCCATCTTCCATCGAGACCTTTCCCGAGTCCCTGACGGGGAAAACGGGGCGCAATCCCGGATACGATCCGCTTGCATTCGCCATTGAAGAATGTCATAAACGAGGAATGGAACTACATGCATGGATTGTCACCATTCCCATTGGAAATGCCCGCCAAGTACGTCTACTAGGTAAAAAATCGATAGTACAGAAGAACCGCAAGATCTGCAAGCAATTCAAAGGCTCCTGGTACCTGGATCCCGGACATCCCGAAACGGGCGATTACCTGAGCAACATTGTCCGCGAAATAACATCCAAGTACGACATCGACGGTATTCATTTTGATTACATCCGCTATCCGGAACAAGGAGAGCGTTTCCCCGACAACGACACCTATCGGAAATACGGAAAGAAAAAGAATAAGAAACAATGGCGGAGAGATAATATCACCGCTATCGTACGCCGTCTTTACCAAGATGTCAAGGCCATCAAACCATGGGTCAAGGTAAGCAGTTCGCCCGTAGGCAAGTATGCCTCCACTTCCCGCTACCGTTCCAAAGGATGGGATGCCTATCATGCCGTTTACCAAGATGCACAAGGTTGGATGAAGGAAGGCATTCACGATGCACTGTTCCCTATGATGTATTTCCAAGGAAACGATTTCTATCCGTTTGCACTCGATTGGAAAGAAAACGACAACGGCCGTTGGGTTGTACCCGGTCTGGGCATCTATTTCCTCTCGCCAAACGAAAAGGATTGGCCCATCGAAGAGATTGTCCGACAAATTCATTTCACCCGTTTGCACCACTTGGGCGGACAAGCCTATTTCCGTAACCGTTTCTTGTTGGACAACATCAAAGGCATCTACAACGAAGTCAAAACCGATTTCTATGCAACACCAGCATTGGTTCCTCCCATGACCTGGATGGATAGCATTGCCCCGTCTACTCCCACTTCACCTTTCCATGAATACCAGAACGATGGTTCTCTGAAGTTACAATGGGGTACTTCTACCGACAACAACGACCAACCGACGGTATACCATCTCTATGGTTCCACCACCTATCCGGTTGATACGGAATGTGCCGACCACTTGATTGAAACATCCCTACGTTCCACACAAATTGTTTTGAAGGACTGGCAAAAGAACCGATACTTTGCCGTTACTGCGGCCGACCGTTATGGCAACGAGAGTATGCCACTTGCCTTGAACGAGCCTACGGAATGGGACGTCCCCCTATTGAACAAAGGGAACCAGCTCATTCTCCCAGAGAATAAGAAGGGAACCACCATCATCATCTGTACCTCCACGGAAAAGGAAGTCCTCCGAACTCCACATGCAAGTCGGATCGACATACAGACCATCCCTTCAGGATTCTACCTGGTGTATAGCATCGATTCCACATACAAAGAACTGATAGGAAGTATACTTAAATAAATAATCATTCTAAACTTCAGCATTATGAAAAAATTATTCTTGTATTTGTGTATGGCATTTTCAGCCATGAGTATTTCAGCCCAACAATCGCATGTCAATACCGATTGGGCACCACAGAAAAACACCGAGAACATCAATCCATTCGGTTGTAGTGTCATTTCACCCGAAGTGCACGACGACCATTCCGTTACCTTCCGTCTCCATGCACCCAATGCCAAGGAAGTGCTGCTGACCGGTAACATGTTTGTCGGCCCCGATGCCCGCAAACGCGTACCTTTCACGAAAGGTGAGGATGGCACCTGGACACTGACTATCGGTCCATTGGTTCCTGAAATCTATTTTTACTATTTCATCATAGACGGAGTACAGAATGTAGATCCCAACAACACCTACATTGGCCATGCCGCCATGCCGGCTTTCAGCATCCTGCATGTACACGGTGACCAACCGGCTTTCTACGATCCCAAGGCAGATGTCCCCCATGGAAGTCTGACCACCCATTACTATTACTCGGAAGTGACCAAAGGCGTGAGAGACCTGATTGTCTATACCCCAGCCAATTACGACCCCAAAAAGAAATACCCCACCCTCTATCTGATGGGAGGTTCGGGCGACCTGACCGAGACTTGGGTGATGCACGGAAAGGCCAACTTCATCCTCGACAACCTGATAGCAGAAGGCAAGGCAGAGCCCATGATTGTAGTCTTCCCCAACGACCAGATGGTAACCCGCATGCATCCCAAGCACACCGAACTGGCTTTCCCGTTGATGGAAGAAGAATACCGCAAGTGCATTATCCCGTTCATTGAATCCAAATACAACGTCATCAAGGATCGCCACGCCCGTGCCATCAGCGGTTTGTCTATGGGCGGTCGCTTGTCGCAATACGTAGGATTCCGTTCGTTGGATCTCTTCGGAAGCTTCGGTTTGTTGAGTTCGGCTATCGACATCAAAGAAACACCTGCTTTATACGACAAGAACATCAACGACCAGATCGACTATCTGTTCCTTGGTGCAGGTACCCACGAAACCGGTCCGATGGCCCGTCACCAAAAGCTCCATGAAGAACTGGAACAGATGGGTATCAAGCACGAATATTATGTAGGTAGCAACGGAGCCCACGACCTGGTTGCATGGAAACACTTGCTTTACTACCGTTTCCTTCCCAACTTATGGAAAAACAATTACAAATATTAAAATCAGAAGCAGTCAAAGAGATGTGAAATCTTTGGCTGCTTTTTTGTTTCCAATCAGGCAATCCGACTTGAGGTACAAGCAATATTTTCCCCTTTTTGCAAGGTCATCTGCTAAATATTATGTACTTTTGCATATTCAATTGAAAAACAATATCACTCATGAGTAATCAAAGATACATGCAACGCGGCGTATCGGCATCGAAAGAAGATGTGCATAACGCTATCAAGAACATTGACAAGGGTATTTTCCCACAAGCTTTTTGTAAGATTATCCCCGATATTTTGGGTGGAGATCCTGAGTATTGCAACATTATGCATGCCGATGGAGCAGGCACCAAATCATCACTCGCTTACCTCTATTGGAAGGAAACCGGTGATTTGAGCGTTTGGAAAGGCATTGCCCAGGATGCACTCATCATGAATATCGACGACTTGCTTTGTGTAGGTGCGGTAGATAACATCCTCGTTTCATCCACTATCGGACGTAACAAGCTTCTCGTACCGGGTGAAGTGATTTCAGCTATCATCAACGGTACCGACGAACTCTTGGCCGAACTCCGCGAAATGGGTGTAGGTGTCTATGCAACCGGTGGTGAGACCGCCGATGTGGGCGACTTGGTTCGTACCATCATTGTGGATTCTACCGTAACTTGTCGTATGAAGCGTAGCGATGTTATCAACAATGCCAACATCCGTCCGGGTGATGTGATTGTAGGTTTGGCTTCTTATGGTCAGGCTACTTACGAAAAGGAATACAACGGTGGTATGGGTAGCAACGGATTGACCAGTGCCCGTCACGATGTGTTCTCCAAATACTTGGCCGAAAAATATCCGGAAAGTTACGACAAGGGTGTACCCGAAGACCTCGTATATAGCGGTGGCTTGAAGTTGACCGATGCCGTAGAAGGTTCTCCGATTGATGCCGGTAAGTTGGTGCTCTCTCCTACTCGTACATATGCTCCGGTAGTGAAGAAGTTGCTCGATGCCCTCCGTCCGGAAATCCACGGTATGGTGCATTGCTCGGGTGGCGCACAAACCAAGGTGCTTCACTTTGTGGGTGACAATTGCCGTGTCATCAAGGACAACATGTTCCCCGTTCCTCCTTTGTTCAAGACCATCCACGAACAGAGCCAAACCGATTGGAGTGAAATGTACAAGGTGTTCAACATGGGTCATCGCCTGGAAGTATACTTGTCGCCTGAACATGCCGAAGAAGTTATCGCCATCTCGAAGAGTTTCGGCATCGATGCTCAGGTGGTAGGCCGCATCGAAGAAAGCGATGGCAAGAAGGAATTGATTATCCGTTCAGAATTCGGCGAATTTACATATTAAGATGAAAAAGTTTATCTACTTTTTATGTTGCATCTTCTGCATCTGCACCTTCGTATACATGGTGTACGAAACTTGGTTGGGCATTGAAGCAGAAAACTTCACTTTCCGTTGGCTGATGTGGTGTCTCGGCGCTATCGGTTGGGGAACCATTACCTTCAACGTAGTGACCAAGGACTATCGATGGGCAGCATACTTGTGTAAATAAAAGACTATGGCTGATAACAATAGCATATTAGAAAAGCTCGAAGGATTGGTGGCAAGATTCGAAGAAGTATCGACTCTCATCACCGACCCTAATGTGATTGCCGACCAAAAGCGCTACGTGAAGCTCACCAAGGAATACAAGGACTTGAGCGACATCATGAAGGCTCGCAAGGAATACATCCAATGCATCGAAGGTTTGGAAGAAGCCAAACTGATGATGGGTGAAAGCGACCCGGAGATGAAAGAAATGGCGCGTGAAGAAGCCGCCATTTGCGAAGCACGCATCCCGGTATTGGAAGAAGAAATCAAACTTCTCCTGGTGCCGGCCGACCCGCAAGACGACCGTAATGCCATCCTCGAAATCCGTGGGGGTACGGGTGGTGACGAAGCGGCTATCTTTGCCGGCGACCTTTTCCGCATGTACACCAAATATTGCGAACAGAAGGGTTGGCGATTGGAAGTATCGAGTGCCAACGAAGGTGCCGCGGGTGGTTTCAAGGAAATCATCTGCTCGGTGACCGGTGAAAAGGTATATGGTACGTTGAAATACGAGTCGGGGGTACATCGTGTGCAACGAGTACCCGCTACCGAAACCCAAGGTCGTGTACACACCTCGGCCGCATCTGTAGCCGTTCTCCCCGAAGCAGAACCTTTCGATGTAGAAATCAATGAAGGCGAAATCAAGTGGGATACATTCCGAAGTGGTGGTGCCGGTGGTCAGAATGTAAACAAGGTAGAATCGGGTGTACGTTTGCGCTACAACTGGAAGAACCCCAATACCGGCGTGGTAGAAGAAATCCTTATCGAATGTACCGAGACACGCGACCAACCAAAAAACAAGGAACGTGCCCTCTCGCGTTTGCGTACCTTTATCTACGACAAGGAACATCAGAAGTATATCGACGATATCGCCAGCAAACGAAAGACCATGGTATCGACGGGCGACCGCTCAGCCAAGATCCGTACCTACAACTATCCGCAAGGACGCATCACCGACCATCGCATCAACTATACCATCTATAACCTCGGTGCCTTTATGGACGGAGATATCCAAGATTGCATCGACCACCTGATTGTAGCGGAAAATGCGGAACGATTGAAAGAAAGTGAATTATAATTATAATAAGACTATGAACAAACAAGAACTCTTTGAAAACATCAAGAAGAAGCAATCCTTCCTTTGTGTGGGTTTGGATACCGATATCAAGAAAATCCCTGAACACCTGCTGAAGGAAGAAGATCCTATCTTCGCATTCAATAAAGCCATTATTGACGCAACCGCTCCTTATTGTATTGCCTACAAGCCTAATTTGGCTTTCTATGAAAGCATGGGCGTGAAGGGTTGGATTGCATTTGAAAAGACCGTAGAATATATCAAGACCAATTATCCCGATCAATTCATTATTGCCGATGCCAAGCGTGGTGACATTGGTAATACCTCGCAGATGTATGCCCGTACCTTCTTCGAAGAGATGGACATCGACTCGGTAACCGTCGCTCCTTACATGGGCGAAGACTCTGTGACTCCGTTCCTGACTTACGAAGGCAAATGGGTGATTCTGTTGGCACTCACCAGCAACAAGGGCTCGCACGACTTCCAATTGATGGCCGACCCTGAAGGGGAACGCCTCTTTGAAAAAGTACTCCGCAAGAGTCAGGAATGGGCTAACGACGAAAACATGATGTATGTAGTAGGTGCGACCCAAGGTCGTGCTTTCGAAGACATCCGTAAGATTGTGCCCAACCACTTCTTGTTGGTGCCCGGTGTTGGTGCCCAAGGCGGTTCGCTCGAAGAAGTATGCAAGTATGGCATGAATAGTACTTGTGGTCTTATCGTGAATTCCAGTCGTGCCATTATCTATGCCGACAAGACCGAGAACTTTGCCGTAGTAGCCGGTCAGGAAGCCCAAAAAGTACAGGCACAAATGGCCGAACAGTTGAAAGCCATCTTGTAATGACAGAAAGAAAAATCATCAACGACCCCGTCTTCGGGTTTATCCATATCCCGAAGGGGTTGTTATACGACATTGTATGCCACCCGGTATTCCAACGATTGAGCCGCATCAAGCAATTGGGCTTGTCATCGGTAGTCTATCCGGGTGCCCAGCATACTCGTTTCCAACATTCATTGGGGGCTTTCCACCTGATGAGTGAGGCCATCACTTCCCTTAAGGCCAAAGGGAATTTCATTTTCGATAGCGAAGCCGAAGCCGTGCAGGCCGCCATCCTCCTTCACGACGTGGGACACGGCCCTTTCTCCCATGTACTGGAGAACACCCTTGTTGCAGGCATTTCCCACGAAGAAATATCCCTGATGCTCATGGAACGCATCAACAAAGACTTAAAAGGCCAACTGAACCTCGCTATCCAAATCTTCAAGGACGAATACCCCAAACGCTTCCTTCACCAATTGGTGAGCGGACAATTGGACATGGACCGTCTGGATTACCTCCGTAGAGACAGCTTTTATACAGGAGTAACCGAAGGCAATATCGGTTCTGCCCGCATCATCAAAATGCTCGATGTGAAGGACGACCACTTGGTAGTAGAGTCGAAGGGTATTTATTCCATCGAGAACTTCCTGACATCCAGAAGATTGATGTATTGGCAAGTCTATCTGCACAAGACTTCCGTAGCTTGTGAAAAAATGCTTATCAGTACTTTGTTGCGAGCCAAGGAACTGGCTTCACAAGGTATGGAACTGTTCGCTTCCCCGGCGCTTCGTTTCTTCCTTTACAACCGCATAACCAAAGAGGACTTTTACAATAACCCCCTTTGTCTGGAGAACTTTATCCAGTTGGACGACAACGATATTTGGACCGCTTTGAAGGTATGGAGCAATCACGAAGACAAAGTACTCTCCACACTCAGCAAAGGGCTCATTAACAGAAATTTATTTAAGGTAGAAATTGCTTCCACTCCCCTATCCAAAAGTCAGAAGGATAAGTTGGCCGACCAAATAGCTGACCACCTTCAAATCCCCCGAAAAGATGCATCTTACTTCCTTTCTACCTCAACCATCGAAAACAATATGTACAAGAAAGAAGACGATAGCATAGAAATTCTTTTTGGGGACGGAAGTACCAAGAACATTGCCGATGCTTCCGACATGCTCAATATTTCCCTTTTATCCCGCAAAGTGAAGAAACATTATGCCTGTTATCTGCGTTTTGAGGAGGTAAACCGCTAAATATTTGATAAAAAGTGAGGATATATCAAAAAAAAATCCGTAATTTGCATAATTAATGTGTGTATAATATAAATACACCTTCCCAAAATTGGAAAATTGAGTAATAAATAACAACAAGAATAGAAGCATTATGGAATTCTCAGCCAAACAGATTGCGGAATATATCCAAGGCGTGATTGAAGGTGACGAAAATGCCACCGTACATACTTTCGCCAAAATTGAAGAAGGCATTCCTGGAGCCATTTCGTTTCTCTCGAATCCGAAATATACGCATTACATCTACGATACACAATCAAGCATTGTATTGGTAAACAAGGACTTTGTTCCTGAAAAGGAAATAAAGACCACCCTTATCCGCGTGGACAATGCTTACGAAAGCTTGGCCAAGTTGCTCAATCTATACGAAATGAGTAAGCCCAAGAAAACAGGTGTAGACCCCTTGGCCTACATCGCTCCTACCGCCAAAATTGGTCAGAACGTATATATCGCCCCATTTGCTTGTGTAGCCGATGGTGCGGAAGTTGGCGACAACACCATCCTGCATCCCCATGCTACCGTGGGAACCAATGCCAAAGTTGGAAGTGATTGTATCCTCTACCCTCATGCCACCGTTTACCACGATTGTAGAGTGGGCAACCAATGTATCCTTCACGCAGGTAGTGTGATTGGTGCCGACGGATTTGGTTTCGCCCCCTCACCCGAAGGTTACGAAAAGATTCCTCAGATAGGCATTGCCATTCTGGAGGACAATGTGGAAGTGGGTGCCAACACTTGTATCGACCGTGCTACCATGGGTGCCACCATTATCCGCAAGGGTGTGAAGTTGGACAACCTCATCCAGATAGCGCACAACGTAGAAGTGGGAAGTCACACTGTAATGGCATCGCAGGTAGGCATTGCCGGTTCTACCAAGGTAGGCGAATGGTGCATGTTTGGAGGACAGACTGGTTTGGCCGGTCATATCAAGATAGGCAACAAGGTGAACTTGGGTGCCCAATCGGGTGTACCGGGAAGCATCAAGGACGGACAAAACCTCATTGGTACTCCGCCTATGGAACTGAAAGGTTACTTCAAGTCGTCGGCCGTATTCAAAAAATTGCCAGACATGTATCACGAACTGAACAACTTGAAGAAAGAATTAGAAGAACTGAAAAAACAATTAAACAAATAAGCCCATGTTGAAACAGAAAACTTTAGGAGGCAGCTTTTCCTTGAACGGGAAAGGACTTCACACCGGAGTAAACTTGACGGTGACCTTCAATCCGGCACCGGACAATCACGGGTACAAAATCCAACGAATTGATTTGGAGGGACAACCCATCATCGACGCGGTAGCCGAAAACGTAGGCGAGACAACCCGCGGTACGGTGTTGGTAAAGAATGGCATCAAGGTAAGTACTATCGAACACGGTTTGGCCGCACTCTATGCAGCTGGCATTGACAACTGCCTTATCCAAGTAAATGGTCCCGAATTCCCCATTTTGGACGGTAGCGCCAAGCACTATGTAGAAGCCATAAAACGAGTGGGAATCACCGAGCAAACCGCCGTTAAAGACTATTACATTATCAAGTCGAAGATAGAATTCCGCGACGAAGCTACCGGCTCGTCCATCATCGTATTGCCCGATGAAAGTTTCAGTGTGAACGCACTCATCTCATACGATTCGAAGATTTTATTCAACCAGTTTGCTACGTTGGAAGACATGGACAAGTTCCCCGAAGAAATTGCTTCGGCACGTACATTTGTCTTCGTTCGCGAAATCGAGCCGCTCTTGGGACATGGCTTGATCAAGGGTGGCGACTTGGACAATGCCATCGTTATCTACGAACGCCAGATGTCACAAGAAAATTACGACAAGTTGGCCGATGTGATGGGAGTTCCCCACATGGATGCCACCCAACTGGGATACATCAACCACATTCCTTTGGTGTGGGACAATGAACCGGCCCGTCACAAACTGCTCGACATCATCGGCGACTTGGCCTTGATTGGCAAACCCATCAAGGGACGTATCATCGCTACCCGTCCGGGCCATACCATCAACAACAAGTTTGCCCGTACCATCCGCAAAGAAATTAAATTGCACGAAATACAGGCCCCCGTATACAATTGCAACGAAGCACCTGTCATGGATGTGAACCGCATCCGTCAGTTGCTCCCCCACCGCTATCCGTTTGCGTTGATAGACAAGGTGATTGCCATTGGTGCCAACCACATTGTAGGGGTAAAAAACGTAACCGTAAATGAGCCTTTCTTCCAGGGACATTTCCCCGAAGAACCCGTTATGCCGGGAGTGCTTCAGATAGAAGCCATGGCCCAATGTGGCGGTTTGCTGGTACTGAATTCGGTTGACGATCCCGACAAATATTCTACTTACTTCCTCAAGATAGACGGAGTGAAATTCCGCCAAAAAGTAGTACCGGGCGATACACTCATCTTCCGCGTAGAATTGTTGGCTCCAATCCGTCGAGGCATCTCTACCATGAAGGGATATGTATTTGTAGGCGAAAAAGTAGTGTGCGAAGCCGAATTTACCGCTCAAATAGTTAAGAACAAGTAATTAAACAAGATACAATATGATCAGTCCATTAGCATACATCGACCCCGAAGCCAAGATTGGGGAAAACGTAGAAATCGGCCCGTTTGTATTCATCGACAAGAACGTGGTGATTGGTGACAACAACGTGATTATGCCCAATGCCAACATTCTGTACGGCTCACGCATTGGAAACGGTAACCGCATCTTCCCTGGTGCCGTGATTGGTGCCATCCCACAAGACTTGAAGTTCCGTGGTGAAGAAACCACCGCCGAAGTGGGAGACAACAACACCATCCGCGAAAATGTAACCATCAACCGCGGTACAGCCGCCAAGGGAAAAACCGTGGTAGGTAGCAACAACTTGCTGATGGAAGGTGTACACGTAGCACACGATACGATAGTAGGCAACGGATGCATCATCGGCAATGCCACCAAATTGGCCGGTGAAGTGATTGTTGACGACAATGCCATCATCAGCTCAACCGTATTGGTACATCAGTTCTGCCGCATCGGTGGATACACCATGGTACAAGGTGGCTGCCGTAGCAGCAAGGACATTCCTCCGTATGTCATTGCCGGACGCGAACCCATTGCCTATTGCGGATTGAACCTTATCGGCTTGCGTCGTCGCGGATTCTCGAACGAACTGATTGAGAACATCCACAACGCTTACCGCATCATTTACCAAAGCGGAAAGAACGTAAGTGAAGCCTTAAAGCAAGTGCGCGAAGAAATTCCGATGACTCCCGAAATAGAATACATCGTGTCGTTCATCGAAAGTTCACAAAGAGGTATCATCAGATAATAAAACGAATATGATATACAGATTTACACTTATCTCTGATGAGGTTGACGATTTTGTCAGAGAAATCAAGATCGACTCAGAAGCTACCTTCTTCGAATTTCACGAAGCCATTCTGAAAGCGGCCAAGTACAGCGACGATCAGATGACCTCTTTCTTTATCTGCGATGACAATTGGGAAAAAGAACAGGAAATCACGTTGGAAGATATGGGTGGCTACTCGGATGAGGATAGCTACATCATGCGCGAAACTCGTTTGAGCGAATTGGTAGAAGATGAAAAGCAACGTCTGCTTTACGTATTCGACCCGCTGACCGAACGAGTATTCTTCATCGAATTGTCCGAGATAGAATATGGCAAGGACATCGAAAAGGCCGTATGTACCCGCAAGGAAGGTGAAGCACCGCAACAGACGGTCGACTTTGATGAAATGTTGGCTACAACAGGAACAAACCTCGATTTGGGTGAAAACTTCTACGGCGACGAAGACTTCGATATTGACGACTTCGATCCAGAAGGTTTTGATATGGGCGGTGGTGCCGTCGATCCGTATAGTCAGGATTATTAAAAACCATGCCCCGCACCCTCATCGTACTGATAGGACCTACCGGCGTTGGAAAGACTGAACTCAGCCTTTCCATCGCCGAATATTTTAATACCTGTATCGTATCGGCCGACTCACGCCAACTGTATGCCGACCTCAAGATCGGTACGGCTGCCCCTACCCCCGAGCAACTGGCACGCGTACCCCATCACTTTGTAGGTACACTCCAACTAACCGACTACTATAGCGCAGCTCAATACGAAGCGGAAGTAATGACCAAGCTGGAAGAACTCTTCCAAGAAAAAGATGTGGTGGTACTCACCGGCGGTTCCATGATGTATGTAGACGCCATTTGCAAAGGCATAGACGACATCCCTACCGTAGACAAGGACACACGCGAACTGATGCTCCAACGGTATGAGGAAGAGGGTTTGGAGCAATTGTGCAAGGAACTGAAACTGCTCGATCCCGAGTACTACAACATCGTAGACTTGAAGAACCCCAAGCGCGTGATTCATGCCCTCGAAATCTGCTATATGACGGGGCAAACCTACACCTCTTTCCGCACCCGTAGCACCAAGGAACGACCTTTCCACATCATCAAAGTGGGGCTGACCCGCGAACGCGAAGAACTTTACGACCGCATCAACCGACGAGTGGACCTGATGATGGAAGAAGGTTTGTTGGACGAAGCCCGTAGCGTGTATGCCTACAAGCACCTCAACTCCCTGAACACTGTGGGCTACAAAGAAATGTTCAAATACCTGGATGGTGAGTGGGATTTGGATTTTGCCATCGAAAAAATCAAGCAGAATTCACGCATTTACTCCCGCAAACAGATGACTTGGTTCAAGCGCGATACCGACATCCGTTGGTTCCACCCCGACCAAAAAGAGGATATTTTACAACATATCCTTACCCATCTACCTTCCTAAAAACGCAGAAAACATTCAGTTATTCAGTTATTCAATTAATTTTTGCGCTACCCCCTAACATGTAGAATTTATCTTTATATATATAATATATAATATATATATTATATATATAAAATTGTTTTTTAGTATGACCAACCTACGGAAAAAAAAACTGAATAACTGAATAACTGAATATTTGAATATTTTTTTAGTGTCTTTTCCTAAAAAAGGTTGACTCTCTTTTTACTTTAAAAATTAACATTTCCATTTCCGTACGGAATCAGTTGACTTTGCTTACTGCATAAGTTGACTTGTTTTCCTGGAATGGTTGACCTCTT
>SUXW01000013.1:0-39810 GCA_015060765.1 Bacteroides sp.
AGTGCGAAGCCGGCCACAAGATTAGATTTCTCAGGGTCGTCGTAGACTACGACGTTGATAGGATGCAGGTGTACGCATGGAGACATGTTCAGCCGAGCATTACTAATTGCCCGTTTTCTTTCATTTTCCAAGGTGCTATATACTTTTAGCGATATACTGATGATTATTTTTCGATGTGTCAATGGTCATTGATTTAACGATATTCAGGTGGCTATAGCACGGGGGTTCCACCTCTTCCCATTCCGAACAGAGAAGTTAAGCCCCGTCACGCCGATGGTACTGCTAAGGTGGGAGAGTAGGTAGCTGCCGTTTTTTAAAAAGTGGATGTGTCTAAACACATCCACTTCTCTTTTTTTATATGCTACTCTCTAAATAAGTATAGCTATACAATCCTGAACGGTAATTGGATATGAATTCTCTACCTTCATCGGGTGTAATAATGCCTTGTTTGATGGAACGGTTTACCCATACTTCAATGGATCGTGCCATTCGTTTAGGGTCAAACTGTACATAATCCAATACATCAGCTATTGTTTCTCCTTCTATAATCTTATCGATTTCGTAAGTATTATCCTTCACTTTTATGTGAACGGCATTTGTGTCTCCGAACAAATTATGAAGATCGCCTAATATTTCCTGATAGGCACCTACTAAAAATACACCGATATAATAAGGCGTTTTTTCTTTTAAAGAGTGTACGGGTAGATGATAACTGTTGTTTCGGGTTGAAATGAAATTATCTATTTTCCCATCGGAATCACAGGTTATATCTTGTAACGTAGCATAGCGGTTAGGCTTTTCATCCAATCGGTCGAGTGGCATTACTGGAAATATCTGATCGATAGCCCATGAATCCGGGAGTGATTGGAATAAGGAGAAGTTACAGAAATATTTGTCCGGCAAACTACGTGAAATGGTTTTTAACTCATCAGGTGCATGTTTAGAAGAATTTGCCATTCCATTCACTTCTCGTGCAATAGACCAAAATAGTCTTTCTACCACGGCTCTTGTCTCAAGATCGACTAATCCGATGTTGAACAGATCCAATGCTTCTTCCCTGATTTGCATGGCATCATGCCACATTTCAAGTAAGCGGCTATTGGTCAGATTATCCCATATTTCGTATAAGTCTTTAACCAATTCGTGTGCATTTTCACTGATTTCCTCCTCTTCGCCAAATTCAGGCAAATGGGTACTGGCCAGTACTTCGAATACAAGGATGGAATGATGAGCAGCTAATGAACGTCCCGACTCTATAATCAGATTAGGTTGGGGAAGCTGATTCTTTTTACAAATGTCCACAATGGAATAGATGGCGTCGTTTACATATTCTTGAATGGAATAATTGATGCTGTTACCGCTAATGGATGAATTGGTACCGTCATAATTGACTCCTAATCCGCCGCCTATATCTACAAATTGAATGTTGTAATTCATTTTTTGCAGTTGGACATAAAATTGCATGGCCTCCTTCAATGCAGTTTTGATTCGGCGGATATTGGTTACCTGACTGCCAATATGAAAATGGATAAGCTTGAAACTGTCTCGTAAATCTTCTTTGTCGAGAAGTGCCAATGCTTCGAAGAGTTCACTGGAATTCAATCCAAACTTACTGATATCTCCTCCAGATTCTTCCCATTTGCCACTTCCTGAACTGGCAAGTTTGATGCGGATTCCGATATTAGGCTTAATCTTCATTCGCTTCGACAATTCGGCGATAGTACGAAGTTCCATCATTTTTTCGACAACGAGGAATATCTTTCGGCCCATTTTTTGAGCGAGCAAGGCCAGCTTGATATAACTCTCGTCTTTATATCCATTGCATATAATCATGGAGTCATTGTCGGAATTGATGGATAGTACCGCATGAAGCTCCGGTTTGGAACCAGCTTCCAATCCTACATTGTAGTTTGTTCCGTGGTTCACTAACTCTTCGACTACCGGTCGCATCTGATTGACCTTAATGGGATAGATGATATAACTTTGAGCTGTATAGGTATATTCCTTAGCGGCTCGTTCAAAACATTTGGATATTTTGGCTATGCGATTGTTCAGGATATCTGGGAACCGTAACAAAACGGGTGTCGAAATATCGTGCCCTTGCAACTCTTCCAACAAATCACGGATGTCTATTTCTGGTCCTCCTTCTTTGGGAGTGACAGTCAGATGACCTTGCTGGTTGATGGAGAAATAATCCTTTCCCCAACTATTGATGTTGTATAATTCTGCTGAATCTTCTGTTTTCCACTTTCTCATTTTTCTTTTCATCATTTATGGGAGAGCTCCCATGCGTTGTTTATAATCTTCATATCCAAATTCCCGAATCATACGAAATCCTGTCTGGCTATCATACAATACGATGGAGGGGTGTGTCACCCCATTAAAAACGGTCGTCTTGACCATGGTGTAATGAATCATGTCGCGAAAGACAATCTTATCACCTATTGCGGGTTGCTTGGGCTCATCATACGACCAAGCACCATAGTAGTCTCCTGCCAGACATGAGTTTCCACCCATATACCAACTTCCTTTATCTGTTGAAGGTTGCATACCCAGAATCGTCGGTTGATAGGGCATTTCCAAACAATCAGGCATGTGACAGGCGAAGGAAACGTTCAACATCAGCGTGTTTCTTCCTCCGTTTCTGACTATGTCCTCTATTTGTGCCAACAAGATGCCTGTGTCCCAAGTAAAGGCACTACCGGGCTCTAATATAACTCGGAGGTGAGGATGGCGTTGCTTGAATTCTTTCAATATACGAATCAATTCGTTATTGTCATAGTCTTGATGAGTCATTAAATGTCCGCCTCCCATGTTTATCCACTTGAGATAAGGAAAGAATTTTCCAAATTTTTCTTCTACCGCTTGAAGCGTATGAAACAAATCTTTGGGGCGTGATTCACACAAAGCATGAAAATGAAGCCCTTCTATTCTTTCCGGCCATTCTTGTATATCGATGGAACGAATCCCTAAACGTGATTGGGGACTACATGGATTATATAAATCCGTCTCTACCGTACTGTATTCTGGGTTTACTCGAAGTCCACAACTGACTCCTGCTTTTTGTGCTTTCTCTCCAAACCGCTTGTGTTGATTGAGCGAGTTGAAGGTGATATGGCTGCTATATGATAAAATATCATCTATTTCTTCTTGAGTATAAACAGGAGCGTAAGTATGCGCTTTGATGCCCATTTCTTCATATACTAATTGTGCTTCGCATAAAGAACTGGCAGTAGCTCCGTCGCTATGTTTACGTAGTAACGGAAATATTTCCCAAGTGGCATTGGCTTTTAAAGCGACAATTATTTCCACCCCAGCTTCTTTTCTAACTTTGTCGATGACAGACAAGTTTTCTTTCAGTAGATCAAGATGCAGGATGTACGAAGGGGAGGGAGCCTCGTGGAGGTCCCATTCCTTCAATATCTTGTCTTTGTTTGTCATAATTCCAGATCGATGTCAAACTTTTCCACCCAAGGCAACCCCTTTTCACCTAATTCGGCCAAGAACGGATCGGGATCGAATTCTTCTACATTATATACTCCTGCTCCTTTCCATAAGCCACGTGCAAACATGGATGCTCCGAGAGCAGCTGGTACTCCGGTAGTAAAACTTACTGCCTGTGTGCCTGTTTCTTTATAAGCTATTTCGTGGTCGCAGTTGTTGTAGATATAATAAGTACGTTCCTTGCCATCTTTGATTCCGCGGATTCGACAACCGATGGATGTTTGCCCGTGATAGTTAGCTCCCAATGATTTAGGGTCAGGTAGTACGGCTTTCAAGAATTGGATGGGGACAATTTCCACTCCATTGTACATAATGGGGTCGATGCGAGCCATACCAATGTTTTGAATGACGCGCAGATGGGTAAGGTATTCTTGTCCGAAAGTCATCCAGAAACGGGCACGTTTCAAAGTAGGATAATTTTTAACCAGTGATTCCAATTCTTCGTGGTAAATCAGATAGGATTCCCGTTCACCGATTTCCGGGTAATTCAAAGGCTGATGAATCTCATGCGGTTCGGTAGTAATCCATTGTCCGTTTTCGTAATAACGTCCCTTTTGGGTTACTTCGCGGATGTTGATTTCCGGATTGAAATTAGTGGCGAAAGCCATACCGTGGTTTCCGGCATTGCAATCTACAATATCCAAATAATGGATTTCATCAAAGTGGTGCTTGGCTGCATAGGCTGTGAAGATGGCAGATACTCCCGGATCGAAACCACATCCCAAGATGGCAGTCAGCCCCTTTTCTTTGAATCGGTCTTGGTAGGCCCATTGCCAACTGTATTCAAAATGAGCTTCATCTTTCGGCTCGTAGTTGGCGGTATCCAGATAATTCACTCCACATTCCAAACAAGCATCCATGATTGTCAGATCCTGATAAGGAAGTGCAACATTAATTACAATGTCCGGTTGGAAGGAGCGCATCAACTGAATCAAGTCCTGTACATTATCAGCATCCACTTGTGCTGTCTTTATTCTGCCACCGCCTATTGCTTCTGCAATCTGGTCGCATTTGGATTTAGTACGACTTGCCAACATAATGTCTGTAAAGACACTATCTTGTGCGACTTTGTGTGCCACTACTGTTCCTACTCCACCGGCACCGATAATTAAAACTTTTGACATTTTAGATTATTAAGTTATTATAGATGCAGGGTACAGAATTGAGGACCCTGCGGACTCAGTATTTGTGAAAGTTCATACTTAAAAATTGATAAATCAGTTTGGCAGCCAAGAAATCGGGTGCTTTGTTAGATGGGTTGGGACAAAGTTCCACTACATCGAGCCCTATCACCTGATGATTCCTGATAATAGTTTTTAGCAAATTCATCACCTGTCGATAGCTTAACCCATCTGGTTCGGGAGTGCCGGTCGATGGCATATAGGCTGGATCGAGAACATCCAAGTCGATGGTTATATAGACCTGTTCCTTCAGCTGGTTAGATACCTGCTGCATCCAATCTTCTGTCGAAGTATGGATTTGATGTGCATAGAATGTCCGTTCGGGAGTGATGTTTTGTCTTTCTTCGATGGCCGAGCTGCGGATACCTACTTGGGTAATGCTGTCACATACCTCTTTGGCTCGTGCCATTACACAAGCGTGGTTGTGAGAAGATCCTTCGTATACATTCCGCATATCGGAATGTGCATCCAGTTGTAGAATGGAAAAATCAGGAAAATGTTTGGCGGCTGCACGGAAGGCACCGATGCTAACTGAATGTTCGCCGCCAATGAGTACCGGAAACTTGCCGTCGGCGTATAGGACTTCCATCCGTTGCTGTACTTCTGCCGACATGTTTTCGGGACTATCGTTCGTGAGAATCGGGGGGAGTGTGGCAATCCCTCGTTTGTAGACTTCCGAATCAGTCTCTATATCGTAAAACTCCAAATTGTAGGAAGCTTCTAATAAAGCTTCAGGCCCTTTGTCCGCACCCTTTATCCAGGTGCTTGTTCCGTCATACGGTACAGGAAGAATTGCAATTGCAGCTGTTTCGTACATGGTTTCAGCAGCTGAAAAGTCCCCATATTTTCTCATTTTTATTTCGGCATAAAAATCAAATTGAACGTTATTTATTAATAATGAGTGACAAAGAAAATGGTTTTTATTGAGAAATGATGCCTTTTTGTACTTAATAAATCTTAAAACATGGACCACTGCTTGTTTTTTATTTCTTGCATTGCCATACAATTATTGTTATAACTGCAAGGAAATTGGTCGGGAAATTTGCTTGAACAAGTTTTTTTAGGGAATATGTAGACCCTGAAGCAAGGATTACTTAGATCCCGAAAGAATTCCCGTATCGTTATCCGAATTGTTGATGCGTTTCTTGCTATCTTTTTGTTGTTTTCCGAAACCAAAGTTAAAGGATAAGTTTACCATAAACAATCGGTTCAGTACATCTGTATAGGCATATTGACGGTTGGAAGCCAATTGCGATAGATTCACCACTTCCTGATGGTAATCATTGGTGAATGGGTTAATGACAAAAGCCTGTATACTCCAACGACCTTTGTTATATCCAGCACCGAGCATGTGAATGGATTCTCCTTTCTGAATGGTTTCTCCTTGTAGATAGTGATAACTGGTGTTCATTTGGAATATCAACATCCAATTTTTATACATGGCAAAGGCATTACCTTGGAATCCCCAATTGGAATGAGTGTGCGTATAGGTGTTGCCTTGGCTGATGTAGCGGTTGAAGAAGGGCTGTAAACTGATGGAAAGATATTCTTTCCAAAGCTGTAGCTTGATATTTGTCTGTATATTCAGTCGGTGCAAACCTTTTTGGTTGTTGGTGGTACGGATGAATTTCCCGTTTTCGTAAAGTGTTTCCTCCATAATGGGCTTGTGGTCGTAACTGTATCGGGCAGACAGTTCCATGCTGACCAGTCGGGTGTTCCAACCGGCGGTAAGGCGATTGCTGAAATAGGTTACATTCTTCAAGTGTGGATTTCCTCGTCTTACCTGATAGGTGTCCATGCCTTGTTCTACATCACTCAAATCGGAGAGCGAAGGAGCATAGCCGCTTAAATAGGCATTGTATTTCAAAAATATTCTGTCCGAAGGCTTATAAGAAAGGCTCAGTGTAGGACGGAAAATGTACTTTTCTTGTGAAGCATCCTTTTGCTTGTAATAAGTACGTGTACCACCAATTCCCAAGGTGTATCCCCATTTCCCAAAGTTTCTTTGATATTCGGTAAAGAAATAAGTTTCGGCCGTATTCATCGTTACTTGATTGTTTATATTACCATCGTATTGGTTATTCATGTATGATTGAGTATGTTTCAATCCGCTACTGAATTTTCCTTTTCCCAAAGGGCGTTCATAGATGGCTTCTCCGATAAGAGAATATTTCTTTCCTTCCGTCTTCGAGAAGATTTCTATTGGAGTATTACCTGCTTCGGTCATGGAATAGATACGGCTATAATCACTATTCAGGTAAGTACCCACCAAATCAAAATAAAGATGTTGGTTGTTCTTTAGGTTCAGTTGGTAATAGATATCTATGGAGGGTATGTTGGATGTTTCGTCAGAACGGTCCACGATGTGATATTCTTTGTCTTCTTGGTATAGTTTGCTGTTTCTGTCCCCAAAACCGTGTGGAGTATCATTTCGCTTGTTGCGGAAGGTGATGCTCAGTAGACTTTTCTTATCGTTGGTATAATTATAGGTGGCCGACAAGTTCAGTCGGGAATATTCAATGGGAGTAGAAGAACCAATCTCTTTGTTTATAAGTGTATGGTTGGGATAAATGAATGTCTCTGTATTTTCACGATTCCAGTCCAAATCTCGCCTTTCCATCGATGCTGCGATACTGAAAGAAGAACGATTATAATAGTATTTACTGGATAAGTTATAGTTACCGTAGCCCACTCGGTTTACTCCTTGTTCGATATTGATTGATACATATCCACCATGCTCCTTGCGTTTGACGATGTAATCCAAAACACCGGCTGCTCCTGCGTAGCGTAAACTTGGATTGTCATGGTATTCAATACGAATAATATCTGCTGGACGGATGGATTGTATTTCTTCCTTGCTTACTTCTACACCATTGATTCTAAATTGTATGTTTTCGCCGAAGGTGGTAGAAACAGTTTTGTTGAGCGGATGAACGGTAAGGCCGGTTATCTGCATCCGTTGTAGGAGGTCTATCCCGTTATTGGCATATTTCTTTTGAGACTCGGTTGGCATAATCATCTGCCGGTCGGTTTTGTGGATAATTGCTTGTCCGGTTACTTTCACTTCCTCTAAAACCGTAGAGGTTGCCTTCATTTTGATTTCTCCTAAAGGAAGATGGTTGTTTAAGTTGACAAGTGACAATGTCTGTTTTTCGTATCCTATATACGAAAGAATCAATGTGTAGTTCCCGTCTTTTACATCGGATATCACAAAATTTCCCTTTTCATCGGTCGTTGCGCCCATTATCAAAGTACCGAATTGGTCTTTTAAAGCTATACTTGCCCCGATAAGGGCAGAACTTTCATTGTTGTCTACCAAACGACCACTGATTTTGTGAGCTGCCATGGTCATAGCTTGCATGACCAATAAGCAGAATAAATAAATGAACTTTTTCATGAAATTATTTTTCTTTTTTAGACGATTTTATACATTCTTATGGTTACAAAGATAGGTTGTATCCTTTGAAAAAGGGATTTATACGTACGACTATTTGAACTGCAAATAGTTTTGTAAGTAGCTGTATTATAATGTATTGTATTGCCTTAAAATCGAAAAAGTTTATATATCCCTTTTTTCTCTTTATATTATCTTCAATGAAAATAAAAAACGATTATTTTTGTGTGAAAATTGATTGATACATGAAGAATATATTGGGGATATTGGCTTTGTTGTTGATAGGATGTACACCTTCTTATCACTCCATGATAGAGGATGCGGAACGATTGCTTCACGAGGGAAAAAACG
Source organism: Bacteroides sp. (assembly GCA_015060765.1). Lineage (GTDB taxonomy): Bacteria > Bacteroidota > Bacteroidia > Bacteroidales > Bacteroidaceae > Phocaeicola. Next base: position 8,431 of record SUXW01000013.1, read on the forward strand.
ATAGTGCATTGACGGTAGTCCGTGGTATCTGGCAACCCGAAGAATTGGAGAATCCGTGGAAGGCAAGGTATGCATTGGTTATTGGTCAGGCTCATGCAAACAAGAATAAAGCGCTGATTGAAGATAGTTTGCTGGTTGATGCTTATGATTATTATCGGTTGTTGGAAGCAAGAGACTGTGACCGCTATAAACAAGCTGCACTTTTGGTGGCGCAATATCATTGGTGGACGGGCATGAAAGATAAATCAAGTGGCATACTGAAAGATGTACAGAAGTGGTTTGAAAGCGAAAAGGATACAATATCTGTAATCGAAATTCTGTATTTGAAGTTTGTCCTGGATGGTTATGATAAGGATTATGAATCCATGCATCATAGTCTGAAACGGTTGATTGCGTATGAGAACAGACCTTCTGAATTGTTTGGATATTGGAACAATTATGCAGCGACATCTTATTTTAGGAATGATACGGCAGGTGTTCGGCTTGCTTTTGAAGAGGCTATCCCCCGTTACATGAAAACCGCCAACGATACGTTGATATATCATAGCCAGACATTGAACAATTATGCGAATATATTGAGTGCTTATGGAAATCAAGAGAAGGCTATTGACTTGTTGAATCAAATAGTTGCCTATTTTAAGGGAAAGAATGAAATGAAAGTAGCGTGGGCCTATCTAAATCTTTCAAGATGTTACTTGCTTCGGGGAGAACTTGATAAGGCAAAACAGTATATGGCTCTTTACAACAGCTCTGCAACCGATGAAATGAAGAATAGTATTGCATTTGTTAGTATTGTACAACTGGTTCGTAGTGTACTTGATTATGCTTGTAATCGGAATTTCAATATGTTGGAGTGTGCAGAATTATTCAATAATTTACAATGGAATGAAGAATTTGCTCATTTAACAACACAAGCCAAAGAAGAAGCTAACCGTTTATTGAAAGAATATAATATGAACTTGACCATCGAGCAACAGCGTACTCAGATTACAACTATGTATGTCATATTTGCATTGGTAGCTGGTATTGTAATCCTATTCTTATATAATAAAAGAAAGAAACGTTTGGTGGAGGAGAAAGAAGAAGAACTAGAAGCCCTACGAAAACTTGTGTCCGAATCTCAACAAGAAACAGAGCGGAGGGATGATCGTTTCTTTAAAAAAGTGATGTTGCAACAGTTGGGCGTTATCCGTATGGCGGCTTCCAATCCCACTACCGCCAATCAGGAACTTATCAAGCGCATGTCCGAGATAGCTAATAAAGAAGTGGAAGTAGATGCTTTACTGAATTGGAGTGATCTGTATCAAACCATTGATTACATATATGACGGATTTTATACTCACGTTCGAAATCATTATGGAGAATGTCTGAACGAAAAGGAAATCCAACTTTGTTGTTTGCTCCGAGCTAACTTCTCCACCAAAGAGATTAGTATCGTAACCCAACAAAGTGTACGTACCGTTTACCAACGGAAGACGGTAGTCCGCCAAAAACTCCAATTGGAAGAAAAAGGAGATATTGTGGAGTTCCTATCTTAAGATGTAAAGATTATTAGTACATCAATTGTATTGATGTGATGTCTTTTTTGTTTCAGTGGTAATGAAAACAAACTTAATCGTTTGGATAAATAAATTGCGAAAATTATCTTTGTCCCTATGTTTTATAGGATAATGAATGTTATGAGAAAAGAATGGACTTTGAGATGCAGACAAACAATATTGGGATTAGGAATGTTGAGTCTTGCCTTGTTCTTTAGTGCTTGCAGTAGTGATAATCCTCAAGAAGAGCCTGAGAAGGAACCGGAAGTGGAACAACCGGATCCCCCAGCTCCATCTCCGGAACCGGATGAAGATAACATGGAATGGGAAAATGCTGAAGCAGTTATTCAAGGGATGGGAATTGGTTGGAACTTGGGCAATACTTTGGATGCGCATGATTTCAACGATCCCCACGATGGAGGCGACTGGAAGTATTGGGAAACCTATTGGGGACAATCGGAAACAACTCCCGAATTGATGTATATGTTGAAAAAAGCCGGCTATGGAACCATTCGTGTCCCAGTAACATGGGGCATACACATGGATGCAAATGGGCAGGTGAACAGTAATTGGATGAACCGTGTCAAACAGGTGGTGGAGTATGTATTGAATGCAGGAATGTATTGTATACTAAATGTACATCACGATACCGGTGCCGATGAAAAAGCGTGGTTGGTTGCCAGCATGAAGGAATACAAGGCCCAAAAAGCCCGTTATGAAGGACTTTGGAAACAGATAGCCGAAACATTTCAAGGATATGGCCCTCGATTATTGTTCGAATCGTATAATGAAATGCTGGATGAACGGCGTTCATGGTGCTTCGCTACGTTCAACGGTGGATACGATGCAACCGTAGCGGCAGATGCTTACGAAGCAATCAATTGTTATGCACAGAGTTTTGTAGATGTGGTACGAGCTACGGGCGGCAATAACGCAAAACGTAATCTCATTGTTAATACTTATGGGGCTTGCAATGGAGTAGGAACCTGGAACGAGCATCTGATTGACCCCCTTGTCATGATGAAACTTCCGAAAGATATAGTGGAAAACCATTTGTTGTTCGAAATACATACCTATCCAAACATAGACAATCTGAGTGCGGCAAAGGCAGAAGTTGCTGGTATGATAACCAATTTGAAGAAACATCTGGTCGACAAAGGTGCACCGGTCATTATCGGTGAATGGGGAAATAGCAGTGACAACCCTTCTTTGACGAATAAGGTCGCTTTTATCTCCGATTTTGTCCGGCAGGTGAAAGCAGCCGGAATGGGTATGTGTTATTGGATGGGAATTACAGATGGCATTGCCCGCCAAGTCCCGGCTTTTAGTGAGCCGGAATGTGCGAGAGCCATGTTGCAGGCTTATTATGGTAACACCTTCGAACCGGAACTGCCTTCGATGGATGCTATGAACTTTAATTATGTGGTTACCTACAAGCAACAATGGAGTGAGGTTCATCTTTGTAGTGAAAATATTAGCCTGAATGATTATAAAGGAGTCAAGGTGGAATTGGATGGTGCACCGGCAAATGGCGCATTGAGTGTGAAGATTTATGGGGAGACCGAAGGTACCGAACAATATGTTTCTGTTGCGGGGAATAGTCAGGAAGTGACTTTCGATAAGTCTCGTTTAGGAAATAAGATAAGACGTGTTACTTTGCAATGCTCGCTTGCTTCTGAATATAGTGTAACCATCAAACGTGCCGCTTTGATACGAAAGGATGGAACGGAGGAAATACAAACACCTACTACGTTTTGGGGATGTGATGTGGTGTTACGTAAATAAACATTGTTTGAATAAAAAATAAAGCGGCTGAATCAGCCGCTTTATTTTTGTGGAGCTGGAGGGAGTCGAACCCTCGTCCAAACGAGGAAGCCATATGCTTTCTACATGCTTATCTTTGCCTTTGGTTTTCGAGCGCAAGCAAGACCAAAGCCACCAACCTGCACCTTAGCTTCTAAAATTTCGGATGAGCCGCGAAGCTGGGCTCTACCTATTCCCGATTTTGCTGTGCCGCTTGATCAAACGCTTCGGAACAAGAGCTTTTGAGCGACATCCCGTTTCCACCACTGTGGCGGAAATAAAGGTAATCTACTGTTCTTCGATTACGCTGCGAGAGCATAAGTATTGTTGCCAGATAATAGTTTGATAACTGGGATTAAAGTGCCAATCACCGACGCACTGCATGCTTACATACCACTCCAACCCGCTGTCAAATCCAGTCAACCCCAAGCTGGTTATGCCATTAAGACGCGACAAAGATAGATATTGTTTGCGGATTATGCAAATTTACACATAGGTTTCCAGGAACTTCACCTGTTTGTCTATATATAGATGAATCTCTCCCGTCGTGGCAGGGAAGAGGATGGATTCTCCTGCCTGCATGGTCAGTTCGTGCTCTTCGTTGTCCTTAATGGTACATTGACCTTCCATGCAAATTAGGATAACGAATGAATCGAGTTCACTATAATCTAACGTCATGTTTTCTGTCAAATCGTATACGGATGTCGTAAAATAAGGACAGCTGACCAATTCTACCGGTTTGTTTAACTTGGGAGTATAGTGTGTGCGGTAATCAGATTCTACCTGATAGTCGATGGCATCTTTTGACAGCTCTGTATGAAGTTCACGAGTGTTTCCGTTCTTATCTTTACGATTGAAATCATAGATACGGTATGTGATATTCGAAGTTTGCTGAATTTCAGCAATGAAGCATCCGGCTCCTATGCTATGAATACGTCCGGCCGGTAAAAAGAATACGTCACCCGGTTGTACGGCATAATCGGCTAATGCATCACAGATGGTATTGTTTTCTATCATAGATGCATATTCGTCCGGTGTGATGCTCTTTTTTAGTCCCGAGCACAAATGGGCTTGTCCCAGATTGTTGTCAATGACATACCACATTTCGGTCTTCCCCATGGATTGATGCCTTTTTTGGGCCAACTCATCATTGGGATGTACCTGAATGGACAAATCATCGCAAGCATCGATGAATTTGATGAGAAGAGGGAAATTGTTCCCAAAACGTTCATAGTTTTCTTTGCCCACCAAGTCGTGCTTGTATTCCTTGACCAGGTCACTCAAAGTTTTTCCGGCATCGGCTCCATTGGCTACAATGGATTCATCGTTGGGTACATTGGAAATTTCCCAGCTTTCACCTACTTGTTCCTGCTGGATTTCATTCAACTGTTTGAAAGGTATTATTTTTTCTCCTCCCCAAATGGTAGATTTTAAAATGGGATTGAATTTGAACGGATACATACGAATCTTTATATTTATCATTATACAATATGCAAATTTATATTAATCTTCAAATATTTTCATCGATTATCGCTTAAAATATATGTAAATTTAAGATAATGATTGGATATTGCAGTTATCTTTGCAACGGTTAAATCAAAATGATTGACAAATTATGTTTCATCCTCCTATAATTTTTAGAATTATTGGTTTGTTGCTATTGTTTGAGGCAACGGCTCTTTCCGGTTGTATGGGCTTGTCACTGTATTATGGTGAGAGGATTGTGATGGCCTATATCGAGACTCTATTATGTTTGATAGGATCGGGATTGTTGTTGGTTATGGCAGGACGTAAGGCAAAAAGAGAAATATCTAAAAAGGATGGATATATAGTCGTGACTCTTTGTTGGCTGATATTTTCGGCCTTTGCAGGTATGCCTTATTATTTTAGTGGTTATATACCTGATGTTACGGATGCTTTTTTTGAAGCTGTTTCAGGATTTACCACTACGGGCGCTTCTATTATCGATAACTTGGAAGAGTTTCCGTATAGCCTTTTGTTTTGGCGGAGTATGACTCAATGGATAGGTGGATTGGGTATCGTTTTTTTTACAGTTGCTATTTTGCCGTTTTGGGGAATGGGCAATGTACCATTGTTGGCTGCTGAATCTGTAGGACCTATAAGAATGAAGCTGCATCCTCAAATTGCAGTTACAACACGTTGGATTTTAGCGGTATATATAATCCTTACTTTGGCTGAAACGATTTGCCTGATGGTGGCTGGCATGAATCTTTTTGAAGCAGTTTGTCATTCCATGGCTACAGTCTCTACAGGTGGATTTTCTACCAGACAGGCCAGTATCGCTGCTTTTCAATCACCGGCTATAGAATATATTGTAACGGTTTTCATGTTTTTAGGTGGTACTAATCTTTCCTTGCTATATCTTTCAATGATAAAGGGACGTCCCGGAAAATTGTTGGGCGACAAGGAATTCCGAACATATTCTTTTATTGTATTTATGTTCGTTCTTTTGTTGACAGTCGGTTTACTGGCTTCTGAACCAATGGGTATAGAAGAGGCTTTCCGGATTTCAGCTTTTCAAACTGTAACTATTATAACCACTACAGGATTCTGTATGTACGATTATATGCTATGGATGCCGCTTTTGTGGCTGATGGTCTCTTTATTGATGTATATAGGAGCTTGTACTGGTTCTACAACAGGGGGGATAAAATGTGTGAGAATCCGTATATTGGGGCGGATTATTGGATATGAATTCAAGAAAATGATGCATCCGAATCTTGTATCACCAATTAAATTGGGTGATAAGGTTATTCAAGAACGGATAGTCATTTCAATTGTAGCTTTCATCTTGATTTATTTGCTGATGATTGTTCTGGGTATGGTTGTCAATATGGCTTGCGGACTCGATTTTCTTGAGTCTTATGGCCTTTCTTTAACCAGTTTGGGAAATGTAGGACCAGGACTGGGATATTATGGGCCGGCTAATACAATGTCATCTTTACCAGATGTTGCTAAATGGTTCAGTTGTTTCCAGATGTTGGTAGGTCGTTTGGAATTCTTTGCAGTTTTTGTATTGTTTACTCCTGCGTTCTGGAATGAACGTTAATGTTTTTATAAAGAATTGATATTTTGTAGTTGATAAATTAGTGAATATGAGAAGTTTTGCATCCGACAATAATTCAAGCGTTCATCCTAAGGTGATGGAAGCATTGATGAAAGCTAATGATGGTCATGCCGTAGGATATGGCGATGATCCTTGGACCATAGAGGCCACAGAAGTAGTAAAGAAACAGTTCGCTCGTTCTTGTGAAGCCTTGTTTGTATTCAATGGTACTGGGAGCAATACAATGGCATTGCAACTGATGACCCGTCCGTATCATATCATATTCTGTGCGGAAACCGGACATATTGCCGTTGACGAATGTGGAGCTCCCAGCAAAGGTACAGGTTGCTTTATGCGTACGATTCCTACTACTGATGGAAAATTGACCCCTGAATTGCTGCAACCTTACATGATTAACTTTGGAGTGGAGCATCATTCCCAGCCGGGAGCAATTTATATCAGTCAGTGTACCGAACTGGGTACTATCTACAAGCCCGAAGAAATTCGTGCTCTTTGCGATTTCGCACATGCTCATGGTTTGATGGTACATATGGATGGTGCCCGTATCTCTAATGCAGCCGCTGCCTTGAATCTTTCACTGGATGAGGTATCTGGTGCTTGTGGAGTGGATACGCTGACCCTTGGTGGTACCAAGAATGGCTTGATGGGTGCGGAATGTGTGGTAATCTTTAATCAGGATTTGATGAAAGAAGCCCGTTATGCTCGTAAACAATCTTGCCAGTTGGCCAGCAAAATGCGTTACCTTTCTGCCCAATTCACTGCTTTCCTCACTGATAACTTGTGGCTGGAGTGTGCCCGTCATGCCAATGCCATGGCTGCAAAACTTTACGATGCTTTGAAAGAACTGCCCGATGTCACTTTTACACAAGCTATGGAAAGTAATCAGCTTTTCTTCATTATGCCGAAGGAAAAAGAAGAAAAACTACATGACTTTACCTATTTTTATTATTGGAACGAAGCCATCGGTGAAATGCGCCTGGTTACATCATGGGATACAACCGAAGAAGATATAGACGGATTGATAGCGTATATACGAGGACTTTGATAGAAAATAAGGACGCGGCATTTGCTCGTAAGCAAATGCCGCGTCCTTATTTTTTAATTCTATCCAGTAATTTATGACTGTTCTTTCTTTTCCATCTTATGGAAGCAACTGATGAGCGCAGAGCCTAGAATACCAGCAGATAAAGAAGCCATTAGTACTGCAATCTTACCACCGGAACGAAGTTGTGCAGTAATTTCAGGTACTTGCTCGCCAAATGAAAGGGTGTCCACAAAGATGGACATGGTAAATCCGATTCCACCCAAACAAGCTACGGCAAACAGCATTTTCCAACTTGCATGTGCCGGCATCTCACCTACTTTGCATTTAATGGCAATGAAACTGGCCAGTGTAATACCGATGGGTTTACCCAACACTAGACCAAAGAAAATTCCCATTCCTACAGAACCAAGTTCTGGTGAGTATTGGAAAATATTGAAGTAACTAAGATCTGGAATTTCAACGCCGGCATTGGCTAAAGCGAAAATTGGCATAATTGCATAGTTTACCCAAGGACTAAGCAGATGCTCCAAACGGTAGCTCATACCTATGGAATTACTGCTGATATGGCTGATTTGTCTCAAACAATGACGCTGGGGACCATTAGGAAATTCTTCCTCTTCGCATCCTTCGCAATGTTCATATTCCTCTAACTTGTGGAAGTAAGATTTGTGCTTGTGGTCGAAGTATGCTTTGGAGAAACGGGCATGCATTGGAATCATGAAGGCCATGACTACCCCCGACATGGTGGAATGAATGCCGGAATAATAAAATAAGAACCATACAGCAATGGCTGGTATGAGATAGAATGACATGCGCTTTTCTCCTAAACGGCTCATAATATACACAAAAACCAATAGCAGCAGTGATAGACTGAGTAACAGGAGGTTGATGTCGCCACCATAGAAGAATGCAACAACTAATATGGCTCCCAAATCATCAGCAATGGCTAAGGCCGTCAGGAACACTTTAAGTGAGACTGGTACTTTGTTCCCGAAAATGGACATGATACCGATGGCAAAAGCTATATCGGTTGCAGTTGGAATTCCCCAACCGCTTCCAGCTGCGGAACCGTTGTTGACAAACATGTATATCAATGCCGGAACTGCCATTCCGCCGATTGCAGCTATTACAGGCAACATTGCTTTCTTGACACTGGAAAGTTCTCCACAGATGACTTCCCGTTTGATTTCAAGACCTACGGTAAAGAAGAATACAACCATTAAAATGTCGTTGATGAATTTTTCTACGGTCATATCCTTGGGGAAAACCCAATCAATAGCCCTTAGACCGGTTTCTGCGTCTATCGGACTTTGGATGGCAATCGATAACTCTGTTTCTAAAAATGCGTGATAAAGGTGGCGGGTAGCAGGAAGGTTAGCCAAAATCATGGCTACAATAACACAACTGAGGAGGATGACTCCCGAAGCCCATGGGCGATTTAAGAACTTGTGGGTTCCTTTATCCAGTTTCTCCACCCCTTTAGTCCATGTGTAGATTGGAATAAGTTTCATAATTTTATAGAATTATAAGTTCATTTTTTATAAGAGCGTGCAAAGTTACCTTTTTTAAAGATACAAACGAGTTGGTTGGCTGGAATATTTTAGAGTTTTTTAGATTGGAAATTAATTCTTTTTCCAAAAAGAAGGAGTGAAAAGCAATAGCACAGTAAATAATTCCAAACGACCGATGAGCATATACAGTATGCTCAACCATTTGGCTGCATCGGGCAATGCATTCCAAGAAAAGGCGGGACCACATTTGCCGATACCTGGTCCAACATTTGCCAGACTTGAGATGATTACACTATACGCATCGTCAAAATCCAGTCCTATTGTCATCATTGTGAACCATCCAAAGAAGACAAGCAATACAAAAACAACGAAAAATGCTAGAACTGTGGATTTGGTACTCGATGAAACACTTTGTCCGTTTACACGTACAGGTAAAACAGCATTGGGATGGAGTATATGCATAAATTCGTTTTTGGCTATTCGTGCCATGATAACAGCGCGGATACATTTGATGCCTCCGGAAGTGGAACCTGCACAAGCTCCACAATAGGTGATGACGGTGGTCAACATCCATAAAGGAGGTGCCCATTGCATATAATCTGCGGTAATGAAGCCGCAAGTGGTCTGGATGGAAACGACCAAGAACGAAGACTTACGAAAAGCTTCTTCCATGCTCATATTGGAAGATACCAATAATCCTATAGTAATGACGGAAATGAAGAATAGTAGCGTCTTGATATACCATCGTATTTCGGTGTCCTTGAATACGCGCTTGTAACTTCCTTTTAGAACCAATAAGTATAATAGAGAAAAGTTGATGCCCGACAAAAACATGAAAATCATGATAACATATTCAATGTAAGATGAATTGAAGGCCGCAATGCTTGCTTGTTTGGTAGAGAAACCGCCTGTAGCGGTTGTGGACATAGCATGGCATACACTGTCAAAGAGAGGCATGTCTCCAATCGTCAGTAAGATGATGGTGGCGATGGTCATTCCTATATAGATGGTCCAGATCCATTTGGCTGTTTCATCAATATGAGGAGTTATCTTGTCGAATTTTGGGCCTGTAGCTTCGGCTGCAAAGAGTTGGATGCCTCCTGCACCGAATATCGGAAGAATGGCGATGGTGAAGATGACGATTCCCATACCGCCTATCCATTGGGTCATGCTTCTCCAAAAGAGCAGACCGTGTGGTAATGATTCAATGTTGTCCAAAATGCTGGCACCGGTTGTACTGAATCCCGACATTGTTTCGAAGAATGCGTTAGTGATGTTGGGTATATAGCCGCTGAGATAATATGGTAACATTCCGAATAGGGAAAAAATGACCCAGGCTAAAGTTACGATGATATATCCGTCTTTGCGGTTCAATTTCCGTTCGGCACGTTTCCCGATGTAAAATAAAGGAATTCCCGTGAATACGGTGATGAGAGTGGAAATAATAAAAGCGGGTAGATCCGGCTCTTGATAAAGATATGACAATAAGATGCATAAAGTTAGGAATCCTGACTCTATAAAGAGCAGGAATCCCATCACCTTAAATATCATTCTCCAGTTTATCATCAGTTGAAGAATTTTTCGGCTTTCTTGATCATGCTTTCTAAACAGAAGACAACAACATGGTCTTCGGGCTGGATGATGGTGTTACCTGTAACCAAGATTCCTTCTCCATTTCTTATCAGTCCACCGATTGTGATTCCTTTGGGTAATCCCATGTCTTTGACGGCTGCTTTGGTGATTCTTGAACCTTCCTTGACTTTGAATTCGGCTACGTCGGCATTGGCAAAGGTCAGGCATTTCACATTGGAAACATCTGCATCAAGCATCATTTGGTATATGTGGCTGGCTGCAATTTTTTTCTTGTTGATTACAGTCCCGATGTCCAGACTCTCGGCCAGACTGATGTAATCGATATTCTCTACTTCAGCTACCGTTTTGGTTACTCCCATGCGCTTGGCTGCCAGACAGGCCAGGATGTTTGTTTCCGAGTTGTCGGTCAAGGCGACAAACGCTTCCGTGTTTTTCAGCCCTTCTTCCAAGAGCAGTTCCATATCCCGTCCGTCTCCATTGATAATCATAACGTCGTCGTCTACCAATTCGGTCAAACGATTGCAACGCTCTGTATTATTTTCTATAATCTTGATTTTCATATAGTCGGGGGCATATTGGGATGTACGGACAGCTATGCGGCTTCCTCCCATAATCATGACATTCCGTACATCGGGATAACTCTCTTTCCCAGCTATCTTCCGAATGTAAGGTATATATTTTTTGGTTGTAGTAAAATAGACAATGTCATGCAATTTAATGATGTCATCACCTCGTGGAATGATGGTATCATTTCCTCGTTTGATGGCAACAATGTGGAATGGAATATTCCTTCCTCCCAGCTCGTGTAAAGGTACATTGATGATTTCGGCCGTTTCGCGCATTTTGGTTCCTATGAGCACCAATGCACCGCCATAGAACTCCCACCATTGCCGTATCCAGCTCATGCGCATTGCATCGACAATTTCTTTGGCAGCCAACATTTCTGGGTAGATTAGGGAGTCGACCCCCAATTTGGAGAAGAATTCCTTGTTTTTGGGTAATAGATATTCATAATTGCTTATACGTGCTACGGTCTTCTTGGCTCCTAAATTTCTGGCCAGCATACATGCGGTCATGTTGCGGCTTTCTTCAGGAAGGACTGCAATGAATAGGTCTGCGTCCCCAATGCCAGTGTTTTTCAGTCCTTGGATGGAAGTCGGTGAAGCACAGACGGTCATCAAGTCGAAGTTGTTTTCCATCTTGTTCAATTTTTCCAAATCTTCATCCATCAGAATGATGTCTTGCCTTTCACCAGACAATAGTTTGGCCAAGTGGGTTCCTACGGCTCCTGCTCCCCCAATGATGATTTTCATAACCTGCTCTATTTAGAATGACAATAAAATATTTTCTATAGCTTGGCTGTCCATGCCGCAAAGTTGGTATAGTTCTTCGGGCTTCCCATGTTGTACAAACTCATCGGGTATACCGATACGTTTCACTATCGGTGCATATCCGTTGTCTGACATAAATTCCAGAATGGCACTTCCCATTCCTCCTTTCAATACCCCGTCTTCTATAGTAACAATCTTCTGATATTTTTTCCCTACTTCGTGTAACAGTTCCTCGTCCAATGGCTTCAAAAACCGGAGGTCGTAATGAGCGATACTTTTCCCGCTTTTCACTTCTGCTGAAACAATGGCTTTATGTGTGGTATAACCTATAGGACCCAAAGTCAATACAGCTATATCCTGTCCCTCTTTTATTTTTCGTCCCTTTCCTATTTCAATGGGTTCCAATGGACATTTCCAATCGGTTACAGAACCTCTTCCACGTGGATATCGGATGACAAAAGGTCCCTTGTCGGGCAACTGGGCGGTATACATGATTCTTCGAAGTTCGTGTTCATCATAAGGGGATGCTATGGTCAGGTTGGGTATAGGACGCATGTAGGCCAAGTCAAAAGCACCGTGATGGGTCGGACCGTCTTGCCCCACCAATCCGGCTCTGTCAAGACAAAATACCACATTCAGTTTCTGAATGGCTACATCGTGGATGACGTTATCGTAAGCACGTTGCATAAACGAAGAGTAGATGTTGCAGAAGGGTAATAACCCGTCTTTGGCCATACCTCCAGAGAAGGTGACGGCATGTCCTTCGGCTATTCCAACATCGAATCCTCTTTCGGGCATGGCTTTCATCAGGATATTCATGGAACATCCGGATGGCATGGCTGGAGTTACTCCGACAATCTTTTCGTTTTGCTGGGCCAGTTCCAACAAGGTCTCTCCAAAAACATCTTGGAAGAGAGGAGGCAATCCTTCGGTGTCGGTGAGGATGCGTTCTCCGGTCTCTTTATCGAATATACCTGGTGCATGCCATTCGGTGGCAGCTTTTTCTGCCGGTTTGAAACCTTTGCCTTTAGTTGTATGGATATGTAATAATTTGGGCCCTTCCATGTCCTTGATGTCTTTCAGAACCTTGGTCAGATTGTTGACATCGTGTCCGTCGATTGGGCCGAAATAACGTATGTTCATCCCCTCGAACACATTCTGTTGTTGGGCTAGTAATGACTTCAAGCTGTTGTTGAATCGAATCCATCGCTTTCTTCCTTCGTCATTCATGATTCCCCATTTGTGGAAAAGGCGGGATATCTTGTAACGGAAGCGGTTGTATCCGGCAGAAGTCTGTAAATTCAACAAATATTGTTTCATGCCACCGACACTACGGTCTATGGCCATGTTGTTATCGTTCAAGATGATCAAGAGATTGTTAGGCGTTGAGGATGTATTGTTCAAACCTTCGAAAGCTAATCCTCCGCTCATAGAACCATCGCCGATGACGGCAACTACGTGACGCTTGTCCTCTCCGTGCTTTTTGGCTGCAACGGCCATACCCAAAGCTGCCGAAATGGAATTGGATGCATGTCCGCAGGTAAAGGTATCGTATTCACTTTCTTCCGGAGAAGGGAAAGGACGGATACCATTCAGTTTTCGGTTGGTACAGAATGCATCGCGTCGTCCGGTCAGTATCTTATGACCATATGCCTGATGTCCCACATCCCATACTATGCGGTCATAAGGCGTATTAAATACATAATGCAAGGCGACAGTCAGTTCTACCACACCCAAACTGGAACCGAAATGCCCGGGATTACAGGACAATTCGTCGATGATCTTTCGTCTGAGTTCTTGGCATACCTCGGGCAACTGTACAGCATCCAGTTTTCGAAGATCGTCTGGAGTATCGATGCCTTGCAGTATCTTATATGAAGTGTCTTCTTCCATTCTTCTATAATAAATATCACGCAAAAATAACACAAATAAGTGTATTATGCTTAAATTTGTGCTTAAATTTTAGAAAACCGCATTATACGATGAATTTCAGGACGCAAGTGGAAATGGCTGGAGAGCGGACGGAAATCCGACATTCGGACAAATTGATGCTTTTTGGCTCGTGTTTTTCCGAAAATATTGGAAATTTGTTGGTGGAAAATAAGTTTGGATGTGAGGTTAATCCCTATGGAATTCTCTATAATCCGTTGTCCATAGCCAAAGCTTTGAGGGAAATAATGGCTCGAAAAGTGTATGATGAGTCCGATTTGTTCGAAAGAGATGGAGTATGGCATAGCTGGATGCATCATAGCTCTTTTTCATCGGACTTGTCATCTGGGGATTGTTTGCAGAAAATCAACCGTCGGTTGTCGGCTGCTTCAGAATGTCTTCCGGAAACAGATTGGCTCATTGTGACTTGGGGAACAGCGTATGTATATCAACATGAAGGTGAAGTGGTAGGGAATTGTCACAAGTGCCCCGACAGTTTCTTCGTGCGCCGACGTATTTCTGTCGAGGCTGTATGTGAAGAGTGGAATGCCATTTTACAGATGCTAAAGTGCCACTTCCCGAAACTGAAAGTGCTATTTACTGTCAGCCCTATCCGCCATGCAAAAGATGGGATGCATAACAATCAATTAAGCAAGGCAACCTTGTTGTTGGCGGTCGAAGAACTATGTCGTACTTTCGACTTTTGTCATTACTTCCCTTCCTATGAAATCATGATGGATGATTTGCGCGATTATCGTTTTTATGCAGATGATATGCTTCATCCCTCTGGAATAGCAATAGAATATATTTGGGATTGTTTCAGTCGTACTTATTTTTCGACAGATACTCTGCAGATTATGAAGGAATGGTCTGAAATTAGAAAGTCGCTCCATCACAAGCCTTTCCGGCCTCAATCGGAGGCTTATCGTAAATTTTTAGCTCAAATTATGTTAAAAATTGAACGGATGAAAGAAAACTTCCCGTACATTGATGCTCAAAAAGAAATGGAATTATGTCATACTCTATTGAATATATAACCAATCAATTGAATGCCAAACGAATCGGTAACCGTGATTCGCAGATAGACTGGATACTGACGGACAGCCGTTCGTTGTGTTTTCCCGAAGAAACTTTATTCTTTGCGTTGAAAAGCAAACGCAATGACGGTCATAAATACATCCCTGAATTGTATGAACGGGGAGTGCGGAATTTTGTAGTGGAAGATTTACATTCAGATTGGAATAATTATACTGATGCAAATTTCTTGCAAGTGGCCAATCCGTTGAAAGGATTGCAAAAACTGGCCGAAAAACATCGGGGGCAATTTGATGTACCTGTTATAGGTATAACAGGAAGTAATGGAAAGACCGTAGTAAAGGAGTGGTTGTATCAGTTGTTAAGTCCCGAACGAATCATTACCCGTTCGCCGCGCAGCTATAATTCTCAGATTGGGGTCCCTCATTCGGTATGGCTGATGAATGAAAAGACGGAGGTTGGTATATTCGAAGCGGGTATTTCGGAGATGAATGAAATGGAAGCCTTGCAAAGCATCATTCGTCCGTCTGTCGGAGTATTGACAAATATTGGCGGTGCTCATCAAGAAAACTTCTATTCCTTGCATGACAAGTGTATGGAAAAACTGTCCCTTTTCAAGGAATGTGACGTAGTGATATACAATGCCGACGATGAGTTGATAAGCAGTTGTGTAGCCAAGTGCCTTTATGGTGCTCGCGAAATAGCTTGGTCGTTGAAGGACAATGAACGGCCGTTGTTTATCGAACATATCGATAAAAATGAAGATTCCACAACCATACGTTATCGTTATTTGGGAATGCCGAATGAGTATACCATTCCTTTCATTGACGATGCATCGGTGGAAAATTCATTGCATTGTTTGGCGGTGTCGCTTTACATGATGCTTCCTCCCGAAAAGATTACGGAACGTATGGCACGTTTGGAACCGGTTGCTATGCGTTTGGAGGTAAAAGAAGGAAAGAATGGTTGTGTTCTCATCAATGATAGTTACAATTCCGATTTGGCTTCTTTGGATATCGCCCTCGATTTTATGTCCCGCCGTTCGGAAGATAAAGGACGTAAACGTACGCTGATACTTTCTGATTTACTGGAAACTGGACAAAGCGGAAAGTTCCTTTATCGTCAGGTAGCCGAATTGGTACATAGTCGTGGAGTAAACTGCATCATAGGAGTGGGTGAAGGAATAACGGAAGCTTCTTCCCGTTTCGAAGTGGAAAAGCATTTTTTCCGTACGACAGAGGAACTTTTAACTTCCGATTTGCTTTCGAATTTACGGAATGAGGTAGTGCTGGTCAAAGGCTCCCGAAATTTTCATTTCGATGAAATAACCGATCGTTTGGAATTGAAAGTCCACGAAACCATATTGGAGATAGACCTAAATGCTTTGGTAGACAATCTGAATTATTATCGGGGCAAATTGAAACCGGAAACGAAAATGGTTTGTATGGTCAAGGCTTCAGCCTACGGAGCAGGTTCTTATGAGATTGCCAAGACCTTACAAGATCATCGGGTGGATTATCTGGCCGTAGCGGTAGCCGATGAGGGCTCCGACCTTCGAAAGGCCGGTATCACCAGTTCCATTATTATCATGAACCCGGAACTGACGGCATTCAAGACCATGTTCGATTATAAACTGGAACCGGAAGTTTATAATTTCCACCTGTTGGATGAACTGGTCAAGTCTGCCGAGAAAGAAGGAGTAACCAATTTCCCTATTCATATCAAGCTTGATACGGGTATGCATCGTTTAGGGTTTGCACCTTCCGAAATGCCTGAACTGATTCGTCGGTTGAAACGCCAGACGGCAGTTATACCCCGTTCGGTCTTCTCGCATTTAGTGGGAAGTGACAGCACCCAATTCGACACCTTTACCCGTAGTCAGATAGAAATGTTCGAAACGGCATCGCAGGAACTTCAGGCGGCTTTCTCTCATAAAATATTGCGTCATATCTGTAATACCGCAGGTATAGAACGCTATTCGGAAGCACAATTCGATATGGTACGTTTGGGTGTCGGACTGTATGGAGTAGATCCTTTCACCAATCGGATGCTTCATAATGTAAGCACCCTCAAGACCACTATCCTACAGATACGCGATGTTCCCAAGGAAGACAGTGTGGGATATAGTCGGAAGGGCCGGTTGGAACGCGACTCACGTATAGCAGCTATTCCTATCGGTTATGCCGACGGACTGAACCGACGTTTGGGCAATGGTCGTGCCTATTGTTTGGTAAACGGACAGAAAGCACCTTATGTAGGAAACATCTGCATGGATGTATGTATGATTGATGTGACGGACATCGATTGCAAGGAAGGCGATAAAGTGATTGTGTTTGGCGACGGCTTGCCTGTAACAACATTGGCCGAAATTCTCGAAACCATTCCCTATGAAATCCTTACCAGTGTATCTACACGGGTGAAACGGGTGTATTATCAGGGATAAGGGATTGGTACGTCTTTGAGAAGATTACAAACTTTTGATGAAGTTATCCCAATCTTGTGGTGTGCCTTTCTTCCCGAAGAATTTTTCGTACATCCTTCTTCGGGTTGAGGAGACCGATTCCTTGGAGTGATGGGTAAATAGAGATATGTTTTTGGGATGGATTTCCATTTTCAGTAACATGCAGATGTGGAGTTCATAAGAACTGAGCTCCCGGATATCTGATAATTTGTTTGTAAAGTGGTCAAAATATTCGTTTAATGTCTTCTCCAGTTCTTTCCATCTGCCTTCGGAAATGTTGTAACTTTCATGCTCAATGCAATGGTTTACATATTGGTAGATGTCGGTGTCTCTGAACTTCCTTTTTCTTTCTATGTCTTTTTCTCCGTAAATTTTCTGTCTTTCTTCTATCCTTTTAAGTTTTTCCAATTGCAGCTTTAGTCTGAGCCGTTCTTTTTGGTTGTGTTGGAAATAGATGATAAAACAAAGAAGTAGAACAAAGACCAGCGTTGCCGCACCTATCAAAAGTGTGCGTTTCTGCTTGTTCTCCAGCATCAGGCGACTGTTTTCCTTCTCGCGTAAGTTGTAGTTGTAAGTGGAGCGCAGTTGCCGTACTTTTTCAGTATCGTTCAGTGTCCATACGGAGTCTATGCCTGCAATGTATTGTTTCAGGTATAGGGCCGCGTCCTGTACTTTATTGTCTTGCAGGGCATATTGTGCCAAGTTCCAGGCAGCATCGGTACGTGCATATAGTTCGCCGTTTTTTATCAGTTCCTTGTAGAAATAGAGGGCGGAATCCTTATTACCCGCTTTGTTATACAGTTCGGCTGCTATGGAGTATGTTGGACTGCTCATTTGTTTGTCTGTCGCCTTTAATGACAGATTGATGTAGTGCTTGGCCTTTTCGTATTCTCCTAATTGGGTATATAGATAGGCCAGTTGGCCTTCCACCATTCCTTTCATCCGTTCTTCTTTTACGGTGCAGGCTTGTTGGTAGGCTTTCTCGAGGTAGATGGAAGCACTGTCGTAACTTTCCATGTCGCAGAAAGTACTGCCTATATCCCGTAAATCATAAATCATACCGATGGTATCCTTTTCCTGAACACTGGTTTGTAAAGCCTTCTTATATGCTTCTACCGCTTCGGTGTACATACATTGCTCCGACAATAGGGTACCCATTTGGCTGGCTATTCTGGTTCTTAATGCAGGTAGCAAACCTTTTTCCATTTCATCCAGTGCCTGTTGGAAGTAGGTTATAGCTCTTGGTGCATCCCCCAAATCCCTGTACACTCTTCCTGCATAGTAAAAGGCTTCGGGTAAATGCTCTTTGTCCCCTTTTTGAGTATAATAATCTACAATGGCGAGAATGCAACTGTCGGTTGTATGGATGATATAGGCTTTGTCTTTCGCTTTGATACAAAGCAGTTTGTAATACATCTGTATATCCTTGGAGTAGTTCTTGCTTTCTACTTCGAATGTCTGGAGCAGATTTATGGCACTGTCGGGATGGGTGTTGGCCAAATCGTTTGCTTCTTTCAGAATGGTAGGAAATCCATTCTCCTTACAAGAACTTATGAAGAACAGTAAAATGAAGGAAAATATAATAAATGCCCTTTTCATCGCCTTTTTGTTGATTTTTTGCAAATATAAATGATAAAAAAGGAATGCAATGTATTATATGTAACCTGCAACGGTATATTTTGTTATCTACAATGAAATGCACACAAAATGCACACTGAAAAATGTCCGATTTGTTTAAATATCCCTCTTTTTTGCGTTGAAAAACAATTTAAATTTCAAAAGTATAGAAAGAATATGAAGTTGAGTTACTATAGGTGATTGCAAACTTTATGGAGAATTTTTATTGGAATAGCACATCGTTAATAATGATAAAATTATGTACATGGATAAACACTTTATTCGTAATGGTCTTATCTTTGCGTCAACGGTTCTCCTGTTTTTCTTGATAGGTAATATTATGAAAAAAAGAATATTAATATTTTTGTTTTCGTTTGTTGTGCTCTGTTCTTACTGTCAAACAGTAGATGATTTTGTCGGAACTTGGAGATATGAGAATAATGATACTGTTTTTACTATTGTATTGAAAGAAGGGAAATATGTAAATTATGATCTTTCTATTTATGCTTCATTGAAATGTATATTTGGCGGTTATTCTTTAAGAATAAATGGAGTATTGGTAGACGATTTTACCTCTGTAAATGATACGTTCGATTGGAATTTAGGCTATAATCCATCTTTACAACGTATTTATATTGAAGCTACGAGAATGCATGATAATACGAATGGATATGGTTTTATATTTTACGACCAACGTAAAAGGCATTTTGACGGTAAAGGCATTTCGGGTGGGAATCTAACATTGCTTGCTCCCAATAAGCTGAAATGGGAGATAGATGAAGAAGCTGGTATTTGGTTCGAAATAGAGGGATGCGAAGATTGTCCGGAAGTAAAACCCATTGGTTTTTCTGTTCCCAATAATGTAGTATTGACAAAGGTCTTGCTGTAAATGTTGTATGAATGCGTAGTTCTTGTATGTTTTATGGGGTAATTCTTATTATGCTATCATTGGTGAACACTAACAATTAATTGCTTATGAAAAGAATAGCATTAATCTTAATCTACAATTTGTGCCTGTCTTTTTTATGTGCACAAACCAATTACTATACCGAAAGTACAACATTCAATGAAGATGACTATATATACCAAATAGACGTACTCAGTTCTGGATTTGTTGAACTTTACAACCAAGACAATCAGTGGATAGGTAGCTATCCTATGTATAAATCAAATGGCACCATATTCGTTCAACCCGAATATGGATATATTGATTTATACGATAATGACAGTTGGGCGGATTCAGAAAATAAGATGAATTCTATAATCAAAGGAGCATTGACTATTGCTGAACAAAACTCAGTCAAAGGAAGTAAGCTCTATATTGAGCTTCATATTAACTCTACAACGGGAAAAGTAGATGACGTAAAGTTTAGTTTCAGCAATCGTAATTCTTGGGTCAACATATCTGTGCCAACCTATCGAAAAATGGAATTGCAAATAAAGGATCAACTCTTTTATAATCTTACTGATGATGGAAGAAAACTGACATATATCTTTACTTGGAATAGTATTGAATTTTAATGGCGATTAAAAAGGGGTTATCTTTTAAGATGGCTGATTATGAAGTGCTTATATTTATTCAGTTGTATTTTATTTCTCCAGTCCTGCTCCCTCACAAGGAGCAGGCTGGGAGAATCACTGCAACAAAGCGGTAAAAATCGGGAAGAATTGGAAAGAGTCTTGCAATACTTTTCTCAAAAAGAAGCAGACAGTTTGCATCTGAAGTCTGCTCAATTTCTGATAACCCATATGCCGGGACATTACAGTTGGCCAAGCGAAGAGTTGGAACAATATAGCCAAACAATGGATTCCATTCATCCCAATATGCCATCCACGGTATGGCATAACGATAATATTGTAACCGGTGACAAAAAGAAAATAGAAGAATCAAGATTGAAAGAAATAGCTCGATTAGCATGGTATATCGATAGTAATGGGAATTTAATTAATGGAATAGCAGAGGAACTGTTAAACGAACAATGTAATGCCATTATTGAATCATGGAGAAAAGATAAAGAATATAAAGATTATATATTAAATAAAGAAAGGATAGGGATTGATAATTTTATAAATCTTAAGGTGTTAACTAAAGGATGTTGATTATGAAATATATTTTATTTTTTTTACTGACATTTTTATTAAATGTATCAGTGTTATTGGGACAGAATGCGGAACCTGTTACTACTTATTACAATGGTGACAATTATATTTATCAATGTGATTTAGTAGAAAAAACAGGAATCATTACTCTATTCAACAAAGACAATACTTTTATATACAATGAATTGATATATACAACGACAGACGAACGGCCTCCTTTACGATATTCAGAACAACAATTAGAAGATGACACATGGACACGGCCTAAGTGCTTTTCGATTGTAAATGAAGCCTTTTTCGGACAAGACAAATCAAAGTTTGCAGGAAAGTCTATGATTGTCGGTCTATATATTAATTCTACAACGGGGAAAATTGTAGACGTGGAGTTTTCATTCCCTACATGGTTTCCATATAAAGATGTTCCGATTCCCGTATATCGTGATATTGAGTTGGGATTAAAAGAGAATGTTTGGTTTATACCTACTGAAGCGGGTAAAAATTTGAATTATATTTATTTGTTTTGGATGCATGAAGTAAGGTGACTCGTTGTATTTATCAATCATGAGAAGTGAGGGCGTTGTTAACAATGAATTGATAGATCTTAATTGCAATTAGATGATGAAACGAATTATATTTATTTTTATAACAATCGTAATTTTATCCAACAATGTATTTGGACAATCGTATACAGTCAATGATTTTGTCGGTACTTGGAGATATGAGAATAATGATACTGTTTTTACTATTGTATTGAAAGAAGGGAAATATATAAATTTTGATTTTGGTAATCTTCCTATAAGGAAATTTATTTTTGGTGGTTATTCTTTAAGAATAAATGGAACGTTGATAGACGATTTTACCTCTGTAAACAATACGCTCGATTGGGATTTGGGTTATAATCCATCTTTACAACGTATTTATATTGAAGCTATGAAAATGCATGATAATACGAATGGATATGTTTTTACATTTTACGACCAACGTAAAAGGCATTTTGGCGGTAAAGGCATTTCGGGTGGGTTTCTTACATTGCTTGCTCCCAATAAACTGAAATGGGAAATAGATGAAGAGATTGGTATTTGGAGTGAAATAGAGGGATGCGAAGATTGTCCGGAAGTGAGTCCCATTGGTTTTTCTGTACCTAATAATGTAGTATTGACAAAGGTTTTGCAGTAAATGTTGTATGAATGCGTAGTTCTTGTATGTTTTATGGGGTAATTCTTATTATGCTATCATTGGTGAACGCTAACAATTAATTGCTTATGAAAAGAATAGCATTAATCTTAATCTACAATTTGTACGTATCATTTATATGTGCACAAACGAATTATTATTTGGAGGATA
This sequence comes from Bacteroides sp., assembly GCA_015060765.1. Lineage (GTDB taxonomy): Bacteria > Bacteroidota > Bacteroidia > Bacteroidales > Bacteroidaceae > Phocaeicola. Next base: position 30,826 of record SUXW01000013.1, read on the forward strand.
AAACATTCAATGAAGATGGTTATACCTACCAAGCTGATGTCATAGGCATAATGGTACAACTATATAATCAGGATAATCAATGGGTTGGTCGTTCTCCTAAATATAAAGTTGACGGAAGTCCTTTTTTTCAGCCTGAATATGGCTATATAGAATCATACGATGAAGAGAGTTGGTTGGATTCTGAAAAAAAAATGAGCACCATCGCCAATAGTACACTAACGTCTATGGAAAAAGACATGGTGAAAGGACGTGAATTTACATTAATGCTTCATATCAATTCGACTACCGGCAAAGTGGATGATGTGATGTTTAGTTTTAGTAATCTTGGTCCCTTTGCGAGTATACCAGTATCCACTTATCGAAAAATGGAATTGCAAATAAAGGATCAACTCTTTTATAATCTTACTGATGATGGAAGAAAACTGACATATATCTTTACTTGGAATAGTATTGAATTTTAATGGCGATTAAAAAGGAGTTATCCTTTAAGATGGCTGATTATGAAGTGCTTATATTTATTCAGTTGTATTTTATTTTTCCAGTCCTGCTCCCTTACAAGGAGCAGGCTGGGAGAAGCACTGCAACAAAGCGGTAAAAATCGGGAAGAATTGGAAAGAGTCTTGCAATACTTTTCTCAAAAAGAAACAGACAGTCTGCATCTGAAGGCTGCTCAATTTCTGATAACCCATATGCCGGGACATTACAGCTGGCAAAGCGAAGAGTTGGAACAATATAGCCAAACAATGGATTCCATTCATCCCAATATGCCATCCACGGTAAAGAAAGTAGTATATTCCATTCCATGGCATAACGATAATATTGTAACCGGTGACAAAAAGAAAATAGAGGATATAAAAGTAATAAAAGCAGACTTCCTGATTGCACACATCAACCGAAGCATAAAGATGTGGCAACAAACCCCGTGGTTGGTCACCTGTTCGTTTGAAGATTTTTGTGAATATCTTCTTCCATACAGATTAGGTGACGAACCTTTGATTTTGGAAGAAGATACAAACCAACAGCATATAAGAGAAAATATAATACGAGAAATGAGCATGTACGGATATACGCCCCGACTGCTCGAAGAAGTGAGGTTGTTTTTCCGTGCAGAAGTAGAAAAGTCAGAAAGCAAATATTTCCCGAGATTGAATACCGGTAATTTTGAAGGGGGTGAACATACAATGGACTGTCTTGACATGTGCTATTATGATGTACTCGGTATGCGTAGTGCGGGTGTTCCTTCTACCATCGATTTTGTTCCGAATTGGCCTACACGTAACGGACGGCATTATTGGCGGGTGATTCACGATCCTGTTTTCAAGGACGAGAATTTTTGTGAACCGCTAAATCAGCTTGCGGGTAAAGTTTATCGCATGACCTATTCACATCAACCTATGCCCGTTCCCGATGGTGTTGACAGTATCCCAAGCCTTTTCCAAAATCCTTTTTTGAAGGATGTAACAGCAAAATACATGAACGTATCCGACATCGAGATAAACGTAAAACGGAAGTTGGATAATCTTTTGCCTAAATATTTGTATCTGGCAGTATTCAATGATTTGGAGTGGAAACCGATAGCTTGGAGTAAGTATGAAAACGGAAAGGGACTGTTTCGCTATGTAGGAAGAAATGTCGTTTACCTGCCGGTATGTTATCAGGGAGGTGGGATGAAGGGCGTTGGTCATCCTTTTTATGTAGACAGAAACGGAAGTGTTGAAGAATTTGTGCCCGACCATACCCGAAGAATATCCGTTACATTACACCGTAAATACCCCTTGACCTATTCCAAAATATACTGGGGAAAATCGTTGGAGGGTTGTGTACTCGAAGCTTCGAATCATGCTGATTTTACGGAAACAGATACTTTGTCCCAAATCAATGGCGTTAATGCGGAACTGAATTGGTGCTCTCTTCCGGTAAATGATATAAAGAAATACCGTTATTGGCGGATTTCAAAAGCCGGACGCCCCATAACACTTGCCGAATTGCAATTTGTATTACCCAATGGAGATATTATACAAGGTACACCAATGTTCTCGGGGAAAGGAGGGTATAGCGATAAGGCCTTTGATAACAATCCTTTGACTTATCAGAACTATCTTGGCTGGGTTGGTGTGGATTTAGGCAAACCGGTTGCTCTGAAAGAGGCCCGTTATTTACCCAGAACAGATTATAATGGCATCATTCCCGGACATTTATATAGGCTGCTCTATTTTGATGAAACAGGTTGGGTGGAAGTGGATACAAAAGAAGCGTTGGGGCAAGACATTACATTTCATCACGTTCCAAGTAAAGCCTTATATTGGTTGCAGAACTTGACGGAAGGAAAAGAAGAACGGATTTTTACGGTGGAAAACGATGAAATTGTATTTCATTAGTGAAAGCCAATGTGTAGGCTTGTGGTATTGACAAAGGCTTTGCTGTAAAATGTTGTATAGATGCGTATTTCTATGGAGTAATTCTTGTATACCTTAAAGCCTTCAAACGAATAGTTCATGAAATAAAGGTTTCCGGTTGGTTTGTAACCTGCAACGGTATGTTTTGTTATCTACAATGAAATGCACACAAAATGCACACTGAAAAATATCCGATTTGTTTAAATATCCCTCTTTTTTGCGTTGAAAAACAATTTAAAGTTCAAAAGTATGAAAAGAGTCGTATTTGCATTTGCAGCAGTGCTTTGCTGCATGTTTTTGTTGGCTGCTACAAGCAGTCCCATCAAGTTGAAACCGAGAGTCAAGTATGAGGACAGACGCTCGGTTGTTCCTGAAATGACAATGGAGTATACGGGCGACAATATCCTTGTCTTCTCTTCTGCGGGTCTGTATGACGCTGTCGTTGTGATTCGTGATTCGTCCGGTGATGTGGTCTGTACGGAAAGTTTTGCCGTTCATCCCGAACAACCCTACATCTTGATGCTCCCTTCTATTGATGCTGGAGAATATGAGGTTGAAGCTACTATAGGTGATTGCAAACTTTATGGAGAATTTTTATTGGAATAGCACATCGTTAATAATGATAAAATTATGTACATGGATAAACACTTTATTCGTAATGGCCTTATCTTTGCGTCAACGGTTCTCCTGTTTTTCTTGATAGGTTGTCTGGATGATTCACCTCATACGGGCGATAAGGAATTGTTGAGAACGTCCTTGTTTGTTGACGAAGCCATGAATGATTTCAATACTAACGTAAAGTATTTTCATCTCTATTCTCCGGTAAAGGGGAGGAGTGCCGATGAAGAGCTGCTTGCCTTACCTGTCTGGGAGGCCGGACAGCTTCTTGAGATTGATGGTAAGGAACTGCTTGAAATCCCCATTGAAGCTCCCTTGACCATCGTTACACGCTTGAAAGACTTGTCAGAATTGGACAGCATCAAACAGAAAAAGAAACAGATCAACACCAATTACAATTTGTTGGTCGAGAAATTGGAAGACGGCAGCTTTTCCTATACGGTAGCTCGTGTGACTTGTAGTGATGGATATCGCCGTAAAAGCCACCGCCGGTCCCAGAAGATAACGTTAAACCACCAAGGAATTGACAAGTTCTCGGGTGTGATAATGTATTATACATTAGATGGAGAATTCATATCGGGTAACGGTTATGAATCGGGAGTAAAGACAACCGTTGTTACTGCGGATTCCGTCTATATTGATAATGATTCTATCGCTCCTGTTGGTTCCCGTGGTTATAGGGAGGTCTGCTATACTGATTATTATTGGGTTGAGGACTACCGTTGTACCGGTTATATTTCCAATGGCGAACTTCATGAGAATGAGTGTGATTATACGGGTGGTCATATGGAATCGTATACAACTTGCAGGTATGAGTATTTCCCTGATGGTGGAGGCTCCGGTGGTGGAGGTGGTGGTTCTAATAATAATGACAATAAATGTAGTAAATGCAATAGTAATCCTTGTATATGCGAACCGGAGGAAGCGGATCCATGTTCTGTCAAGCAGTTGCTGAATGGGAATACTTCCCTCAATAATAGGATAACCGAATTGTTTGATGAAATGCAAAACGGATATATTGCGACTGAAGACGGCTGGATAAAAACTAAAAATGGTACCTATCATGAACCGAACAAGAAAACGGCCAATAGTGTATCTTACACTTGGAGTGAGATAACGGATAAAAATATTGTGGAATGGTATCATACTCATCCTTCTGGAAGTGTATATCCTTCATTTGCTGATTTAGAAGTTGTATGCCAAAAAGTAAGAGAAGGATATGTCTCTGATTTTGAAAATTTTACATACGGTATAACTTCATGCTCTGGTTGTATTTCGTTTGTAATTACCTCTGTAACTAAATTTTATGCATTTTGCAATGACATGGGAGATTCAAATGTTAATGATGACATAGAATTAGATTACGAAAAGTTAATTAATAACACAAACAAAGTCATGTCCATGGAAGAGAGGCTCAAATATCTTATAAATTTTCTTAATAAACAAGAAACAGGGCTTTCTATTATGTTCAAAGAATACAATGGACTTGATTGGGAAGAATGGGAAGGTAAAAAGATAGAAACTGATGTCGAACTTCAAAAAGACATCTTAACTAATATTGAATGTAATTAAATAAATATGTAAAATGAAAGCAATATTTACTCTTATATTATTATTTTACTCTTATGTGTCATTAGCTCAGGCATATACCATAAACGATTATGTAGGTGCATGGAAATATGAGAATAATGATACCGTATTTACGGTTGTACTCATAGAGGGTTGCATTAACAATGGAAGAAGTAAAAGTTCTATTTTTGAATGGCAAGTTTTTGGCGGTTATTCTATGGTTATAGCAGGAAAAGAGATAGATAATTACACCTATATAAATTCGGTATTCGATAAGAAGAAAGGATATAATCCATCTCTGCAACAAATATACATTTATGGCTCAGTATTAAAAGATTATTCCAATTACTGTAGTTTCATTTTTTATGACCAACGTAAAAAACACTTTAACGGTACGGGTATTTCTGGAGGATCATTAACTTTGCTTACCCCCAATAAACTGAAATGGGAGATAGATGAAGAAGCAGGTATTTGGAGTGAAATAGAGGGATGCGAAGATTGTCCGGAAGTGAGTCCCATCGGTTTTTCTGTACCCAATAATGTAGTATTGACAAAGGTTTTGCAGTAAAATGTTGTATAAATGCGTAGTTCTTTTCTTTTCTATGGGGTAATTCTTATTATGCTATTTTCTTTTGGTGGTAGCATTGGGATGTTCCCTTATGATCGTGAAATGAACTACGCATTTGTTTTTATATTGGTTTCTATATGTTTTGCTTGGGCGGTTAATGAGTGTAAGCGATGGTATCTATCTGTTCTTGACTTATGCTTGGGCATGTTTGCTTTCTATGTATTGATGCATTGGGTTATGAACAATACGTATGTTGAGGCGTCGGATGTATGTAAATGGGGAGCGGTGGGAGGAACTTATCTGCTGGTCAGAATGATGCCCGAAACCAAAAGACTTTTTTACCTTGTAATCTTTATAGGATTGATAGAAGCTGTTACTGCCATTCTGCAACAGATAGGTTGGATAGAAAGTCAGCATACTTATTTTGTTATAACAGGGCATTTGGGTAATCCCGGACCATTGGGAGGATATTTGGCGGTTTGTCTGATGGTGGAAATACAATTGTTGAATATGTCGAATAATAGTCGAAACTCAATAATCATGCATTTCTTGATTATACTGTTCCTTATAATTGGTATGATTTTGGCCGATTCACGGGCTGCTTGGTTGGGTTTGATTGTGGGTCTTCTATTTTTCTTTGCTATAAAAACAAGGAGAAAGTCACTTGTTGTCTGGGGGAGTATAATAATCATTTTGTGCGGAATAGCATGTTATAATTATCGTCCACTTTCAGCCAGAGCACGTCTGTTGATTTGGAATGTGGCTAAAGAAATGGTTATAGACAAACCTATATTAGGACACGGTTTCGCTTCCTATCCACATCAATATATGTTATATCAGGCGCAATATTTTGAAGGGCAACAGAATCCCGGTGAAATGATAATTGCCGATAATACAATTTATGCCTTTAATGAGCCGCTTCATCTGACGGTTGAAATGGGGTGCGTCGGTTTGTTGTTTGCTTTAGTAGTTGCAGTTGTAACTTGTTGGTATGGAAAGAACCAAAGGGTTGCTTTATGTGGCTTGTTGGTATGGTGGACTTTTGCCTTCTTTTCATATCCGGTAGATATATTCCCGTTATTATTCATATTTCCGCTGCTTATAGGTGTTGTCCGGACACCAATCTTGTATTGTCTTAATTTGACCAGGCGGTTAAAAATGGTTATTATATTTATCTGCGGGATTGCTTCAATCCTTTCCTTTAATCAGATTCTTTTTTATGGGAACGTGCATAAGGAATGGAATGTTTATAAAGAGATGGAAGATTCTGTTTCAGCAGAAAAACTATGGTCTTGCTATCCGAAACTGAAAACCAATGTGACTTATAATATAACTTTTCTTCGAAAGATGATAATGAATTCATCGGAACGTCGGAGAATGGATGAATTCCAACAGATTATTCCAAATTCGGAAACCTATGTACTTTTGGGCAAATACTATAAAAGGATAGGAGAATGGGAAAGTGCGGAAAATATATTGAGAACAGCTACGGATATGGTTCCGGCTCGTATGCTTCCCCAATATAACCTTTGGATTTTGTACAAAGAAAAAGGGGATACAGCAAAAGCCATAGACATGGCTCATCGAATATTGTCTCAAACTGTTAAGGTAAACAATTCGTTTACTATCAATGCAAGACGCGAAGTCGAGGAATTCTTGTATACTTTAAAGCCTTCAAGCGAATAGCTCATGAAATAGTTGAAGTTACTATAGATGATTGCACGCTTTATGGAGAATTTTTATTGGAATGGCACATCGTTAATAATGATAAAATTATGTACATGGATAAACACTTTATTCGTAATGGCCTTATCTTTGCGTCAACGGTTCTCCTGTTTTTCTTGATAGGTAATATTATGAAGAAAAGAATATTATTATTTTTGTTTTCGTTTGTTGTGCTCTGTTCTTACAGTCAAGCTGTAGATGATTTTGTAGGTACTTGGCGATATACAAGTAATGATACTGTTTTTACTATTGTATTGAAAAGAGGGAAATACACAAATAGTTATTATGATAATATTACTTCAAAGAAAACATATATATTTGGAGGGTATTCCTTGCAAGTAAATGGAATAATGATAGACAATTATACGTCCGTTAATGATACATTTGATTGGAATTTGGGCAGTAATCCATCTCTTCAGCATATATATATTAATGCGATAAAAAAATATGGTCGTATGGATAAATATGGTTTTATATTTTACGACCAACGTAAAAGGCATTTTGACGGTAAAGGCATTTCGGGTGGGAATCTAACATTGCTTACCCCAAATAGACTGAAATGGGAGATAGATGAAGAAGCTGGTATTTGGTTCGAAATAGAGGGATGCGAAGATTGTCCGGAAGTGAGTCCCATCGGTTTTTCTGTTCCCAATAATGTGGTATTGACAAAGGTTTTGCAGTAAAATGTTGTATGAATGCGTAGTTCTTGTATGTTTTATGGGGTAATTCTTATTATGCTATCATTGGTGAACGCTAACAATTAATTGCTTATGAAAAGAATAGCATTAATCTTAATCTACAATTTGTACGTATCATTTATATGTGCACAAACGAATTATTATTTGAAGGATAAAACATTCAATGAAGATGGTTATATCTACCAATGTGATGTTGATGAAAACACTCGTTGGGTAACTTTATATAATAAAGACAATCAATATACCTATGTTGATCACTATGATAGATATACCGGAAAACAAATTTCCATTGAGGAAAATCAAAACGGGGGTGAGCAATTGGAATCTGATGATTGGACAAGATTAAAATGTATTTCGATTATCAATACCTCTTTTCCTGAAGAGGAAAAAGAACGGATAAAGAATCGTGCTATAACGATATTGTTATATGTAAATTCTGATACAGGACGGATTTCTGAAGTGGAATTTCAATTCCCTAATTTCAATCCGTTCGCAACGATTCCTATTTCTGTATATCGACAGATAGAAGTCGAATTGAAGAACAATGTATGGTTTACACCTACAGAAGAAGGGAAAAGACGCAATTATATATTACGTGCTTGGAGACATGAAGTAAGGTGACTCGCTGTATTTACCAATCATGGGAAGCCAAGGACGTTGTTAATAATGAATTGTCGAACCTCAATTGTAATTAGATGATGAAACGAATTATATTTATTTTTATAACAATCGTAATTTTATCCAACAATGTATTTGGACAAGCATATACAGTCAATGATTTTGTCGGAATTTGGAGATATGAGAATAATGATACTGTTTTTACTATTGTATTGAAAGAAGGGAAATATATAAATGATTTTTATAATAATATAACTTCTAAAAGTACATATATATTTGGTGGCTATTCTTTGAGTGTGAATGGAAAAATGATAGATGATTATACGTCTGTTAATGATACATTCAATGGGGCTTTGGAATATAATTTGCCTTTGCAACATATATATATAAGAGCGATAAAAATGTATGGTTGTACAAATAAATTTGGTTTTAAATTTTACGACCAGCGTAAAAGGCATTTTGACGGTAAAGGCATTTCGGGTGGGAATCTTACATTGCTTACCCCAAATAAACTAAAATGGGAAATAAATGAAGAATTGGGTATTTGGCGAGCAACCGAGGGATGCGAAGATTGTCCGGAAGTAAAACCCATTGGTTTTTCTGTTCCCAATAATGTAGTATTGACAAAGGTTGAATGATTTGTTTTTCGAGTGAAAGGTAATTGATTTTACGTCTTCGTTTTGTTTTTCGGATGAAAAGTAATTGATTTTACGTCTTCGTTTTGTTTTTCGGATGAAAAGTAATTGATTTTACGTCTTCGTTTTGTTTTTCGGATGAAAAGTAATTGATTTTA